>DATCBU010000021.1:0-57038 GCA_036511675.1 Acidimicrobiales bacterium | reverse complement strand
TTCTACCCCTCGCCTATGCGCGACGGCGGGTACGACATCAGCGACTTCTTCACCGTCCACGCCGACCTCGGAGTTCTCGACGATCTGGTGGAATTCCTCGACGACGCCCACCGACGGGGGATCAGGGTGATCGCCGACCTGGTGATGAACCACACGAGCGACCAACACCCGTGGTTCGTCGAGTCGCGGTCGTCGCGCACCAATCCCAAGGCCGACTGGTACGTCTGGAACGACGACGACCACCGTTGGCCCGAGGCACGCGTCGTCTTCGTGGACGTGGAGACCTCGAACTGGACCTGGGACCAGACCCGTCAGCAGTACTACTGGCACCGCTTCTACTCGCACCAGCCCGATCTGAACTACGAGAACCCCGCCGTCGTCGAGGCCATGTTCGGCGTGGTCCGGTTCTGGCTCGACCTCGGTCTCGACGGCTTCCGACTCGACGCCGTCCCCTATCTGTTCCAGCGCGACGGGACCACCGGGGAGAACCTCCCCGAGACCCACGCCCTGCTCCGTCAGCTCCGCAAGGAGGTAGATGCCGCTCATCCCAACCGGGTGCTGCTGGCCGAAGCCAATCAATGGCCTGCGGATCTCGTGGACTACTTCGGCAATGGCGACGAGTGCCACATGTGCTTCCACTTCCCCCTGATGCCCCGCCTTTTCATGGCGGTCCGGCGTGAGCAGCGGTTCCCCGTCACCGAGATCCTGGCCCAGACACCGGAGATCCCCGACAACTGCCAATGGGCCATCTTCCTCCGCAACCACGACGAGCTCACCCTCGAGAAGGTGACCGAGGAGGAGCGCGACTACATGGTGGCGGAGTACGTGAAGGACCCCCGCATGCGCCGGCACATGGGGATCGGACGCCGCCTCGCCCCGTTGCTCGACGGGGACCGGCGTCTGGCCGAGCTCTTGCACGCCGTGCTCTTCTCGTTGCCGGGCAGCCCCGTCATCTACTACGGCGACGAGATCCTCATGGGTGACAACGTCTATCTCGGTGATCGCGACTCGGTGCGCACGCCCATGCAGTGGAGCCCCGACAGAAACGCCGGGTTCAGCCGTGCGGACTTCGCCCAGCTCTACCTCCCCCCGCTCATGGACCCGGTGTACGGGTTCGAGGCCGTCAACGTCGAGGCCCATCGACGCAACCCGAGCTCACATCTGCACTGGCTGCGCAACATCTTGCAGACCCGCAAGCAATTCCCCGTGTTCGGCACCGGCACCTTCGACCTGGTGCCGTGCGCCAACCCCTCGATCCTCGCCTACGTGCGGAGCCCGCAACCCGAGACCGACCCCGTCCCCCGCCCCCGTCGCACCAGCCGCTCCCGACGCGGAGCCGGGCAGAGGGGCAACGACGGGAGCGACAATCCGGTGCTGTGCGTGCACAACCTGAGCAGGTTCGCCCAGCCTGCGGAGCTCGACCTCGCTCGTTGGGCCAACCGCAACCCCGTCGAGCTCCTGGGCCGGATACCGTTCCCGCCCGTGGGGAGTGGCACCTACAGCGTGACCCTCGGGCCCTACGGCTTCTATTGGTTCGAGCTCACCGGGGAACAATCGGCGAGCTCGGACCCGCCGGTGAACGGGGACCTCGCATGACGGCCCCGGACGCCGGGGTCGTCGACGTGTCGGACTCGGTTCGTGCCGCGCTGGCGGATCTCGTGTCGACCTACGCGGCGCGTCGGCCCGATTGGGACGACGGTGCCGCGGCGGTGCGCGTGCTCGACGCCGAAGTCCTGGGCCCGGGCCGACCGGGCATCGTGGACGTGGTGGCGGAGTTCGATGGTCGGTTGGTGCACGTCCCCTTCGGGCTGCGCTCCCCGGGTGAGGACACCCGGTTCATCCCCGACGGGGAAGATCCCGTGCTGGGATCGCTCGTCGACGACGACGGGGCAGCGGTGGTGTTCGACGCCACTCGCGACGCCGTGGTGGCGGCCTTACTCCTCGAGCGCGTGGCGGGAGAGGTGGTCCAACCCTCGCTGGTCCGGCACCTGCGCGAAGACAGGGGCTCGGTCACCCTGGCCATGGAGGACCGCATCGCCTTCACCGTCTACAACGAGGTCGTCGACGGGCCTCGACCCGAGCTCGAGCTTTTCCTCGCTCTCGACGAAGTCGGCTTCAACCATCTGGCCGCACCCGTGGCCGTGTGGCGCCGGGCCGGGCGTGATCTCGGTGTGGCTCAGGAGTACCTGGCCGGCGCCTCGTCGGGATACGCGCTGGCGCTCACGTCGGTGCGCGACCTCTACGCCTCGGGAGGTCCCCCCGAGCTCGCCGGTGGAGACTTCGGTGCCGAGGCCCATCGGCTCGGCACCATGACGGCGCGCATGCACCTCGGCCTCGACAAGGCCTTCGGCCGTCGCACCGGGGACGTGGGCCGGTGGGCGGAGGAGATCGAGGAGATGCTGCGTCCGTTGTCCCCGCACCTGCTCGAACGCCCCGACGTCGAGGACCTCCTCGGTGCGTTGCGCGCGCTGCAGGTCCCGTCCCAGGCCATCCGCACCCACGGGGACTTCCATCTGGGCCGAACATGTCGGACCGAGCAGGGTTGGTACGTCGTCGACTTCGCCACCGGAGGGCATCCCCCGTCGATGGCGGGCGCGGTGACCGGGCCCGACGACGACGGGCCGGTGTACCGGTCCCCCCTGGCCGATGTGGCCGACATGCTGTGGTCTCTCGAGCACGTGGCCACCAGCGCCGCGGATGAACGCGACCCGTCGGGGCGCGACGGGCTCAGCGAGCTCGCCCACGCGTGGGTGGCTCGCAACCGCCGGGCATTTCTGGCCGGCTATCTCGGTGTGCCGGGCATCAGCGGTCTCGTGCCGCCGGGGCGCGAGGCTCTGCGGATCCTGACGGCGTCGTTCGAGCTCGTGCGGGCCGCGGTGCACCAGGCCCGGCAGAGCGAGAACTGAGTCACCGGCGTCGGATGCGCATCGGGATCCTGACCGGCGGAGGCGATTGCCCCGGGCTCAACGCCGTGATCCGGGCCGTGGTGCTCAGCGCCGAGCTCCGCCACGGCGACGAGGTAATCGGGTTTCTCGACGGGTGGAAGGGCGTTCTCGACGACGAGCACGTTCCCCTCGACGTCCTCCGCTGCCGCGACATCCTGGCCCTCGGTGGCACCATTCTGGGGACGTCGCGCACCAACCCCTTCAAGATCGACGGTGGGCCCGGGCGCGTGCGCGCCACGCTGGTCGCCCATGGCGTCGACGCTCTGGTGGCCATTGGGGGAGAGGACACCCTGGGTGTGGCCCAGCGCCTTGGGGACCATGGCGTCAGCGCCGTCGGTGTGCCGAAGACCATCGACAACGACCTGTCGGGTACCGAGGTCACCTTCGGGTTCGACACCGCCGTGCAGATCGCCACCGATGCCATCGACCGCCTGCGCACCACCGCCGAGTCCCATCACCGCGTCATCGTGTGCGAGGTCATGGGTCGCAGCGTGGGGTGGATCGCCACCCACGCCGGGATCGCCGGGGGTGCGGCCGAGATCCTTGTCCCCGAGATCCCCTTCGACGTCCAGGCGGTGTGCGAAGGACTGCAGCGGCGCCACCGCGGCGGCCAGTTCTCCTCGATCGTGGTCGTCTCCGAGGGTGCGGTCCCGGTCGAGGGCCCCGATGCCGACTCGGCCCGCCGAGCCACCTCGGGGGCTCCCCTCGATGAATTCGGCCACGCCCGCCTGGGCGGGATCGGAGCCTGGCTGGCGCAGGAGCTCGAGCGCCGGACGGGATTCGAGGCGCGCACCACGATCCTGGGTCACGTCCAACGTGGCGGCACGCCGTCGGCCTTCGACCGTGTCCTCGCCACGCGCTTCGGTGTGGCCGCGGTGAGCGCCGTGCACGACGGGGCCTTCGGGATGATGGTGGCCCTGCAGTCCGGCCAGATCGTGCGGGTCCCGATTTCCGACGCCGTGGCCCGGTCCAAGACCGTCGATCTCGGGCTCTACCACGACGTCGCCGGGGTGTTCCTCGGCTAGACCGGATTCACGGCGCCACTCGGGGTGTGAGCGTGCCCGGAACGATCAGGCGGAAACGGTCAGGCGGGAACGGAGACCCGGAGCTCTTCGGTGGCCTGTTCGGGGGGCACGATGTTGATGAGGACCCCGGTGCCGGCCTCGAATCCCGCCGCCGTGGTCAGCTTGGGCCACACGTGCACGTGCCAGTGGTACGGCTCCGGAGCCCGGTAGGGCGCCGAGTGGAACACGATGTTGTAGGACACGTCCCCCAGGCGCTCGACGAGCGAGCCCAGGACGGTGCGCAACGACCGGCCCACGGCCGAGAGGTCCGCCGGGGTGGCCCGGTGGAGATGCGGGCCGTGGGTGCGGGGGATGATGAGCATCTCGTAGGGGTTCCCGCTCCAGAACGGACACACCACGAGCACGCGTTCGTTGGCGTAGACCACGCGGTGCCCGGCGTCTTCCTCGGCGTCCACCGTGGTGCACAGCAGGCACCGACCGGCGAAGCGGGCGAACCCGGCCTGCTCCTCGGCGAGCTCGCGGGGCACGAACGACATCCCGAGCAATTGGCCGTGGGGGTGCTCGATCGACGCGCCCGCCTCACGACCGGCGTTGACGATGGCTTGGCTGTAGCGAAGCCCCGGAACCGAGGAATGCTCCTCGATCCGGTCGCGGATGGCCGCCATCACCAGGACGGCCTGCTCGTCGGAGATGTGCTCCCAGCCGTTGCCGTGCTCGGGTGAGAGCACGAGCACCTCGTGGATCCCCCCCGCCGTGGCCTGGGTGAATACCGGGCCGCGGTTCTCCACCACGAACGGGTGATCGCCCTCGAAGGCGGGATAGAGGTTCGGCACCACTCTGACCAGCCAGTGGCCGCTCGAGCCGTAGGTCTCGAGGGCGGGGGGAGTGGATTCCTCGTTGCCGGGGCAGAACGGGCAGGGGCGGGAGGTGTCCTCCTGGACCGGGACGGGGGTGGCGAAGTGGAAGGGACGGTGCGAGCGGTCGGTGCTGACGACCACCCACCGGCCGGTGAGCGGGTCCAGGCGAAGTTGGTTCATGCTGTGGCCCCCACCCTGTGTGCTGTGCTCACCGTTTCCGTCCACTGGCCCATGCCCTCTGCCCTTAATGACCCATCAGTAAGTTACCGTGTCCTCCGAGATCCCGTGCTTGGTCACCATCCGTACGCACGTGCTCACCTCCACGCTACCTGGATGCAACCAGCACCGGTTTGATGTCCACTCGTTGTGTTCTCGACCGGCGGGGCGCCCCCGAGAACCGTCTACCAGGGTGTTGGCCCGGAGTTGTGCTGCTCGAACACGGGCGGTGGCGGGAGTGGGGTCGATATCGCGCACCGCGGTGGTGCGGGCCTCCTGGCGCCGGGCGGGGTCGGCCGACGACGATGGCGCCCGTGACGGTGCTGGCGATGTCGGGTGGGCCGGCCATGTCGGGTGGGCTGGTGATGTCCGGGGTGACCGTCCGCAGCGTCCCCACGGGCGCCGTCTACACGATCCTGCTGATGCTCCATGTCCTGTGCGCCCTGGTCGGCTTCGGGACCGTGGTCGTGACCGGGGTCCAGGCCGCCCGGGCCCGTCGGGGGCCATCGGCGCCGGGCGCCGACGGGGTGCGCCGGTACTTCCGTCCCGGGGTCAACTGGGCGGGCCGGGCCCTATACGGGGTGCCGGTGTTCGGGTTCTCCCTCGTCGCCGCGAGCCACGGGGCCTTCTCCTCGGGCGACGGGTTCGTCGTGGTGGGCCTGGTGGTGTGGCTGGTGGCGGCGCTGCTGGCCGAGGTGGTGGTGTGGCCGGGCGAACGGCGGATCCAGGTCGTGCTCACCGGCTCGTGGGATGAGGTCGGGACCGCCCCCGCTCTCGATCGAGCCTGTCGGCAGGTCGCGGCGGCGGCGGCGGTGTTGGCGGTGCTGTTCGTCGTCGCCACCGTGTTCATGATCGGCAAGCCGTGAACGCGAGGACGGGTAGGCCGTCGCGCCGTACCAAGGGGGGATAGGCGCCGACGTAGCCTTGGACGATGCAGGCCTACCTCGACCACGCGGCGACCACGCCCATGCGCCCGGAGTCGCTGGCGGCCATGGTCCCGTATCTGACCGAGCACTTCGGCAACCCGTCGGGACCGCACTCGGTGGCCCGCCGTGCCCTCGTGGCCATCGACGAGGCGCGCGACGAGGTGGCGCGGTGCCTCGGGTGCGAGCCCGGAGAGGTCGTGTTCACCTCGGGCGGCACCGAGTCCGACAATCTGGCTGTGCTCGGCGCGCCCGGCTCGGGGCCGGGCACGGTGGTGTGCTCGGCGGTGGAGCATCACGCCGTGCTCAACTCCTGCGAGGCGCGCCTCGGGGCCACCGTGCCGGTGGACCGAGCCGGGGTGCTCGACCTCGACGCCCTGGCACATCGTCTGCGCCCCGAAGTCGAGCTGGTGTCGGTCATGCTCGTCAACAACGAGGTGGGCACCGTGCAGCCCCTGGCGGAAGTCGCCGCGCTGGTGCGCGAGCTCGCGCCCCGGGCCCGACTGCACACCGACGCCGTCGCCGCGGTGGGATGGACCGACGTCGCCCGTCTCACGTCGGTGGCGGACCTGGTGTCGATCAGCGCCCACAAGTTCGGAGGACCGAAGGGTGTCGGCGCGCTCGTGGTCCGCGCCGGGTCGCCCCTCGCCCCGGTGCTTTTCGGTGGGCCCCAGGAGCGGGGCCGGCGTCCCGGCACCCACGACGTCGCCGGGATCGTGGGCATGGCTGCGGCCCTGCGCGTCGCCACCGACACCCGTACCGACACCGCCGGGCGAGTGGCCGTGTTGCGCGACCGCCTGGCGGTGGGTCTGGTGGCGACCATCGAGGACGTGATCCAGACCACGGCGAACGAGGGGAAGGTCGCCTCGAGCTGTCATCTCGTCGTCGGCGGTGTCGACCGGGAGGAGCTCCTCGTCCTGCTCGACGACGAGGGCGTGTGCGCCTCGGCGGGCGCCGCCTGTGCCAGCGGCGCCGTCGAGCCCAGCCACGTCCTGCTGGCCTTGGGGCTCAGCCCCGCCGAGGCCACGTCGGCGGTCCGGTTCTCACTCGGGTACACCACCACCGTGGGCGAGGTCGATCACGTCCTCGACGTCATGCCCAAGATCGTCGAGCGGCTGCGGGCCTGACGATGCGCGTGCTCGTGGCCATGTCAGGCGGAGTGGACTCCTCGGTGGCGGCCGCCATCTTGGCCGAGTCCGGCCATGACGTGGTCGGTGCCACCCTGAAGCTGTGGGGCGGTGCATCCGACAGCGGGTGCTGCTCGGTGGCCGACGTCGACGACGCCCGTCGCGTGGCGCAGCAGCTCGGGATCGACCACCACGTGTTCAACTTCACCGAGGCTTTCGAGGACTCGGTGATCGCCCCCTACGTGGCGGACCACGCCGCGGGTCGCACCCCCAACCCCTGCATCGAGTGCAACCGGACCATCAAGTTCGGCCTGCTCCTGGCCCGCGCCGCGCGCCTCGGCTTCGACAAGCTCGCCACCGGGCACCACGCCCGTGTCGTCGACGACGGCCTCGGCGGTGTGCGACTACGACGCGGCGCCGACGCACGGAAGGACCAGTCCTATGTGTTGTCGATGCTCAGCGCCTCCGAGCTGGCAAGGGTCGTGCTCCCCGTGGGCGAGTTGACCAAGGCCGAGGTCCGGGCCCGCGCCGCCGCCATCGGGTTGCGCACCGCGGCCAAGCCCGACAGCCAGGACGTGTGCTTCATCCATTCCGGGCGCGGCCGGAGTGGGTTCCTGGCCGAGCGCATGCCGCTGCACCCCGCCGAGCTGGTCGACGCGTCGAGCGGTGCGGTCGTCGGCACCGTGCCCGCCGGCGAGCTCGTCACCGTGGGGCAACGCCGGGGTCTCGGGGTGGCGGTCGACGGTCACCGACGCTATGCCCTCACCGTCGACGTCCGGGCGCGACGCATCACCGTGGGAACGTCCGCCGACGCCTTCGGAGCGCGCGTCGTGATCGAGAGGACCAGCTGGGTGGGCCCCGCCTTGTCCCGGGGCGCCCGGGCCGTGGCCCAGACGAGCGCCCACGGATCGGCGGCCGCCTGCACCTGGAAAGGCGATGCGGTCGTGTTCGACGAGCCCCAGCCCCTGGTGGCGCCGGGGCAGACCGTCGCCCTCTACGACGCCGCCGACGCCGATGCCGTGGTGGGTGCCGCCGTGGCGAGCACGCCCCCGCCGGACGCGGACCCTGTCGAATAGCGCCCGGTACGCTCCCGCGCATGCCGGAGGCGAAGGGTGCCAGGACACGGGGTGCCAAGACACCGGGTGACAGTGGCGGTGCGGCGCGGCGGGTCGCGGAGCTGCGCGCCCTGATCTCGTACCACGACGAGCGCTACTACCAGCTCGACTCCCCCGAGATCACCGACGCCGACTACGACGCCCTGATCGGCGAGCTGCGCCTGTTGGAGGAGGCCCACCCCGAGCTGGAGAGCGCCGACTCTCCTACTCGCCGCGTGGCGGGCGCACCCTCGCCGCTGTTCTCGGCGGTGCAGCACCGCTCGCCCATGATGAGCCTCGACGACGCCTTCGGCATCGACGAGCTCCATGCCTGGTTCGACCGCATGGCGCGCCTGGTGCCCGAGACCGCCGACGCGGCCTTCGTGTGCGAGCTCAAGATCGACGGGTTGGCCATGTCCCTCGTGTACGAGGACGGCCGGCTGGTGCAGGCGGCCACGCGCGGCGACGGCGTCACGGGGGACGACGTCACCGCCAACGTGGCCACCATCTCGGCGGTGCCGGACCGGCTCACGTGGCCGAAGGGTCGCGGCAAGAGGCCGACAGTGCTCGAGGTGCGCGGCGAGGTGTACATGCCCGTGTCGTCGTTCGAGGCGCTCAATCAACGCCAGCTCGATGCCGGGCTCAAGACCTTCGCCAATCCCCGCAACTCGGCGGCGGGGTCGCTGCGCCAGAAGGACTCGAAGATCACCGCCTCGCGCGAGCTGTCGTTCTGGGCGTACCAGCTCGGTGCCATGGAGGGTGGGCCCACTGTCGCCAGTCACAGCGGGGGGCTCGACCTGCTGCGCCAGTGTGGACTGCCCGTCGACCCCCACGTGGAGGTGGTGCGGGGCACGGCCGACACCGAGGCGTTCTGCCGGCGGTGGGAAGAGCACCGCCATGACCTGGACTACGAGATCGACGGTGCGGTGATCAAGCTCGACGACCTGGAGAGCCAGCGCCGCCTCGGTTCGACCTCGCGCGCCCCGCGCTGGGCCATCGCCTTCAAGTTCCCGCCCGAAGAGCGCACCACCAAGCTCCTGCGCATCATGGTGTCGATCGGGCGCACCGGTCGGGCCACACCGTTCGCCGTGCTCGAGCCCGTGTTCGTGGGGGGATCCACGGTCGGGCTCGCCACGTTGCACAACCAGGACCAGGTGCGTCTGAAAGACGTGCGCCCCGGTGACACCGTGGTGGTCCGCAAGGCCGGGGACGTCATTCCCGAGGTGGTCGGTCCAGTGCTGTCGGCCCGCACCACAAGGTCGCGCCCCTGGCACTTCCCCAAGGTCTGCCCCAGTTGCGGTGGCCCCCTCGTCCGCCTGCCCGGTGAGAGCGACACGTTCTGCACCAACATCGACTGCCCCGCCCAACGCGTCCAGCGCATCGTGCACTTCGCCTCTCGTGGAGCGCTGGACATCGAGGGCCTCGGCGAGAAGCGCGTCGTCCAACTCGTCGAGGCAGCCCTGTTGTCGGATCCCGGGGACATCTACGCGCTCAGCTCCGCCCCCCTTGTCACTCTCGAGCGCTTCGGCGACCTTTCGGTGGACAACCTCCTCGGCGCCATCGAGGCGTCGAAAGGCCGGGCCTTGAGCCGTCTGTTGGTGGGGCTGGGGATCCGGCATCTCGGGCCCACCGGGAGCCGCGCTCTGGCCCGCGCCTACGGGTCGCTTGACGCGCTCATGGGGGTGGAGATGGCCGAGCTCGCCGCCGTCGAGGGGATCGGGCCCGTCATCGCCGACAGCGTGGTCGAGTTCCTGGCCTCGCCCGCCAACCGCCGCGTGGTCGACAAGCTCCGCCTGGCCGGCGTGGCCCTGGTGGAGCCCGGTGGGCGGGCGCCCACGGCCGCCGCCTCCGGCGGGGACGGGGCCCCTACCGCGGCCGTGGAGGCGGAGCCCGGCCAGACCCTCCAGGGCCGCTCGGTGGTGGTCACCGGCACCGTCGAGGGCTACACCCGGGAGGAGGCCGAGGAAGCCATCCTGGCCCGGGGCGGCAAGTCACCGGCGAGCGTCTCCGCCCGCACCTGGGCGGTGGTCCTGGGGGCCGATCCCGGGACGGCCAAGCTGAAGAAGGCCGAGGAGCTGGGCATACCCGTCGTGGAGGGGGCCCGGTTCCGAGAGCTCCTCGACCGTGGGGAGATCCCCGGCGGCCCTTGAGCCCCTCGCGCCCCAGTCAC
Organism: Acidimicrobiales bacterium; assembly: GCA_036511675.1. Classification (GTDB taxonomy): domain Bacteria; phylum Actinomycetota; class Acidimicrobiia; order Acidimicrobiales; family UBA8190; genus Chersky-840. The sequence goes on along the minus strand of DATCBU010000021.1, from coordinate 46,681 downwards.
CACGTTGATCCCCGGTCACCCCCACAGCCCCGTTGATGCCGGTCCCCCCGTCCGCCCCGGTGGCCCCGTCCACCCCGGTCGTTGTCGGGAGCGGGCCCTTTCGGAAGCTGAAGGCGCGGCCACTCGGTCACGGCTGGTGGTGACGTCCACCAGGCGGGCCCTGGCCGTCGGTAGCCTGGGCGTGGACCATGTCGACCATTACCGAATCCATCGGTCGGGTCCTTGCTGGCCGCTACCGGATTGAGTCTGCGCTCGGGAGCGGGGCGTCCGCGAACGTGTTCGCGGCGTTCGACACGACATTGCAACGTCGTGTGGCGGTCAAGGTCCTGCACCCCGCGTTGGCCGCCGACGGCGGCTTCCTGCGCCGATTCCGGGCCGAGGCACAGGCCGCGGCGGCGCTGGCCAACGCGCACGTGCTCGCCGTCCACGACTGGGGTGAGGACGCCCAGGGCCCGTTCCTGGTGCTCGAGTTCCTGGGCGGGGGGTCGTTGCGGGACATGCTCGACGAGGGGACACGGCTGAGTCTGGCTCAGGCCGCCGCAGTCGGGGCCCAGGCCGCCGAGGGCCTCGCCTACGCCCATGCGCGCGGCTTCGTGCATCGTGACGTGAAGCCCGCCAACCTGCTCTTCGACGAAGAGGGCCGCCTGCGGGTGGCCGACTTCGGCCTGGCCCGCGCCCTGGCCGAGGCCTCGCTGACCGAGCCGGCCGGCACGACGGTGGGCACGGCCCGGTATGCCGCGCCCGAGCAGGCCCTGGGGAACCAGGTCGACGGTCGGGCCGACGTCTACTCGCTCGCGCTCGTGCTCTACGAGGCCGTCACGGGCGTGGTTCCCTTCACCGCCGACACCACCATCTCGACACTCATGGCGCGCGTCGGTGCCGAGCTCCCCGGCCACGATGGCCTGGGCCCCCTGGCCGAGGTGCTGGCCGAGGCGGCCACCCCCGACGCCGCCGACCGGCTCGACGCCACCGCCTTCGCGGCCCGGCTGCGGGAGCTGGCCGAGGACCTGCCCGCTCCCGAGAAGCTCCGCCTGGCCGGGGCGGGAGGGGCCGGGGTGGTGCTGCCGCGGCCGGCGACCCCGCCACCGGACCATGACCTCACCAACCACGGCATGGTGGTGCCGCCGCCCACGACGGGACGCCGGGCCCGGGGCGGCGAGGATCCCGACGTCCTGGCCTTCGCCACCGCCGTGGGCATCGCCGACGGGCCCGCCGCCCGGCGCCGGCGCCGGCGCCGGTGGCCCTGGGTCACCGCCATCCTGATCGTGGTGCTGGTGCTCGCCGGGGCGGGGACCACCCTGGCGCTCAAGAAGGCGAAGATCATCCTCACCCCCAGCTACAAGCTCCCGTCCATCGTGGGCCTCTCGGTCTCCCAGGCCAAGGTGACGCTGCACCACGACCGGTTCGTGGTGTCCGTGGTCGGCCACCAGACCTCGATCACCGCGCCCCTGGGCCAGATCCTGAGCCAGAAGCCGCTGGCGGGAAGGAAGTTGAAGCGGGGCAGCCCGGTGTCGGTGGTCACGTCATCGGGTCTGCCCACGGTGCCGATCCCGACCCTGGCGGCGGTGACCGGTGACTGCCCGGCCATCACCGCCCTGCTTGTGCAGTCGCATTTCGTCACGTCGTGCAGCGACATCAACTCGACGACCGTGCTCAAGGGCACCGTGATCGCCTGGACGCCGCCGACGAGCGCCACCTACGGGGCCACGATCACCGTCACGGTGTCGTCGGGCCCGCCCAGTGAGACCATCCCCTCGCTCACCGGGCAGAACTGCACCGGCGCCACCACCACGCTCAAGTCGGTCAGCCTGCTCGCCAACTGCACCTCGCAGTACAGCTCGACGGTGCCCAATGGTCTGGTGATCACCTGGGCCCCCACGGGCAGCGCCCTCGAGGGGAGCACGGTGAACATCGTCATATCCCAGGGTCCCCAACCGGTCACGATCCCCTCGAACTTGTACGGGATGACCGTGTCCGAGGCCATCGCCGCCCTCCAGGCCCTGGGCCTGACTCCGGTCAGCGGTGGCGGGTCTCTGAGCGGCCACGTCTTCTTGAGCAGCCCGGCTGCCGGGACCTCCGTGCTCCCGGGGGCGACCGTCACGCTCTTCAGCAAGTAGGCGGGCGCACCGTGACTGCTCGCCCTGGTCGCCCTGGTCGGCACTCGAACCACGACGCCGGATGATCGGCAGAGCCGGAGCCGGCTGCGAATTGTGCGAGGCGGCCAGGCTCACCACGTGGTACCACGAGGACGACGTCTGTTGGGTGGCCGACTGTGAGATCTGCGCCGTGCCCATGGTGGTGTGGAAGACGCACGGCACCGAGCCCCCCGAGCCCGACCGCGAGCACATGATGGTCCAGCTCGGGCGCGTGGCCGACGAGGTCCTGGGGACAGCGACGTGGTCCGTCGACGCCGTCATGCGCCAGATCCCCGATCACTTCCACGCCCATGCCCGTGACCCGGGCTGGTGGATGCGCCGGGTCGGCGCCCCGCGCCGGTAGGGCATTGACCTTCGTCGACCGCCGTGACGCGGGGCGGCAGCTCGCCGCGATCCTGTCGCGGGCGCGGCCCTTCGGGATCGGCGAGCCAGACAACCAACGGCCCGTGGTGCTGGGCATGGCGCGCGGCGGGGTGCCCGTGGCCTTCGAGGTCGCGGCGGTGCTCCGAGCGCCCTTGGAGGTCGTGGTGGTGCGCAAGCTGGGGCATCCCCGCCAGCCCGAGCTGGGCCTCGGGGCCATCGCCGAGGACGGCGTGCGACTCGTCAACGACGCCCTGGTGCGCCAGCTCGAGGTGTCTGAGGACGTGCTCGACGCCGTCGTCGCCCGACAGACACTCGAGCTCGATCGCCGGCTGGCGGTGTATCGCGGGGACCGCCCTCCGGTGTCCGTGGCCGGTCGCACCGCCATCGTCGTCGACGACGGGCTGGCGACGGGGTTCACCGCCCGCGCCGCCATCGAGGTCATGCGCCGGCGTGCCGCGGCACGGGTCGTCCTGGGCGTGCCCGTTGCCCCCCCGGAGGCGCTGGAGGCGTTGCGTCACGTCGCCGACGACGTGGCTTGTGTGGAGACAACAGCGCGGTTCTTCGGACTGAGCGAGTGGTACGAGGACTTCGCGCAGGTGGGCGATGACCAGGTCGCCGCGCTCCTGGCGCTCGCCGCCTCGCGTCCGTCGGGCCCGGACGGGGCGGCGTGATCAAGTACCTGGGGTCCAAGCGTCGACTGGTGCCGGTCCTGGGTGCGTTGGCTCGCCGGGCCCGGGCGCGCACTGCGCTGGACATGTTCACGGGCACCACGCGCGTGGCCCAGGCCTTCAAGCTCGAGGGGGCGGAGGTGACCGCGCTCGACTCCACCCGCTGCGCCGCGGTGCTGGCGCAGTGCTACGTGGCGACCGACGGGGACACCGCCGATCTTTGTGCGATCGAACAGGCCGTGGCCGAGCTCAATGCCGTTCCCGGGGCTCCGGGGTACGTGACCGAGACGTTCTGTGAGAGCTCACGGTTCTTCCAGCCGGTCAACGGGGCGCGCATCGACGCCGTGCGCGACGAAATCGCGCGAAGGTACGCCGGCTCGTGGCTCGAGCCCGTGTTGCTCACGAGCCTTCTGGAGGCCGCCGACCGCGTGGACTCCACCACCGGGGTGCAGATGGCGTATGTGAAGCGCTGGGCCGACCGGTCGTTCCGGCCCCTCGAGCTTCGGGTGCCGGTCCTGCTCGGCGGTCCGGGCCGGGCCGTGCGCGGCGACGCCTGTGCCGTGGTGGCCGGGCTCGGCCACTTCGACCTGGCCTACCTCGACCCGCCCTACAACCAGCACCGCTACGAAGCGAACTACCACATCTGGGAAACGATCGTGGCCTGGGACGCGCCCGAGCACTACGGGGTGGCGTGCAAGCGCACCGAGATCCGACATGGGCCACGCAGCGCCTTCAACTCCCGTCGCACCATGCCCGATGCCCTCCGACAGGTGGTGCGGGACACACGCGCCCGGCTCCTGGTGCTGTCGTACAACGACGAGTCGTGGATGGGCCTCGACGAATTGGTCGAGATGTGTCGCGTCCGGGGGCACGTCGAGGTGCTGGCGTTCGCCTCCAACCGCTACGTGGGTGCCCGGATCGGGATCCACAACCCTGCCGGCGAGCGGGTGGGGTCGGTGGGGCGCCTGCGGAATCTCGAGTACGTGGTGGTGGCGGGCGAGCGCGCCGAGGTCCGCCACGTGGTCGAGCCCTGGCGCGACTCCCTGGTGGTGGCCCGGGCCAGCTGACCCCAGGGCGGCCCGCCCCGGTCCGTTCGCTGCTTGACCCCTCCGACCAGCCCTGTCAACGTTGGCTGCTTTCCGAGGTGGCGATGCCGGGGAGTTTTCGGCCCGATCGCCGGGAATCTGAGGAGGGAACCACGTGGGAGCGCTCGAAGGCCGAGTGGCGATTATCACGGGTGCGGGGCGGGGCCTCGGCCGTGAGCACGCACTGTTGTTCGCCGCCGAAGGCGCCAAAGTGGTGGTGAACGACCTCGGGGGGGCCGTCGACGGCTCGGGCGACGACCGGAGCGCGGCCGAGCTGGTGGTGGACGAGATCCGGGCCTTCGGTGGTGAGGCGCAGGCCAACACCGATGACATCGCGTCCCCCCAAGGTGCGCAGAAACTCGTGAATTCGGCGGTGGAGGCCTTCGGTGCCCTGCACGTCCTGGTCAACAACGCCGGGATCCTGCGGGACCGGATGCTGGTCAACATGTCCGAGGAGGACTGGGACTCGGTCATCCACGTGCACCTGAAGGGCCACTTCCTGCCCACCCGGTACGCGGCGGGGTACTGGCGCGAGCAGGTCAAGCAAGGCCACGAGGTCAGCGCCTCGGTGATCAACACCTCGTCCACCTCGGGACTGCTCGGCAATCCCGGCCAGGCGAACTACGGCGCGGCCAAGGCGGGGATCGGCGCCTTCACCGTGATCGCCGCGCAGGAGCTCATCCGCTACGGCGTGCGGGTGAATGCCATCGCACCGGCGGCACGCACCCGGATGACCGAGGCCACGCCCGGGCTGGGCGACATCGTGAAGGCGCCACGCGACCCGGGTGCGTTCGACGTGTGGAACCCGGCCAACGTGTCCCCCCTCGTGGCGTACCTGGCCACCGAAGGATGTCCGCTCACCGGTCGCGTGCTCTTCGTCCAGGGCGGCCAGGTGCGCGTGTTCCAGCCGTGGACCATGACGACGACCCTCGAGAAGGACGATCGCTGGACCGTCGAGGAGCTCGCCAAGGAACTTCCGGGTCTCTTCGACTGACGCGCCTGGTGGCGCGCCCGTCATGCGCCATGGCGGGTGCGTCCGGGGGCGGGGGCGGCTCGGGCCCGGCGGTACTCTGGGGCCGCTGTGTGCCCCTCCGGTCCGACCTCTCCTGACAATCGCGCCACACCAGGCAGTGGTGACACTCCCGACACCGGGGTGGACACGTCGCGGCTGCGGGCCTGGCTCGAGCCGTTGGGGGATCGGGCCCGTCGCAGTCCCCGCTACCAGTGGTGGGTCCTGTGGGTGTCACTGTCGGGCCTGCTCGCCACCAACCTGCTCTTCACGGTGTTCGTGGTGGCGCTGCCCGAGGTGTCGCACAGCCTGCACGCCAGCTTCGCCGCCACCACCTGGGTCGTGACCGGGCCCCTGCTCGCCTACGGCGTGGTGGCTCCGCTGGTGGGCAAGGCCGGGGACCTGTTCGGCCACCGCCGGCTCTTCATGGCCGGGATCATGGCCGAGACCGTGGCCGCGGCGCTGTCCGCCCTGGCACCGAACATCGGGGTGCTCATCGCGGCGCGCATCCTGGGCGGGATGGTGGGGGCCTCCATCGGCGCCGCCTCCATGGCCCTGGTGTTGTCGGTCTTCGACCACGGCGATCGCGTCAAGGCGCTCGGCTTCTGGTCTCTCGTGGGCGCCGGCGGCCCGGTGATCGGGGTGGCGTTGGGTGGGCCCGTGATCCAGCTCTTCGGGTGGCGGTGGATGTTCTTCCTCCAGGTCCCCCTGCTGTTGCTGGCGTCGGTGCTGGCCATGGCGGTGCTCCCCAAGCGCGCCTCGGGCCGCCGCCACGTGCGGTGGGAGGAATTGGATCTCGACTGGGCGGGGGCGGCATCGATCGCAGCGTGCGTCGCCGCCTTCTTGCTGGCGCTCACCTTCCTCCCCAACTCGGGGTTGTCGAGCCCGCTCGTGCTCGGTCTGCTGGCCGTGTCGGTGGTGTGCGGTGTGGTGTTCCGAGCCGCCGAGCGGCGCGCCTCGGATCCCATCTTCCCCCTGGCGTACCTGCACAAGCGGAACTTCGTCTTCCCCATCGCGGCGCAGAGCTTCGCCAACTTCGCCTACCTCGGTGGGTTCTTCCTCACACCGTTGCTCCTCGAGTACTCGTTCGGATACCGCCACAACCAATCGGTGGTGGGCTTCTTGTCGTTACCCCGCCCCATCGTGTTCTCGACCGTCGCGCCCTTTGCCGGGTATCTGGCCGTGCGGGTGGGAGAGCGTTCCCTGGCCGTAGTGGGCACGACGGCGGTGGTGTTGTCCATGGGCGTGTTCGCGCTGGCCGGACATTCCACGGGCCTCGCCCTGGTGGAGATCGCGTTGGCACTGTCGGGGATGGGCCTCGGTGTGGCGTCACCGTCGTTGTCGGCCACAGTGTCCAACGAGTTCGCTCCCGAGGATCTCGGCACGGCGGCCGCGTCCCAACAGCTCATGAACCAACTGGGCACCGTGGCCGGGATCCAGGTGATGGAAACGGTCTACGACACCGTCCTGCGCGGTCACCACGGGCCGGGCGCGCTCCTCCACGCCTTCCACGTCGCCTATCTGGCGGGAGGGGCGGTGGCGATCTTGGGCGTGGTGGGGGCGGTCATGTCGCGATCGACCCCGCGGAACCTGTCGCCGTCGGTCGACGCGCTCGAGGCCCTCGACTGCACCGAACGTCAGCCCGTGGTCCTGCCCGACCCTGCTTAGCCCGACCCTGCTTAAACGGTCATCTCCCGGAGCCGCTTGGCGACCTCCTGGGCGTTCTCGTCGGGGGGTGCCCCCTGAAGCATCATGAGCTTGGCCATGTCGCCCTCGACCTTGACCTTGCCGGCCATGAAGGCCTGCATGCCGACCTGGGGATTGCCTTCGACGAGGATGGCCTTGGCGATGGAGTACTCCAACGTCACCTTCAGATCGGCCGGGTCGATGTGGCCCTTGTCGAGCTTCAGGCTGCCGTCGGAGGTGTCGAGATGCGCATCGATGGGACCGTCGCCGAAAGGGACGTCGGTGATGACCAGGTTCATCCTCATCTGATGTGCCATCGTCCCGGCGCGGCCTTCGTACTCCTGGCGGATCTTGCGCGCCTCGTCTACCCACTCGTCACTCAGGAAGGCGTACTGGGCCATCGTCGGTGTGCTCCTCGCTGTTCGCCGCTGTCGCCGCTGCATCGGGCGGAATCACCATACCCGGCAGGCTGTCCACCCCGTCCGACCAGGGACGTGCGGTCCGTCGCCTAGCATCTCGACGTGGTCGCCCCTGTCCTTCCCGGTGCCGAGCCCTTCACCCACGAGGGTGACGCGCGGGGCGTGCTGGTCCTGCACGGCTTCACGGGCAACCCCCAGTCCATGCGGCCACTGGCCCGGGCCCTGGCGGACGAGGGATACACCGTCGAGCTCCCGCTCCTGCCCGGTCACGGGACGGCCATCGAGGACATGGTCCCCACGCGATGGTCCGAGTACGCCGCCGCCGCCGAAGCCGCCTACACGGCCTTGGCGGCGCGCTGTGACGCGGTGGCGGTGGTGGCGCTGTCGATGGGAGGGACGCTCGCCTGTTGGCTGGCGGAGCACCACCCCGAGATCGTGGGAATGGCGCTGGTGAATCCGTTCGTGGACCCACCCGCGGACAGTTTCCGCCAGGTGCTGCAGGGCATTCTCGACAGCGGGACCGAGGTGGCCCCCGGCGTGGGATCGGACATCGCCCGGGAAGGCTCAATGGAGCTCGCCTATCAGGGGTCGCCCATCGCGGCGGCACTGAGCTTGTTCGCCGGGATCGACGAGGTGGCGGCGCGACTCGACGCCATCACGTGCCCCGTGCTGGTGCTGTCGAGCCGCCAGGACCACGTCGTGCCTTCATCGTCGGGCGACGTGCTCGTGGACAAGGTGTCGGGGCCCATCGAGCGCGTGTGGCTCGAGCGCAGCTATCACGTGGCCACGCTCGACTACGACGCCGGGCTGGTGGAGTCGCGGACCGTGGAGTTTGTCCACGACGTGTTGCACCCGGACGCCGCCGGCGGGATGGTGGCAGGGACGGCGGGCTGATGTCAGGCCTCACGCGTGACGACGCCGCCTACGTGGCGCGCTTGGCGCGCATCGACCTGACCGACGACGAGCTCGACCTGTACGCCGTGCAGCTGGCGGCGGTGATCGGCCACGCGGCGGAGATCGCCGCCCTCGACACCGACGGGGTGGAGCCCACCGCCCACCCGCTGCCGCTGCGCAACGTGACGCGCCCCGACGTGGTGCGGCCCTCGCTCGACCGGGCCGAGGTGCTGGCCCAGGCGCCGGCGGTGGAAGACGGGCGGTTCCGGGTGCCCCGGATCCTGGGGGAGGCCCTGTGACCGGCCCAGGCCCAGTGACCGGCCGAGGCCCTGTGACTGGTCGGGAGGCCCTGTGACTGGTCGGGAGGCCCTGTGACGGGACCCCCGGGGTCGGCCACGTCGGCCGCGCCCGGGGCGCGGCCGAGCCCGGCGCTCGACATCGCCCGCCAGGTCCGGGCCGGGTCGATCTCCGCGGTGGAGGTGGTCGACCGGTACCTGGCGGCCATCGACGCTCTCGACGGGGAGCTGCACGCGTTCGTGACCGTGCTCCATGACGCGGCGCGCCACGAGGGCGAGGTGATCGACCGCCGGGTGGCGGCGGGCGAGGATCCCGGTCCCCTGGCCGGGGTGCCGGTGGCGCTCAAGGACAACATGTGCACTCGGGGCATCCCCACCACGTGCTCGTCGCGGATCCTCGACGGGTGGTGCCCGCCCTATGACGCCACCGTGGTCCAGCGTTTGCGTGCCGCCGGTGCCATCGTGATCGGCAAGACCAATCTCGACGAGTTCGCCATGGGGTCGTCCACGGAGAACTCCGCCTTCGGACCCACGCGCAACCCCCATGACCCGACTCGTGTCCCGGGCGGCTCGTCGGGCGGCTCCGCCGCGGCGGTGGCGGCCGGGCTGGCCCCGCTGGCGCTGGGGTCCGATACCGGGGGCTCGATCCGCCAGCCCGCGGCGCTGTGCGGGGTGGTGGGCATGAAGCCCACCTACGGGACGGTGTCGCGCTACGGGCTGGTGGCCTTCGCCAGCTCGCTGGACCAGATCGGCCCGTTCACGACCACGGTGACCGAAAGCGCGGTCCTGTTCGACGTCATCGGCGGCCAGGACCTCATGGACTCGACGTGTCTGGAGCGGCCCGTGCCCCGGACCGTTGCCGCCCTGGCCGACGGGGTCGAGGGGTTGCGGGTGGGTGTGGTCAGCGAGCTGGTCAACGATGTCGACGCCGAGGTGGGGGCCCGGGTCGACCAGGCGGCGGAGGCGCTGGCGGCCGCGGGTGCGCATGTCGAGGCGTGCTCGATCCCCGAGCTCCGCCACGGCCTGCCGGCGTATTACATCGTGGCTCCGGCCGAGGCGTCGTCGAACCTGTCGCGCTATGACGGGGTGCGCTACGGGCTGCGGGTCGAGGCCGACACGGCCGAGGCCATGAACGCGGCCACACGGGCCGCGGGGTTCGGGCCCGAAGTGAAGCGCCGGATCATGCTGGGCACGTACGCGTTGTCGGCCGGGTACTACGACGCCTATTACGGACAGGCCCAGAAGGTGCGGACGCTCATCATTGACGCGCTGGCCCTCGCCTACCAGCGTTTCGACGTGCTGCTGGGGGCGACCACGCCCACCACCGCCTTCGCCATCGGGGCCAAGGTGGACGATCCCTGGTCCATGTACCTGTCCGACGTGTGCACCGTGCCCTCGAACCTGGCCGGGCATCCCGCCATCACCGTCCCGTTCGGGGCCGACGACAGCGGCTTGCCGGTGGGGGTCCAGGTTCTCGCACCGGCGCTGGGCGAGCCCGTCATGTTCCAGGTGGCCGCCGTCCTCGAGGGCCGGGCCCCAGTTCTGGCTCCTCCCCGGGTGCACGCCTGATGAGCCCCGACGCCGCTGCCAACACCGGGTGGGAGCCGGTGATGGGGCTCGAGGTGCACTGCGAGCTGAACACCGAGACGAAGTTGTTCTGCGGGTGCCGCAACGCCTTCGGCGACGAGCCCAACACCAATGTGTGCCCGACGTGCCTGGGCCTGCCGGGGTCGCTCCCGGTGCTCAACGTGCGGGCCGTGGAGTACGCCATGCGGATCGGGTTGGCCCTCAACTGTGAGGTCCGGCCGTCGATCTTCCACCGCAAGAACTACTTCTACCCCGACATGCCCAAGGACTATCAGGTCAGCCAGTACGACGCCCCCATCAACGTGAACGGGTGGTTGGAGCTGCCCGACAGCAGCCGGGTGCGGATCGAGCGGGCGCACATGGAAGAGGACACGGGCAAGACCTCGCACATCGGCGGGGGCGGGCGGATCCACGACGCCGATCATCTGCTGGTCGACTACAACCGGGCCGGGGTGCCGTTGGTGGAGATCGTGTCTGCGCCCGACATCCGGTCCTCGACCCAGGCGCGCCTCTATGCCTCGGAGCTGCGGGGCATTCTCGTGGCCACCGGCGCGTCCGACGGCCGAATGGAAGAGGGGTCGATGCGCGTCGACGCCAACGTGTCGGTGCGCCGTGCAGGCACCGTCGAGCTGGGCACGCGCTGTGAGATCAAGAACCTGAACTCGCTGCGGTCGCTGGGCCGGGCCATCGAGTACGAGATCGAACGGCAGATCGGGTTGCTCGAGGCCGGCGACAAGGTGGTGCAGCAGACCCGGCACTGGAACGAGGACCAAGGGACCACCGTGGCCCTGCGCTCGAAGGAAGAGGCCTTCGACTACCGCTACTTCCCCGAGCCCGACCTGGTGCCCGTGGCGCCCGACGCCCGGTGGCAGTCCGAGGTGGCCGCCTCGATCGGGCCCATGCCCGCCGAGCGCCGCGCCAAGCTGGCCGCGCTGTGGGGGCCCGAGCCGCTGAGCCATGCGCGCGCCGAGCAGATCGCCACGGTGGTCGAGCACGGCCTCGACGGCCTGGTGACCGCGGCCGCCGCGGCGGGGGTGCAGAGCGCTCTGGCGTTGGCGCGCGCCTCGAACGAAGCGTCGGCCCGTCCCGAGGAGGCGCGAGGGCTGGACGTGAGCGCGTTCGTGACGCTGGTGCGGATGGAGCAGGACGGCAAGCTGAGCGCCACGCAGGCCAAGACGGTCCTCACCGACATGCTCGACCACGCCGGTGATCCGGCCGAGATCGCCCGGCGCCACGGCTTCGAGGCCCTCGACACGGGGTCGCTCGAGACCGTGGTGGCCGAGGTGGTGGGCGCCCACCCCGACGAGTGGCAGCGCTACGTGGCGGGGGAGGACAAGCTGGGGGGCTTCTTCACCAAGCACGTGATGCAAGTCTCGAACAACCGTGCCGACGGCAAGGCCGTCGCCGCCGAGCTCCGCCGCCTGCGCGGCTGAGGAGGGCCGGAGGGCCTCGCCCCTTGGGGGACGTGTCGGTGAAGGTGCCCGCACCGGTGACGGACCCGACGTTCCGATCCGGGGCGCCCATCCCAACGGCGGCGTGGGCGTCAGGACCATGGTGGGTGATCCCCACGCCCGGCCGCCAACCCCCCGTGTGGGCGGCTCCGGGAGGAAGGGGAAATGGGAGTTCCCCGGATCTGCCCCCGAGCCTCTACCCCGATGGCTCGGTTCTCACACACTCGCCCGGGACCTGTGCGAGACCATCCGGTCGGATCAAGGGACGAACTTGGTGAGTACCGACACCGTCGGCGACGTGACACTCGAACTGCCGGGAATCTCCCCTGACGCCGAGGGATCAAAGGTGAGCGTGAAGGAGTTAGAACCGGTGATGCCGCCGCAGGCGACGATCTGGCCCGTCATGGAAGGAGAGTTGGCGTAACTGACCTGCCCGGGTGAATAGATGAAGACGCTCAGGCTCGACGTGAAGTTGGACGAGTTCGAGAACGACACGTCTACGTTGGCCGTGCTGCACGCCGTCCCCGGGCTCGCCAGGACCGAGAGGTCGTGGCGGGTCGCCGAGGTCGACTGGTAGGTGTCGGAGCCCACGGTGGTGAGCGACTGGACTTCGAGGATGGTGTCGGCGCTGAAACTGAATGTTTGTGTTCTGCTGTAGGAAGGATTGCACGTGGGTGCGTAGAAGACCGTCTTCGTCCCGAGCGCGGCGATGTCGGTCTGGAACGGGTCGGCCGCCCCACTGCTGTTGCTCTGGAAGTAGGTGGCACAGGTTTGGGCGACACCGTTGATCGTTCCGGGCACCTGCACCACGTTCCAGCCCTGACCCTGCCAGGTGGCCACGCTCGGATTGAGCACGGGGAAGCTCACGGCGGCCGGCATGGTCTGTGACAGGAGGGCGGCGTCGTTGGGCGTCTGGGTTCCGCCGATGGTGCCCGAGCCGACGGAGATGGCCCCCGACGCCAGGGCGTTCCCCGCGATCCTCCCCGAGCCCGACAGGTTGATGGCGCCATTGGTCTCGGTGGCGGTCCCGCTGACCTTGGTGGCTCCGCTCATGGCGATCGGCCCCCCGTAGGAGGTGAGGTTGCCGTTGACCGTGGCACTGTTCCCGAGCGTCACCGGACCCGAGGCGGTGAGCCCGGCGATGGTGCAGGATCCGGTGAAGTTCACCGTCCCATAGGTCGTGATGGCGCCGGGAACGACGTCACCGGTCCCGCACGTCAGCGTGCCGCCCGAGTAGACGTTGGCGGTGTTGGCACCGGAGTTGTTCAGCGTCGCGGCGCCCGTGAGGTTCAGGGCATTCGTCGTGAACAGCGCGTACCCGAGGGCCTGGGCGGGCGTGCTCGTGGTGGCGATGGCGATCTGCTCCTCCATGCGGGCGGCCGAACCCTGGGGAGCCGAGCCCGTGGACAAGATGGTTGCCGTCGCCGGCGCCGTGCTCCCCCCGAGCGTCGATCCACTGCAGGTCAGGGCGCTGGGGTTGGATCCCGACGGGTAGTACGTCACCGTCCCCGAGTACGAGGACGTGGCGCCGGTGGCGGTCAACGCGCCGTTAAAAGAGCCGCAGGGGAGACTGGTGTAGACCGAGACGGCGCGCATGGCGCTGAGCTCGACCGCCAGCCCGCTCTGCGCCGCGAGCGAGGCCTGGGAGGTGCCGCCGTAGCGCGTCGACAGCGTGCCCGCGTAGTCGCTGGTGCTGATGGCCACCGCCAGGATGCCCATCAAGAGCATCGCAAGCACGAGGACGAGGATGATCACGCCCCCACGATCGTCCCGGCGAGATTGGATACCGGGCTGCGTCATGTCCAGCTCTCCTGGGTGGGGGCGGTGGCGCACGCCACCGGGGGATTAGAGGTGTACGGCGTACTGAACGCTGCGATGGACGTCTTGAGTTCGGCAATCTGGGTCCTGTTCCCGTAGCTCTCGGACACCTGGAAGTCGACGGAAAGGGTCTGTGGTGAGCCTGTGGCCACCGTTGGGAGGGCGAACGGTGCTGTCGACGAGTTCACGATGGCCGTGGCAATGGTGTTCCAGGAAGGCACGGCATTCCCGGTGGTCCAGGTCGTCGACCATTCCTGCTCCTGGAGCTGGTGCGTGGTGGTGTTCAACATCCATTGGTCCCACAGGGATTTGCCGAATGCTTGCGTTTGCACTCGGACGGCGAAACCGGCACCGACGGTCGGGCCTACGGTGGTCAATTGGGTCGGCAGGCAGATCTGGGCGGCGGACTGCACCCGGTATTGCAGGTCCTGAATCGCCGTCCTCGCCTGGACGGAGCCCGCCGTCGTTCCTCGGGCGTAGGAATTGGCGTCCGACACGGCCGCGATGGCGCTGGGGACGATGGTCAAGAGCATCATGGTGATCAACAGGGCGATGGCGAGCTCGATGAGGGTGAACCCGTCGGCATCGCGCCGCAGTCTCCGTTGGAGGCGCCGTCGTGGTGTCAGGAACCGTGTCATGGTGCGGCCAGCTGTGTCTGGCCCACGACCTGACCGGTGCCGCCCAGCGCGGAATGCCATGTCACCACGACGACCACGGTCACAGTGCCGGAGGAGATCAGTTGAGGGTACGTGGCGACCTTGTAGGCGATGCCATTCGTGGTCGTGGTGATGTGCGGGACGAGCGGGCTCTCGGAGGTGTTGGCGTTCGTGGTGGCCAGGGTCGCTCCGGTGAGCCGTAAGAGGTAGGTGGCGCCGACAGTCTGGATGTTGGGGTCGCCCGCCAGCGAGTCCACGGTGGGGTTGAGCCCTGCTGTCAGGTCGGCGAAGGGGAGAGCCGTCAGGTTGGCGATGTCAGCGGAGACGAGCGCGTAGGCAACCGAGCGCTGTTGGGCGCTCGACGCTGCCGCTGTCGTGAAGAAGGTCCCGGTGCCGGTGGCCAGGATGACGACGGCGAAGAGCGAGAAGGCAATCAGCACTTCGAGCAACATGGAGCCCTGGTCGCCGGGGGAGCGAGCGTACCGCGAGCGATTCCGGCATTCTCTGAGGTGACGTTTCCTCAAACACAGTTTCACACCCTGCCATCGACACCTCGAACGCCCCCCTTGACTCCAACGCTCCCCTTGAATTGAGCGAACGTTGTTCCCCGATTCGATGAAGGTGTGCTCCTGGGTCCTGACCTGGGACAGGGCCCACCCTGTCCGCCCACGTCCGGATCGCCATCGAAGAGCGTGATCCCATCTGCGTGGTGCCCGGGTGTGACGTGGCCATGGGACTCGAGATCGACCATTGGCAGACCGTTTATGCCGACGGCGGTGCCACGACCCTGGCCAACCTGGCCCGGTTGTGCCATTTCCACCATGCCATGAAGACCTACCGGGGCTTCGGTCTGGGAGGCGGCCCGGGGAAGTGGCAATGGCAGCCACCACCGGATTTCGAATCCGGGTGAAGGCACGACCGTCGGTCCCGGGCCATAGCCTGGTGTCGTGGGTGTGACAAGCGGTCCTGACACGGTGTGGCGGCTGCGGCGTTCGCCGCTGGTACGCGCCGCGCTGGGTTGGGTGGCCAAGATCTGCCTGGCCATGCTGGCGGTGGTGTTCGTCATCACCTTGTTCTTCGTGTGGGCCTTCGGCCATCCCGTGGCGTGGAGCGTCATCGGGTGTCTGTTCGGCGCCCTTCCCCTGGCGGGCCTCGTGCTCACCGTGGGGGTGGGCCTGCGCGCCGCGGTGGTGGCGGGCCCCGGTCGGATCGCCGTGCGGTTCCTCGGCCGGTGGCGTGTCATCGACCTCGGGCAGGTCCGAGCCGTGCGACTGGGCGAGCAGGGCCCCTTCGGCGGCGGCGGACTTCGGGGCTTCGGCTTTCGCTTCGGTGGTCCCAATGGAGTCGGGGGTCCAGGGGGATTCGGAGGAACGGGCGGTCTGGTATTCGAAGACGTGCATGGCCAGCACGTGCAGATCGGGCTGGACGCCCTCGACGCCGGGCTCGCCGCGGTGGTGCGCGAGGGCCTCGCCTCCGATGCCGTCATCGACGTGGACGCCGCCCGGGCGTTGGGGCGCGGGACCGAACCCGTGGCGAGCACCGACGCGCCCGGCACCGGAGCACCGGAACAGGGCGGCTCCCCCCGGCCCTAACCTTGGGCCCCATGGACCTCGAAAACACCCACGGCATGAAGATCCGCAGCTTCGAGGTGACCGACGGGCCCACCCGCGCCCCGGCCCGGGCCATGCTGCGGGCCATCGGCATGACCGACGACGACTGGACCAAGCCCCAGGTGGGTGTGGCCTCGTCGTGGAACGAGGTCACCCCGTGCAACATGCCGCTCGACCGGCTGGCCAAGCGCTCCAAGGAGGGCGTGCGCCAGGCCGGGGGGTTCCCCATCGAGTTCGTCACCATCGCCGTCTCCGACGGGATCTCCATGGGCCACGAGGGCATGCGGGCCTCGCTGGTGTCGCGCGAGGTCATCGCCGACTCCATCGAGACCATGATGCACGCCGAGCGCTTCGACGCCCTGCTCACGTTCGCCGGGTGCGACAAGTCCCTGCCCGGCATGCTCATGGCCGCGGCCCGTGTCAACCTGCCCTCGGTGTTCCTCTACGGGGGGTCCATCCTGCCCGGCAGGATCCCGGGACGGCCCGACGACGAGGCCCTCGACATCGTCAGTGTGTTCGAGGCCGTGGGGGCCCATGCCACGGGGTCACTGTCGGACGAGGAGCTGTCGCTCATCGAGCACCACGCCTGTCCCACGGCGGGGTCCTGCGCGGGGATGTTCACCGCCAACACCATGGCCTCGGTGGGCGAGGCCATCGGCATGTCCCTCCCCGGCTCCGCCTCGCCCTCGGCCGTCGACCCCCGCCGTCAGGACTTCGCCTTCGAGTCCGGCCGCGCCGTCATCGAGCTGCTGGCCCGCGACATCCGGCCCCGCGACATCATGACCAAGGAAGCCTTCGAGAACGCCATCGCCGTGGTGATGGCCCTGGGGGGCTCTACCAACGCCGTGCTCCATCTCCTGGCCATCGCCCACGAGGCGCGCGTGGAGCTGGCCCTCGACGACTTCAACCGGGTGGCCGCCCGGGTGCCCCACATCGCCGACACCAAGCCGCACGGGAAGTACCACATGGTGGACGTGGACCGGGTGGGGGGCGTCCCCATGGTGATGCGGGAGCTCCTCGACGCCGGCCTCCTGCACGGGGACTGCCTCACCGTCACGGGCCGCACGGTGGCCGAGAACCTGGCCGCCCTCGACCCGCCCGCTCCCGACGGCCACGTCGTCCACCCCCTGTCCGCCCCCATCCACGCCGGCGGGGGCATCGCCGTGCTGCGCGGTTCGATGGCCCCCAACGGGGGCGTGGTCAAGGTGGCCGGCATCGACACCACCCGCTTCGACGGCACGGCCCGGGTCTTCGACGGGGAGCAGGGCGCCCTCGAGGTCATCCTGGCCGGGAAGATCGAGCCCGGCACCGTCGTGGTGATCCGCTACGAGGGCCCCAAGGGCGGGCCCGGGATGCGCGAGATGCTGGCCGTGACCGGGGCCATGAAGGGAGCGGGCCGCGGGGGTGACTGCGCGCTGGTGACCGACGGGCGGTTCTCGGGCGGCAGCCACGGGTTCTGCGTGGGCCACGTGGCGCCCGAGGCCGTGGACGGCGGGCCCATCGCCTTCGTGGCCGACGGCGACCGCATCGTCATCGACGTGGCCACAAAGACCATCGACCTCGTCGTCGACGACGCCGAGCTGGCCCGCCGGCGCGGGCAGTGGAAGCTCCCCGAGCCCCGCTACACCACCGGGGTCCTGGCCAAGTACGCACGGCTGGTCACCGGGGCCGAGCGCGGGGCCGTCACCGAGCCCTGAGCGCGCCGGCCGGGCCGGGCCGCGCCGGCGCCGCGTGCGACGTGTTGGATCAGGTGCGGGTGGCCCGCCAGCAGCTCGTGACGTAGGGGACCACGATGCGGCCCCGTCCCGCCACGGCGGGATGGCTGGCCACGAAGTCCCCCACCCGGGCCAGCACCGCGGCCCGCTCGTCGTCGGGGAGCACCTGCACCTGGCTGCGGGTGGCCACCAGGTCCACGATGTCGCGGGGGGCCAGCTCCTGGGACCACCGGAAGTCGCGCGCCGCGGTGGCCGTGAAGGGCGCCCCCGCCGGCAGGGTCACATCGGCGGCGTGCCGGTGATGCACGTCGTCGCCCCCGAACACCGATCCCAACTCCGCCATCCAGGGCACCCGCTCGTCGCGCAGGTTCCACAACAGCCCCAGTGTGCCCCCCGGACGAAGGACCCGGGCCACCTCGGCGGCGGCCCGCCCGGTGTCCACCCAGTGCCACATCTGGGCCCCGATCACCACGTCCACGTCCCCGTCCTCGACGGGCAGGTCCTCGGCGCTCCCGGCCCGCACCTCGGCGCGCCCCACCCGGGTCTCCAGCACGGCCCGCATGTGGGGGTCGGGCTCCACCGCCACCACGTCCAGCCCACGGGCCACCAGGTCCCGGGTGAGCGCGCCCGTCCCCGCCCCCAGGTCCAGTACCCGCCGGCGCCGCGCCCGGGCGATGCCCGCCGCAGCGGCTTCCTCGAGCAGCCACGACACCCCGTCGGGGGGATATCCGGGTCGGACCCTGTCGTAGGTGGCGGCGACCGGCCCGAACGACTTGGCGCGACGGGCGGTGAGCTCGTCCATGGCGCACCACCCTATGGGGGCCACTGTCCTGTGCCCATTCCGTGCGCCGGTAGGGGTTGCCGCGCGCTCTGACGCGTGCAAGACTGTCCGGACCATGACCGGAGAGACCTTCACGACCAACCGCCTTCTCGTAGTTCTCCGGTAGCGCACGTCGCCGCGACCGCGGTTCCGTGCGCCTTGCGACCTCCCCCACGGGAGGTCGTTTCATTTTCCGGCTACGGATCCCCCGGGCGCAGGCGTGCCCAGCACCGGTGCAGGCACCTTCACCGACCCGTCCCTTCCACCAGCCAGGCTCCCATCCCCCGTGAGCCCCATCCCCGTGAGAGAGAGAACACCATGCGACTGACAGGGGCCCAGGCCCTCATCAAGAGCCTCGAGATGCAGCACGTGGAGGTCATCTTCGGTCTTCCCGGGGGTGCCATCCTCCCCGTCTACGACCCCATCCTCGACTCCTCCATCCGCCACGTCCTGGTCCGCCACGAGCAGGGGGCCGGGCACATGGCCGAGGGCTACGCCCACGTGACCGGGCGTCCCGGTGTGGCCATGGTCACGTCCGGGCCCGGGGCCACCAACATCGTGACCCCCCTGGCCGACGCCATGATGGACTCGATCCCCATCGTGGTCATCACGGGCCAGGTGCCCACCACCGCCATCGGCACCGACGCCTTCCAGGAGTGCCCCATCACCGGGGTGACCATGGACATCACCAAGCACAACTGGCTCGTCACCGATGCCCAGGACCTGCCCCGGGTGGTGGCCGAGGCCTTCCACGTGGCCACCACCGGTCGCCCCGGCCCCGTGCTCATCGACGTCCCCAAGGACGTCTCCAACGCCATGATGGACTGGTACTGGCCCGCCTCGATCGACGAGCTCGACCTGCCCGGCTACAAGCCCCAGACCGAGGGCGACCCCGCGCTCATCCGCCAGGCCGCCGAGCTGATCCTGCAGGCCGAGCGCCCCGTCATCTACGCCGGGGGCGGCATCCTCAAAGCCCGGGCCGCCGAGGTGCTGCGCGAGCTGGCCGAGCGCACCGGCATCCCCGTCGTCACCACCCTCATGGCCCGCGGCGCTTTTCCCGACCGTCACCCCCTGTGCCTGGGCATGCCCGGCATGCACGGGAACTACACCGCCGTCACCGCCCTGCAGCGCGCCGACCTCCTCATCGCCCTGGGGAGCCGCTTCGACGACCGCGTCACGGGCAAGATCAGCGCCTTCGCCCCCGACGCCAAGGTCATCCACGTCGACATCGACGCGGCGGAGCTGGGCAAGGTCCGGCGCCCCGACGTCGCCGTGGCCGGGGACTGTCGCAGCGTCATCGAGGTGATGCTCCGGGCTCTGGAGGCCTTGGGACTCGGCCCTGTCGCCGGCACCTCGGTGAGGGGTGAGGAGTCCGTGAGTGGTGGGGAGTCCGTCGGTGGCGGCGGCTCGGTGGCGGCGGGCTCGGTGGCGAGTGCGAGGCCCGACCTCGCCCCCTGGATCGCCCAGGTGCGTTCCTGGCAGGAGGAGTTCCCCCTCGCCTACGACCAGGAGGACGGGGGAGCCCTCAAGCCCCAGTTCGTGGTGGAGACCCTGCGCGACGCCA
Organism: Acidimicrobiales bacterium; assembly: GCA_036511675.1. Taxonomy (GTDB): domain Bacteria; phylum Actinomycetota; class Acidimicrobiia; order Acidimicrobiales; family UBA8190; genus Chersky-840. Next base: position 26,884 of record DATCBU010000021.1, on the reverse strand, counting down.
CCCCCGACGACACCATCGTGGTGGCGGGCGTGGGCCAGCACCAGATGTGGGCCTCGCAGTACTGGAAGTTCGACAACCCCTACACCTGGGTCAACTCCGGCGGCGCGGGCACCATGGGCTTCGCCGTCCCCGCCGCCGTGGGGGCCAAGGTGGGCCGGCCCGACAAGATGGTGTGGGCCATCGACGGGGACGGCTGTTTCCAGATGACCGCCCAGGAGCTCGTCACCGCCTCGGCCGAGCGCATCCCCATCAAGGTGGCCATCCTCAACAACGCCTATCTGGGCATGGTGCGCCAGTGGCAGGAGCTCTTCTACGCGGAGCGGTACTCCGAGGTGTACCTCTCGCCCGACCTTCCCGACTACGTGAAGTGGGCCGAGGCCATGGGCTGTGTGGGGCTCAAGGTGGAGTCGGCAGAGGAGGTGGCTCCCGCCATCGAGAAGGCCAACGGGATCGACGACCGCCCCGTGGTCATCGACTTCCGCACCGACGCCTTCGAGAAGGTCTATCCCATGGTCCCCGCCGGCGCCTCCAACGACGACATCATCGTGGGCCCCTCGGCGGGCGAGGGGGGACGATGAGCCCCGCCGGCAGCCACGTGCCCGGCCCCCCCATCTCCGGGACCCACACGACCGGCACCGGCACGGCCGGCACCCCCCGGCACCACATCGTGACGGCCATGGTGGAGAACAAAGCCGGCGTCCTGGCCCGCGTGGCCTCGCTGTTCAGCCGGCGGGGGTTCAACATCTTCTCCTTGGCCGTGGCCCCCACCGACGACGTCCGCTTCAGCCGCATCACCATCGTGGTGGACGTGGAGTCGGCTCCCCTGGAGCAGATCATGAAGCAGCTCGACAAGCTCGTGAACGTGGTCTCGATCACCGAGCTCGCCCCCCACGAAGCCGTGGAGCGCGAGCTGCTGCTGGTCACCCTCGCCACCGGAAACCGGGCCCCCGCCTCCGGGCCCGCCCCGCTGGCCGATGTCGTGCACGCCTTCGACGCTTCCATCGTGGACGAGACCACCGACCAGGTGACCGTGATGTTGGCGGGCACCCCCGGGCGCATCGACGAATTCGAAGAGCTCCTCCGGCCCTTCGGCATCACCGAGCTCCAGCGGACGGGCCTGGTGGCCCTGCCTAAGCTGTCGCCGGTGTCCGTTCCGACACCGACCTGAGCACACACCCCCAGGGAGAGGCAGGCTGAGATGGCCAAGCTGTACTACGAGTCCGACGCCGACGCGAGTCTCATCCAGGGCCGCAAGGTGGCCGTGATCGGCTACGGATCGCAGGGCCACGCCCACGCCCTGAACCTGGCGGAGTCGGGGGTGGACGTGCGTGTGGGGCTGCGCGACGGGTCCAAGTCCAAGGCCAAGGCCGAGGAGGCCGGCCTGCGGGTGCTGTCGGTGGCCGAGGCCGCGGCGGAGGCCGACCTCATCATGATGCTCCTGCCCGACACCGAGCAGGCGTCGGTGTACGAGTCCGACATCGCGCCCTCCCTGCGCCAGGGCGACGCCCTGTTCTTCGCCCACGGCTTCAACATCCGCTTCGAGCAGATCGTGCCCCCACCGGGCGTCGACGTCGCCATGGTGGCCCCCAAGGGGCCCGGGCACCTGGTGCGCCGCACCTACACCGAGGGCGGGGGCGTCCCCTCGCTCGTGGCCGTGGCCCAGGACGCCTCGGGCAAGGCGCACGACCTGGCGCTCTCCTACGCCTATGCCCTGGGCGCCACGCGTGCCGGGGTCCTCGACACCACCTTCGAGGAGGAGACCGAGACCGACCTCTTCGGGGAGCAGGTGGTGCTGTGCGGGGGGCTCACCGCTCTGGTGCAGGCCGGGTACGAGACCCTGGTGGGCGCGGGATATCAGCCCGAGTCCGCCTACTTCGAGTGCCTGCACGAGCTCAAGCTCATCGTGGACCTCATGTACGAGGGGGGCATCGCCGGGATGCGCTACTCCATCTCCGACACCGCCGAGTACGGCGACGTCACCCGGGGACCCCGCATCATCGACGACCACGTGCGCGCCGCCATGGCCCAGATCCTCGACGACATCAAGTCCGGTGCCTTCGCCCGGGAGTGGATCGCCGAGAACCGGGCCGGGCGCAAGCACTTCGAGGAGCTGCGCGCCGCGGGCGCCAACCATCCCATCGAGAAGGTGGGGGCCGAGCTGCGCGCCATGATGCCCTTCATCAGTGCCGGCAAGAAGCGCGTCCAGGACGTGTCGGGCGGCTGAGATTCCCGACGTCCTGTCCGGTCTGGAGGGCTTGGCCCTCGAAGAGGTGCGGTCCGCCGCGCTCGAGCGGGCCGCGGCGCTGGGCTGTAGCCACGCCGAGGTCAGGGTGGAGCGCATCCGGTCGCAGTTCGTGGCCCTGCGCGACGGGCACGTCGAGACCACGGTGGACGACACCGAGATCGGGGTGGGGCTCCACGTCGTGCGCGACGGGTCCTTCGGGTTCGCGGCGACCGTCGAGCTCAACGCCGGGGCCGCCGCCCGCCTCGCCGACGATGCCGCCGGCCTGGCGGCGGCGACCTCCTCCGCGCTCGGGACCCGCGTGGAGATCGCCGAGGAGCCCGCCCACGGCCAGGTCCGGTGGACCTCGCCCTACGAGGTGGACCCCACCACGGTGTCGGGCGCCGACAAGGTGGCCCTCTTAGAGGACTGGAGCGCCCGGCTCCTGGCCTCGGGATCGGTGGACCATGTCTCGGCCCGAGTCCTGGCGGTGGTGGAGGACAAGCACTACGCCGATCTGTCGGGCACCGTCACCACCCAGAGGCGGGTGCGGATCTACCCCGTGGTGGAAGCCGTGGCCGTGGACTCCGGGTCGGGATCCTTCGAGTCCATGCGCACCCTGGCCCCCCCGGTGGGCCGGGGCTGGGAGTACACCACCGGGGGCCGGGGTTGGGACTGGGACGCCGAGCTCGAGGCCCTCCCCTCCCTGCTGGCCGAGAAGGTGGCCTCGCCCTCGGTGGAGGCGGGGACCTACGACCTGGTCATCGACCCCTCCAACCTGTGGCTCACCATCCACGAGTCCGTGGGCCATGCCACCGAGCTCGACCGGGCCCTGGGATACGAGGCCGCCTATGCCGGCACCTCCTTCGCCACCTTCGACCAGCTCGGCACCCTGCGCTACGGCTCCCCCGTGATGCACGTGGTGGGGGACCGCACCACCCCCCACGGCCTGGCCTCGGTGGGCTACGACGACGAAGGGGTCGAAGCCCAGTCCTTCGACATCGTCCGCGACGGGGTGCTGGTGGGGTACCAGCTCGACCGGCGCATGGCGGCGGAGAACGGTTTCGCCCGCTCCAACGGGTGCGCCTTCGCCGACTCCCCCCTGCACGTGCCCATCCAGCGCATGGCCAACGTGTCGCTGCAGCCCGCCCCCGGGCCCGGTCCCAGCACCCCGGAGCTCATCTCCGGCGTGGACCGCGGCATCTACGTGGTGGGCGACAAGAGCTGGTCCATCGACATGCAGCGCTACAACTTCCAGTTCACCGGCCAGCGCTTCTACCGCATCGAGGACGGCCGGCTCCGGGGACAGGTCAAAGACGTCGCCTACCAGGCCCAGACCACCGAGTTCTGGCGGTCCCTCGAGGCCGTCGGGGGGCGCGCCACCTACGTGCTCGGGGGTGCCTTCAACTGCGGCAAGGGCCAGCCCGGACAGGTGGCCCCGGTCAGCCACGGGTGCCCCAGCGCACTGTTCCGAGGCATCAACGTCTTGAACGCCCGGTCCGAGGCCTCGCGGTGAGCGGGGCATCGCGGTGACGGGGCCTCGCGGTGAGCGGGGCATGGCGGTGAGCGGGTCGTGGCGGTGAGCGGCGTCGATCGGCTGCTCGGCACTCCCCAGGAGGTCGTCGAGCGGGCCTTGGCGGCCAGTACCGCCCAGGGCTGCGTGGTGATCGTCGAGGAGGTCAGCCAGGCCGAGGTGCGCTTCGCCAACAACACCACCACCACCAACGGGGTCCGGCGCGACCGGCGGGTGGCCGTCGTCAGCTTCCGGGCCGTGGGGAGCGACGGCAGTGCCGGGTTCGCCCGGCTGGCGGTGGGGGTGGCCAGTGGGAGCGGCGAGGTCGAGGTGACCGACCTGGTGCGCGCCAGCGAAGCCGAGGCGGCCGACGCCACCCCCGCCGACGACGCCGCCCCTCTCCTCGAGCCCGGACCGGAGAGCGGGGCCGAGTTCGACGAGCCCCCCGTGCCCACCTCACCCGCCGTGCTGGGTGGGGTCATCGCCGGCCTGGGGGACGAGTTCGCCCGAGCCCGGGCGGCCGGCAACCGGTTGGCGGGGTTCGCCACCCACAGCGTGGAGACCGTCTACCTCGGGACCAGCACCGGGATCCGTCGCCGCCACGTCCAGCCCGCCGGCACCATGGAGCTCGTGGCCCGCAGCGCCGACGGCGCCCGCTCGGTGTGGTCCGGAGCGGGCACCGCCGCCTTCGACGACATCGACGTCCGCGCCTTCGGGGCCCGCCTGGACCGGCGCCTGGATTGGGCGCAGCGCCACGTCGACCTTCCCGCCGGTCGCTACGAAGTGCTCCTGCCCCCCGATGCCGCCGCCGATCTCATGGTGGCCATGTCGCAGTCCATGTCCGGGCGCGACGCCGAGGAGGGTCGCAGCCCCTTCTCGGCTCCCGGCGGGGGCACCAAAGTGGGAGAGGCCCTGTGCCCGCTGCCCTTCGAGCTGCGCGGCGACCCGCGGGCGCCGGGCCTCGAGTCCTCACCCTTCCTCGTGACCAGCGCCTCGGGGACCGACGTGTCGGTGTTCGACAACGGGCTGCCCGTCGGCGCCACCGGCTGGATCGAGGGGGGCCGGTTGCGGCGCCTGCAGTACCACCGGGCCGCCGCGGCCCGATCGGGGGTCGAGCCCTCCCCGCCCGTGGGCAACCTCGTGCTGACCCTGCCCGGCGCCACCGCATCGCTCGACGACATGATCGCCGGCACCGAGCGGGGGCTGCTGCTCACCTGCTTGTGGTACATCCGGGAAGTCGACCCCGTGACCCTGCTGCTCACCGGCCTCACCCGCGACGGCGTCTACCTCGTCGAGCACGGCGAGGTGGTGGGGGCGGTGAACAACTTCCGCTTCAACGAGAGCCCACTCGACGTCCTGGCCCGCACCACCGAGTCCGGTGCCTCCCAGCGTGCCCTGTCGCGCGAATGGGGGGAGTGGATGAACCGCACCGCCATGCCCCCCCTGCGGGTGGCCGACTTCAACATGTCCTCGGTGAGTCCCGCCACCTGAGTGACCCCGCCACCTGAGTGACACAGTGTGCAGTCCCATCGGCGCCCGGGGTCAGGACGCCAGGGCCCCCACCACGTGGTTGATGCACGCGCACAACGCGGCCACGTCCTCGGGATCGATGGCCGGGAACATGGCGATGCGCAGCTGGTTGCGGCCCAGCTTGCGGTAGGGCTCGGTGTCCACGATGCCGTTGGCCCGCAGGACCTTGGCCACCGCGGCGGCGTCCACGGCGTCCACGAAGTCGACGGTGCCCACCACGTGGCTGCGCTCGGAGGGCTTGCCCACGAAGGGCGTGGCGAAGTCCGACTGCTCGGCCCAGGTGTAGAGGATCTCGGCCGACCGGTCGCAGCGGCCCGCGCTCCAGTCCAGGCCACCCCCGGCGAGCATCCACTCGACCTGCTCGGCGAACAGCAGCAGCGTGGCCAGCGCCGGGGTGTTGTAGGTCTGGTCCTTGGTGGAATTGTCGATGGCGATGCCGAGGTCGAGGAAGGCCGGGACCCAGCGGGCCGGGCCCGACCCCTGGCCGCCGATCCGGGCCACCCGGTCGAGGGCCGCGGGCGAGAGCAGGGCCACCCACAGGCCCCCGTCGGAGGCGAAGCACTTCTGGGGGGCGAAGTAGTAGGCGTCGAACTCCCTGGCATCGACCCGCAGCCCGCCCGCCGCCGAGGTGCCGTCCACGGCGACCAATTGCCCGGGTGTGGTCGTGGCGGCCGGTCGGCGGATCTCCATGGCCACGCCCGTGGAGGTCTCGTTGTGGGTGAGCGCGTACAGGTCCACGTCGGCCACGGCCACGGCCTCGGGGTGGGTTCCCGGCGCGGACTCGATGACCTGGGGGTCCTCGAGGTGCGGCGCGGCGACCGCCGCCGCCGCGAACTTGGACGAGAACTCGCCGAAGGACAGGTGTTGGCTGCGGTGTTCGATGAGGCAGAAGGTGGCGATGTCCCAGAAGCACGTGGTGCCCCCGTTGCCCAGCACCACCTCGTAGCCGTCGGGGAGCGAGAACAGCTCGCCCAGCCCGCTGCGCAGGCGGCCCACCACCGACCTGACCGTGCTCTGGCGGTGACTGGTGCCGAGATACCCCGACCCCGTCGCCACCAGCGCGGCGACCTGCTCGGGGCGGACCTTCGAGGGACCGCTCCCGAAGCGCCCGTCCGACGGCTTCAAGGCGTCGGGGATGCGGATGTCGGAGCTGTGTGCTTTGCCCGTGGAGGAGGTGTTCGTCACGTGTGCAAGCATGGCAGCCATGGCGACCCCTGGAGAAACCGCCACCGACAGCGCCGGCGCGTACCCCCGGCCACGCATCTCCGCCCGGGTCGCGGCGGTGTCCCCTTCGGCCACCCTGGCCGTCGACGCCAAGGCCAAGGCACTGGCCGCGGCGGGAGCCGACGTCATCGGGTTCGGTGCCGGGGAGCCCGACTTCCCCACGCCCGCCCACATCGTGGAGGCCGCCGTGGCCGCCTGTTACGACCCCGTCAACCACCACTACACGCCTACCGCCGGGATCGCCCCGTTGCGCGAGGCCATCGCGGCCAAGACGGGGCGCGACTCGGGCTACCAGGTCACCGGCTCCCAGGTCCTGGTGACCAACGGCGCCAAACAAGCGGTGTACCAGGCGTTCGCCACGGTGCTGGACCCCGGCGACGAAGTGCTCGTGCCCGCCCCGTACTGGACCACCTACCCCGAGGTCATCGCCCTAGCCGGTGGGGTCCCCGTCGTGGTCCCCACCACCGAGTCCACCGGGTTCCACCTGACCGTCGAAGCCCTTGAGGCGGCCGTGACCCCGGCCACCAAGGTGCTGCTGTTCGTGTCTCCCAACAACCCCACCGGTGCGGTCAGTACGCCCGACGAGGTGGCCCGCATCGGGCAGTGGGTCGCGGGGCGCGGCCTGTGGGTGGTCACCGACGAGATCTACGAGCACCTCGTCTACGGCGCCAGCGCCTTCTCCTCCATGCCCGTGGCGGTACCCGAGCTCGTCGACCGCTGCATCGTGATCAACGGCGTGGCCAAGACCTACGCCATGACGGGCTGGCGCGTCGGTTGGTTGATCGGCCCCCCCGACGTGGTGGCCGCCGCCTCCAACCTGCAGTCGCACGCCACCTCGAATGTCTCCAACGTGTCCCAGCGTGCCGCGCTGGCCGCCCTCGAAGGCGACCTGGTGGCCGTGGGGGAGATGCGCGCCGCCTTCGACCGTCGCCGCCGGACCATCCACACCATGCTCAACGACTGCCACGGGGTGACCTGTGTCGAGCCCGAGGGCGCCTTCTACGCCTTCCCGTCGGTCAAGGGGCTGCTGGGCCGCAAGCTGGCGGGCCGGCTGGTGTCCTCGTCGGCCGACGTCGCCGCGGTGGCGATCGAGGAAGCACAGGTGGCCGTGGTCCCCGGTGAGGCCTTCGGCGCTGAGGGCTACCTGCGCCTCTCCTACGCGCTGGGTGACGACGCCATCGTCGAGGGCGTGTCGCGCCTCGACAAGCTCTTCGCCACCGCGGAGTAATAGAGCCGAGTAATAGAGCCGAGTAATAGAGCCGAGTAGGGACGACCAACCACATGGCACGGGTACTCATCACAGAAAAGCTGGCCGAGCGTGGTCTCAAGGCGCTGGCCGATGCCGGCCATCAAGCCGATGTCCAGCTCGACCTCGACCCCCCGGCGCTGCTCGGCGCCATCGTGGGGGCGCACGCCCTGATCGTCCGCTCGGCCACCCAGGTCACCGCCGAGGTTCTCGAAGCGGGGACCGACCTCGCCGTGGTGGGACGTGCCGGCATCGGGCTCGACAACGTCGACGTGGAAGCGGCCACGCGGCGCGGCGTGATGGTGGTGAACGCGCCCGAGTCCAACGTGCTGTCGGCGGCCGAGCACGCCATGGCCCTGCTCCTGGCCCAGGCGCGCAACGTACCCCAGGCCCACGCCGCGCTCATGGCCGGGAAGTGGGAACGCTCGAAGTGGGAGGGCGTCGAGCTCCACGGCAAGACGCTGGGCGTGATCGGGCTGGGACGGATCGGCGCCCTGGTGGCTCAACGGGCGCTCGCCTTTGGCATGCGCCTGTGCGCCTACGACCCCTATGTCTCGCCCGACCGGGCGCGGCACATGGGAGTGGAGATGCTTTCGCTCGACGAGCTCGTGGCCGAGTCCGACTTTCTCACCATCCATCTGCCCAAGACGGCGGAGACGGCGGGGCTCATCGGCGCCGAGCTCCTGGCCAAGGCCAAGCCCGGCATCCGCATCGTGAACGCGGCGCGCGGTGGGATCGTCGACGAACAGGCACTCGCCGACGCCCTGCGCTCGGGTCGGGTAGAGGGCGCCGCCTTCGACGTCTTCGCCACCGAGCCCTGCACCGATTCGCCGCTGTTCGAGTTCTCCACCGTGGTGGCCACCCCCCATCTGGGCGCGTCCACGGCCGAGGCCCAGGACAAGGCGGGCGTCACCATCGCCGAGCAGGTCAACCTGGCCCTGGCCGGTGACTTCGTGCCCTTTGCCGTGAACGTCGCCGCCAGCGAGGTGTCGGAGACCGTCCGTCCCTTCCTCCGCCTGGCCGAACAGCTGGGCCGCTGCTTCGCCTGTCTCAACGACGGGCTTCCCGAGCGCCTCGAGGTGGAGTACCAGGGCGGACTGGCCGGTTCCAACACCTCGATCCTGACCCTGGCGGTGCTCAAGGGAATCTTCTCCGCCGGCACCGAGGAGCCCGTCTCCTACGTGAACGCGCCCCAACTGGCCGCGGAGCGGGGGCTCGAGGTACGCGAGGCGTCCACCGCCACGGCGCGCGACTACGTGAACCTGATCACCCTGCGATCACCCGAGCACTCGATAGCCGGGACACTCACCGGCACCCGATCCGAGGCCCGCATCGTCCTCGTCGACGACCACACCGTCGAGGTCCCCCCGGCCGAGCACATGCTCATCGTGCGCAACGACGACCGTCCCGGGATGATCGGCGTGGTGGGCGTGGCGCTGGGGGAGGCCGGTGTGTCGATCTCCTCCATGAACGTCGACCCCTCTCGCACCACCGAGGGCACCGCCCTCATGGTCCTCTCCACCGACCGCGCCATCCCCGACGACGCCTTCGCCACGCTGCAGGCGACAGACGGCATTCTCGATATCCACCGCATCACCTGCGTGTGACGCCGTCGCCGGGGTCCAAGCTCGCTCCTTGAGCACGGCGGGTTAGCCTCTCGGGCATCGACGACCACCGCGACCAGCCCCGGAGTGACCCGTTCCGGAGCGACCCGTCCCGGAACCGAGACCAGGAGGTTCTCGATGCGGCTCGGGCGGGAGACCGCGATGCGCTCGAGTCCCTGGTCGCATCCCATTACGACCGCGTGCACGCCCTGTGTTGCCGGATGCTCGGCAACGACGCCGACGCCCTCGACGCCACCCAGGACGCCTTCGTCGCGGCGCTCAAGGCCCTGGGCCGCTTCGACGGGCGCAGCGCCTTCGGCACCTGGCTCTACCGCATCGCCACCAACACCTGCCTCGACGAGCTCCGTCGCCGCCGTCGACGCCCCGTCACCGGTTTCGCCACCGACGTGGCCGAGATCGCCGACCATGCCGGAGGTGGTGCGGGTACGGGTGTCAGTGGTGACAGGGCCGGGCGTGTCGGCGGCGGCCGTGACCCTGCCGACGTTGTGGCCGCCCGCATCGACATCGATCGAGCCCTCGCCTCGCTGCCCCTCGAGTTCCGCACCGCCGTAGTGTTGCGCGACGTCTGCGATCTTCCCTACGACGAGATCGCCGACATCCTGGGTGTGCCGGTCGGAACGGTGCGTTCGCGTATCGCCCGGGCCCGATCGGCGCTGGCGGCCACATGGGACGTCACAGAGCCCGCGGCCGGGAACTTTTCCGCCGCACCCGACGTCAGAACCACTGCGATGCAACAGGAAGAAGAACGCACCCAATGACGGACGGGCATCTCACCGGCGGCCACCTGACCGACGGCCACTTGACAGACGAGCAGCTGTCGTCACATCTCGACCGCCCCGCGGCGGTGATCGACGAGACGACGGCGTCGGCGTGGCACGAACACCTGGCCCGCTGTGCGCCGTGTCGCCGGCGCCTGGCCACCCTCGAGGCCGTGCGCGCCCGTCTGCGGGCACCAATGGCACCGACGGCTCCCCACGGGCGCGCCGCATCCATCGACAGGATCCTGCGGGCCGCTGCAGAGGACGGTGCGCGCGACACGCCCGACACGCGCGACGCGCCGATTTTGATCCCCAGACGGCGTCCCCAGGTACTCGTGGGAGCGGCCGCCGCAGTGCTGGTACTGGCGGTGGCCATCGGCGTCCCGCTGGCCCTGGCCGACCACGGCATATCCGGGAGTGCGGAGTCGACAGCGGCCAAGGCCGTGCGCCAACCTGCGGGAGCGGTCCACAATGCCCAAGCTTCGGGAACCACGGGACCGTCGGGGAGCGCCACCGCCACGGTCTACGACCTGGGCACGGTGGGCTCCACCGGTGAGTTGCGATCCCGTGTCGCGGCGATCCGACCCAACGACTTCTCTGTGCCGGCCCCCTATGGCCAGGCGGCCTCGAGCGCCACATCCCAGGCCAACACCACCGACACGGCGGGTCCGGGCTCGATCGGAACCCCGAGCCAATTCGAACGGTGCCTGTCGTCGGCCATGAGCGTCGCCGGATCCGCACGGCTCGTCCACCTTCTCGCCATCGCCGCGTTCAAGACCACACCGACCCTCGTCTACGTCTTTGCGCCCGACGCCAACGGTCCTGTCACGGGCAAGGCGGCAGGGTCCCTTGTGGTCGCCACCGCCCTGCACGGATGCAAAGTCGTCGCCACGACGTCTCTGTAATCGTCGTCCCTCTGTGACCGGCGGCTCTCTGTGACCGGCGGCTCTCTGTGATGGACCTCTCGGTGATTGACCCGTGCGATCCGACGCTCACCGTCAAGCCGGATTGACCGCGTGCCGGCGAGCCAGACGAGGGCCAGGAGCACCACCACGGGGAGGGCCCACCCGCCGCCGACAGCGAGACCGTCCAGGACGGCCAGTGAATTGTGTCGCAAGTAACGCCATCCCACCGTGGCGGCGTTGGCACCGGTCCGGGCCGGAGGCGAGGAGACCAGCGCCGCGTCGGGGGTCGAGAGGTTGGCGGTGATCGTGGCCAGGGCGGCGGAGTTCGTGAGCACCGACTGCTGGTTCTGGAGCTGCTGCAGTCGCTCCTCCACGGGGAAGAGCTGGTTCTGGATCTGCAGGAACGTGTCGATGTCGGTGGCCTGAGCGAGTTTTCCTTGCAGGAGGTTGACTTGGTCTTGGAGTATCTGGATCGAGGCGGCGTTGGTGGAGACCTGGTTGGTGACGTCCTTTCCCTGGATGGCCTGGTTCGCGACCTTGCCGTATCCCGACAGCGCCGCCATGGCCTGGCCGAAGTCCGCGTTCAGGACGTGGAAGACGATGGTGCCCGACAGCGGTGCTTGATGCGCCGTCCCCCCCTGCATCGAGGAGCTCTCCACGAACCCACCCTCGGTGCCCGCCATGGTGGCGATGTCGGTCAATGCCGAACTGAGCGTGTCCTTTCCCACCCGCAGGTCGATCGTGGCTGTCCGCACGATCTGGGGCGTGATCGCATAGACAGGGACGGGCGGAAGCGTCTCGCTCGTGGCGGGAGCCTGTGCTGTCCCTCCGAGCGTTTGCTTCGTCGGCGCGCCCGACGAGGACCGGATCACCCCGTTGCCCGCATGGGCGCCCGATGGCGTACCGGCGGCGTTCGAAACGGTGTTTGGCGCAGCCTTCGATGCAGCGGTCGACGCTGAGCTCGCCGCCCTCGCTCCGGAGATGATGTGACGGCCGAGCGCCGCCGCGCCCACCAGCATCACGAGGGCGACGACGGTGACGGCGATCTTCCTGGGCGCATGCAACACGGGAGCCTCCTCGAACAACGACCCCACCACGGCAGGGTCTTCCGACCGGCTCTGTCTGACCCGGCGCCCTCTTTGACGACGCCAGCCCCGTTCGAGTTCCCGGGAGAGTCAACTCCCGGCTCAGTTCCCCGAGCGTCAGCTCCCGGTGGGAACGTGAGAGCCGTTGGGCACGAGTCGACCTGGGGCGGGCGGCACCGTCGGCCAATTGTCGAAGCTGCCGCGCTGGGGTGGGGGTGTGCCGGGTTCCCCGGCAACCTTGCCGAGCACCGCCCGTCCCACCACCGCCACTGCGGCCGCTGCGCCCACCACGACGACCGACCAGCCCAGAACTCGCATCATGCGTCTCACGTCGGGGAGCGTAGATCGCCGCCGGGGTGGGTGTGCTTGACCTGAGGGCTCTGCTTTGTCAGCATGGAACCTGTCATGCGTCGGCCCCCCTTCACCACGAACCTGCTCCTTACCTGACGGCGAGCGCCACATCGCGCTCGCCGAGCCCGCCCCCTGTGCCTGATGGCCAGGGGGTTTCTTCTTGGCCCGACAACCCTCGGCGTGGGCGTGGAGCACACCCGGAACACCCAGGAAGAACCACCAGCACCGAGCACCCAGAACACCGAGCACCCAGAACACGAGAGCGAGGACATCCGATGAGCGAGAAGCCCGGAGCCACACGAGCCCCGAAGTCGTCCAGCACCTCCGCCGGGACAGCGACCCCCAGCGCGGCGGACCCGGGGCATCTCGTCGTGTTCGACACGACCCTGCGTGACGGTGAGCAGTCGCCCGGCATCTCCCTCGACGTCGCCGAGAAGCTCGAGATCGCCGAGCAATTGGCCCGGGCGGGAGTCGACTACATCGAGGGCGGCTTCCCCGTGGCCAGCCAGGGGGACTTCGAAGCCGTCCAGGCGATCGCCCAGTCCGTCGGCAACGGCCCGAACGCCCCGGCCATCTGCGGTCTGTCGCGCACCCAGCGTTCCGACGTCGACCGCTGTTGGGAGGCGGTGCGCGACGCGGCCCGGGCCCGCATCCACGTGTTCATCTCGACGAGCCCCCAGCACATGGAGCACATGCTCAAGATGAACGAGGCCCAGGTGCTGGCCGAGACTCGTGGCGGGGTCGCTCGCGCCCGGGAGCACACCCACGACGTGGAGTTCAGCCCCCAGGATGCGACCCGCACCCCTCTGGACTTCATGCTCGAGGTGCTGCGCGCCTCGGTGGAGGCCGGGGCCACCACCCTCAACATCCCCGACACCGTCGGCTACGGCATCCCCTGGGACTTCGGAGCGCTGCTCCAACACATCCGTAAGGAGGTCCCCGGCGACTACGTGCTGTCTACCCACTGTCACAACGACCTCGGGCTGGCTACGGCGAACACCCTAGCCGGGGTCCAGGCCGGGGCGCGTCAGGTCGAGGTGTGTGTGAACGGCCTGGGCGAGCGCGCCGGGAACGCCGCGCTGGAGGAAGTGGTCATGGCCCTGCGGATCCGTTCCGACCAGTTCCCCGGCGTCACCACCACGGTGCGCACCGAGGAGCTGGCCCGCGCCTCGCGGCTCGTGGCCCGGCTGACCGGCTACCCCGTGCAGTACAACAAGGCCGTGGTGGGCCGCAATGCCTTCGCCCACGAGTCCGGCATCCACCAGCACGGGGTCCTCGCCGACCGTTCCACCTACGAGATCATCGACGCCGCCAGCGTGGGACAGGTCGGTCGGCAGATCGTCATGGGCAAGCACTCGGGGCGCCACGCCTTCGCCAGCACCTTGGAGAAGATGGGGATCCGCGTCCAGGGGGACGGCCTCAACCAGGCCTTCGCCCGTTTCAAGGAGCTTGCCGACCGCAAGGTCGAGATCACCGAGGCCGACCTCGAGGCCATCGTGGCCGAGGAGCTCGGCCAGGACCTGGTGGAGGGCTTCCACCTCGAGGCCCTCGAGGTGGCCGGCGGCACCGTCGGCATGCCCCGGGCCCGGGTCGTGGTGAGCCGGTCAGGGGACAAGGTGGAAGCCACCGCCGAGGGCAACGGCATGATTGACGCTGCCTGCACCGCCATCCGCTCCGCCACCAAGGTGGAGTCTCGGCTCATTGGGTTCAACGTGTCCTCGGTGACCGGGGGCGTCGACGCCCTCGGGGACGTCGTGGTGCAACTCGAGGACGGCGGACTCAAGGTCTCGGGTCGAGGTGTGTCCACCGACGTGGTCGAGGCATCGGCGCGCGCCTATCTGGCCGCGGTCAACCGGTTGGTGCGCATCCGGTCCCGCAACGACCAGCGCGAAACCGAGATCGGACCCTGAGCGCTACGCGGCCGGCGCGACCTCGGCCGTGCAGAAGGCGCACCGACGGGCCAGTTCGGGGATCTCGCTCAGGCACTCGGGACAGTCCCGCGTCCCGGGCTCTGCTTCTTGTCCCTTCTTGCGCCGCTCGGCCAGAGCGTTGATCGGCTTGACCACGAAGAAGAAGACCGCCGCCGCCAGCAACACGAACGCGATCAGATCGTTCAGGAACCGGCCGTAGTAGAAGACACTGTGCCTCACCGTGAAGGTCAGGTTGGCAAAGGAGTACTTTCCCGGGATAGCAACAATCGGGGTGAGCAGGTTCTTCACGAACGACGTCACCACCGCGCCGAAGGCGGCGCCGATGACCACGGCCACGGCCAGGTCCACCACGTTGCCCCGCAAGATGAACGCCTTGAAGTCCTTCAGCATGGTGTCTCCTTTGTCGTTCGACGCGACGGAGTCGCTCGCCGCGGGCAGACGCTATGCCAAGGTGCGAGCGCGAGCGCGAGCACGGGGCTCGTCGGGCCCGCGGGACGAGACCCTCAGCCTGCTCCCTCGACGGTGGGCAGCCAGGGGGCGCGCTGTCCCTCGTAGGCCGTGATGTCGTCCCTGTAGCGCAGGGTCAGCCCGATGTCGTCCCAGCCGTGCAGGAGCCGGTCGCGCGTGAACTCGTCGAGGGGGAACGACCCCGTCATCCCCAGCGCTGGTGCTTCCACCGTGCCCCGGGCCACGTCGATGGTGAGCTCCAGGGCCGGGTCGGCCGCCACGGCGTCGAGCAGGGACCGGCCCAGAGTCGGCTCCACCTCTACCGGAAGCAGTCCCTGCTTCGTGCAGTTGTTGCGGAAGATGTCGGCGAAGCGCGGGGACACCACCGCCTCGAACCCGTAGTCCAGCAACGCCCACACGGCGTGCTCCCGGGACGAGCCCGTACCGAAGTTGGGGCCCGCCACCAGGATGGTGGCGCCCGCGTACTGCGGCTGGTTCAGGACGAAGTCGCGGTCATCGCGCCACTCCGAGAACAGCCCGGCGCCGAACCCGGTGCGCTCGACGCGTTTGAGCCAGTCCGACGGGATGATCTGGTCGGTGTCCACGTCGGAGCGGTCCAGGGGAACGGCGCGCCCGGTGACCACGGTGACGGGTTTCACGCCAGGTCCCCGGGTGTGGCGAAGTGCCCGGCCACGGCGGTGGCCGCCGCCACGGCGGGGGAGACCAGGTGGGTGCGCCCCCCCCGGCCCTGGCGACCCTCGAAGTTCCGGTTCGAGGTCGACGCACACCGTTCGCCCACCGCCAGCTTGTCGGGGTTCATGGCCAGGCACATCGAACATCCCGGCTCGCGCCACTCGAAGCCCGCCGCCACGAAGACCTTGTCGAGCCCCTCCGCCTCGGCCTGGGCCTTCACCGGATGCGAGCCGGGGACGACCAGGGCCCGCATGCCAGCGCGCACCCGGCGACCTCCTTCGAGCACGGCCGCCGCGGCCCGGAGGTCCTCGATACGCGAGTTGGTGCACGACCCGATGAACACCGTGTCCACCGTCACCTCGCGCAGGGGCGTCCCCGCCGTGAGGCCCATGTACTGCAGCGCCCGGGCCGCCGCCTCGCGCTCGGCGGGGTCGGCGAAGCTCGACGGGTCCGGGACCTCGGCATCGATGGGGACTACCTGCGCGGGGTTGGTGCCCCAGGTGACATGGGGCCGGATGGCGGTCGCATCAATCGTCACCGTCTTGTCGAAGTCCGCACCCTCGTCGGTGGCCAGGCTTCGCCAGTCCTCGAGGGCGCGCTCCCACAGCCTGCCCGTGGGCGCGTGGGGACGGCCCTGCAGGTACTCGAACGTCGTGTCGTCGGGGGCGATCATCCCCGCCCGGGCGCCGGCCTCTATGGACATGTTGCACATCGTCATCCGGCCCTCCATCGACAGGGCCCGGACGGCCTCCCCGCGGTACTCGATGACATGGCCCATGCCCCCGCTGGTGCCGATGCGCCCGATGATGGCCAGCACGATGTCCTTGGCGGTGACCCCGGGAGGCGCGTCCCCCTCGACCTCGACGGCCATGGTGGACAGTCGCACCTGGAGGAGGGTCTGGGTGGCGAGGACGTGCTCGACCTCGGAGGTGCCGATGCCGAACGCCAGCGCGCCGAAGGCTCCGTGGGTGGATGTGTGGCTGTCGCCGCACACGATGGTCATCCCCGGCTGCGACAGACCCAGCTCGGGGCCGATGATGTGGACGATGCCCTGATTGGCATGACCCATCGGGTAGCACGTGATCCCGAACTCGGCGCAGTTGGCCGACAGCACCTCGAGCTGCCGGGCCGACACCGGGTCGGCCACGGGCTTGTCGATGTCGGTGGTGGGGACGTTGTGGTCCGCGGTGGCCACCGTGAGCTCGGGGTGTCGCACCGTGCGGCCTTCGAGCCGCAGCCCGTCGAAGGCCTGGGGCGACGTGACCTCGTGCACCAGGTGCAGGTCGATGAACAGGAGATCGGGCTCACCCTCGGCCTGATGGACGAGGTGCCGTTCCCACACCTTGTCGCTGAGGGTCTTGGGGGCGGTGCCGGTCTTGGGGGCGGTGCCCGTCTTGGAGGCGGTGTTGGTCTTGGAGGCGGTGCTCATCGGATCAGCTGCCGATCTGGACGATCTCGACGCGCAGGGTGCCCCCGGGGGCCTCGTACTCCACCACGGCACCCGAGGACTTGCCCAGCAGCGCCTGGCCCAAGGGGGACCTGGGGGACACGACGTTGAGCTCGTCGTGGCGCTCCTCGATCGAGCCCACCAGGAACCGCTCGATCTCCTCGTCGCCCTCGTAGCGGATGGCCACCACCGATCCGGCCTCCACCGTCTCGGAGCTGCCCACGGCGGCGTCGTCCACGATGACGGCGTGGCCCAGGGTGTGCTGGAGCCGCCGGATCCGGGACTCCATCTTCCCCTGGGTGTCCTTGGCGGCGTGGTAGTCGCCGTTCTCCGACAGGTCACCCAGGGCCCGGGCCGCCTCGATGGCCCGCGCGATCTCGACCCGGCCCCGGGTCGTCAGATCCTCGAGCTCAGCCTGCAGGCGGTCATAGGTGGCCTGGGTCAGGCTGGTGGATTCGTTGTCGCTCACGCTCCCCAAGGGTACCGGCTCGGTCGGGCCGGCCCGATGGCTCCGGAAGGGCCCCGACCGGCCCGGGCCAGGGCGGGTGTGGTTGACGGGCGCGGCCGGTCGCGGGAGACTGGTTCTCCGATGGGTTCTCCGAGCGCACCCGTAATCGTCATCGAATAGGCGCACACCCGACTGGTGTGCGCCTCCCCGACCGTCCACATTGTGGGCGGTTTTTCATTTTCCAGGGCGGTCCCCCCACCACCGAGCCGATAGGCAGTCCACAACGAGATGAGCACCACCAAGACCCCCACAGTGGCCGTGATCGGCGGCGACGGCATCGGCCCCGAGGTGCTGGCCGAGGCCCTCAAGGTCGTGGCCGCCGCCGGCGTGACCCTCGACACCACCACCTTCGAGCTCGGTGCCGCCCATTACCTGCGTACAGGGGAGGTCCTCCCCGACGCCACCCTCGAGGAGCTGCGCTCGTTCGATGCCATCCTCCTGGGGGCGGTGGGGCCGCCCGTGGGGTCCACCGACGTCCCTTCGGGCCTGTTGGAGCGGGGCCTGCTCCTGCGGCTGCGCTTCGAGCTGGACCTCTATGTGAACCTCCGGCCCTTTGTCGGACTCGCCGGAGCCCCCTCGCCGGACTGCGACTTCGTCGTCATCCGTGAGAACACCGAGGGCACCTACGCCGGCGAGGGCGGGTTCCTCCGCCGCAACACCCCCTACGAGGTGGCCACCCAGGGCTCGGTCAACACTCGCATGGGCGTCGAGCGATGTGTCCGCTTCGCCTTCGAGCTCGCCTCACGGCGTGCAAGCCATCACCTCACCCTGGTGCACAAGACCAACGTCCTCACCTACTCGGGAGACCTGTGGCAACGGGTGGTGGACGAGGTGGCCCCCCAGTACCCCGGGGTGAGCCGCGACTACAACCACGTGGACGCGGCCTGCATCTACCTCGTCGAGCGTGCTGAGCGCTACGACGTCATCGTCACCGACAACCTCTTCGGGGACATCCTCACCGATCTGGCCGGCGCCGTGGCGGGGGGGATCGGGTTCGCGGCCTCGGCCAACCTGAACCCGGCGCGCACGGGGCCCTCGTTGTTCGAGCCCGTGCACGGTGCCGCCCATGACATCGCCGGCACCGGCACAGCCAACCCGGTGGCGGCCGTGCGCTCGGCCGCGCTCATGCTCGACCATCTCGGCCAGGCCGACGCGGCGGAGCGCGTCACCAAGGCCGTCACCTCGTATCTGACCGAACAACCGTCACGGTCGTCCGGCTCTGACGCTCCCTCCACCGTTGCCGTCGGCGACGCCATTGCAGAAAGGCTCTGACCCCGTGCCCATCACACCGACCGAGAAGATCTGGCTCGACGGCGAGCTCGTCGACTGGGACAAGGCGCGCGTCCACGTGCTCACGCACTCCCTGCACTACGGGTCCGGTGTCTTCGAGGGCATCCGCGCCTACCCCACCAGCCGTGGCGTCGCCGTCTTCCGGCTGACCGATCACATCAACCGGCTCTTCACCTCGGCCAAGGTGTTCATGATCGACGTGCCGTACTCGCCCGCCGAGCTCATCGCGGCCAGCAAAGAAGTGGTGCGGGTGAACGGGCTCGACGACGGGTGCTATCTCCGCCCCATCGTGTACCTCGGCTACGGCGAGATGGGCCTCAACCCCCTGCCGTGCCCCGTGAGCGTGGCTATCGCGGCGTGGCCCTGGGGCACCTACCTCGGCGACGAGGGGGTGGCCAACGGCATCCGCCTCAAGGTGTCCACGTGGCAGCGCCACGACCCCAACGCCGTGCCCACGGCGGCCAAGGGGACTGGGATGTACGTGAACTCGTCCTTGGCCAAGGTCGAGGCCCTCAAGGCCGGGTACGACGAAGCCGTCCTGCTCGCGCCCGACGGTCGCGTGTCGGAGTGCACGGGCGAGAACATCTTCGTCGTCAGAGGTCGCACCGTCGTCACACCGCCGACCTCGGAGTCCGGCGCCCTGGCCGGCATCACCCAGGACTCGGTGCGCACCATCGCCACCGACCTGGGCTACGACTACGTGTGCGAGACCCTGATCCGCACCGACCTGTACACCGCCGACGAAGCCTTCCTCACCGGCACCGCGGCCGAGGTGGTCCCCATCCGCGAGGTGGACGACCGCACCGTGGGCACCGGGCGCCCCGGGCCCGTGACCAAGCACATCCAGGGCACCTACTTCGCCACCGTCCGGGGCGAGGTCGACCGCTACAAGGACTGGCTCGAACATGTCGAGTGACCCCGGCGCCGACCGCAGCAAGGTCGTCAAGCGCCGCCAGAGTGCGGGCCGGGCCGGCCCCACCCACGGATCGCACAGCCACACCCACAACTCAGACAGCCACGGCTTCGACCTGCCCGCGCTGCCCGAGGCCGTGGACATCTTCGACACCACCCTGCGCGACGGATCGCAGCAGGAGGGCCTGTCGCTCACCGTCGATGACAAGCTGCGCGTGGCCGAGCAGCTCGACCATCTCGGCGTCACCTTCATCGAAGGCGGCTGGCCCGGTGCCAATCACAAGGACGAGGAGTTCTTTGCCCGGGCCCCGGCCGAGCTCCGCCTGTCCAGCGCCACCCTCGTCGCCTTCGGGTCCACCCGTCGCGCCGGGGTCCGGGCCGAGGACGACGAGGTGCTGCGCCAGCTCGTGAAGGCCAACACCGAGGCCGTGTGCATCGTGGCCAAGGCCTCGAAGGTCCATGTGACCGAGGCGTTGCGCACCACCCTCGACGAAGCAGTCGCCATGGCGGCCGACTCGGTGAATTTCCTCCGGGAGCACGACCTCCGGGTCTTCTTCGACGCCGAGCACTTCTTCGACGGGTTCCGCGACGACCCCGACTTCACCCTGCGCGTGGTGCGCGCCGCCGAGGAGGCGGGGGCCGAGGCCATCGTGTTGTGCGACACCAACGGTGGCACCCTTCCCCATGACGTGGAGCACATCGTGGCCGGCGTGGTGTCGGATTTCGAGTGCCAGGTGGGGGTGCACTTCCACAACGACTCGGGGTGCGCCGTGGCCAACTCCATCGCCGGGGTCCGGGCCGGCGCCACCCACGTCCAGGGCTGTGTCAACGGCTACGGGGAGCGGACCGGCAACGCGGATCTCTCCGCGGCGATCCCCAACCTGTCGCTCAAGCTCCACGTCCGCACCATCCCCGAGGATCGGTTGGAGCGGATCACGCCCGTGTCGCACCACATCGCCGAGCTCGTCAACGTGGCCCCCAACCCCCAACAGCCCTACGTCGGCTCGGCCGCCTTCGCCCACAAGGCCGGCCTCCACACCAGTGCCATCGCCCGCCGCCGCGACGCCTACGAGCACGTCCCCCCCGACTCGGTCGGCAACGGGACCCGCTTCGTGGTCTCCGAGCTGGCCGGCAAGTCCACCCTGGCCTTGAAGGCCCAGGAGCTGGGCCTGGAACTGGACTCCCACGCGCTGTCTGGCGTGCTCGACACCTTGAAGGACCTCGAGTACCGCGGGTACCACTTCGAGGTCGCCGACGGATCGCTCGAGCTCCTCCTGCGCAAGGCCACGGGCTGGGAGCCCAACTTCTTCGAGGTCGAGTCCTTCCGGGTCATCAACGACCACGCCGACACCCTCGGCGGCGCCGACGGCGGCGGGCGTGCCGGGCGCGCCGAACACACCGGGCGCCACATCACCGAGGCCACCGTCCGGATCCGGGTGGGTGACGAGCGGGTGGTCGCCACCGCCGAGGGCAACGGCCCCATCAACGCCCTGGACTCGGCCCTGCGCCAAGCCATCGGTGCGCACTTCCCCAAGCTCTCCGCCGTCCATCTCGTGGACTACCGCGTGCGGGTCCTCGACACCGGCAAGGGGACCGGGGCCGTCACCCGCGTCCTCATCGACACCAGCGACGGGGAGCGCGTGTGGACCACCATCGGGGTCTCCGAGAACATCATCGAGGCCTCCTGGCAGGCCCTTTTCGACTCGATCGTCTACGGTCTGCTCCACGCCGAGCAGGAGCAGCGCAGCCTCCGATGACCCAGCCCAACTTCGTGCCGATCGTCGAGACCGACCAGGTCCGTCCCTCGTACCGCCTGGGTACCCCGCGTGACTGGCGCGCCGGGCGCGTGGCGGATCTGCGGGGGCCCGAGCAGCTGCGGGGCGCGGAGCTGGGGGTGCCCGGCCCCGACCAGGGTTACGCACTGCTGCTCGCCCACACTCAGTTCGAGGACCGCCTCGAGCTCACCCAAGGCATTACGGCCGAGGACGCGCTGGTGGCCTGCGCAGCCGTGGGGAGCCGGCGCGCCGCGCTGTTCGGCCGGGCCCCGGTGGCCAAGGACATCGAGCTGGCCCTGGTGCTCTTCGGCTTCCTGGGTGAGTCGCCCGAGGATCTCGTGGCGTGGCGCGCCCCGCTGTTCCAGGCCGCCGAGCACCACTACCAGCAGCTGCGCACCATCGTCGGGGCCGTCTCCGAGGACACCCTGCGACTGACCCCGACCGAGGTGCGGGGCCGGCTCTCGGCCTGGCGATCCATGCTGGCCGTGGCGCCTGCTGCCTCTTGAGCATCGCGCCCCCGACATGACCGAGCTCGAGGTCTCGGCCCGGGGGTTCACGTTCGACGCCGTCGAGGTCGGGCCCGGCGACGGTCGCCCCGTGCTGTTCCTCCACGGGTTTCCCCAGACCTCGTTCTCGTGGCACCACCAGCTCGAGGCCGTCGCCGGCGCGGGACACCGCGGCCTTGCCTTCGACCAGCGGGGGTACTCGCCCAAGGCCCGGCCCCCCGCTGTGGACGACTACCGCATCGGTGAGCTCGTGGCCGACGTCCTCGCCGTGGCGGACCACTTCGGCTTGGACCGCTTCGATCTGGTCGGCCACGACTGGGGTGCGATGGTGGCTTGGGTGGTGGCCGGCCGCCACCCCGACCGGGTGCGCACCCTCACGGCCGTGTCGGTGCCCCATCCCCGTGCCTTCGCCGCCGCCTTCGGCGGTGGCGCCGGTCATGACGCCGGTCGTGACGGTGTAGGTGACGGTGGAGGTGACGAGGACCAACGCCAGCGGTCCTCGTACATCGAGGTGTTCCGCGCCGAGGGCGGGGTGGCCGAGCGCGCCCTGCTGGGCGAGGACGGCTCGGGTGCGGGACTGCGGGCCATGTTCGACGCCAGCGGCCTCTCCTCCGACACCGACGAGGTGCGGCGGTTCGTGGCTGCCATGCTCGAACCCGGAGCCCTGACCGGGGCGCTCAATTGGTACCGAGCCACCGAGCCCAATTCACTCACCGACGTGGGCGCGATCACCGTCCCCACCCTTTACGTGTGGTCCGATCAGGACATCGCCCTGGGACGCACCGCGGCGGAGGCGACGGTCGACTGGGTGGCGGGCCCGTATCGCTTCGAGGTCCTGGAAGGCGTCAGTCACTGGATCCCCGAGACCGCACCGCAGGAGCTGAACGGGCTTCTGCTCGAGCACCTCGCCGCCCACCCCTAGCGCCGGGTGCACAGCCCGGGGTGCGAGACTGGGGGGATGGACCCGACCCCCGCCTACGCGCTCACCGACACCCACAAGCAGTTTCGCAGCGCGGTCCGCCACATGTGCGAGGAGCGCATTGCTCCCCACGCCGCCCAGGTCGACCGCGACGCGGCGTTCCCATGGGACGGCTTCAAGGCATCGGTGGAGATGGAGCTTCCCGCCCTTGGCATTCCCCTCGCCTACGGGGGGGCCGGAGCCGACCACGTCACCCAGGCCATCATGGTCGAGGAGCTGGCCCGGGTCTGTGCGGCCACGAGCGTGACCATGCTCATCTCCAAGCTGGGGATGATGCCGATCTTCAACTGGGGTACCGAGGACCTCAAGCAGAAGTACGTACCCCGGGTGGCGTCGGGATCGGCCCAGGCCAGCTACTGCCTGTCCGAAGCCGACGCCGGCAGTGACGTGGCCGCCATGCGGTGCCGGGCCGTGCGCGACGGCGATCACTACGTGTTGTCGGGCACCAAGTACTGGATCACCAACGCCGGTGCCTCGGACCTCTACACCGTCTTCGCCAAGACCGATCCCGACGCCGGGCACCGGGGGATCAGTTGCTTCGTGGTCGAGGCCGACTGGGGCGTGAAGGTCGCCAAGCTCGAGCACAAGATGGGGTTGCGCGGCAGCCCCACCGGCGAAGTCGTCTTCGACGACGTCCGGGTCCCCGTCGAGAACCGGATCGGGGAAGAGGGCCAGGGCTTCACCATCGCCATGCACACCCTCGACCGCAGCCGGCCCACCATCGGCGCCCAGGCCGTCGGCATCGCCCAGGGGGCCATCGACTACGCGGCGCAGTACATGACCCAGCGCAAGGCCTTCGGCCAGCCCATCGCCGAATTCCAGGGACTGCGTTTCATGCTCGCCGACATGGCCATGCGGACCGAAGCCGCCCGCACCCTCGTGTACCGCGCCTGTGCGGTGATCGACGGGGGAGATCCCGACAACGAGCTCTCCATGATCGGCGCCATGGCCAAGTGCTTCGCCTCGGACACCGCTATGGCCGTGACCACCGACGCCGTGCAACTCCTCGGGGGATACGGCTACACCACCGAATTCCCCGCCGAGCGTTTCATGCGCGACGCCAAGATCACCCAGATCTATGAGGGCACCAACCAGATCCAGCGGGTCGTGATCGCAAAGAAGCTGCTCGGATAGGTTTTCTACCTCAAGCCGGACCCCAGCTGCGAAGCGAAATCGACCAAATATCCCTTCTCGGCATGGTGGCCGTCTGTGGCAACGGTGCGGGAGCGCTCTCCGGGGGTGGGGGTGTAGGAGGTTCGGGCCTTCACGGGCCGAGACGCCCAGGGCCGTCCCACCCAGGTGAGCCGGACCGTCCGGGGACCCAAACGCGACGCCAAGCGGGTGGTGGCCGAGCTCACCGTGCGCCGCAGCTCCGGTGCCGCCAAGGTCACCATGGGCGAACTGCTCGACCTGTGGGTCGACCAGTTCGAGCCCGCGTGGGCGGTGTCGACCATCCAGAACCAGAAGAGCCGGGTCGCCATGGTGAAAACCGATCCCATCGCCAAGGTCCGCCTGGTCCGGTTGACGGCGGTGGACGTCGACCGTTGGCACGCCCGCCTCGCCCGAGCATGAGTCGGCGAAGGATCGATCCGCAACCAGCACCAGACACTGCGCGCCGCGGTGACCTAGGCGGTGCGGTGGGGATGGGTGACGACCAACGTGGTGGCGGTGGCACAACTAGGACGGAGCAAGCAGGCCCCCCGAGGGGCTATGGGGGAAGACGATGTGCGTCGGGTAATGCAGGGCGCCACTGAGCTGGTAGACGAATTCGAGGTGGAGCCGGCCGCGGCGGTGGCGCTCAGGCTCGCGGCTGTGACCGGGGCCCGTCGTTCCGAGCTCGCCGCGTTGCGGTGGGACGATCTGGAGGGCGACACGACTCCAGCATGGCCATCATCCGCCACGGAAAGCCGGGCTCGCCGCAGAGTCCGACGTTGCGAGACGACCCGACGAAGACGGCCAACCGTCGCACTGTGACGCTGGA
This sequence comes from Acidimicrobiales bacterium, assembly GCA_036511675.1. Classification (GTDB taxonomy): domain Bacteria; phylum Actinomycetota; class Acidimicrobiia; order Acidimicrobiales; family UBA8190; genus Chersky-840. The sequence continues at coordinate 1,957 of DATCBU010000021.1, read as the reverse complement.
CCAGACCACGGTCGGCCAACTCGAAGACCTGAAGCACTTCCAAGGGAGGTACGGCCCGTGGATCTTGTCGGTGGGGGAACGCCCGGTGAACCCCGAGCGGATCGCGGCGTGGTGGCGGCGGGCGCGTGACCGAGCCGGCGTCGACAAAAGGTGGCGCCTCCATGATCTGCGCCACTGGTCGGCCACCACTTCGATCGCCAGGGGCCACGACATCCGGACCGTGGCCAATCGCCTGGGCCATGCCAACCCGGCCATGACACTCCGGGTCTACGCGCACGCCGTGGAGTCAGCCGACGGGCCGGTGGCCGACATGCTGGGAGAGGTCCTCGACAACGGTGGAGACGACACGTAGGGGTCCACCGTCACCAAGGTGCTCCCTCGCTGTCCATCGTTGTTTGATGAACGACGTCACACCCGGTGCACCTCCACGTCGTTAGCGTAGGCAGCGAGCGCCCGAAGATCGCCCACGTCCCCGCTCAGCACGGTGCCGCCAGGTTCGGCTATCGCTACGACAATTGCGTCGACCGCGGACCCTCGTTGGGCCGAGGTCCGCAACGCAGCCGCACGGCGAGCGAGGTGTTGGGGCACGTCCTCCACGATGTCGCAGGTCTTGAGGAAGCGGTTGGTCAGAGCGTCGGCTCGTTGAAGTCCGGTGAGCGTCTCGACGAGGACGACTGAGGGGACGATCGGTGGCCAGATGCCGTCGCGCTTGAACACGGCGATCATCGCCGCCGCGTCCTGGTTCTGGCGCGAAAGTCGGGTGACTCCCCCCGAGTCGAGGACCAGCGGGCTCAAGAGGCGCGGGTGGCGCTGCCCTGGCGCCGTATCCGGCGCGACAGCGCCTCGGCCCGTTTCACAGCCGCAGGTTCGGGCTCGCCCACCTTGGCGGCGAGCTCGTCGAGGTAGCGGTCGGTCTCCTCGAGCAGCTCCTGGCGGTGCAGCTCGGATCGCACTGCGCTCTGCAACAGCTCCGACGCCGGCATTTCCCGATCCTTCACGGCACGGTAGAGATCGTCGGGGAGATACACCTGGATTCGTGGCATGCGCCTAGTATACGCCTATCGGCGTGAGCCGCCTTCGTCATCGGATGGCGGTGCCGAGCAGTTCCTCCAGCATGACCCGGGGGATCACGATCCGGCGGCCGAGTTGGAGAGCCGGAAGCTCTCCGCGGGCGATGAGTTCGTAGGCGAGGCTCCGGGAGATGTTTAGGAGGTAGGCCGCTTCGTCGACAGTCAGGACCAAGCGCCCCATGCACGGGGGTGGGGTCGTCTCGTCGGCATGGCCCGGACCGGGTCCGGCCGAAGCTGAGTCCATGCCCGAGGGATGGGCGGCGATGGGGTGGATCGTCGCCGTCGGGCGGGTGGTCTGGTGGCGGGCGCGGTGGTTCATGTTCATAGTCGGTCTCCGGTCGAGAAGGTGTCGGCGCGAACCATCATCCGGAGGGACAATTCAGCATTTCCAGCCCGCAGCAAAACGGGTGATCTCAATCGGGCTCGTCGGTCGGGACCCTGGTCCGGTCGGCACGCAGAACCGGCACCACCGGGCGGTCTAGAAATCGACCGGTAGAGATGCCCGAGTGCTCGCGAAAGGCAGCGAATCGGGACCCTCCGCCCTCAATCCGCGGTTCAGCCGCCCAAGTGTTGGAGTGCGGCGGCCGAGCGTCGTTCCACGTTCCCGTACCCATTGGCCGCTGCGACGGTATGTGCCTTGTTGAGAAGGTCCCGGGCCTTCTCGGCGTCACCTGGAGCCTGGCGCTTGGCGAGCATCTTCCCCCACAAGAGGTTTGTCTGAGCCGCGAAGCACTCCGCGCCGACCCGTGCATTGAACCGAGAGGCTTGAGCAAAGTAGCTTTCCGCCTCGCCGTGGTGGCCGAGGACACCGGCAAGGCCCCCGAGGTATTGGCTCACAGGACCGAGGGCGGTTACGGGGGTCAGGCACAACTGGTCAGCCCACGGGG
>DATCBU010000020.1:0-7444 GCA_036511675.1 Acidimicrobiales bacterium | reverse complement strand
CCGGTCTGGCGCGCCGGAGGGCGCGAACCGGTCTGGCGCGCCGGAGGGCGCGAACCGGTCTGGCGCGTCGGAGGGCGCGTTCCCTGTCCGGCGTCCCCTTCGGCGCGGCGCGGGCTTGGGGCCCGTCCTGTGGCACCCTCGACTCGGCGGGGGCGCGGCGTCCGGCGGTCGTCTGATGCGCTGCGACGGGAACGAGGCGCGACGGGCCGACCCTCTACGCGCCTGTCGGGCCTGGCTGTCCTGTCCGGCCTGTCCGGCTCCGCACCCCGTCCTCGGCTGGGGCTGCGTGGAGCACTGCCGCGATCGGGACGCCCGGTGCCTCTGCCAGGGCGTTCATCCCGCGCTGCCCTCGGTGGCCGAGGTCGTCCGGCGCCGGCGCGGCTGGCGCTGCCACCGGGAGCTCCCGCACCCGGAGGCGCACTCCTCTTCCCTCGATCGGTGGGTGGGCGTCCGCTTCGGGGACCGTCAGGTCTCCGAGGACGCCCCGATGCTGCGTCCTTGGGCACGGGCGCGAGTGTACCGATCCCGTTTGGGGCGCCCCCCAAGTCCTGCTCCCACCTGGGAGCCTGATCCCGACGGCGGTCCGGGAGCGGCCCCGAACCACCCAAAGACGGATCAGTGCGGGGGAGGTGACGAAACGTTAACGTTTCTGTCATATCCCGACACGTGGGTTCCGGGATGGACGAAAGCGAGGGCGAACGTGCGACGACTCAATGGAGTGGTGATGTTGGCGTTGTCGGTCATCGTGGCGGCATTATTGCTGGCTGCGTGCAGTTCCTCGCCCTCGTCGTCGCCGACGACGGCAGCCGGTTCGGGGAGCGGCACAAAGGTGGCTGGTGGGACCGCCACATGGGCCGAAGCCCCCAACACCGAGCCCAACTACATCTTCCCCTTCATGAGCCTCGCCTATTTCAGTGTGGCCAATATCAACCAGTTCCAGTTCCTTATGTACCGCCCGCTGTACTGGTTCGGCAACGGCGCCCAGCCCACGCTCAATCCGTCGTTGTCGCTCGCAGACGCCCCGGTGTACTCCAACAACAACACGACTGTCGTCGTGAAGATGAAGCCGTACAAGTGGTCGAACGGTGAGACCGTGACCGCGCAGGACGTCCTGTTCTGGGTGAACATGATGCACTCGGACAAGGCCAACTGGGCTGCCTACGCTCCGGGGTTCATCCCCGATGACGTCAAGACTTTGACCGTCGACAGCCCCACGCAGCTGACCTTTACCCTCACGGCATCGGTCAACCCGTATTGGTTCACCTACAACGAATTGTCGCAGATCACCCCACTGCCGATCGCCTGGGACATCACCAGCACGGGCGGGTCGGCAGGATCGGGCGGATGCTCGGCCGCAGCCTTCGGTACGCAGGATGCCAAGTGCGACGCGGTGTACACGTTCCTGTCCAAGGAATCGGGCTACGACCCGGCCAACCCCAAGGCCAGCAATAACTCCCTGGCGACCTACGCCACCAACCCGATCTGGCAGATCGTCGACGGCCCGTGGAAGCTGTCCTCCTTCGACGCTTCGGGCAACGCCAGCTTCCTCTCCAACCCGAGCTACTCGGGCTCGCCCAAGCCCACCTTGGCGAAGTTCACCGAGCTGCCCTTCACCACTGATGACGCCGAGTACAACGCGCTGGTCGGCGGGAAGATCAACTTCGGGTACCTTCCCCTCCAGGACGTGACCAAGCCCACCACCAACCCACTGGTGCCGGCGGGGAACAACCCACGGCTGTCGACCTTCACGCTGGCGCCGCTGTACACGTGGTCGATCAACTACTTCCCCGAGAACTTCAACTCCACCGGGGACGGCGGCAACGCCGGGGTGATCTGGAAGCAGCTCTACGTCCGCCAGGCCTTCCAGGACCTCGTCGACCAGCCCCTGTACATCAACAAGATCGACCACGGCTACGGGGTACCCACCTACGGACCGGTACCAGTGACGCCGGCCAACCCGTTTTCGTCGTCACTGGAGAAGAACAACCCCTATCCCTACAGTCTGACCAAGGCCAAGAGCCTGCTCTCGACCCACGGCTGGAAGGTCGTGCCCGGTGGGACCACGACATGCACCAGCCCGGGCACCGGGGCCACCCAGTGCGGGAAGGGCGTCCCCTCCGGGGCGAAGTTGGCTTTCAACCTGCAGTTCGCCAGCGGGAACGCGTCGCAGGAACAGCTGATGAACACCGAGAAGTCGTCGTGGGCGCAGGCCGGGTTCAACATCACCTTGAGCCAGGGTTCCTTCGACACGGTCATCGGCAACGCCACAGCGTGCACCCCCTCCGCCAGCTGCAGCTGGGAGCTCGAGAACTGGGGAGCGGGCTGGGTCTACGCCCCGGACTACTACCCCACCGGTGAGGAGATCTTCTCGACCGGGGCAGGGTCGAACTCGGGAAGCTACAGCGACGCCACCAACGACCACCTGACAGTGCAGACCAACACCACCAACACCTCGTTGACGGCGTGGGAGAACTACCTGGCCCAGCAGCTCCCGGTCGTATGGCAGCCCAACACCGTCACGGCGATGTCGGAGATCCAGAACACCCTCCACGGCGTGCTACCCCAGGACCCGCTGTGGAGCCTCAACCCCGAAAACTGGTACTTCGTGAAGTAGTAATCCGCGCAGGTGACAATCGAGGCGTCGTTACGGTCCGCCCCCACCTCGAGCTTCGTGCTCGAGGTGGGGGCGGTGCCGGTTCGGGGGGATCGACGATGATCGGGTTCATTTTCCGGCGATTCCTGCAGGCCATCGTCGTGATCGTGGGCGTGCTGCTGATCGTGTTCATCCTGGCCCACATCATCCCCGGCGGGGCCGCCCGCGCCGCTCTCGGCCCCCGGGCCACCAAGGTGCAGATCGCGCAGTTCAACCACCTCAACCACTACGACCAGCCCTTGGTCAAGCAGTTCTGGCTCTACATCGACGGCCTGGTGACCAGCTTCAACCTGGGCTACTCGTACCACTGGAACCAGGGCGTGACCCAGGTCATCCTGGCCCGTCTTCCGAAGACCCTGGTCCTGGTGGGGATGGGCACCCTGGTGGCGGTCATCGTGGCCGTGCCCCTGGGCATCTTGCAGGTCGTCCGGCGCAACAAGCCCGTCGACTACGTGTTGACCAGCCTGTCCTTCGTCTTCTACGCCATGCCGGTGTTCCTGCTCGGGGCCCTGTTGATCCTGTACTTCTCTTTCGACCTCCACTGGTTCTCTTCCGAGGCTCCCCAGGGGGCCACGGTGCTCTCCATCCTGTCCCAGCCCCGCAGCCTGGTACTCCCCGTGTTCACGCTGGCCGCCCTCACCATCGCCTCGTTCAGCCGGTACATGCGGTCCTCGATGATGGAGACCCTCACCGAGGATTACGTCCGCACGGCGCGGGCCAAGGGGGCGGGACCGCGCCGCGTGTTGTACGTCCATGCGCTGCGCAATGCCGTCATCCCCATCATCACCCTGCTCGGGCTGTCCATCCCCGCCATCGTGGGAGGGGCGCTGGTGACCGAGGCCCTGTTCAATTATCCGGGGATGGGGCTGCTCGCCTACCAGGCCATCACCAACACCGACATCCCCCTGCTGCTGGGGACCACGTTCTTCGCCACCCTGGCCACCATCGCCGGCTCACTCCTGGCCGACATCCTCTACGCCGCCGTCGACCCGAGGATCCGCTATGCCAAGTGACCGCGATCAGACCGGCTCGCCCTGGTCGAGCCACGCCGCCGTGGAAGATGCGGTTCCGGGATCGGCCCTCGCCCCCAGTGGATCGCTCACCCCGGGTACGACCACCCCCAACGGAACCGGACCGGCGGGAGGCGAGGCGATCTCCAGTGGAAGCATGTTCCGTCAGATCGCGTCGGTGTTCGTCGAGAACAAACTGGCGGTGGTCGGGCTGGTGGTGATCATCGGGATGGTGCTGTTCTGCTTCGTGGGGCCGTTCTTCTACCACACCAACCAGATCAACGCTCAGGCCGCACTGCTCAACTCCACCCAGAACACGGCCCCGGGGACGGGCCATCCGTTCGGGACCGACAGCTCGGGGTTCGACATCCTCGGACGCATCATGTTCGGCGGGAAGAACTCCCTCATCGTCGGTTTCGCTGCCGCCATCGTTGCCACGCTCTTCGGAGTCGTCTACGGGGCGGTGTCGGGCTTCTTCGGCGGGTGGATCGACGCCCTCATGATGCGTTTCGTCGACGTCTTGCTGTCGATCCCCCAGCTCTTCCTGGTCATCGTCCTGGCCGTCATCTTCCACACCTCGCTCCCGCTGCTGATCTTCGTCATCTCGCTGGTGGCGTGGCTCGTGCCGGCCCGGCTCATCCGGGGGGAGACCCTGACCCTGCGCGTGCGCGAATACGTTCAGGCCGTGAAGGTCATGGGAGGAAGCAGGCGACGGATCGTGTTGCGCCACATCATCCCCAACACCGTGGGTACCATCGTGGTGAACGCCACCTTCCAAGTGGCCGACGCCATCCTGCTCATCTCGTATCTGGGTTTCCTCGGGCTCGGGCTCCCGGCCCCGCAGACGGACTGGGGATCGATGTTGAACAGCGTGGTGAGCGACGCCGGCAACGGCTTCTGGTGGAAGTTCTATCCGGTGGGGATCGCCATCGTGCTGGTGGTGGTGGCGTTCAACTTCGTGGGCGACGCGCTCCGCGACGCCCTCGAGGTCCGTTTGCAGCGCCGCTGAGGCTCCTTCGAACCGAGAGGGTCGAGCCCCTCGGGCGTCAGCCCACCGCCGTCGGGACCCGTTCGTCGGGGGCGCTGCCCGCGGGTGTCTGCAGCGGGAAGTGACAGGCCGCCATGTGCCCGGTGCCGAAGGGCCGCAGGGGTGGCTCCTCCTGGGCACAGATGTCCTGGGCGAAAGGACAGCGGGTCCGGAAGCGACACCCCGAAGGCGGGTTGAGCGCCGAGGGCAGCTCACCTCGGATGTGGCCCTTGGGCTTGGTGCGGGCCCGGGCCACGTCGGGTTCGGGGATGGCGTCGATCAGGGCCCGCGTATAGGGATGGACAGTGTTCTCGTAGACGTCCTGGGCGGGGCCGATCTCGACCAGCTTGCCGAGGTACATCACCCCCATGGAGTCGGCGACGTACTTCACCACGGCCAGGTCGTGACTGATCACGATGTAGGTGAGCTCGTGGCGGGCTTGGAGCTCCTTCAGCAGGTTGAGGATCTGCGCCTGGATGGAGACGTCGAGGGCGGAGACCGGTTCGTCGGCCACGATGAGGCGGGGCTCGAGCGCCAGGGCCCGGGCCAGGCCTATCCGTTGCCGTTGTCCCCCGGAGAACTCGTGCGGGTACAGCTCGCCGGCTTTGGGGTTGAGGCCCACCTCGTTCAGAAGCGCCTGCACCTTCTCGGCGCGCTCTTTGGAATTCCCGATCCCCTGGACGACATAGGGCTCGCTCAGGATGGAGCCCACCCGCATGCGGGGGTCGAGCGAGGCGTAGGGGTCCTGGAACATAAGTTGCATGTCGCGCCGCTTGTTACGAAGAGCCTTGCCCGAGAGGCGCCGGATGTCCTCACCCTCGAAGAGGATCCGTCCCGCGTCGGCGTTCTCGAGGGCGACGGTGAGCCGTCCGATGGTGGTCTTGCCACACCCCGACTCCCCCACTAGGCCGAAGGTCTCACCTTTGCGGATGGCGAAGGACACGTCGGAAACGGCCTTGACACTGCCCACCCGTCGCTGGAGCACGGCCCCCGAGGTCACCGGGAATTCCTTGACCAGGTGCTCCACCTGGAGGAGGACCGGTTGGCGCTCGAGGCGCTGGGCCCGGGTCCGGTGATCCACGAGCACGGCACCGTCGGGGCCGACCTCGGCTCCCTGCACGACGTCACCGGCGGCCATCGCGGCGGTGGCGGCGGCCGACGCGTGCTCCTCGCCCGTCCCCACGGGATAGAAGCAGGCGGACAGATGGGTGGCACTCCCCCCGGTGGCGCGTTCGAGCTGGGGCTCGACCTCCCAGCACTTGTCGTGGGCGAACCGGCACCGGGGGGCGAAGCGACAGTGGTGGGTGGGTTGGGACAGATCAGGCGGCAGCCCGGCGATGCTGCGGAGGGGGACCGAGGCGTCCTGGTCCAATTTCGGGACCGAGGCCAAGAGAGCCTCGGAGTAGCGGTGGCGCATGGCCGTGAACATCTCGAGGGTGGGGGCCTCTTCGGCGATCTTGCCGGCATACATCACGAGCACCCGGTCGGATCGCCCCGCGATGACCCCCATGTCGTGGGTGATGAGGATCACGGCCATCTTCATCTTCTGGCGAAGGTCGTCGATGAGGTCGAGGATCTGCGCCTGGATGGTGACGTCGAGGGCCGTGGTGGGCTCATCGGCGATGAGCAGCTTGGGCTCGCAGGCCAGGGCCATGGCGATCATGACCCGCTGGCGGAGGCCCCCCGAGAGCTGGTGGGGATAGGTGTCGAGGCGTTCGCGGGGGCGGGGCATGTCGACGAGGGCCAGGACCTCGAGGGCGCGCTCTCGGGCCTGGGCCTTCGAGGCCCCCCGGTGCAGGCGGACGCTCTCGGCGATCTGACGGCCGATGGTCATGGTGGGGTTGAGCGACGTCAGGGGGTCCTGGAAGATCATGCCGATGTCGTTGCCCCGGACCTTGCACATCTCCTTCTCCGACAACGGGGCGATGTCGCGCCCTAGGAGCTGGACGGAGCCGGAGGTGATGTGGCCGACATTGGGCAAGAGGCGCATGATGGCCAGGCCGGTGGTGGTCTTGCCGCACCCGGACTCCCCCACCACCCCCACGCATTCGCCCTCGTCCACGTGGAAGGACACGCCGTCGACTGCCACCACGTTGGAATGGCGGAGATGGAACTCGGTCGTGAGGTTCTCGACCTCGAGAACGGCGCTCACCGGCCTCCTCGAACACCTCTCGGGACCCATCCGCTCAGGTCCATTGCACCCTACGCTACCTGCGAATTGACCAGGCCGAGAGGACGACGTGGGGGTCGCCACGAACAAGGGCCCCCGCTTGCGCGAGGGCCCTTGTCTTCGAAATATCCCGGCGACGTCCTACTCTCCCAGGGAGTCGCCCCCCAAGTACCATCGGCGCTGGCGGGCTTAACTGCCGTGTTCGGAATGGGAACGGGTGTTGCCCCACCGCCATGGTCACCGGAAATCCTGCTCCTCTCAGGAGCCTGATGGCTCCGGAGGTAGAGCGGCCGTCCGGCCACCCCGTGAGCGTTCCATAGCGAGCGCGAGCATAAATGTCTCCAAGCCCTCGGCCGATTAGTACCGGTCGGCTGAACACGTTGCCGTGCTTACACCTCCGGCCTATCAACGTGGTGATCTAGCCACGGGCCTTACCAGGTTGATCCTGTGGGAGACCTCATCTTGGAACGAGCTTCGCGCTTAGATGCTTTCAGCGCTTATCCCATCCGTAGGTCGCTAACCAGCCATGCCCTTGGCAGGACAACTGGCACACGAGAGCTACGTCCGTCCCGGTCCTCTCGTAC
>DATCBU010000019.1:0-2389 GCA_036511675.1 Acidimicrobiales bacterium | reverse complement strand
CTGCTGACCGCCCTCGACCTGCCGCCGGTCTACGGCCGGGGCCTGGTCGGCTGACCACCTGACCGACCGGCGCGCCGACAGGTGACGGGCGCCTACTTGGGCGGGAGGGAGACGGCGTGGGCGACGCCCCGCTCGACCCAGGCCTCCAGCTGGTCGTCTTCGGCGACGCCCTCGCCGTCCACCACCACGAACCCGCCCATGGTCCGGTCCCCCATCTCCATGGGCCCGGCGAAGGGCAGGGCCAGCGCGGCGTCATAGCCGTCCTTGCCCACCCGGACCAGCAGGTCCTCGCCCATCACACCGCACGCCATGTTGCCGGCCATCATGAACGCCAGGCCACCGAACATCTTGCGTTCGCCGACATCGGGGTCATTGCCCAGTACCCTCCGGACCCGCTCGCCCAGGACCTCGTCGTACGCCATATCCGGAGCGTAGCCAGGTGCCGCGGCGCCGGCCGCAGGCAACCCAGACCACATGGACCGCGGATCGGCCGGGAAGGGCCAGTTGGTAGGGTCCCGCCCATGCAGCCGACTACCGGAGCCACACCATGAGCATGCCCGGTCACGGCATGGGCGGCGGGGGCGGAGGCGGCCAGTTCGGCGGCGTCATGCGCTCCATGCGCCGGGACGAGTCGGTCAAGACCCAGCCCATCACGAAGGGCACCGGCAAGCGCATGTTCCGGTTCGCCCGGCCCTACCGGAAGATCCTGGTCGGGTTCCTCGTCCTCGTGACCGTCGAGGCGTTCATCGGGATCATCAACCCGTTGATCTTCCGCTCCATCATCAACAGCCTGACCGGCCCGCATCCCGACAAGAACCTGATCATCAAACTGTCGATCGTGGCCGCCCTGGTGGCCCTGGTCGACACCCTGCTCTCGATCGGGATCCGCTACGTGTCCGCGTCGGTGGGCGAGGGACTCATCTACGACATGCGCTCGCAGGTCTTCGCCCACATCCAGAAGATGCCCATCGCCTTTTTCACCCGGACCCAGACCGGCGCCCTCATCAGCCGGCTCAACAACGACGTGATCGGCGCCCAGCAGGCCTTCACCGACACCCTGTCGTCGGTGGTCTCCAACCTGATCAGCGTCGCCCTGGTGCTGGTGGTGATGTTCCTGTTGTCCTGGCAGATCACGTTGATCAGCCTGGTGATCCTGCCCATCTTCGTGGTGCCGGCCAAGCGCGTGGGCCGTCGGCTCTCGACCATCACCCGCGAGTCGTACGGCATCAACGCCGAGATGAACAACACCATGAACGAGCGGTTCAACGTCTCGGGCGCGCTGCTGGTCAAGCTGTTCGGCCGGCCGGTCCAGGAGCGGGAGGCCTTCGAGTCCAAGGCCGGGCGGGTCCGCGACATCGGGGTCACCCAGGCCATGTACGCCCGGTTCTTCATCGCCGCCCTGAGCCTGACCGCCGCCCTGGCCACCGCCGTCGTCTACGGCTACGGCGGTGTCCAGGCCATCAACGGGGCCCTGTCGGTGGGCACGGTGGTGGCGCTCGCCGCCTACCTCACCCGGCTGTACGGCCCGCTGACGGCGCTGTCCAACGTGCAGATCGACGTGATGACCGCGCTCGTCTCCTTCGACCGGGTCTTCGAGGTCCTCGACCTACCGCCCATGATCGTCGACAGTCCTGACGCCCGGCCCGTGCCGACGGGCCCGGCGACCGTCGAGTTCGACCATGTGGACTTCCGCTACCCGAGCGCCGAAGAGGTCTCGCTGGCCTCGCTCGAGTCGGTGGCCGTATTGGACACCACCGTGTCGAGCCAGGTCCTGTTCGACGTGTCGTTCACCGTGCCGTCCGGACAGCTGGTGGCCCTGGTCGGTCCGTCGGGAGCCGGCAAAACGACGATCAGCCAACTCCTCCCCCGCCTCTACGACGTGCAGTCGGGCGCCGTGCGCATCAATGGGCTCGACATCCGCGGGGCCACCCTCGACTCGCTGGCCGCCACCGTCGGCGTCGTCACCCAGGACGCCCACCTGTTCCACGACACCATCCGGGGCAACCTCCTCTACGCCCGGCCCGACGCCACCGAGGGCGAGCTCGCCTCCGCCCTGGTCGGCGCCCAGATCGCCACCATGGTCGACTCGCTGCCGGACGGGCTCGACACGGTGGTCGGCGACCGCGGCTACCGGCTGTCGGGAGGCGAGAAGCAGCGCCTGGCCATCGCCCGCCTGCTGCTGAAGGCGCCCGAGATCGTCGTCCTCGACGAGGCCACCGCCCACCTCGACAGCGAGTCGGAGGCCGCCGTCCAGATGGCCCTGGCCACCGCCCTCAAAGGGCGCACGTCGCTGGTCATCGCCCACCGCCTGTCGACCGTTCGCGAGGCCGACCAGATCCTGGTGCTCGAACAGGGGCGCATCGTGGAGCGGGGACGCCACGAGGACCTG
>DATCBU010000018.1:0-3011 GCA_036511675.1 Acidimicrobiales bacterium | reverse complement strand
CCGACCCAGAGATCGCCGACCGCACCTACGTGGAGCCGCTCGACCTCGAGGTCCTCAGCGCCGTGGTGGAACGCGAGCGACCCGACGCCCTGTTGCCCACGATGGGCGGGCAGACCGGGCTCAACCTCGCCTTCGGGCTGTCGGAGCGGGGGGTGCTCGACACCTTCGGGGTGGAATTGATCGGTGCCAACGCCGAGGCCATCGCCACGGCCGAAGACCGCGACCGGTTCAAGACCGCCATGGAGGAGATCGGCCTCGAGGTTCCCTCGTCGGGGTTCGCCACCCATCTCGACGAGGCCATGGCTCTGGGCGAGCGCATCGGCTTCCCTCTCATGATCCGCCCCAGCTTCATCCTGGGAGGAGCGGGCACAGGGACCGCAGACACCCGGGCCGAGTTGGCCCTGGCGGCGGCCGAGGGCCTGGCGGCCAGCCCGATGCACCAGATCCTGATCGAGCGGTCCATCGCGGGGTGGAAGGAATTCGAGCTCGAGGTCATGCGCGACCGGTTGGACAACTGCGTCGTGGTGTGCTCGATCGAGAACTTCGACCCCATGGGTGTCCACACCGGTGACTCCATCACCGTGGCGCCGGCACAGACCCTGTCCGACGTGGAGTACCAGGCCATGCGCGACGACGCCTTCGCCTGCATCCGGCGGGTGGGCGTCGAGACCGGAGGGTCGAACATCCAATTTGCGGTGAGGCCGACCGACGGACGCCGCCTCGTCATCGAGATGAATCCACGCGTCTCGCGCTCATCGGCTCTGGCCTCGAAGGCCACCGGGTTCCCCATCGCCAAGATCGCGGCCCGACTGGCGGTCGGGTACACCCTCGACGAGATCACCAACGACATCACCGGTGCCACGCCGGCCAGCTTCGAGCCGACCATCGACTACGTGGTGACCAAGATCCCGCGCTGGGCCTTCGAGAAGCTTCCCGGTGCCGTGGAACGCCTCGGAACCCGTATGCAGTCCGTGGGTGAGGTGATGGCCATCGGCCGCACGTTCCCCGAGTCACTGCAAAAGGCCATCCGCTCGCTCGAGCAGGGCCGCGCCGGGCTCAACGCAGACCGCGCCGAATCGGTGTACGACCTTCTCGACGACGACGAGCTCGTGGCCGCAGCCTGCTCGCCCACGCCCGGGCGTGTCTTCCAGCTGGAGGCGGCCCTGCGGCGCGGCGTCACCCCCGACACCCTGGCGGCGGCGACCGGTGTGGACCGGTGGTTTCTGGACCAGCTGGCCATCATCAGCGCGGCCCGCACGCGCCTCGAGTCCCTGGGGTCCTCGGGCCTGGGGCTCGGTGCCCTCGATCGGCGCACGTGGCGCGCGGTGAAACGGCTGGGGTTCTCCGACAGCCAGATCGCCTACCTCGTCTCGGGTGGGCCCGGCGCCAGTGATGGCGACGGTGCCCAGGTGGTGACCGAGGCCGACGTGCGCGCTGCCCGTCTGGCCGCAGGGGTGCGGGCCACGTTCAAGACCGTCGACACTTGTGGCGCCGAGTTCGCGGCGCGCACGCCGTACCACTATGCGACGTACGAGGACGAGGACGAGGTGCCACCGAGCCAGCGTCCACGCGTGATCATCCTGGGGTCGGGCCCCAACCGGATCGGCCAGGGGATCGAATTCGACTACTGCTGCGTCCACGCCTCGATGGCCCTGCAGGCGGCGGGCTACGAGACGGTGATGGTCAATTGCAATCCCGAGACCGTGTCCACCGACTACGACACCTCGGACCGGCTGTACTTCGAGCCCATCACGGCCGAGGACGTCGCCAACGTGCTCGACGCCGAGATGGCGGCGGGGTCGGGGCCCGGGGGGGCACCGGTGACGGGCGTGATCGTGAGCCTCGGCGGCCAGACCCCGCTCAAACTGGCTCACAGCCTGCCTCCGGAGTTGGTGCTCGGGACGAGCCCGGCCTCGATCGACCTGGCCGAGGACCGGGAGCGGTGGAACCTGTTGTGCGAGCGCCTCGACATCCCCCAACCCCCCGGGGGCATCGCCGTGTCGGTGGACGAAGCGCTGGCGGTGGCGCAGAAGGTCGGCTACCCCGTGCTGGTGCGCCCCAGCTACGTGCTGGGGGGGCGGGCCATGGAGATCGTCTACGACGACGAACGCCTCACGCGCGTGGTCGCCGAGCTGGCGGGGTCACTGGCGCGCGAGGGGGCGGCGACGGCCGAGCGCCCCGTCCTCGTCGACCGGTTCCTCGAGGACGCCGTCGAGGTGGACGTCGACGCCGTGCGGGACAGGACGGGCGAGGTGGTGATCGCCGGTGTGATGGAGCACGTGGAGGAGGCGGGCGTGCACTCGGGGGACTCGGCCTGCGCGCTGCCTCCCCAGACGCTCTCCGACACCGTCATTGACACCCTGCATGCGCACACCAGGGCCATCGCCGAGGCGCTGGAGGTGGTCGGCCCCATCAACGTCCAGTACGCCGTGAAGGACGGCACGGTGTCGGTCCTCGAGGCGAACCCGCGTGCCAGCCGGACCGTGCCGTTCGTCGCCAAGGCCACGGGCGTGCCGGTGGCCATGGTGGCGGCCCGGGCCATGACCGGGGCGACCTTGGCGGAGTTGCGAGCCGAAGGCCTGTTGCGCCCGCCCACGGGGGGCGGTTGGGTGAGCGTCAAAGAGGCGGTGCTCCCCTTCGACCGCTTTCCCGGGGTCGACACCCTGCTCGGCCCCGAGATGCGCTCCACGGGTGAGGTGATGGGCATCGGGTCCACGTTCGGGCTCGCCTTCGCCAAGAGCCAGATCGCGGCGGGCACACGCCTGCCGTCGGAGGGCGCGGTGTTCATGTCGCTCGCCGATCGTGACAAGGCCGGGGGCCTCGAGGCCGCCCGGACGTTCAGTGACATCGGCTTCGAACTGCTCGCCACGTCGGGGACCGCCGCCTTCCTCGAGTCCAACGGCGTCCCCGTGGCGACGGTGGTGGCGAAGGTGGGGGAGTCCGGGGCCTTCGACGCCGTGGAGCTCATCGCCTCGGGCCGCGTCCAGCTCGTGGTGAACACCCCACGCGGC
>DATCBU010000017.1:0-38267 GCA_036511675.1 Acidimicrobiales bacterium | reverse complement strand
GGTCGAGGTGTTCACCGCCCACGAGGGCCTGCTGCTCGGCTTCGAGGAGGCGATGACCCGCGTGGATTCCACCTCGGGCGATCGCTACGACACCTCCGCCCATCTGCTCTGGATCGGCGAGCGCACCCGCCAGCTCGACGGCGCCCACATCGACTTCCTGTCGGGGATCCACAACCCCATCGGATGCAAGCTGGGAGCATCCACGACGCCGGCCGAGGCGGTCGAGCTGTGTGAGCGCTTGAACCCGGATCGGACACCGGGTCGCCTCACGCTGATCACCCGCATGGGCGCCACCGCCATCGCCGACGCCCTCCCACCCCTGCTCGAAGCGGTGCGGGACGCCGGACACCCCGTGGTGTGGGCGTGCGACCCCATGCACGGCAACACCTTTGTGAGCGAGGGGGGTCGCAAGACCCGGCGCTTCGACGACATCCTGGCCGAGCTCAAGGAATTCTTCGCCGCCCACCACCGGGTCGGCACGTGGCCCGGTGGCGTCCACCTCGAGCTCACCGGTGACGACGTCACCGAATGCCTCGGCGGGTTCGGGGACATCGTCGAAGGACAACTGCACGAGCGCTACACCACGACGTGCGATCCCCGCCTCAACGCCCGTCAGGCCATCGACCTCGCGTTTCGCGTGGCCGAGCTCCTCAGAGCCTGATCCTCGGGCGCCATCCGGGCGAAATTCACGCTCCGTCGTGGCGCACACCACGCGTCGGTGCAGGTGGGCACCCGTGCGAGGGACATCGTTGCTTCGCGTCGCGCACCGCGTGAGAATGGAAAGGGCCTCTTGAACCTTCCGGCACCTCTGGAACCGGCGCCACGCGCCGCTGCGCAGCAAGGATCGCACCACCTCCCCATGCCCTTTCTCGCTCACAACGTGGCGCGTCTCGGACGCGTGCTCGGTGCATCGGTGGTCGCCCTCGCCGTCGTCGGCGCCGCGGTGGCGACGTCGGGTCCGACACCGCGCCGGCTGACCGACACCACTGCGGCGTCGACACAAGCGGTGCCGTCGTACTGGATGGTGGCCTCCGACGGCGGGGTGTTTACCTTCGGCGGCCTTCCCTTCGACGGGTCCATGGGCGGGGTCAGGCTGGCGCAGCCCATGGTGGGCATCGCCCCCACGTCAGACCTCTCGGGGGCGAGCGGCCGGGGGTACTGGACCGTGGCATCGGACGGCGGGGTGTTCACCTTCGGCGACGCCGGCTTCCACGGATCCATGGGAGGAGTGAAGCTCGACAAGCCCATGGTGGGCATCGCCGCCGACCCCGCCACCGGGGGGTACTGGACGGTGGCCTCCGACGGCGGGGTGTTCGCCTTCGACGCACCGTTCTTCGGGTCGATGGGCGCGGTCAAGCTCACCAAGCCGGTGGTCTCCATGGTGGCCACCCCCGACGGGCGCGGGTACTGGCTCTTCGCCTCCGATGGTGGGGTCTTCGCCTTCGGCGACGCCGGATTCGCCGGATCGCTGGGCCAGCTCAAGCTCCAGGCGCCCATCGTGGGGGCGACCTCCCCCGACGCCGGCGGCTATTTGATGGTGGCGGCCGACGGTGGAGTCTTCGCCTTCGGCGACGCCACGTACTACGGGTCCCTGGGCGGCCACGCCCTGGCCCGCCCCGTGGTGGGAATGGCGTCGGCAGACTCCGGCGGGTACTGGCTGACCGACTCCAACGGCGCGGTGACCTCCTTCGGCGACGCCGGGTACTTCGGCTCGGCCCCCCAGCACATCACCGACCCGGTGGTGGGCATCACCGACGGGCCCGGCACCGGCGTGGCCGCCAACGGCGCCTTCCCGTCGGGCACCTTCGGGTACGACATCTCGAAGTTCCAGGACAACCCGCCGGCGTGCACGAACACCCTCCCGTCGGGGCACACCGTGGGGATCGTCCAGGCGACAGGACAGTCCAACGGCTCTCCCAACCCCTGCCTGGCCCACGAAGCCCAGTGGGCCGGGGGCGGGCTCAACCTGTACATCTTCATGACCTACGGGACCGACACCACCGCGCAACCGGGGTGCAACGGGGACCTCGCCTGCAACTGGGGGTACGAGGCCGGCATCTACGCCTACCAGTACGCGCAGGCCCAGGGGGTGAATCCGCTCGTCACCTGGTGGCTGGACATCGAAGGCGCCAACTGGACGTCGAACACGGCCGAGAACGACGAGGTCGTCGTGGGTGCCATCAACGCCCTGCGGGGCGCGGGAGTGAACAACGTCGGCGTCTACACGAGCCCCCTGACGTGGAACGGCATCGCGGGGAACTTCCAGCCGGCGGTGCCGCTGTGGGTGGCGTGGTACACCAACAACCCGCAGGGCAACTGCGCCAACGCCGTGGCCTACGCGGCACAAAACGGCAACTTGCTGCCCACAGGTGGGGTGTGGGTCACCCAATACACCAACCAGGCCAACGGGGTGAGCCTCGACGGCGATTACGCGTGCTAGAGGCCGCACAACGGGCCGTGGAGTCGATCGTGGGACCGGTACAAGGCCTGGAAATCGTGGCGCGCGGCTACACGCACAACCTCCGGGCCATCGCCACCCTCGAGGACGGGCGATCGGTGTTCGTCAAGCAGGCCGTCGACGACACCACCGCCCTCTGGCTCCGCCAGGAGCACGAGCTCTACGCCGCGCTCGGGCCCAGGACCTGGTTGCCATCGGTCACGGGGTTTCTCGACGGCGAGACTCCCCTGCTCGTGCTCGAGGACCTCACGGATGCGACCTGGCCTCCGCCGTGGGACACCGCCCAGATCGACGCCGTGCTCGGCACCCTGGCCGAGGTGGCCGACGCGCCCCGGCCGGCGGGCCTACCGTGCCTCGCCGACGGCGAGGCACCCGACGACGGCTGGGGTCATGTCCTCGCCCACCCCGACCGGTTCCTTTCCCTGGGCCTGTGCCGCGCCGCATGGCTCGACGGCGCCGGCCCCGTCCTGGCCGCGGCCGCCACGGCCGCACCGTTGGCCGGGAACAGCCTGCTGCACTGCGACGTGCGCAGCGACAACCTGTGCTTTCGCCCCGGCCGATCAGGATCCGTGCTCTTCGACTGGAATCTCGCCAGCGTGGGCAATCCCCAATTCGACGTGGCCTTCTGGCTTCCCAGCCTGGCGGCGGAAGGCGGGGCTCGTCCCGAAGACGTCATGCCCGAGTGCCCGGCTGCGCTCGCCGCCTACGTGTCGGGGTTCTTCGCCTCTCGCGCCGGGGAGCCCACCATCGCCCACGCCCCGCTGGTCCGCCAGGTCCAACGGCACCAGCTGCGCACGGCCCTGCCCTGGGCCACCCGGCTCCTCGGCCTCGCTCCGCCTCATTGACCGACCTCGACCGGATCTGCGCGCAACGGCGCGGTCAATCCCCCAGGGTGCGCACGTGGGCGGCATCGTTGTACCGCACGAGCCGCCAGCCCCCGTCTCCCAGCTCCCACTCCGTGAGCGAGGTGTGCACGGTGGGCAGGCGCAGGCGCCCCCGGCCGGGCGCCACCGGCAGGAAGCTCGCCATGGTGGACTCGATGACCCCGGCATGACACACGATCACCACCAACTCGCCGTGATGGGCCTCGGCCACGCGCGTCACCGCCTTCGAGGCGCGGGCCACGAACGAGCTCCAGCTCTCCCCGCCCGGCGCCACCACCGTGTCGGGATCGACGTCGAAGTCGGGATCGCCGTAGCGGACCCGGAACTCGTCCCAGGTGAGGCCGTCGGCCTCACCGGGGTGCAGTTCGCACAGGTCGCAATCCTCCACCAGGGCGCGGCCGTCACCGATGGCGGGAGCGATGATGCCCCCTGTCTCGAGGGCACGGGCCAGCACACTGGCATACAACGCGCCGGCCTGGGCCAGCTCGCCGGTCTCTGTCAGTCGGGCGCGCAACGCCTCGGCCTGTCGCTTCCCCCTCGGCGACAAGCCCGTGCACCCGGTGTGACCCCCCACCACACCGCGCACGTTGCAGATCGCCTCGCCGTGGCGGATGAGCACCACGCGCGTGGTGTCGGGGTCGGCCGCCGGCAGGGTACTGACGCCGGGAGGCGCGCCGCTCACTTTGGACTGCGACGCGCTCACGCCAGCTCGGTCACGAAGTGCTCGAGCTGGCGAAGGTTCCGGCACTCGAACACGTCGTCGCAGTGCACGGCGTACTCGCCCAGGATGGAATCGCCGGTCCCCCAATAGGCCCGGGGCTCGGGATTCAGCCAGTACACGTGGCGGGCACGGTGGCGGATCTCCTGGATCACCCATGCCTGGGAGGCGTGGTAGTTGTTGCGGGCGTCGCCGAGCAACAAGACACTCGATCGCGGCGTGATCTCCTCTCCCCACCGCTCCCAGAACACCGACAGGGCGTGGCCGTAGTCCGAGTGCCCGTCCACCCACACCACATCAGCCTCGGTGTTGATGCGGTGCACGGCGTCGGCCACGTCGTCGACGTTCTCGAAGAACCGTGTGACCTCGTCGATGCCGTCGATGAACACGAAGCTGCGGACCTTGGAGAATTGCGAGCTGATGGCGTGGACGAGATGCAGGGTGAACCGGGCGAACGAGGCCACCGACCCCGAGATGTCGGCAATGACGATGATCTCGGGCTTGGCCGGTCGGGGATACCGGAACTTGGGGTCCACCGGGACGCCGCCGGTCGACAGCGAGTGACGCATGGTGGAACGGAAGTCGAGCGGTCCCTTGCGGCCGTGCCGTCGCTTGCGGGCCAGACGCACCGCCAGCTTGCGGGTGAGGGGGTGGATGGCGCGGCGCAGCGACGCCAACTCGTCGCGCGTGGCGTGCATGAAGTCGATCTCCTCGGGCAGGGGCTTGCGTAGGGACCGGGCCAGGGCCTCGGTGCCGCGGTCGGCCACGAGCCGGCGGCGGATCTCGTCCTCGAGCTCCCGGCGCAGGTGGTCGAGGCGGCTCTTGAACTCGTCGCGGGCCAGGCGTTCTTCGAGCGGGGTCAGCTGCCCTTCGGGGGCCTCGGCCCGTGCCGTGTCCATCAGCCGCTCGAGGACACGGTCGAGGTCGAGGTTCCGCAGGGTCCGGTACAGGTAGTAGGTGCCCCCCACGGGCCGGCCTGGCTCCATGCCGGCGAACCGGCTCACGGCCTGGCGGGCCAGCGCCGCGACCTGGGCGTCGTTGGCCGACAGCAAGGCCCGGAACAGCATCTCGGCCAGCTCCTCGGGCGACAGTCCCTCTCCGCCCCCACCACCCTTACCCCGGCCTTGCCCGCGCCCCCGATCCTCGCTCTCGGCATCGGAGTCGGACTCCCCCGCCGACGACTCGTCGTCACCGATCTCGTACTGCGGGCCGCGCATGGAGAAATACACCTCGAAGGCGGTCTCGAACGCCTTCCAGTGGGCGGAGCTCTTGACCAACGTGGCCGCCAAGGCGTACTTGAGCGCGTCACGGTCCTCGAGAGGGATGTGATGGACTGCTTCGGCGGCGTCGATGGACTCGGTGAGCGACACCGGCAGACCGGCGGCGCGCAGCTCTCCTACAAACCCCGTGAGGACGTCGAGCACGACCGCCGCCTCAGGCCCGGTCCTCCCCGGCCACGGCCAGCTCCTTGGCCGCGCGCTCGAGGTCGCTGCGGTATTTGAGCAGCACGTGCAACGTGGCCTTGGCCTGCTCGGCATCGATGGACTCGACCCCGAGGACCACCAGCGTGCGCGCCCAGTCCAGGGTCTCGGACACCGAGGGGTATTTCTTGAGCTCGAGGGTCCGCAACGACCTGACGATCCTGGCGATCTGGTCGGCGAGCTCTTCGGTCACCCCGGGCACCCGGGCCAGTACGATGTCACGCTCACGCTCAAGCGACGGATAGTCGAGGTGCAGGTACAGGCAACGGCGCTTGAGCGCCTCCGACAGCTCGCGCGTGTTGTTGGAGGTGAGGAACACGAGCGGGATCTGCTGCGCCCGGATAGTGCCCAGCTCGGGGATCGACACCTGGTATTCCGACAGCACCTCGAGCAACAACGCCTCGGTCTCGAGCTCCACCCGGTCCACTTCGTCGACCAGGAGGACCACGGGGTCGGGGGAGCGGATGGCCTCGAGCAGCGGGCGGGTGAGGAGGAACTCCTCGGAGAAGATGTCCTCCTCGAGGTCGCGCCACGAGGCCGTCGACCCGTCACCCGTCCCGTCGGCGGCCGGCGACGCGGACGTCGATCCGTCGTCGTCGACGACTCGTTGGGCCTGGATCCGAAGCAGCTGCTTCTTGTAGTTCCACTCGTAGAGGGCCTTGGACTCGTCGAGCCCTTCGTAGCACTGCAGCCGGATGAGCCGGCTGCCGGTCACCCGGGCCACCGACTTGGCCAGCTCGGTCTTGCCCGTGCCGGCGGGCCCTTCCACCAGCACGGGCTTGGCCAGGCGGTCGGCGAGGTGGACGACGCCGGCGATGCCGTCGTCGGCCAGATAACCGACCGAGGCCAGGCGTTCGCGGACCTCGGTCACCGAGGAGAACAGCGGCGGCCCCGGGTCGGGGAACCCCAGCATCTGAAGGGCGCCGGTTTTCCCGTCGGCGCCACCGTCTCTTTCGCCGGCCGGGCTCACCGCCGGACCTGCCCGTCACCGTGGACGACGTACTTGACGCACGTGAGCTCGCGCAGCCCCATGGGACCGCGGGCGTGGAGTTTCTGGGTCGAGATCCCGATCTCGGATCCGAGGCCGAGCTCGCCCCCGTCGACGAAACGGGTCGACGCGTTCACGACCACCGCGGCGGCGTCGACCTCGCGACAGAATCGCTGCGCGGCGTGCAGGTCGGCGGTGACGATCGCCTCGGAATGGCCTGAGCCATAGCGGGCGATGTGGTCGATGGCCCCGTCGAGGTCGGCCACGACCGCCACCGACAGGATCGGGCCCAGGAACTCGGCGGCGAAGTCGTCCTCGCTGGCGGCCGCCATGGTGGGGACGATGCCACGGCTCGCGGCGTCGCCCCGGAGCTCGACATCGGGCATCGCCGCCTGCGCCCGGGGAAGGAACTCGGCCGCCACCGCCTCGTGCACCAGGAGCGACTCGGCCGCGTTGCACACGCCGGGGCGCTGGGTCTTGGCGTTCACCACGATGGACAGGGCCATGTCCAGATCAGCGCCGGCGTCGACGTAGACGTGACAATTGCCGTCTCCGTCGATCACGGTCGGCACCGTGGCGTGCTCGCGCACCGAAGCCATGAGGGAGTGGCCCCCCCGCGGCACCAGGCAGTCGATCATGCCGTCGAGCTGCATGAAGTCGATGGCGGCCTGGCGGCTCGTGTCCGCCACGTTGATGACGGCGTCCTCGGGCAGCCCGACCTTGGCCAACGCCTCGCGCAGACAGCTCACGATGGCCGCATTCGAGGCGGCCGCGCTCGACGACCCCCGCAACATCGTGGCGTTGCCCGCCTTCAGGCACAGACCGGCGGCGTCGCTCGTGACATTGGGCCGGTTCTCGTAGATCACCCCGACCACGCCGAGCGGGACCCGCACCCGCTCGATGCGCAAGCCGTTGGGCCGCACCCACCCTTGCACCACCTCGCCCACCGGGTCTCCCAGCGCGGCCACCTGGCGCAGGCTGTCGGCCATGGCCGTGACCCGCTCCCGGGTGAGGCGCAACCGGTCGACCTGGACCTCAGCCGCGCCCTCGGCGCGGGCCCGGTCGAGGTCGGCGGCGTTGTGGTCGAGCAACTCCGCACAACGCTCTTCGACCAGATCGGCCGCCATCAGCACGGCACCGTTCTTGGCGGCGCCACCGGCCACGGCGAGGGCCCGGGAGGCCGCTTTGGCGCGCCGGCCGAGATCCACGATGTCCGCCCGGGCCATGCCCCAGGCTACCTCCGCCACGAACACTGTCCGGGCGGCGGCGTCCTCAGCCCAGCACCACGAGATCGTCGCGATGGACCACCTCGGGCGCGGCTCCTTCGGGCAACTCCGTGGTGCGGCGCCCCGCCCACGACGCCACGAGCTCGGCCGGGTGACGCGCAAGTCCCTTGGCGAAGACCACCCCGTCGGGCCCGGCGATCTCCACGGCGTCCTCGGCGTCGAATCGGCCCGACACCGACACCACCCCTGCGGGGAGCAACGACGCCTCACGTTCCACCAGTGCCCGTCGCGCTCCCTCGTCCACGATCAGGGTCCCCGCCGCCACCACCGCGAACGCGATCCACAGCTTCCGGGCCGGCAGACGCCGGGCCCGGGCCCGGAAGAACGTGCCCACCCCGGGCTCCCCGTCGATGGCGCCGCGCAACACGTCGGCCCGACCGGCATCGGCGATGACGGTCTCGACGCCCGACCAGGCCGCGATCTTCGCCGCCGCCAGCTTCGAGGCCATCCCGCCACTGCCCACGGCGCTGCCCGGTCCGCCCGCCAGGACCTCGAGCTCGTGGTCGACCTCGACCACCTCCTCGATGAGCGACGCCTCGGCCGTGGTCCGGGGATCGGCGGTCAACAGTCCGGCGGTGTCGGTGAGCAGGACCAGCAGGTCGGCGGCGACCAGGTGGGCGACGAGAGCGGCCAGGCGGTCGTTGTCACCGAAGCGGATCTCGTCGTCGGAGGTGGCGTCGTTCTCGTTGACCACGGGGACGACGCCCAACTCGAGCAGCCGGGACAGGGTCTGGCGGGCATGGAGGTACTGCTGGCGGTGGATGAAGTCGAGCGGGGCGAGCAGGACCTGTCCAGCCGTGAGCCCCCGGGCGGCGAAGGCCTCGTCGTAGACGCGCATGAGCTTGGACTGTCCCACCGCCGAGACCGCTTGCAGCGTGGCCAGGTCGGTGGGCCGGGGCCCGCCCCCCATGGCGGACCACCCCGCCGCGATCGCCCCCGAGCTCACGAGCACCACACTGTGGCCGAGCTCCCCGATCTCGGCCACCTGCGCGCACAACCTGTCGACCGACACCGGGTCCACCCCGCCCCCGGCGCTCGTGATCGACGAGGAGCCGATCTTGACCACGACGGTGCGGGCCGTGTCGAGCTCGGTCACTTCTCGGCTCTCCGGTCCCGTCTGCCCCCGCGCCGGGTCTCGGGGGGAGGCGTCTCCGCCACCGCCGATTCGATTCCGGCGTCGCGCTGGTAGGTAAAGCTCAACTCGCCCAGATGCACGACGTCACCGTCGCGCACCC
Organism: Acidimicrobiales bacterium; assembly: GCA_036511675.1. Lineage (GTDB taxonomy): Bacteria > Actinomycetota > Acidimicrobiia > Acidimicrobiales > UBA8190 > Chersky-840. The sequence continues at coordinate 29,217 of DATCBU010000017.1, read as the reverse complement.
CGGCGCGCACCAGGGCGCGCTCGACACCGAGCTTGCGCAGCCGGCCCTGGACGTAGTCCACGGCATCGTGGTCGTTGAGGTCCGACAACGCCACGGCGCGCAGCGCAGGACGACCGAGCACGACGAAGGACCCGTCCTCGGCACGGACCACCTCGATCTCCTCCGACAGCGGGCGGTGGATCACCACGGAACGGTTCGGCATGGCCTCCTCGGCCCGGGCCTCGATCACCATGGCGGCGAGCCGCACGAGCAGCTCGGGGATCCCCGCTCCCGTCACGGCCGAGATGGTGAGCGCGAGCCCGTCCTCGACAGGCTCGAGGGCGACGTCGGACTTCGAGCCCACGACGATACGGGGACGTTCGAGCAGTTCCGGTCGGTAACGGCCGAGCTCGGCCAGGAGGATGCGCTGCTGCTCCGACACCGCCATCCCGTCGGCGGGGGCGAGGTCGAGGAGCACCACGATGGCCCGGGCCCGTTCGACGTGCCTCAGGAACCGGTGACCGAGACCCCGGCCTTCCGCCGCCCCCTCGACCAGGCCCGGGACATCGGCCACCACGAACTCGGCCTCGTCGCCGGGGCGACCCACCCGGACCACGCCCAGATGGGGCTCGAGGGTGGTGAACGGATAGGCGGCCACCTTGGGCCGGGCGGCGGAGATGCGCGAGATCAGGGTGCTCTTGCCGGAGTTGGGCAGGCCGACCAGCGCCACGTCGGCCAGCAGCTTGAGCTCGAGGTCGAGCCAGCGCTCCTCGCCCTTCTCGCCTTGCTCGGCAAAGGCGGGGGCCCGCCGGCGGTTGCTCAGGAACCGGGCGTTGCCCTTTCCGCCGCGCCCCCCGCCCGCCGCCAGCCAGCGGTCCCCCGTCGTCGCCAGATCGGCGAGCATCGCACCGTCGGGACCGCGCACCATCGTGCCCACCGGGACCGGGACCTCGAGGGCATGGCCCCGGGGACCGTGGCGCTTCTTGCCCTGTCCGTGCTTGCCGTCGGTGGCGCGGCGATGGGGGTGATCGCGGAAACCGAGCAACGAGGCCTGGTTGGTGGTGGCCACGAGCCACACGTCGCCGCCGTCGCCGCCGTCGCCGCCGTCGGGGCCGCCTTTCGAGACGTGGGCCTCACGACGAAACGACACCGAACCGGCGCCGCCGTTGCCCGCCTTCACATGGACTTGGGCCTCGTCGGCGAACCCGGACACAGCTCCGATCCTACGAGGCACCGGCGCTCGCTCCCCGAGGAGGGCGCCGCGGCCCACTCCGGCTCAGGACTCGGCGCGGACGCTCACCTGGCGGCGGCCCTTGCGGGTGCCGAAGCTCACCACGCCCTCGGCGGTGGCGAACAACGTGTCGTCGCCACCACGCCCCACGTTCTCGCCGGGGTGGAACTTCGTGCCGCGCTGGCGAAGGATGATCGCTCCCGCGGGGACGGTCGTCCCGTCGTAGACCTTCACTCCGAGACGCTTGGACTTCGAGTCGCGGCCGTTGCGGGTGGAGCCGCCGCCTTTGGTCTTCGACATGGGATGTGCCTCCTGTGCGTCGTTGTCAGCGGCCCGCGGGGACCGTGATCGACAAGATCTCGACGGTGTCGTACTGCTGGCGGTGCCCCCACCGACGCCGGCGTCGCGCCTTGGCCTGGTAGGTGAATCCCCGGATCTTGGGTCCGAGCTCCTGGCCCACGACCCGGGCGGCCACGACCGTCCCGGCCAACTCGGCCGGCGTGGCGAGCACGCGGTCGTCATCCACCACGAGCACCGGGGCCAGTTCGACCTCACTGCCCTCGGGCACGCCCAGGAGCTCCACGCGCAGCTGCTGGCCTTCGGCCACGCGCTCCTGCTTGCCTCCACTCTGGATCACCGCATACATAGCCCGGCGATCTTACAGCAGGGAGTCGTCGAGCACGATCCCGCGCCCGCCGCACACCGTGCAGACCGTCGAGAGCGACTCCACCAAGCCCTCCGAGACCCGCTTCCGGGTCATCTCGACCAGGCCCAGCTCGGAGATGTCGAATATCTGGGTCCTCGTCTTGTCCCGGGCCAGGGCAGAGCGCAGGGCGGCCGACACCCGGTCCCGGTTGTCCCGGATCTCCATGTCGATGAAGTCGATGACGATGATCCCACCGATGTCGCGCAGGCGCAGCTGCCGGGCGATCTCCTCGGCGGCCTCGAGGTTGTTGCGGTAGACAGTCTCCTCGAGGTTCGACTTCCCCACGTTCTTGCCCGTGTTTACGTCGATGACGGTGAGGGCCTCGGTGCGCTCGATGATGAGCGACCCCCCCGACGGCAGCCAGACCTTGCGGTCGAGAGCCTTGTGCAGCTGCTCGTGGACGTGGAAGCGCTCGAAGATGGGAAGGTTCTCGACGACGGGGTCGTAGTACTCGACCCGGTCGACGAGCTCGGGGTTGACCTGTGAGATGTAGTCGCGCACCTGCGCGTACAGGCTCTCGTCGTCGATCACCACATTGCGGTACTCGCGGTTGAATTCCTCGCGCACGATGCGCACGGCAAGATCGGGCTCACGGTAGAGGAGTCCCGGTGCGTTGGACCGGTTGGCTTCGGCTTCGATGGCCGCCCACAGCGCCACCAGGCGCTCGACGTCGTGACGCAGCTCGTCCTGGCTGGCGCCCTCGGCCGCGGTGCGCACGATCAGGCCGTGCCCGGCGGGACGGACCTCGTCGACGATCCGACGCAACCGCTTGCGCTCGTTGTCGTCGAGGCGCTTGGAGATCCCGAAGGCCGTCGAGTTGGGGACCATGACGACGAATCGCCCGGGGAGCGAGACCTCCTGGGTGAGGCGCGCCCCTTTGGCCCCGATCGGGTTCTTCGTGACCTGGCACAAGATGACCTGGCCGGGATGGAGCATCTCCTCGATGCGGGCCGAGGAGCTCTTGGCCGTCTCGACGTCCTCCACGTCGTAGCGGACGTCGCCCCGGTACAGCACCGCATTCTTGGGGGTGCCGATGTCGATGAACGCCGCCTCCATGCCCGGCAGGACGTTCTGGACCCGGCCCCGGTAGATGTTCCCGTCGATCTGGGTGGCGTCGTCCGACGCCCTCGACACGTAGTGCTCGACCAGGGTCCGCCCCTCGAGCACGGCGATCTGGGTGGCGTGGGGGCGGACGTGGACGCACATGAGGTACCGCCCCACCGGGCGTCCCCGGCGCTCCCGGCCGCTGCGCCGCCGCGACCGACCCCCCGACGCCTTGGACTCGGCGGTCTCGGCGGTCTCGGTGCCATCCTCGTCCCCGTCGGGCTCGGTCGCCGGCGCCCGAGCGGTGACGACCGGGGCCGCCACCGGCTTGGCCGCCCGAGTGGCGACCGGGGTCACGGGCACGGGGGCGACCGGCGCCACCGGCAGGCGGGCCGGGCGGGTATCGCCGATCCGGGGGCGCTCCATCGTCGGCCTGCGGTCGCCGACCTTGGGCGACGTGGCGCCGTTCTCGGGTGACCCACCGGGGGGGTCGGTCCCGCCGGCAACCACCGTCGGCGTCTCGTCCTCTCCCGGTGACTCCGACGAGGTGTCAGAGTCCCCGGCCGCGTCGGGACGCGTCCCGCTCGGTCGCTTTCGACGCCGACGGGGGTTCGGGCCCGGCCGCGCCGCGCCGGCAGGTGCGTCCGCCGACGCCGTGTCACTGGACGCCGCCGTGTCGCTGGAAGCCGCCGTGTCGATGGAGGCCGGGGTGTCGCTAGAAGACGCCGTGTCGCTAGAAGACGCCGTGTCGCTCGGGGCGGGGTCGACCCCATCGAGGACGTTCGCCGTCCCGGGGTCGGAGGATGCGGGTGCAGACGGCGGGCCGTTCGGCTCGGCCGTGGGCTGCCCGGCGCTCGTTTCGGACATGGGGACGATCCCTTCTCGTACTTCTCACGAGGCGCGCTCCCACATGACGGCGGTACCCGCGGGGTCCACCATGAGAGGCTCCCAGCGGGAGCCGTCGCGCTCGATCCATTGACAGGTTCTGCGGGCAAGCCCGAGCTCGACACCCATGGCCTGGGCGAGCTCGGACGGTCGTACTCCACGCGGGCGCGTGCCGAGCTCGGCCAGGAGCAGGGCGCCGTCCACGTCGGATCCGGCACTCGACAACGCCAGCACCGAGGGACGCAGGTCGTCGACCACGTCACGTCCCTTGCGCTCGCGCGTGATGGGGAGGGAGTCGGCCACGAGCACCCGCTCGATAGCCGCGTCGAGGTCCTCGAGGTCGACACCGGGCACGTGGATCTCCCACAAACACGAGGACACGTCTTCTTGGAGGGAATTGGTCCCCAGCTCGAGGACGCCGGCGGCGACCACGTCGACGCCACCGGGCAGCATGGGGCCGACCTCTCGGGCCAGGTCGGCCGGGGACAGCGGCTCGTCCAGCGCGATGTCGAGGTACTCGGCGATCGACTCGCACCCGGTGGGCAGGGCGAGGCCGAAGCTCAGCTGGGGGCGAGGTGTGAACCCGGCGGTGTACGAGACGGGGACCCGACCGCGCCGCAGGCCGCGCTCCCACATCCGCGCCACGTCGCGATGGCTGGTCCACCGGACCCTGCCGACTTTGGTGTAGCGGGCGCGGATCCTCATGAGACGCGCGTCCCGCTCGAACCCGTCTTCACCCCGGCAGTCTCGAGGAACCGCACCGGCACCGCACCCCCGGTGGCCAGGTCCTGCCCGGTGCCCTGGCTCCCGCCCGCGGGCGGCACGGCAGAGGCCACCATGTGCTCGACCCCGAGCCCGGTACATGCCCCGCAGTCGTAGCACGGGGTCCACCGGCAGTCTTCGAGGCCGTGCTCGGCCAGGGCCTCTTGGAAGTCCTGCCACAGGAAGTCGCGATGCAGGCCGGCCGAGACGTGGTCCCAGGCCAGCACCTCGTGCTGGTCGCGATGGCGATACACGCCGTCGGCGAAATCGAGCCCCGCGGCCTCGAGCCCGCTCCTCCACAAGGCGAGGTCGAAGTGCTCGGACCACTCCTGGAAGGTGCCACCCTGGCGCCACACGTGCTCGATGACCGCGCCCATGCGGCGGTCACCCCGACTCACGAGGCCCTCCACCGCCGTGGCCTCGGGATCATGCCACCGCAGCGTCAGGCCACGCGTGCCCCGGGCCGCCTCTTTGAGCAGGCCCACCTTGCGACGGAGCTCCTCCATCGTGTTCTGGCCGAACCATTGGAAGGGCGTGTGCGCCTTGGGGACGAAGCCACCCACCGAGGCGGTGACCGTCACGTTGTGGTGGTAGCGCCGACCGATCTCCGCGCAGGCGCCGGCCAGCCGGGTGATCCCCAAGACGTCGTCATCGGTCTCGGTGGGCAGGCCGATCAGAAAGTACAGCTTGACCCGCCGCCAGCCCTGGGAGAACGCAGCATCGACCGCCGCGTAGAGATCCTCCTCGCTGATGAGCTTGTTGATCACCTGACGCATGCGCCAGGTGCCCCCTTCGGGCGCGAAGGTGAGCCCCGTGCGTCGCACCTTCTGGATCTCCGCCGCCAATCCCACGGTGAAGGCGTCGACCCGCAGGCTGGGCAGGCTCACCGACACCTGTCCCGAGCACTCGGGGTCGTTGATGACCGAGGAGACGACGTCACCGATGCCCGAGAAGTCCGCGCTCGACAGTGACGTCAGCGTGACCTCGTCGTAGCCCGTGCGATCGAGGCCGTCGCGGACCATCTGGTCCACCTGGGCGGCGGGGCGTTCGCGTACCGGCCGGGTGATCATCCCGGCCTGACAGAAGCGGCATCCCCGCGTGCATCCCCGGAACACCTCGACGTTCAGGCGGTCGTGGACGACCTCGATCAACGGCACCAACTGCTGCTTGGGGTAGGGCCACTCCCCCAGGTCCGCGATCGTCCGCTTCTCCACGCGCTCGGGAACACCTGACACGCGAGGGGTCACCCCGGTGAGGCGGCCGTGTGCGTAGGTGGGCTCGTAGCACGACGGGACGTAGCAGCCCGGCACCGACGCCAGGGCGCGCAACAGGTCGTGGCGCTCCCCACCCGTGGCCCGCCACGAGCCGATCACCTCGGTCAGGTCCCCCACCGCCTCCTCGCCGTCACCGAGGACGAAGGCATCGACGAAGTCGGCCAGGGGTTCGGGGTTGAAGGCGCAGTGCCCGCCCGCCACCACCAGGGGGTGCGACGCGTCACGATCGGCACCTCGCACCGGCACCCCGGCGAGGTCGACCATGTTGAGGACGTTGGTGTAGGTGAGCTCGGCCGAGAGGTTGAACGCCAGGACGTCGAACTCTCCCGCCGACAGGCTGCTCTCCAGCGAGAACAGCGGGACCGACGCCGATCGCATGGCCGCTTCCATGTCCGTCCACGGCGCGTAGGCACGCTCGGCCACGGCGTCGGGGCGCTCGTTCAGTATTTCGTACAGGATCTGGAGCCCCTGGTTCGGGAGGCCGATCTCGTAGGTATCGGGGTAGAGGAGCAACCAGGCCACTCGTCCGGGCGCGTGCACGGGCTGGCTCGCCCCGAGCTCACCCCCGATGTACCGGGCGGGCTTGGTGACCTGGGCCAGGAGAGGCTCGATCCGTGGCCACAGAGAAGTCATGTGCCCGCTGAGTCTAGAGCCCGCCCCGACGGGCCCGGCGCCGAGTGGAGGCGAGGGCCCGGGCCGTGGTGGTGGCCGTCCTCGGGCCCGTCGTGGGAGGCGATCCCGATGTGGCCCCCTTGGTGGTCGGGACGGTGGTGGTGGTCGGGGGCAGCACCGCCGCCGGAGTCGTGGCCGAGGCCACCCTGGTCGGCGATTCGGGGTGGGCCACCAAGTAGTCGAATCCCTGGCGCACCACCGGGGCGGCCGCCTGGGACCCCAGCCCACCCCCCTGGACCACCACAGCGATCAGATAGTGGGGATCGGGCACAGGGCCCCAGGCGACGAACCAGGAGTTGGGCTGCTGCTCGTTGGTGGTCGCCGTCCCCGTCTTGCCGGCCAGGGGGAAGCTGGACAGCGGAAAGCCCGTGAAGGCGCCCGAGGCAGTGCCCTTGGAGTTCTGCACCACGCCCTCGAGCCCTTGGAGGATGGCCTGGTAGTTGGCGGGCGAATAGTTGATGTGCCCGGCGACCTTGGGGGCGATGGTGCGCACCAGCTTCCCGTGGGCATTGACCATGCCGGCGGCTACTTCCGGGACGTACCGGGTGCCTCCGTTGGCGAAGGTGGCATAGGCGACGGCCTGCTCGATCGGCGTGATGACCGTCCCGCCTTGGCCGAAGGCGAGCTCGAGGTTGTTCCCGGTGAACCACCCGCTGTTGGGGTAGTCCTTGGGATCTTGGTGGTGCTCACGCGCCACCACCTGCGGGGAGTCCACGCGGGCGAAATGGGTCTCGTCGGGAAGGTCGATCCCCGTCACGTCCCCGTAGCCGAGTTGGGCGGCGGAGTTCTGGATGGGGGTCTTGCCGTAGTGGCCCTGCTGGTTCCAGAACTCGACGCCGAGGTTGTAGAAGAAGATGTCGCTCGACACCGTGAGCGCCTGCGACACGTTCACCCGCCCGCCCACCTCGCCCTCGTTGTCGTGATAGGTGGTGCACCCCACACCACCCGCCGCGCACCCGGTGATCGTGTACGCCCCGGTGTCGTTGAACGTGTACCCGGGAGAGATCAGCCCCGTCTGCAGCGCGGCGGTGGCGGTCGCCAACTTGAACGTCGACCCCGGGGTGTAGAGGCCCTGGATGGCGTTGTCGTTCTGGGCGCCGGTGGACTGGATCTGGTGGTAGTGGGCGGTGGAGATCCCGTTGGTCCACCACGTCGGGTCGTAGGTCGGCGATGACACCAGGGCCAGCACCGCCCCCGTCTGGGGGTCGAGGGCGACCGCCGCGCCTTCGGTCGACTTTCCCTTGAGTGACGCGATCTCGCCGTCGAGGGCCTGCTGCAGGGTCTGTTCGAGCCCGGAGTCGATGTTGGTGATGACGTCATCTCCCGCTGTGGGCGGGGTCTCTCCCAGGCTGCCCACCACCTGTCCGTGGGCGTCGACCTCGACCTTGTCGACGCCGGGACGTCCCCGGAGCACCCCCTGGTACTTGTTCTCGAGCCCACTCTGCCCGTAGAGGTCCCCGAGCTGGTACCCCTGTGACGAGTGGGCTTGGAGCTGTTCGCTCGAGATCTGGCCCACGTACCCGAGCATCTGGACGCCGGTCTGGCTCAGGGGATACGTGCGGTTGGTGTCGGCCACCGTCGACACGCCGGGGAACATCGAGGCGTGCTCGCCGATGTAGAGCACGTCGGAGAGGGGCGCGCTTTCGAGGATCGGGACCGGCTTGTACAGGCTGTACTGGACGTTGGCCAGGTCGGCTTGGATCTGGGCGGACGGGATCCCGAGCAGGGCGGCCAGCTGGCCCACCACCGCCGGGTACTCCTGGGCCGACACCCGCGACAGCGTGATGTCCTGGGTCACCTGATCGCCCACCATGATGTTGTCGTTGCGGTCGGTGATGAGGCCCCGGGGCGCGGCGACCTCGACGTCGCGGACCTGGTTGGCGGTCACCGTCTTGGAATAGGCCGAGGTGTCGAGGACCTGGAGGTACCACAGTCGGATGAACATGAGCGAGAAAAGCGCGGCCACGACGACACCCAGCACGCGCAGCCGTATGACGGTGCGCGGCGCCGAGGGCTCGCTGACCGCCATGACCCGGTCCACGACCGATCGACGAGGACGCATGCGCGGTCCACTGGGCTCTTGTGGTCGTTCCGGACGAGGAGTCTTAGGCTTGGGATAGAAGCGCGCCCCACGGAACGGGTGGCGCACACGACCCCCGGTGCGCGGTGTCCGGGGCGGGCGCTTGGGGGTGTCGGCGCTGCGCAGCGACAGGGCGAAGCGCCGGCGCCGGAACCTCACCGCACGCTCCCCGCGGCGGGAGCCCCGTGGCTGGGCCCGGGCTCGGGCACGGCCCAGGCCACGAAGCGCAGGACGGGGACCGCCAGGAGGGCGGCCGAGGGCGTCTCCACCACCAGGGCGGGGACCAGGTAGGCCCTGAGCATCCCTGGATCGCCGAGCACGGCACCCAGGATGGCGTACGCACCCATGCCGGCGGCCGTCGCCCCGGCCGCCACCACCGGCGGCAGCCACCACGAGCTGCGGACCAGGCCCCGGGTGGCGATCCCGGTAGAGAACCCCAACAAGCAGCCCACCAGGGCCGAGAGTCCGTAGGGGGTGGGAAGGAACAGGTCGGCCACGAGGCCGGTGATGAACCCGAAGACCGCACCCCGGTCCGGACCAGCGGCGTAGCCGGCCATCACGGGCAGGAGCACCATGAGATCGGGATGGGCCCCTCCGATGCGCACCGAGTCGAGCACGGTCTGCTGGATGACCAGCACCACCACGATCACGATGGTGGCCCGGGCCACATCGGCCAAGGTGAGGGCCCTTGCGGCCCGCGCCGTTCGGGTCACGGCGACGACTGCCACTGGAGCACGTCGACGTACTGCAAGACGGCGAGATCGGCGAGAGGCCGGGCCGACACGGCCTCTTGTGTGGCCGAGGGGGTCGAGGAGAACGACGTGACACTGGCCACGGGGATAGCCGCGGGGTATTGCGCGTTCTGCAGGCCGCTCGTGGTGAGCACCTCTCCCTTGTGCAGCGCTGTTCCCGGGGCGACGAGGTTCACGGTCAGACCCCTCCCCAAACCCGAGCCCTGCACGAGGGCAAGGTTCCCCCCCGCACCGAAGCGGACCCCGACCGACGAGTTGACGTCGGTGACAAGGCGTACCGTGCAGCCCGAGGACCACACCTCGATGACTTGTCCCACCAACCCCGCTCCCCCCACCACGGGCATGCCGACGGCCACGCCGCTGGTGCTGCCCTTGTCGAGCTGCACCGTGGCCGCGAAGTCCGACGGGCTCAGTGCGGTCACCTGAGCGGTGACGGTGGGTGTGGAGCCGACCCACGGCAACTGGTCGAGGCGCTGCAGGGCCCGCAGTGAATTCCTCGTTGCCTGGGTGATCAAGGCTTGGCGCTGCAGGTCGCCGATCTCGCGTCGCAGCTTGGCATTCTGCGACTCGAGGTCACCACCGTGGATCGCGCCCGACAGAAAGCTTCCCACCGGCCGGGCGACGGCGTCGACGGCGTGCTGCACCGGTGAGAAGGCGTCATGCGCACCACGTTTGACTCCCGAGATGACGCCGTGGGCCTGCCCCCGGTAATCGAGGGTGATGATGGCGATCGACGCCAGGACGAGCAACCCGATCGTCATCCCTCGCCGAGCACGCCGGGCGCGCCGTGTCCTCCTCGGCATGCAGGAATCCGCTCAGGAGGGGGTGCCGGCTCCGCCGGCGCGCCGCCGCCGCGACAGACGGTCCCGATCTGCGATGACGTCACGAGGGCCGCGCCTGGCGCGGACGCCCATCACCCCGCCGAGGACGTGATGAGGACCTGCTTGAGCGCTTCGAACTCCTCGAGGCACTGGCCACTGCCGATCGCCACGCAGTTGAGAGGATCGCGGGCGACCACGATGGGCATGCCCGTCTCCTCTTGCAGGCGGGCGTCGAGGCCGTGGAGCAGGGCGCCGCCACCGGTGAGCACGATCCCCTGCTCCATGATGTCGGCGGCGAGCTCGGGCGGGGTCTTGTCCAGGGTCACCTTGACGGCGTCGATGATGGCCGACACGGGCTCGTCGATCGCCTTGCGGATCTCTTCGGTGGACACCACGACGGTCTTGGGGAGGCCGGTGACCAGGTCCCGACCCCGGATCTCGGCGTGCAATTCCTCTTCCAGAGCGAAGGCCGATCCCAGCGCGATCTTGATCTCCTCGGCCGTGCGCTCGCCCAACGCCAGGCTGTACTCCTTCTTGATGTAGGAGATGATCGCTTCGTCGAGCTCGTCACCACCGATCCGCACCGACTGGCTCGTCACGATGCCGCCGAGCGAGATGACAGCCACTTCGGTGGTGCCACCTCCGATGTCGACCACCATGTTGCCGGTGGGCTCGTGCACGGGAAGCCCGGCCCCGATGGCCGCGGCCATGGGCTCCTCGATGATGTAGGCCTTGCGGGCACCGGCGTACTCGGCAGCCTCCATGACGGCGCGCTGCTCGACTCCGGTGATGCCCGAGGGAACGCAGATCACCATGCGCGGCTTGGCGAAGCGACGCTGGTGGACGCGCTGGATGAAGTAACGCAGCATCTTCTCGCAGATCTCGAAGTCGGCGATGACGCCATCTTTCAGAGGGCGGATGGCCTGGATGTGGCTGGGGGTGCGACCGATCATGCGCTTGGCTTCGGCACCCACGGCCAGCGGGCGGCCGTCTTTGACGTTCACCGCCACGACCGACGGTTCGTTCAGGATGATGCCGCGACCGCGCACGTACACAAGCGTGTTGGCTGTGCCGAGGTCGACGGCCATATCGCGGCCGAGCAAGAAGAACCGGTTGTCCCGCATGGCGTCGATCTACCTCTTGATGGAGCGGGGACCGTCGCCGAATCCGGGCGGCCTCCCGCCTCTGTACTGGGGGTTGTGCCCAGGCTACGGGACTGCACCCGGGCACACAAGGCGAGGTGGGCGCCGTGCGCGGGGTTACAACTCCATGACGACGGTCCTACGGCGTCAGCGCAGTCCCGGGAAGAAGATGGCGATCTCGCGCGCCGCCGATGCGGCCGAGTCCGATCCGTGGATGAGGTTCTCGCTCAGCACGGTCCCCAGATCGCCGCGAATGGTCCCCGGAGGGGCCTCGGCAGGGTTGGTCGGGCCCATCAAGGTCCGGACGATGCTCCATGTGTCGTCGGGGCCCTCCACGACGAGCACCATGGCCGGCGATCGTGTGATGAATCCCACCAGGTCCTCGTAGAAGGGCTTGCCCCGGTGCTCCTCGTAGTGTTCCGAGGCCGTTTCTTTGTCGATCTGGCGCAGCTCGGCCGCCACCAGGCGCAGCCCCTTGCGCTCGAGGCGCCCGACCACCTCCCCCACCAGTCCGCGCTCGACGGCGTCGGGCTTGCAGATGACCAGGGTGCGGTTCATGGCTCGGAGAGGCTATCGGGGTCGACCCACGCGGTCGATCCCACCAGCACCGCCCTGGCCTCGGCCACTACGTACAGCGATCCCGTCACGATGAGCGTCGAGGTCGGCGACAGCCGGGCCCGGGCCAGGGTGAGGCCGTCGACCACGGTGTCGGCCGCCAGGGCGTGCAGTCCCAGGGCGCGGGCCGCCTCGGCGATGGTCGCGGCCGGCAAGGCCCGGGGAGACGGCGCCGTGCACGCCACCACCGTCCCCACCCCGGCGAGGCGCAGCGCCTCGAGCATGGCGCTGGGGTCCCGGCCCTGGAGCATGCCGATGAGCACCACGGTGTCCTCGGACGGGGCGAGCTCGTCCACCAGGGCCCGGGCCAACGCCTGGGCGCCCGCCACGTTGTGGGCCCCGTCGAGGACGATGACCGGGGACCTCCCGACGATCTCCATGCGGCCGGGAACCTTCACCGAGCCCAGGGCGTACTCGACCACCTCGGGGGCGAGCGGGGCACCGAAGAAGGCTTCCGCCGCGGCCACGGCACACGCGGCGTTGTCGCCCTGGTAGGCCCCGTGGAGCGATAAGAAGACCTCGGGGTAGTGCGCCCCCGGGGTGCGCAGGTCGAGCAGGCGGCCGCCCACCGCCACCCGGCTCTCGGTGCAGGCGAACTCCACTCCCCGCACCCAGGTCTCTGCCGCCCCGCACTCCTCGGCGGCCGCCATGAAGACACCGAGCAGCTCGGGATCGGTCTCGCCCACCACCACACGGCACCCCGGCTTGATGATGCCGGCCTTCTCGGTGGCGATGTCGAGCAACGTCGGGCCCAGGATCTCCACGTGGTCGTAGCTCACGTTGGTGATCACCGCCACGTCGGGCTCGACCACGTTGGTGGCATCCCAGCGCCCCCCGAGGCCCACCTCGATCACCGCCACGTCGACGGGGCTGTCGGCGAACCAGCGGAAGGCGGCGGCGGTGAGGAGTTCGAACCGGGTCGTCCGTTCGCTGAGCAGGGGCTCGAGGTCCGCCAGGGAACCGAGCACCTCGGCCAGCTCGTCGTCGTCGATGGGCTCACCGTTGCGGGCCAGGCGCTCGTTCACCCGGGCCAGATTGGGGCTGGTGTAGGTACCGACGCTGAGCCCGTCCGTCATGAGGAGCTCGGTCACGATCTTGGCCGTCGAGCCCTTGCCGTTGGTGCCGGTCACGTGGATGACGGGGCACGAACGCTCGGGGTCACCGAGTAGGCGGCACCAGGCACGGATGCGGTCCAGTGTGGGCGCACCCACGCGCGTGGGCATGGACAACTCGTAGTCGGTGTGGCTGTCGAGCCATGCCACCATCTCGTCGCGCCCGGAGCGCGACGCGTCGCTGTCGGTGCGAACTGACACCGCCGGGGAGCAAACCTGTCAGGAAGCGGCCCGGCGCGTGCGCACCTTGTTGGCCGGCTCGCTTTGGGGTACGAGCGTCGGGTGGACGCGGTCGAGCACCACCGCCCGGTCGATGACGCACTTGCCGACATCGGTTCGGCTGGGGAGGTCGTACATGACCTCGAGCAGCACCTCTTCGAGGATGGCCCGCAGGCCTCGGGCGCCGGTGCCGCGCAACAACGCCTGCTCGGCCACAGCTTCCAGGGCGTCGTCGCCGAATTCGAGCTCCACGCCGTCGAGCTCGAACACCCGCCGGTACTGCTTGACCAGCGCGTTCTTGGGCTCGACCAGGATCCGGATGAGCGCCTCCTTGTCGAGGCTCGACACCGCACCCACGACCGGGAGCCGTCCGATGAATTCGGGGATCAGGCCGAACTTGATGAGGTCCTCGGGCAGGACGTGACGGAGCACTTCGCTGTCTCGGGCTTCGGTGCTGCGCCGCACCTCGGCCCGGAAGCCGATGCCCTTGCGGCCGATGCGGCTCTCGATGATCTTGTCGACCCCGGCGAAGGCCCCGCCGCAGACGAACAGGATGTTGGTGGTGTCGATCTGGATGAATTCCTGATGGGGGTGCTTGCGGCCCCCTTGGGGCGGCACCGAGGCGGTGGTCCCCTCGAGGATCTTGAGCAGGGCTTGCTGCACGCCCTCACCCGACACGTCCCGGGTGATCGACGGGTTCTCGCTCTTGCGGGCGATCTTGTCGATCTCGTCGATGTAGATGATCCCCGTCTCGGCCCGCTTGACGTCGTAGTCGGCCGCCTGGATCAGCTTGAGGAGGATGTTCTCCACGTCCTCGCCGACGTACCCCGCCTCGGTCAGCGCCGTGGCGTCGGCGATGGCGAACGGCACGTTGAGCATGCGGGCCAGGGTTTGAGCCAGGAGCGTCTTGCCGCATCCGGTGGGGCCCAGCAGGAGGATGTTGGACTTCGCCAACTCGACCTCGGACGCCTGTGCCGTCCCGGCCTGGACACGCTTGTAGTGGTTGTAAACCGCCACCGAGAGGATCTTCTTGGCGTACTCCTGGCCGATCACGTAGTCATTGAGGAAGTCGAAGATCTCACGCGGCTTGGGCAGCTCCTCGAAGGAGAACTCCGGCGTCTCGGCGAGCTCCTCGGCGATGATGTCGTTGCAGAGGTCGATGCACTCGTCGCAGATGTAGACACCGGGCCCGGCGATGAGCTTCTTGACCTGCTTCTGGGACTTGCCGCAGAAACTGCACTTCACGAGGTCCCCGCCGTCCCCGAACTTCGCCACCGTCGTGTCCCCCTTCGTCCCTGTACGAGCCTACGCCGCGCCGACGGCTTCGGCGGCACCCACGGCGTCACGGGTCGTGATGACCTCGTCGATCAGCCCGTAGGTCACGGCCTCGTCAGCGGTGATGACGAAGTCACGATCGGTGTCACGGGCGATCTTGTCCGGGGCTTGCCCGGTGTCGTCGGAGATCATGGAATTGAGAAGATCGCGCATCCGGATGATCTCCTTGGCCTGCAGTTCGATGTCGCTCGCCTGACCCGCCGCACCCCCCCAGGGTTGGTGCAGGAGGATGCGGGCGTGGGGTAGAGCGAAGCGCTTGCCCTTGGCCCCTGCCGCCAACAGCACCGCGGCGGCCGACGCCGCCTGGCCGAAGCAGAAGGTCGACACGTCGGGCTTCACGAACTTCATGGTGTCGTAGATGGCGAAGAGGGCGGTGATGTCCCCTCCGGGTGAGTTGACGTAGAGGTGGATGTCTTTGTCCGGCTCTTCGTACTCGAGAAAGAGCATCTGGGCGCAGATCAGGTTGGCCACGGTGTCGTCGATGGGAGTCCCGAGGATGATGATCCGCTCCTTGAGCAACCGGGAGTACAGGTCGTAGCCGCGTTCTCCCCGGCTGGTCTGCTCGATGACGGTAGGCACGAGATACCCCTGGGCACCGCCGGCGACCCTCACGACTGCGCCTCCCCGGTGGATGATCCCTCAGCCTGCACGTCCTCGCTCCCTCGTTCACCGGGCTCGGCCCCATCGGCGCTGCCCTCTTGGTCGCCCGCTGCGGCGTCACCCGTTCCCGGTGCGGCGACGTCCACGTGCAAGTCGTCCCTGGACACCGCGTTCCCGTCTTCGTCGACCAGGTCCACGCGGTCGAAGAGCCAGGTCAGTGCCTTCGACTTCCTCCTGTCGGAGCGTACCGCGGGCAGCCTGCCTGCGCGGTCGAGTCTGCGCCGCAGGTCCGCGGCGCTGGTGCCCGCCTGCTGGGCCATCTCCCCCACCGCGTCGTCGAGCTCGGCGTCGCTGACCTGGATGTCCTCGGCGTCGGCCAGTGCCCGCAAGGCGAGGTCGAGGCGAACGGCCCGAGCGGCGTCGGCCCGGATCTCACCAAGGAGCTCGCCCTCGTCACGGCCCGAGGCCCGAAGGAACTGCTCCACCGTCAGGTGCCGTGCTTCGAGGCGGTGCCCGAGGTCGTGCAGCCGCTCGCGGACCTCTTCCTCGACCAGAGACTCGGGTGGTTCCTCGGCCACGAGGCCGACGAGTGCCTCGACGGTGCGCTCGCGCAGGGCGAGCTGGGCCTGGACGAGCTTGAGCTGACGAAGCCGGTTCGCCAGGTCCTCTCGGAGTTGCTCCAGCGTGTCGAACTCCGAGGCCTCTGCCGCCCACTCGTCAGACGCCTCGGGAAGGATCTTCTCCTTGACGTCCTTCACAAGGACGCGTATCTCGGCCTCGTCCTCGACGTCCCCGGTCCGCACGGGTGCGGAGAACTGGAGGATGTCCCCTGTCTTGGCCCCCCGGAGCTGTTCGTCGAGCCCTTCGATCTCGGCGCCACTGCCTACTTCGTAGAGGTAGTCCTCGACGTGCAGGTCTTCGCCGTGGTGCCGGGTGCCGTGGAGGTCGATGGAGATGTGGTCACCGTCACGTGCGGCGCGGCCGACCGAGGAGAGCTCGCCGGACTGGTCTCGCAACCGGTCGATCTGGGCAGTGAGCTCCTCGTCGTCCACCTCGATGCTCGGCAGCGTGACCTGGAGCCCGCCGTAGCCGGCGATCGACACCGTGGGCCGGATCTCGACGAGGGCGTCGAACATCACGGGCCCCCCGTCCTCGCCGGACTTGATGTCGATCTCGGGGGCGGCGATGGGGTCGACCTCGGTGTCCACCACCGCCCGCGCATACAGATCGGGCAAGGCGTCACTGAGCGCCTGTTGCCGCAATGCGGTGGCCCCGCCGAGTCGGGCCTCGAGCACTTGGCGCGGCACTTTGCCGGGACGGAACCCGGGCACCCGTACCTGGGTGGAGAGGCGACGAACGGTGGCGGCGAGTGCTTGGTCCACCTCGGACTCGTCGACTTCGACGGAAAGGCGAACCCTGTTGCCCTCGACCGGCTCGGCGGTGGCGCGCATAAGGAAGGCAGAGTCTACAAGTCCCGGTCATGCGCCCGTCGCAGGCCGGAAAACGGCCACGGAACGTGAGCGCTCAGATCATGAAGGCCATGGCGTCGAGCACGCGCGACGCGAGCTCGGCGTCACCGTCCACCTCCACCAGGCCGGCGAGGTGGGCGGCCGTTCCGTCCACCCGCCCGCACGTGAGACGCCAGAAGACCTCGGTCGTCATGTCGAGCGATGTCGCAGGCGGCTCGTCGAGCGCGGCGATCGCCTTGGCCCGGCCGTCGCGCACCACCACGTCGATGCGCCGAGCCAACGGACCCCGTAACTCGAAGCGCACCGACGTTCCGTCGGGGGCCCCGGCCTGCTTGCCCACGACGAAGGGCAGGGCCGAGCACAGTCGGTCCATCGAGAGCTGCGCGCCAGGCCCCGAGTCGTGACCCGGTCGGCCCGTGGCGATCCGGATGTCCTGCTCGTGCACCCAGGAGTCCATGACCCGGACGTGCATGAACTCGCGATACGGCACGTCGCCGACGGGGCTCGGACCGATGTCGTCGAAACGCGACTCCGGCTGGGCACGCAGGTCCGCAATCCGACGCGTCGTCACATCGTGGAATTCCTGCAGGACGTCGCCCCCCGGCCGCGATCGTCGGGCCGCCACCCACGCTTCGTTGCGGGCGCCGATCTCGTTCTCGACATGGGGAGGCAACTCGGCCAGTGGCGGTGGGGGCTCTTCTCCCAGGAGCACGCGCTCGATGCCGATCAGGTGCGACAGCACGTCACGCACCGTCCACCCCGGACACTCCGACGGGAGATCCCACTCGGCCTCGCCCAGGCCCTGGCCCAGGGTGTCGATGGCGTCCCACTCCTCCGCCAGGATCGCGATGACCGGCTCCTCTGTCCTTGTCATCACGGCAACCCCCTTCTCGGCCCGGCGTGCCCCGGCAAACTCCGGGCACAGGACCAGTGTGGCAACCCCCCGCCGGCCCGGCCAGCGCCCCCTCGCCACCTGGACGTCTCGGGCCTCCGCCCTCCTCGCCGCCTCGGAAGGGACCGCCCGCCCGGGGGCCCGCACGACGCGGGCGCCGGTTCGTGCCTACCATCCGCGTGTGGTGCTGGGCCCGCGGATAGTTTCGACCCGATATCTGGCGGGGCGCACAGTGAGGAGGACGAGCGTGGCTTCGTACGAGGGTTACTGTGTGAAATGCCGTGAAAAGCGGCAGTTTGAAGGTCAGGAAGTCGAGCTCGCCAATGGTCGGCGGGCCGCACAGGGGACCTGTCCCACGTGCGGCACCAAGATGAACAGGATCTTGGGCAAAAAAACAACGGCGTAAGCCCCTCGGGGTACGACGTTGCACCGCCCGGGACGGCAATCGTCTCGGTGGGACCAGGCGATTCGGTTGCACCAGGCCCGTGAGGACCAGAGGGCACGCGTTCTCTGCACGCGTGCCAGTTCAACGACCTTGTCGGCTCAGCGATGATGAAGGGCGTCGAGGATGGCCCCTTCGCGCAAACCCCATTCGCTGACCACGAATCGCTCCACCCCGAGTTGGGTCGCCACGGTGGCCAGGACGGCGGCGCCCACCGGCAGGAGCGGTGCCCGGCGGGCCTGCATCCCGGGGAGCGCCAGACGGGCCCGAAGGTCGAGTCTGGCCAGCTGATCGGCGAGCTCCCGGACCTGGCTGGCCGGCAATTCGACCTGGTTCACCTCGCCCGGCCCCGCCGACGGCCTTCGCCGGGCACGCGCCGTAGCCAAGCGGGCCAGAGTGCGGACCGTCCCGCCGCTCACCACGGTCCGATCCGTCACCCTGGGATAACCGGCCACGGCGTGGGCAATGGGCGCCATCGCCTCGGAGGTGCGGGTCCCCAAGGCGACCTGGTCGGCCACCGACAGCGGATCCCCGGTCCCGAGCTCGCCGCGTAGACGGGCGGGGCCGATCGCCGCGCTCGTGGCCATGGCCAGATGCTGGGCGTCCCCCACCGCCGCCTCGAGGCTCCCGCCCCCGAGGTCCATCCCGAGCGTGGGGCCCGGGCCCGTCCACACCCCGGCGCGCTGCCCGATGAAACACAGCCGGGCCTCCTCTTCGCCGCCTAGGACGAGCACCTTGGTCCCCACCACCCGTTCCAGGCGCTCGACTACCTCGGCGCCGTTGGCGGCGTCTCGGAGCGCGGCGGTGGCCAGGGCGACGACGATCTCGGCCCGGGATTCGGAAAGCCCGGCCCGCAGGCGCTTGGCCGCCGCCACCGACGCCGCCACGCGGTCCCGGGGGATGTTCCCTCGCTCCCCCACACTCAACCCGAGGTTCAAAAGCGCCCGCCGGTGCAGCACCGGGGTGAGCGCATCGCCGGACCCAGCCTCACAGACAAGGAGATGGAACGAGCTGCTCCCGAGGTCCCACACCGCGGCTCGAACCCCCACGGCGAGAACGTAGCCCGTGCCGAGGAGCTGTGGTCAGAGCAGCTGCTCGGCGAAGAAACGAAGCATCCGACCCCATGCATCGCGAGCGGCGCCCTCGTCGTAGCTCGTCGACCCATCCCGCATGAACCCGTGGCCCGCACCCGGGTAGACCACGGTCTCGGGGTGGCGGGTGCGCACCACCTCGATGTCGGCAGGGGCGATGTACTGGTCGGCTCCCCCGAAGAACAAGAGGGTGGGACAGGCGGGCTCTCCGGGCTCGGTCGAGATACCGGCGCCGTAGAAACCCACCGCGGCGCCGAACCCGTCGCCGGCCACGGCCGTCCGGTAGGCGAGGAGCCCTCCCATGCAGAATCCGATCACACCCACCGACGTCGCCCCCTGTCGGCGCAGGTGATCGGACGCCGTCACGATGTCGACTCGCGTCTGGTCGCGATCGAGCGACCCCATGAGCAGAGCGAAGCCACCGGCTTCGGTGCCTCCCGCACGGAAGAAGAGGTCAGGAGCGAGCGCCCCGTACCCGTCTGCGGCCAGGCGCTGGCACACACGTAGGAGCTGGGCGCTGATGCCATTGCCCTCGTGGAGCACGACGACCCCGGGCCATGACGCTGCGGCGGACGGGAGGGCCAGAAAGTACGGCAGGGCGATGTCAGCCACAACCGGGCTCCGTCACAAACGATTTCAAGGGACGAGCAACACCCGGCCGAACGACTTACGGCTCTCGATGTAGGCGTGTGCCTCCTCAGCGTCGGACAATGGGAAGCGGCGATCGATGACCACGCGCAGCGTGCCGGCGGCGATCTCGTCGAGATGACGGGCGATCATGGCGTGCGGTCGGGGGCTCAGGAACACCTCGGCTCCAAGGAAAACTCCCGTCAGGCTCTGGTTGTTGGGGCGCAGGGTGGACACGTCGAGGGGTTCGCCAGCGCTCCGACCGGCGTCCCCCACCGTCACACAACGGCCCCGGTAGGCGAGACAACGCAGGCTTCCCTGCAAGGTAGGCCCACCCACCGAGTCCACGATCACATCTGCGCCGCGTCCCTCGGTCAGCTTGCGGACCTCGTCGACGAAATCAGTGGCGGCGTAGTTGATCCCGTGGTCCAAGCCGAGCTCGACAAGTCGAGCCAGCTTCTCGTCACTCGACGCCGTGGCCAGCACCCGGGCACCGGCCCGACTCGCCAGTTGGATGGCGGCGATCCCCACACCGCTCCCCCCGGCGTGCACGAGCACGGTCTCTCCCGCCTGGAGCCGTCCGAATTCGAAGAGGCAGTCATCGGCGGTCCCGAAGGGCACCGGGACGCAGGCCGCTTCCTCGGTGGACAGCCCCGGGGGCACCAACCAGCAGAACGGAGTGGCAGCGGCGCGCAGCTCGGCATGGGATCCGTCGAGGCCGAGCGTGACGACGCTGTCTCCGACGGAGAACCCTTCCACCTCGGTGCCGGTGCCGACCACGGTCCCGGCGCACTGGTACCCGACGATGTGGGGAACCGCTCCGAGCTCGCCCTGGGCGCGAGCAAGGGTGTCCCCGCCCTCGACGCTGATCGCTTCGACCCGCACCAAGAGCTCCTGCGCCCCGGGCACGGGGTCGGGGACCTCTTCGTAGCGAAAGACCTCGGGTCCACCGGTCTCGTAGTAGACGGCTGCCTTCATGGCGTTGCTCTCCTGGCTTCGTTCACGACAGGCGCTGAGAGGCGTCGATGCACGAACGCATGAGCCGGAAGCTCCGCGTGTCGCCCGTGGTGCCGATGTCCATGCGATTCATGACGTAGCCCATCCCCAGGTGAAGGTCGGGGTCGGCCCATCCGGCCGATCCCCCCATCCCGAAATGGCCGAAGGCCTTCGGGCCCCCGAGGCCGGCGGCGCTGATGATCCCGCTGTTCACGTTGAACCCCAGACCCCATTGGATGTCCAGACCCATGAGCACCTCGTCGGGGCCCTTGGTCTCTTGCTGCACGGCGCGGTCGAGTTGCTCGGGAGCCACGATGCGGAAGGTCGATCCCGACGGCGTCGTCACGTCGTCCACGCAGGCCCCGTACAGGAGGGCGAGTGAACGGGCGTCACAGATGCCGTTGGCGGCGGGGACCTCCGCCGCATGGAGCTCGGGGCTGTGCCACACCTCTTCGTCGGTGAGCGCACCACCGGGGGCCGACATGGCCTTGAACAGCGGGCCGTCGGGGGCGAAATAGGTCGTGGCGAGCTCGGCGAGCTCGGCCATGTTCGGCCCGGCGTGCGGCGAATCCTCGATCCCGGCGCTCAGCATCGCCGTGCCGGACTCGAGGCCTTCGAGGAACGACACCAGCCGTGCCACCCGGGGCTCTTCCGAGGAGGGAAGCCCGATGAAGAAGTCGGCCCCGAGGGGCCCGGCGATCTCGGACCGGAGGTAGGTGCCCACGCTCATGCCGGTGATGCGGCGGACCACCTCGCCCACCAACCAGCCGTAGGTGGTGGCGTGATACCCGTGGGCGGAGCCCGGGGGCCACGAGGGCGCTTGGCGTTCCAGGGCCTCGATGACCGGGTCCCATCGAACCATGTCCTCAAAGGACATGGTTCCATCGACCCACGCCAAGCCGGCCCGGTGGGCGAGGAGGTCGGACACGGTGACTGCTTCCTTGCCGGCTTGGGCGAATTCGGGCCAGTAGGTGACGACGGGAGCCTCCACATCGAGAGCTCCCTGTTGGGCCAGCCTGTTGGCGCACATGGCCACGATGCCCTTGGTGGTCGAGTACACGAGGACGAGGGTGTCCTGTGTCCAGGGCTCCTGGGTCCGGGCGTCGGCGATGCCCCCCCAGAGGTCCACCACTTTCTCTCCTCGGTGGTACGCGCCGAAGGCCGCCCCAACTTCGACGCCAGCGTCGAAGTTGGCCTGGAACACATCCCGGACCCCCTCGAATCCCGGGGCCACCCACCCGTCGATCGTCGTCACCTGTGGTCTCCCCTGTGAGTTGGGCACCAAGCGTTGCGAGCTACCCACGAGGTTACGGTTTCCTCGTCCACATCCGCACCCCCGGTGCTTCAACCGGGGCACCCTTCGGATTTCGACTCCCCGAAGCAGAAGAAAGAAAGAGTGATGTGCCTTGGGTTTCTCAGAGTCAGCATGCTGGAATTCATGCCACTGGTTGTTGGGACAAATCGAGCATCTCATATATTCGATGGGAGTGAGCATTCCGATCGAACGGAGACTCTGGAGGCTGAGGCACAAGCTACAGAGGTAGCTCGCTGACGAAGATTCCTGAGGCGTACCGTCGAGATTCGCCGTGGTGGGAAGATCCAGGGCACGGCTTTTGGGAGGTGGTTGGTGATGATGCGATTTACCAGGACTGACCTTGCATCAATCAAGACACTCCTTCTTGTGATCGCGTTGGCAACTACGGCCTGTAGTGCAACGGACAGCCGTCCGAAGCCTGCTGGATCGACATCATCGGTCGTGTCCTCCACGACCACTTCCAACGCCACGTCTACGACGGCTGTCGCCAGCACCCAGGTGGTCATATTCAACCCCTTCATTGCCAGCGGACCGGGGCCAGGTGTGATTGTCACGTTCCATTCGTCTGCCCAATGCCAACCGGGGTCAGAAGGCGACGACAGTCGGGCAGATGCCTATCGATGTTTCCTCGACCATCCTGAGCCCAATGGAGGGAACATCGCCGATCCCTGTTTCACCAACCCGTACACCTTTTCTGCCCCCTTGCTGTGTTTCGCGAGCCCGTTGGACCTGCACGCCGTCGAGGTCGTACCCGACAGCCCGTTGCACGCGAACTCGGTCAGTCCAAACACAGACCCGTGGACCTTGCTGCTCGCCGACGGTCAGACATGCGTCTTTACGCAGGGTGCGACGGCGGCGCTTGGGACGAGGCGCTTGAACTACGTGTGCCCACAAGGTGTCATCTACGGAGACCCGGACCGCAGTTCCCAACCATGGACCGTCTTCTATCAGGCCAAGGGCTCCAACAACCTTGTCCAAGTTGCCGTACGGGTCGCATACACGTAGGCCAATGGCTCGCGTCGCCACCATGAGCACGTGCCTTCGTTCAGGTGGCCTTCGCTATCGATATGCCATCATGAGCAGCCGTGGCCACTCAGCGCAGACCGCCGAAGCACCGGACCAAGGTCCGTCACCGTCGTGACCTATGGGTGGTCTCCTGCTCGTGTGACTGGTCCGAGGAGACGGTGTCGAGGTTCAGCGCCTTGATGGCATTACGCCGTCATCAAGAGACGCAGGGACGACCGGACCTCCAAGACACGGTGCGCCAGGCTCAGGGCTAACACTCGCCAGCTGACGATCTTTGGACAAGGCCATCGAAGTCGGCCAATGTGACCGTCAGCGCTGACCTGAAGCTCAGGGCTGAGGTGGACGCCGAACTCGGTGTCGAGGTGGCGTATGACCCCCCAGACCAGAATGGTGTCTGCGAGCATGGGACCAGCGCGTGTACAACAGAACGTGTCGGAGACGCGTATCCGACCATTGGTCCACGGTAGTTGCCCACCGAATGGGCGGCCTGACTGGACAACCGGTGCTACGGCGCTCAGGAAGGTACGGGAGGCTCCGCGGGCCGTGTTTGGGCCATCAGGATCATCGAGTGTCGGTCAGGCGGTCACTGAACGGCGGATCGTGGAAGGCAGCTGGGGCCACGGAGTTCCAACCATGTCCATGGAGGAACCGAGGCCCACTCCCTCACCGGGGGACACCGGGGGACACCGAGGGATTAGCTACCTGATTGGCCGAGCTCGGGCATCGTCCACCGTCATGATGGCGGTCACTGATCGGGCCTGAGTCATGCGTTTCGAGCCGAACCCTGCTTGGGCGTGACCTCGAATACGACCAGCGCCCAGTCGTCAGTCGCCGCTGCGGTATCGCCGATAGAGACGGGCAATCGCGCCACGGTCAGCGAGTTGAAGGTTTGGACCCACATGGTGGCACGTTCCGTCTGGTCGAACGCCTGCTGATCCAGAGTCTGGTCGCGAGTTACCGACCTCGCTCGGTGGTCGCTGTAATCGTACCCTACGCCTACGATCCTCGACCCAGTCTGTGTCGGGGTTACTGAAAGGCGCGGCGTGAAACTGGGGCTCGTGCATGCCGAAACCGAATAGCACGCCTTGGCGATTGCGCCCACACCCACTGCATCGCCAAACGCCATGACCGTCAACGACTGAAACCAAGGCGAAGGCCCGGTCATTGACGAGATAACGGTCACGCGTGAGTGCCTTCGAGGGGCACGTGCGGTCCACACCTCGATGTCCTGTCCGGCTGTGGTGGCATCACCGATGTAGCGTGCCACTTGAGTCCACGCGAGCCCCCCACCAGAGACGATGATCGACTGCTCGAATTCCGTTGATACCATCGCCACCAGCAAGTCTGACGGGGGCGCCGTACTGAGGATTGAGCTGATCTGTGGGCCGCTTCCTGTCGCGGTTACCAACGCGTCAATGCTCACACCTTTCGGCGAAATCAAGGGCTGCGCGAACACGACAACAGTGACGAGCATCGAGACCAGGACTACGATTGACGCTCCGACCCACACGGCACGCTTCCGTCGCGATTTGCGCCGATGCCATCGTGAGGGGGCCTTGGCGACGCCGTGTCGCCATGTCCGATCCAACACCAGGGTCGTGGATGCGACATTTCCGCCGGGAGCTTGGGAACCAGACAAGGTGTTCTGGACGACGCTCACCAACAGCTTGTCCGCAGCGGGGCGCTCCGTCGGGTCCTTAGCCAGGGTAGCCGCAACAATGGGCTTGAGTTTGGGATCGATGCCTCTGAGGTCTGGCTCTTCGTGTACGACCCGGTAGAGCACCGTCTCGGGTCGGCCATCACCGAACGGTGAGCGACCTGTAGCGGCAAATCCCACGGTGGCACCCCAAGCAAATACGTCCGTCGCTGAGGTTGTCCGTCCCCCATTGGCTTGTTCAGGTGCCATGCACGACGGCGAGCCCACGATGAGCCCAACCTCAGTCAAGGTAGAGCCGTCCACAGATTGAGCAATGCCGAAGTCGACAACCTTCGGCCCGTCCGGCGCCATGAGCACGTTTGAAGGCTTCAGGTCCCTGTGGATGACTCCCGCCGCATGCATGGCGACTACGGCTTCAGCGAGCCCAACGGCTAAGCCAACCAGTTGGTCGTTGCGGAGGGGACCGTGATCGGCAACGTAGTCGGCGAGATTGCCACCTTCGATGTACTCAGTCACGACATAGGGTTGCGGACCGTCGAGCTCGGCGTCGATGTACTTGGCCGTACAAATACCACTGACTTTCTGACTGGCGACAACTTCTCGCCGGAACCGCGCACGAAATGCTGGATCCTTAGTGAGCTCCGCGCGAATCAGCTTGAGCGCGACCTGTCTGCCCTCAGGACTCTCTGCGAGGTAGACGACTCCCATCCCGCCTGTTCCCACCCGACCGTGTAGACGATACGGACCTAGGAACTCGGGGTCTTCGGCGGTGAGGCATTCCAATTGATGATTCTCCGTGCAGCAGCGCGAGGCGGAACTAATACATTCTTCCAGTTCGGCCATAACTCGTCTAGAAGGGAGGGACGTGGGCGCTGACTCGTCTTCCTCTGTCCGATCCAGGCGTCGTTTGAACTCCAGGGCGGCGCTTGGTTGCAATTTGGGAGGGCGCGCCACTCATTTGTTGTTTTGATCTGGCGGGAGCCGGACCCTTCTTCAGTGTCGAGTTTCGGTATGGCTCCGCTCTTGCCGCCCCGTGTCGGCCTCAACCGGTCGGAGAACTCCCGAATCATGGGCGCCCGACGTTGATTGAAGACCGATGGCCTAGGCCCGAAGACAGAGGTTCGGCATCGTGTCCACGAAGAGCTACGATGACAAAACGCAGCCTTGACCAAGCAACCGTCGGCCGCAGCCTCGCGAGCTACCCTCTCTATTACCCAAGTGGTCTGTTATTACCCGGTGGTCTGTTACCAATGTGCCCCACGAGTGAAATGAGGATCCTGAGCCTCGATCGGTATCACCCTCCTCACTATTGATGATGTATGTTTCCATGGCTCCCTGTGCTCGCATAACCATGGAGCTAACACGTCGGCTGAAAGTTGATACGCCTGAAGATGGCACGCGTTCTGATCAGCGTGGGAGGCATGGCATTGCTGGTGCTGGGTGCCGTCACAGAGTTCTCCGTCAATACCCAGACCTCGGCGTCGGCTCTCGCCGCCAGTGCACCGTACGAGCTCTATTGTCCCGGAACGCCTCTGGGAAGCGTCGTTCTGAACGACGTCACGACCTCGGGATCGATTTCTCCAGCGGCTCCTATTTCAGGCCAGCAATTTACCCTGTCGGGCTACCAGACCGCCGTCAGCATCCCCTCATCGCTTGTCTCTGCAGTCGCCGCACTTCAGCCTGATCTGAAGGGCTCGGCGACCGCGCAAGTCGATGTCACCGGGGCGACTCCTGCCATTACCGCCGTTGGCCCACTCAACTTTGACGTTCCCATCCCGAGCCCCGTTCCGGCCGGTGGCTTGAGCCTGACTCTGGCTTCCGCCCCACAGTCTGTTGGTCCGTTTACCGCCATGAGCAGCGACATCGCGATTCAACAAGATGGACGTGTCGCTCTAACGCTAACCGTGTCGGGTAATAGCGTGGACCTCACGTGCACCGCCTATGCAAATGACAACATCACACCATCGGGTGTCACGACGTCTCCTCCGTCGGCATCCCCGATCGCACCCGTGATCGTGACGGCAGGTTCACCAACGACGACGAGCGCGTCAACCTCCACGATTCCTGGAACGACGACAACGACGTCGAAAGCAACAACGACCACGCCACCACCGAGCATTCTCACCGGGGCCTACGAGCTCTATTGTCCAGGGAGCCCCATGGGCAACGTCATCCTCAACGACGTCGTGACTTCGACCGACCTTTCGCCGGCAACACCCACCGCCGGGCAGTCCTTCAGCCTTGCCAACTACCAGATCACATTGGCCCTACCGTTGTCCTTGGTCGGTGCCGCCGCAGCACTTGAACCCAACATCATGGGCTCGGCAACGACCCAGATCTACGCCACTGATGCCACCCCGACAACGACCGTTCAGGGCCCGCTCGACTTCAACATGCCTATCGTCGCCCCGGTTCCTGATGCGGGAGTGACCGTGTCACTTCTCACCACCCCCGCCACCGTGAGCGGATTCACCGCTACGAGCGGCACCGTCACCATCCAACAAGAATCCTCTGCGAGCCTCTCGCTCACGCTGGCGGGCAATTCCGTGGTATTCGCCTGCATGACGTATCCCAATAACTCGTTGACGCCCTCGGGCATCACTTCCATGGCGCCGACGACCAGTCCCATCGCCCCGGTGATCGCCGTGGGAGAGTCAGTCACGGTCACACCCGTGACCACACCCGTGACCACACCCGTGACCACACCCGTGACCACACCCGTGACCACACCCGTGACCACGCTCATCCCCACTCTCCCGACGACGACAACAACAACAACAGCGCCACCGGCTACGGCCAATCCCCCGACCGCGCCGCCCGCGACGTCGACCCCCCCGATCACGCAGACCGCGCCTCCCGCGACGATCGTCCCCACCACATTGAGCCCCACCACATTGAGCCCCACCTCAACTTCCCTACCGTCCACGTCACCACCAATCCTGATCGGTCCGGGTCCACAAACGACCTACGCCGTTCAGTCGCAGCCCGCACCTGGGACATGTCACTACCGCTACGTGGGGGCGGCGCCGCTCCCCGATCCCACTTGCACCCCGGGAGCCATCAATCCGCTAGTCAGTCAGGGCGACATCGGCACCACGATCTGTAAAGCCGGCTACACCGAGACCATCCGCCCGCCAGACAGCATCACCCAGAAAGAGAAGGTGGCGTCAGCCGCCGCCTACAGGTACACCGGGTCGCTGCTCACCGCCGAATACGATCACCTGATCCCCCTGGAACTGGGGGGCGACCCGAACGACCCGTCCAATTTGTGGGTCGAACCAAATGACAACCCGAACGCCAACTCCACGTCCAATACCAAAGACACGTTGGAGAACAAACTGAACGACCTCGTCTGCTCGGGGGAGATCACCCTGGCACAAGCCCAACGGGCCATCGCCACCGATTGGGTTGCCGCTCTCCAAACCTACGGTGGACTGCTCGCGGGCACCACAACGACATCGACCCCTTCGACAACCTCAGCGCCAGTTACCTCCCCATCGAGTTCATCGTCCTCTGGGGTCGCTGTGGCAGGTTCCTCTGGAGCCACTGGTGCGAGTTCCACCGTGGGCACCGGGACAAGTCCCGCCCTTGCAACTACGGGTCCGGGTCCAGGACTCAAAACCATGACTCTGGTCGGTGCGACCATCATGATTCTCGGACTTCTCATGCTTGTTCTCGCCGACATTCCACGCCGTGTGTTGCGACAACTTGTGGATGTGAGTTCCAGGGCGTCGAGAGGTCGAATGGCCGGTGAGGAGCGAACCAGGAACGACGTGGCGGGCCTCGAAGTTGCGACTAGCCGCGACATGATCGTCACATATGGCGACGGACCAATCGCGAATGGCGCCGACGGCTGGTATCCCGACCCGTTTGCAGTTCACCAAGAACGCGTCTTCAAACTAGGCAGGGCGACTCCGATCGTTCGCGACAACGGAGTCACGTCATACGACCCACCGCAGTATCCACAGCGCTGACGGGGGTCGCTTCTTCTTTTGCCATGGGTTACTTCGACGTAGGTCGCATTGTGAGCCTGGAACTACTCGGATTCAACCGGCGCGGCCATGGGTGCCACCGCCTGAGCCCGACATCGCCCCAGCCGCTCCAGGAGTTCCGGGTGCTGCCGCCACAGTCTGTTTCGCGCGTCTGCCGCAGCGTCCCGCACCGAGTGAGGTGATGATCGTCAGCCCAGTGAGATGCCAGGAGGTCGGAGACGATCTGTCCGTGGTTGTCGGAGTAGGTGATCGTAAGCCTGCACCTGATGCAGAACGGGACATTGGCACGGGTCTGCCCAGGCGGATGACTCCTAACCTGTCGAGTACTTACTCGCAGGAAGGATGTGCACCATGGCCAGAGCCTTTCCCGCCGAGTTCCGTCGCGACGTCGTCGCCGTCGCTCGCGAGCACGAGGCTCCGCTCAATCAGATCGCCAAGGCCTTCGGGATCTCCGAAGCCACCTTGCACAATGGCTGAAGCG
>DATCBU010000016.1:0-39105 GCA_036511675.1 Acidimicrobiales bacterium | reverse complement strand
CGCCGCCGTGACAGGTGGGAGCCCCCGTGCCCTCACCGTCGACGGGCTGGTGTCTCCCATCGGCCTCGGCCTCGACGACGTGTATTTCGCGTGGCACCTCGGCGACGACCGACGCGGGGCGCGACAAGGCGCCTACCGGATCGTCGTGTCGCGTCCCCGGCTTCCGGCGACGGGCGGCTCGTCCGGGTCGGCTCCGGTGGTGTGGGACAGCGGTCGGGTGGCGTCGGCGGAGCAGGCCTTCGTCTCCTATCGGGGTCCGGCGCTCAGTCCCGATACTGGCTACCGCTGGACCGTCCAGTCCTGGCCGGCGACGGGAGGACCGAGCCCGTTGGCCCCGCACGCCACCTTCGAGACCGGGCTGACCGATCACGACTGGAAGGCGCGCTGGATCAGCCGACCGTTTCCCGACGGCCCCGGGCCCGACGACTACACCTATGCCCGCCACGACTTCTCGCTCCCGAGCTCGCCCATCGTGCGCGCCCGGGCTTATGTGTCAGGTGACCAGCAGTACGAGTTGTACGTGAACGGCACCCGGGCCGGGAAGGGCCAGGCGTACTCGTTCCCCGACTCGCAGTACTACGAGGCCCTGGACGTGACCGCGTTGGTACGGGCCGGCGCGCCCAACGCCCTGAGCATGGTGTCGAGCTGGCAGGGGCCGACCAAGGGGCATCCCGCCGGCAAGCCCGGGGTGATGGCGCAGATCTCGGTCCTGCATCGCGACGGCCGGCGCCAGCTGGTGGTGACCGACGGCTCGTGGAAGGTCTCGCGGGGCCCCTGGCTCCCGGGCACCCAGCGCGACCTGGAGGGCGACTTCGTCGACTTCACCGAGAACATCGACGGGGGCGCCGAGCCGGTGGGCTGGCAGGAGCCGGGGTTCGACGACAGCACCTGGGCCGGAGCGACAGTGCTGGGGCCAGCGGGCGTGTCGCCGTGGCGCCATCTCGTCCCAGTGCGCACGCGCATCGTGGAGCAGCCCGTCCCCGCACTGTCGCTGACGCGCCTGGCGTCGGGGGCGGTGGTCGCCGACTTCGGGAAGGTGTACGCGGCGGTGCCGACGGTGCACTTCCACCACGGGACCCCGGGAAGGCTCGTGACGATGCGCGCCGGCTACCTGCTCGACGAGCCCGTGCCGGGCCAGCCCTTCGCCGGCGTGGCCGGACAGGTGTCGACCACCCACGGCACCCAGCACACCGACATGAGCTACAGCTACGTCCAGCGCGGTGGCGACGAGGAGTTCCACCCCTTCGACTATCTCGGGTTCCGCTACTTTCAGATCGACGAACCGGGGGAGACCCTGACCCCGGCCGACGTGGTGGCCCGCACCCGGCATGCGGCCGTGCCCGACGAGCACGCCGCGACGTTCGCGTCCTCGTCCCCGGTCGTCGACGCCGTGTTCGAGCTGGGACGGCACTCGGCGCTCTTCGGCGCCCAGGAGCAGTGGATCGACACGCCCACCCGCGAGAAGGGGCCCTGGTTGTGGGACGGGTTCAACGAGTCCCAGACCGCCATGGTGGCCTTCGGGGAGCAGAACCTCACCCGCAAGTCGCTGCTCGAATTCGCCCAGTCCCAGCACCGCTTCTGGGCCAAGAGCGGGTCGATCAACAAGATCTACCCCACCGGCCTCGGCGCCGAGGACATCAACGAGTACACCGAGATCTACCCGGAGTGGGTGTGGCAGTACTGGATGCGCACCGGTGACCGTGCCCTGCTGGCGGCGGTGTACCCCGTGCTGCTCAACATCGCCGGCTACGTGGACACCTACGTCGACCCGTCCACGGGCCTGGTCGACGACCTGTTGGCCACCGAGGTCGCCTACGACTACCCCATCGTGACGAGGGACAACGTGCTGGGGGTGAACGTGTACCGCCGCGCCGCCGACGTCGCCACCGCATTGGGCCGGCCCGCCCACGAGGTCACCACCCAACGCAAAAAGCAGGCCCGGCTCACCGCGGCGATCAACCGGCACCTGACGCGCCCCGACGGCACCTACGTCGACGGCATCGACAACAACGGCGCCAAGCTGACTACCGCCTCGCAGTCCGCCAACGCCTGCGCGCTCGCCTACGGCGTCGTCCCCGCCAAACAGCTGTCGACGGTGGTGGCCTACGTGGCGGGCCTGGGGATGGCCGTGCCGGTGAGCAGCGCCACCGACGTGTTGAAGGGCCTGGCCGACAACGGCAGGGTGCGGGACATGGTCGGCATCCTCACCGACCCCGTCCACGACGGCTGGGCCAACATCCTGGCCCGGGGGGCCACGTTCACCTGGGAGGTGTGGGAGCCGTCGGACGCCAACGGGGACTCCATGTCGCACGGGTGGGGATCGAACGTGCTCGTCGAGATCCAGCAGACGCTGCTCGGGGTCCGTCCCTCGAGCCCCGGGTATGCGACGTTCGACGTGGCGCCTCCCGCCGCGGGGCTCGACTGGGCCGGTGGCACGGTGCCGACCCTGCGGGGGCCCATCGCCGTGGCCTGGCGGCGAGGCGGTCCCGGCGGCGCCTTCGTGCTCGACGTCACCGTCCCGCCCAACGCGTCGGCCACCGTCCATGTCCCCGCCGCCGGCGCGCACGACGTGACCGAGGGGGGCCGGTCCTTGCCGGGCGTGGCGGGGGTACGGGTGGTGAGCTCGGCCCGGGGCCAGGTGGTCGTGGCCGTCGGCGCCGGACGATACGAGTTCCGCGCCGGCTCGGGGACGTAGCCCGGCGCTGCGGGATCATCCCGTGCACCAGGATGGGGAGATGAGCCCCGCCCCCGACCCGCCTCACGAAGAGCACGATCAGGACACCGTCACGCTCGAGGCCTTCACCGAGCCGTGGGCCGATGACGACCCCGATGCCAACTTCAAGGCCGATGTGGCGCTCTACGCGCAGGTGGACCCCATGGCCACGGTCCGCACCTTGAGTGCCAACGTGGGCGTGCCGGCGGGAGCCCTGGTGCGCTACGTGCTGGCCAAGTACGCCACCGGTGGGAGCGGGGGCCTGTTGGAGCTCGGCCCCACCATGGTGCACCGCTTGTGGGAGCCCATCGAGCGGGCCGAGCGCGCCGGGTCGACCGAGGCCCGTCTCGACGCCTACGCCCAGCTGCGCCAGATGATCCAGTGGTTGCGGCTCCCCCTCGAGGACCCGACGATCTACCCGGACCGTTAGCGTGGGCGACGACGACGCTTGGACGTGCACGGGAGGACCCCCATGACCGAGACGCATGAGACCGAGAACCCGCACTGGCGGGGGATCAACCATCTGGCGCTCATCACCGACGATATGGACGCCACGGTGCGCTTCTACCACGGCGTCCTCGGTGCCCGGCTGGTGGCGACCATCGGGACGCCGCAGTTCCGGCACTACTTCTTCGAGTTCGGGGCGCAGAACACCGTGGCCTTCTTCGAGTACTCGGGCATCGTCCTCGAGCGCTTCGCCAAGGCCGCCGGGGTCCCTGACCCCAGAGCGGTGCAGTTCGACCACCTGTCGTTCAACCTGCCCGACGAACACGCCCTGTTCGACCTGCGCGACCGCCTCAAGTCGGCGGGGTGCGAGGTGACCGATGTGGTCGACCACGACTTCATCCGCTCTATCTACTTCACCGACCCCAACGGCATCGCCCTCGAGGCGTCGTGGTGGGCGCTCGACGCCACCGGTCGACCCGCCGACTACACCGACGAGCGGTTGTTCTCGGACCCCGACCCCGTGCCCGCCGTGGTGGAGATCCGCGACCGGGGACAGGTGAGCTCGGTCCCCCACACCCGCTTGTCCTGAGCCGCGCCGCGCCTGGCGGCGCCGGGATCAGGACGTCGTGGAGTTGAAGTTCAGGGTGAAGGGGCTCGATGGCGGTTTGAACAGCCACTTGGGCACGGTCTTGCCGTTGATGCGCACTTGCACGGCGACGAGCGACGCGCCCATGTTGACGGTGAGTTGGCCGTTGGCCGGGTTGAACACCTTGACCTCACCGGTCTGGAGCGTGGCGGCGAAGACGGGCGAGAAGCTCTGAGGGGTGCGCACTTCGGTCCAACACGGTGCCCACGCCGCCACCACCACGCTGTAGTTCGACGCCCGCACCGAGACCGTGGCGCTGCCCGCACCCGTGTTGCTCAACGACACCACCGAGGTGTGCGCCGGGCTGCCGGACGAGCCGCCGTGGGTCGAGGCGCTTGGTCCCGGTGTGGTGGGGGTGGTGGTGTGGGCGTGGTGCACCACGTGGATGTCGGCCAACAGCTGCGGGTCGTAGTGCTGCACGGCCAGGCCGGCGAGCGCCACGGCCAGGAGGACGGCGGTGACCCAGATGGCGCCGCGCAGGATGAGCGGGACCGCCCGGGGAGGCGTGTACGGGGCTCGCACGGCGGGGAACGACCCCGTGATGGTGAACGACCCGGTGCCGTTGTGGCCGTTGGCGGTGGGGAGCTCCGAGCGGCGGACGCCGGGGACCTCGTCGGTCTGGGTGAAGGCGCGCAGATGGGTCCCGTCGCCGGGGTACCGGCTGAGATGGCCCGAGGAGGCCGACTCGGTGAGGTAGACGCTCTGGGTCCGGTCCCCGTTGGTCGACCCGTTGCCCGAGGACCCGTTGCCGCTGAACCCGGCCTGGGGTGTCCCCCAGTGCTTCTCCACCACGCCGGCAAAGGGGTCGAGGTCGAGCTGGACGAGGTCGCCGTAGCGGCGGACGGCGGTGAGGGCCGAACGCTGGTCGGGGAAGCGCGACAGGTCGCCGGCCTCGAGCCCTTCGAGCTGGGCCAGGGGGACCCCGGTGCGGTCCTGGATCTCGATCAGGTCGACACCTGACGTCTCACGTGCCTCGCGCAGAGCCGATCCGACGTCGGCGGGCGCAGAGCCTGGTTGCTGGCGTCGTCGCCCGCGGCGCCGCATCCTCTTGTCGCTGGCTGCGGTAACCACGTGTTGCCTCCTACGGCCCCCCAAATCGTACTGCGAAGTCTCGGATCCCAGTCCTCGGACATCGCTCTTCGGATGTCATCGGCGCGTCGGGCCGAATCCTGGATCCCCGCCACCCGTGTCGGGGTCGGGTCGACGGCCGCGACGCCGACGGGGGTGCTTCGCCGGGGGCACTTTCCTAGCACTTCCCCGGCCGGGCCACGGTGACCAACCGCGTCGTCCCCGCACGCAGGGTGATGGTCGGGTCGGTGTCGAGGCTGCCCGGGGCCGTCCCCGACGCTGGTGCGGCCCCTGCTCCGGGCCTCGGGAAGACTGGGCCGGTGACCACGAGACGCGGCCTCGCCGACGCCATCTGTGAAATCGAGCCCCCTCTCAGGCGCAACTCCCGGACGCCCGGCCCGGGCGTTGGGACCTGACATTCGCGTCAGGAAACGCTAATCTTGCCGACCAGGGCGGTGGGCGGGGTGCCATCGAACGTCCTGGGTGATTCGCGCGACACCTTGGTCCGAGGTGCCACCGGAGCCCGGTGCGAGAGGAGTGCGGATGCAGGCCGAAGAAGAGTCGTCGGGCACGTCAGCCGGGATGGTGGCCGATCTGGCCTCCTCGGACGATCCGCGCGCCATCTCCCGCACGTTGCGCGAAACGCCGGTCATGCGCATCGACGACATGTTCACGCTGTTGACCCGTCGGGAGCACGTCGAGGACGCTCTGCGGAAGTCGGCGCTGTTCTGCTGGAGCGAGGTCCCCATGGACCTCGGCAACATCCGGCCCCTGATCCCGCTCATGATCGACCCCCCCCAGCACGTGAAGTACCGCAGGATCCTCGACCCCCTCTTCGCGCCCAAGAAGATGGCGCTGCTCGAGGACGAGGTGATCGGGCTGGTGAAGGAGTTGGTCGACGAGTTCGCCACCAAGGGCTCGTGCGACCTCCACGAGGAATTCGCCGTCCCCCTGCCGTGCCGGGTCTTCCTGCGCCTGATGGGCCTTCCCCTCTCCGACCTGGACATCTTCCTGGCCGTGAAGGACGACATCATCCGCCCGCCCGGGGTGACCATGGAGGAGCAGGCCCCCCGGCGCAAGGCGGCGGGCGAGATCGTCTACGCGTACTTCGACAAGGAAGTGAAGAAGCGTCGCGCCGAGGCACCCAAGGACGACCTCCTGGGCGAGATCATGGACAAAGAGGTCGACGGCATCCGGCTCACCGACGAGGAAGTGCTCGACATCTGCTTCTTGTTCATCATCGCCGGGCTCGACACCGTGACCGATTCGCTCGACTGCTTCTTCGCCTACCTGGCCCAGGAGCCCGAGCAACGCCGTCTGCTGGTGGAAGACGAGAGCGCCATCCCGTCGGCGGTGGAGGAGCTGCTGCGCTGGGAGAGCCCGGTCCCGGCCGTGCCGAGGGTGGTCACCGAGGACGTGGAGTACGAGGGGTGTCCCATTCCGGCCGGCGAGCAGGTCATGCTCCTGATCGGGTCGGCCAACACCGACGACACCGCCCATCCCGGGGTGGACACCGTCGACCTGCGCCGCAACCCCAATCCGCACCTCGCCTTCGGCGGCGGCGTGCACCGCTGTCTGGGGTCGCACCTGGCGCGCGTCGAGCTCCGGGTGGCCCTGCGCGAATTCCACCGCCGGATCCCCGAGTACTGGCTGAAGCCCGGCACCGTGCTCGAGTACACGCCGGGCCTGCGCTCGTTGCTGACCCTGCCGATCGAATTCCCGCCGGCCGGCTGATCCGGGGGATGCGCATCCGCCTCGACACCGCGGTGTGCCAGGGTCACGGCCGTTGCTACACCTTGGCACCGACGCTGTTCGACTCCGACGATGTCGGCCATTGCGTGCTGCTGGTGGACGAGGTGCCCGCCGGGCACGAGGACGAGGCTCGCTCCGGCGTCGACAACTGTCCCGAGCACGCCCTGAGCCTCGAGGGCTGAGCGCCACGGACCCCGGGCGACGCCGGTGTCAGGCGCCGCGCATGGTGTTGCCCTGGTGCGAGGAGCTGAGCACCACCGGTGTCCCCACCCCGTCTCGGGCCAGGAGCTCGGTAGTGAGCGCCTCGTCGGCACGTGCCACCGTGCGCCGTCCGGCCACGTCCACCAGGCCGATGGCCGACTGCGGGCCGAGCTCTCGGTCGAAGGGCGCGGTGTAGGCCACCACTGTGCCTGTGGCGCCGTCGTCGACCGTGGCCTCGATCACCTGGGCGTCGGCCATGCGGTCCACGGCCTCTTGGAGCTTCTCCGGTGGCCGGGGCGCGGTGTCGGGGGCCCGGCGGGAGTACAGGCCGACCGAGTGCTTGGTCAGGTAGTACCCGTTGCCGTGCACGAGGGCGTGTTCCCCCCGCCCGTCGCGCACCCAGGCGAAGGTGTTGGCGATGGAGTGGGTCACGTAGTTGCTGCCCGGTCCTCCGTGATAGGGGAGCCCACCGGTCAAGGTGAGCGGGCGGGGGTCGTCGGGCGCGATGTCGAAGCTGTCCCGGGCCACTTCCACCGAGCTCGGGAAGCAGGCGTAGAGGTCCAGGCCCTCCACCTCGTCCATGGTGACCCCGGCTGATGCCAGGGCCCGGCGGGCGCATTCGGCCAGGGCGGGCGAGCGCTGCAGCACGGGTCGCTGCGAGAGGTACCACAGGTCATGGGCATCGGCCCATCCCGATAGGTAGGCGACGTCGTCGCTCCCGAGCCCCCATGACCGGGCCGTGGCCGCGTCGGTGACGATGATGGCGGCGGCCATGTCCACGTCCATCACCGCGTTCACGTACTTGGGGTAGGGGAAGTAGATCATGCGGTTGTCGGGGGTGACGGTCATGATCTCGTGCGCGTCGCGAGGTGTGGGGAACCACGACACCGGGTTGTCCACGGCCACGGCGTTGAATCGCGCCATGAGGGCACCGATGGCGGCGCTGTTGGTAGCCGGGTCATGGCCCGCCGCATGCGACAGCGCCGATTCCACCAGCGCGTACATGGTGGTGGCCTGGGCCAGTCCGTGGGCACCCTCGACGGGGTGCAGCCCCATGTCGGGCTCGAGGGGCGGCCACGTGTCGGGCCAGCCCTCGGCGCTGGGCCAGTGCAGCTCCACACCCTGTGTGCGCGCCCGGCGGCGCGTGGCCAAGGCCTCGGCCCCGGCGATGAGGACGCGGGGTCGATCCCCGGCGGCCACGAGCTCGGCGGCCCGGTTGACTAGCCACTGCGGGATGTTGCCGCCCATCCCCGAGCAACGCGCCTCGGCCCGCACCGCACCGAGCCGTCGGGCCAGCTCGGGGGCGGGATCGCCGTGGCGCAGCGACAGGGAGTGGACCATGAACAGGTGGGTGAGCTCCGACAGCACCGAGGGGGGGGCGCCGGCGGCGGCGCGCCGGGCCGCTTCGGTCATGAGCTCGAACGGGTCGGGCGCCGAGGTGGGGTCCTCCTCGCGGTTGGTCAGCTGTCCCGCCCCCACCACCACGGGGACGCGCGTCCAGTCCATGGTCACGTCCGTCGTGCCGTCATAGAGGCGCAGTGGGCATAGAGGCGCAGTGGGCCCGGGCTCAGACGGCCGCGGGGATGGGCAGACCGTTGCGGACCTCGCCGCCCACGTAGCGCTTGCCGTCGGCCGGGTCGACCGGCGGGATCCAGTCGACCCACTGCTCGACGTCCATGCGGCTCGACCACAGGTCGGGCGGCTTCATGACGTGGCCGTCGCTGTCGATGACCTTGACCCCGTCGATGGGCACCCGTGTCGTTCCTGGCCGAGCCGGCTCAGTCGTTCTTCTCGGCGAAGCGGCCCAGGTCGGCGGCGAGGATCTTCTTGCGTTCGCCGGTGTCGCGCCGGGGCCGGATGGAGGTGTCGACATCGGCCGACTCGGCCCGCAGCGCCGCCGCCGTGCAGCGCTCCTTGGCCCGCTGGGCGAAGGGGTCGAAGCGGAACAGGCGCATGGCGTTCTCGTGGGTGATCTTGTTGACCTCGGCGTCGGGCACCCCGGCCAGGTACTTCATGGCCATCTCGGGCGCGTTGGGCCAGGTCGAGTCGGAGTGGGGGTAGTCGCACTCCCAGCACACGTTGTCGAGCTCGAGGAAGCGGCGGCTCTCCACCCCGAAGGCGTCGTCGATGAAGCACGTCACGATGCGCTCTTTGAAGACCTGGCTCGGGAGCATGTCGCCGAAGTCCTGGCCCGTCCACTTGTGGTGGTGCTGGTAGACGTAGTCGACGCGCTCGAGGAAGTACGGGATCCAGCCGATCCCACCCTCCGACAGCGCGATGCGCAGGGCGGGGTACTTGCGCAGGACCGGGGAGAACAGCAGGTCCGCGGCGCATTGGATGATGTTCACCGGCTGCAGGGCGATGAGCACGTCAAAGGGGGCGTCGGGAGCCGTGATGGCCAGTTGCGACGAGGAGCCGATGTGCAGGCACACCACGGTCCCCTCCTCCTCACAGGCGCGCCAGAAGGGGTCCCAGTGGTCGGTGTGGAAGCTCGGCCAGCCCAGCTTGGAGGGGTTCTCCGAGAAGGTGACGGCGTGGCACCCCTTGGCCGACAGGCGCCGGACCTCGGCCTCCATGAGCTGGGGGTCCCAGATGGGGGGGATGCCCAGGGGGATGAAACGGCCCGGGTAGGCGCCGCACCAGTCCTCGATGTGCCAGTCGTTGTAGGCCCGCAGCATGTCGATGGCGAGCTCTTTGTCGTCGGTGCGGGCGAAGAGCTGGCCGCAGAACTGGATGAACGAGGGGAAGCACATCGACCCCAGCACGCCGTTGGCGTTCATGTCCCGGACCCGCTCGTGGATGTCGTAGCAACCCTTGCGCATCTCCTCGAAGGAGGTGGGCTCGATGCCGTACTCCTCGGGGGGGCGGCCCACCACGGCGTTGAGGCCCACGTTGGGGATGAGGTTGCCCTCGAAGGACCACACGTCGGTGCCGTCGTCGTTGTGGATGATGCGCGGGGCCCGGTCCCTCCACTTCGACGGCACGCGGCCCTCGAACATGTCGGGGGGCTCGACGACGTGGTCGTCGACACTCACGAGGATGAGATCTTCGGCTTGCATCGCGCTCCTCCCCCTCTGCTCAGCGACGTGGGGATCATATACCTGACACCCGTGTCAGGCACAGGTCGGCCGACGGTCCTACACTGCGCCCCGATGCACGCCGACGCGCCCAGGGGACTGGCAGGGGTGGGCCGGGCCGACCCCGAGCGGGTGGCCCTGGTGTTCGGGGACCGGCGCATGACCTTCGGCGAGCTCGACCGCGCCGCCAACGCCATGGCTCACGCCCTGGCGCCGCACGCCACCGTTCCCGGCGACCGCGTGGCGGTCATGATGGGCAACTCGACCGAGGGGTTCGCGCTGTGGCACGGCGTCACCCGTCTGGGCGCGCTGGTGGTGCCGGTCTCGACGCGTCTCACCGACGCCGAGGTGGCCTACATCGTCGAGGACTGTGGGGCCGC
The DNA here is from genome assembly GCA_036511675.1 of Acidimicrobiales bacterium. Classification (GTDB taxonomy): domain Bacteria; phylum Actinomycetota; class Acidimicrobiia; order Acidimicrobiales; family UBA8190; genus Chersky-840. Next base: position 28,821 of record DATCBU010000016.1, on the reverse strand, counting down.
GGCGTTGGTGCACGACGGATCACCGGTGGCCGAGCGCGCCGCGGCCCGCGCCGGCGTCCCCGCCCTCGACGTCACGGCCCCGGACCTGGCGCGGGCCCTGGCGGTGGGCCGCGACGAGGCCCCCACCGAGGAATTCCTCGGGACCCCGGTGGTGGCCATGACCTACACGTCGGGGACCACGGGACGGCCCAAGGGGATCTCCCGGCCCGCCCCCGCCCCCGCCCGGGAAACGCCTCCCAACGCCTTCGCCTCGTTCTGGGGATTCGGGCCCGACGACGTCCATCTCATGTGCGGCCCGATGTACCACACCGCCCCCAGCGCCTACGCGCTGATGAGCCTGGGCGAGGGGGGCACGGTGGTGGTCATGGCGAAGTGGGACTCCGCCGAGTGCCTGCGGCTCATCCAGGCCGAAGGGGTCACCACGGCCCAGATGGTGCCGGCCAACTTCATCCGCATCCTCGAGGCCGACTGGCCGTCGTACGACCGTTCCAGCCTGCGCAAGGTCCTCCACGCCGCGGCGCCGTGCCCGGTGCCGGTGAAGCGCCGGATCATCGACGTCTTCCCCCCCGACACGGTGTGGGAGTACTACGGCGCCAGCGAGGGGATGGCGTCGGTCATCTCGCCCCAGGAGTGGCTGGCCAAACCGGGCAGCGTGGGACGGCCCTTCCCGGGCCTCACGGTCCGGATCGTGGACGCCGACGGGGCCGAGCTCCCCGCCGGGGAGGTGGGGTCGATCTACATCTCGGCCTTCGCCGGCCAGCGGTTCCGGTATCACAACGCCCCCGACAAGACCGAGTCGGCCTGGCACGGTGACTTCTTCACCGTGGGCGACATGGGGTGGCTCGACGAGGACGGCTATCTCTTCCTCGCCGACCGGCGTACGGACCTCATCATCAGCGGAGGCGTCAACATCTATCCGGCCGAGGTCGAGGCGGCGCTGATCGAGGACGACGACGTGGTGGACGCGGCGGTGATCGGCCTGCCCGACGAGCGCATGGGCCAGAAGGTGCACGCCGTGGTGGAGCTGCGCCCCAGCGCGCGGCGCGACCCCGAGGCGCTCACGGCGCGTCTGGCCGGGCGCCTGGCGGATTTCAAGTTGCCGCGCACCCTCGAGTTCGTCGACGAGTTGCCGCGCGAGCCCAACGGCAAGGTGCTCAAGACCAGACTGCGTGAACAGCGCATGCAACCGGCCCCGGCCGGTGGAGGAGACACGACATGACCGAGACCCACGACGTCCGGGGCGAAGCCCGCCTGCTCATCGACGGCAAGCTCGTCGACTCGAGCTCGGGGGCCACCTTCGCCAACATCGACCCCACCACCGAGGCGGTGCTGGGGGACACCGCTGACGGGACCGCCCAGGACATGGAGGCCGCCATCGCCGCGGCGCGCCGGGCCTTCGACGAGACCACGTGGTCCACGGACCACGAGTTCCGCCGGCGCTGCCTGGAGCAGTTCCACGCCGCGTGCGCCGCGCACATCGAGGAGCTGCGCTCGGTGACCGTGGCCGAGGTGGGCAGCCCCATCGCCCTCACCTACGCCAATCAGGTCGACCTGCCCATCGACGACCTGGGTTACTGGGTCGAGGTGCCCGTGCACTACGAGTACGAGAAGTGGCTCCCGCAGCGCGACGTCTTCGGTCAGCCCCAGCGCCGGCTGGTGCGACGCGAGGCGGTGGGGGTGGTGGGGGCCATCACGCCCTGGAACTTCCCGCTCAACCTCAACCTGGCCAAGCTGGGCCCGGCCCTGGCGGCGGGCAACACGGTCGTGCTCAAGCCCGCCCCCGACACGCCGTGGTCGGCCACGGTGCTGGGCCGGATCATCGCCGAGGAGACCGACATCCCCGCCGGGGTGGTCAACGTGGTGGCGTCGTCGGACCATCTGGTGGGCGAGGTCCTCACCACCGACCCGCGCGTGGACATGATCACCTTCACGGGATCCACGGCCACGGGGCGGCGCATCATGGCCAAGGGATCCGAGACGGTGAAGAAGGTGTTCCTCGAGCTCGGGGGCAAGTCGGCCAACATCGTCCTCGACGACGCGCCCGACCCCGGCGGGGCCATCGCCGTGAGCGCCATTGGGGTATGCACCCACGCCGGGCAGGGCTGTGCCATCACCACCCGGCTGCTGGTCCCCCGGTCGCGTTATGACGAGTACCTGGCACTGGCCGACGCCATGATGGCGAGCGTCACCTACGGCGACCCGTGGGACGCCGGGAACCTCCAGGGCCCGCTCATCAGCGCCAAGCAGCGCGACCGGGTCATGGGCTACATCGAGAAGGGCAAGGCCGAAGGGGCGCGCCTGGTGCGTGGCGGATCGCGCCCGGCCCAGTTCGACAAGGGCTTCTTCGTGGAGCCCACGCTGTTCGCCGACGTCGACCCCAAGGCCACCATCGCCCAGGAGGAGATCTTCGGGCCCGTGCTGGCCGTCATCGCCTTCGAGGACGACGACGACGCCGTGCGCATCGCCAACGACTCGATCTACGGCCTGTCGGGCGCGGTCACGAGCGCCTCGGAGGAGCGGGCCATGGCCGTGGCCCGGCGCGTGCGCACCGGCACCCTCATGGTCAACGGCGGATTCTGGAACGCCCCCGATGTGCCCTTCGGCGGGTACCGCCAGAGCGGGGTCGGGCGCGAGAACGGCGTGGAGGGATTCGAGGAGTACCTCGAGACCAAGGCCATCGCCCTGCCCGCCGGCTGAGGCGCCACCGCCCCTGGGTCTCCGGGGGCGTGAATTACAACTTTGTAGTTTGACCGGCCGGCTCGAGCATCCTCGTCGGATCCTCCCTGGTCACAGCCATGTTGGCCGCGTCCCCTTGGCATTGTGGTTTTTGCTCACTACAAACTAGAGAGCAATGGGACGAGCCCGGGACGAAGAGGCGCTGTCGGAGTACGGCGACCAGCTGTTCGGCCGGCGCATCCGTCTGCGCGTCCTGCTCTGGGCCGAGTCCCGGCGCGAGACGTTCAACCAGTCCGAGGCGGCCGTGGGCGTGTCCTACAGCTCGTCGGGAGAGGTGGCCAAGGAGCTCGAGCGTCTGGTCCGTCTCGGCATGCTCAGGAAGTTCGGCCGGCCGTCGCGCGTGGGTCCCCAGAACTACCTACGGGTCGAGCACCCGGGATGGGCCATCGCCACCGCGGCGCGTGCTGCGGTCGAGAAGGGCCTGCCCGAGCTCGAGGAGCCGCATCCGGGCCCGGACCGGGCGCCCCGGACCGGAACCACGCCCGCCGGCGTGCACCACGTTCGGGGCAACCGCACCGTCTGACCGCACTGACTCGGCGCCGTTCTGACCGCACGGTCTGCGTGGTGGGCGGGCTACTCGCGTCCCAGGATGGCGGTGCCGGTGGAGGAGATCCAGCCGCCGGTGGCGTTCACCGCCGCGAGCTTGGCCTCGTTGACCTGGCGCTCGCCGCACTCGCCGCGCAGCTGCTTCACAGCTTCGACCAACAAGAATATGCCGCGCATGCCGGGCTGGCACGAGGACAGGCCACCCCCGTCGGTGTTGGTGGGCAGCGCCCCGCCCACGCGCAGAGTGCCCCCTTCGACGAAGGCGCCCCCCTCGCCCTTTTTGCAGAAGCCCAGGCCTTCGAGGGTGAGCAGCACGGTGAGGGTGAAGCTGTCGTAGACCTCCACCACGTCGATGTCGGCGGGGGTGACGCCGGCCTGGGCGAAGGCCTTCTTGCCCGAGCGCACACAGGGTGACTCGGTGAAGTCGGTCCACTCGCTCATGGTCGTGTGCGAGATGGCCTCGCCGGTGCCGAGCACCCAGATGGGGGTGTTGGCGCAGTCGCGGGCCCGCTCCTCGTGGGTGAGCAGGATGGCCCCGCCGCCGTCGGAGCGGATGCAGCAGTGCAGCTTGGTGAAGGGGTCGGCGATCATCTTCGAGGACTGCACGTCCTCGATGGTGATGGGGTCGCGGTAATAGGCATCGGGGTTGAACCCGGCGTTGTAGCGCGCCGAGACGGCGATCTCGGCCAGCTGTTCGATGGTGGTGCCGAACTCGTGCATGTGCCGGCGCGCCGACATGGCGTGCTTGGCGATCAGGGTGTGGCCGAAGGGGGCGTCGAATTGGATGGGGCCCCGGTTGCCGAAGAAGAGGTTGGCGGTCCGGAACTTGCGCTTGAGATCGGCGCGCGAGGTCGACCCGTAGGAGAGCAGGACGGTGTCGATCTGCCCCTGGGCGATGGCCGCCACGGCGTGCTCGAGGAACATCTCCCAGCACGAGCCGCCCACGCCGGTGGAGTCGATGTAGTCGATGTGGTTGGCCATGCCGAGGTACTCGGCCAACTCGATGGGGGGGAGGGCTCCCGTCCCGTGGCTCATGAAGCCGTCGACCTCGTTCCGGGAGATCCCGGCGTCGGCGAGGGCCCGGCTGGTGGCCTGGTGATGCAGCTCGAAGGCGGACTTGTCGTCCACCCGGCCGCAGTCCGACAGCGCCGCGCCCACGATCGCCACCCGTCGTGCCATGAGGTCCCTTTCCCGATCGTCGATCGGCTCCGTGGCCGATCGGCATTCGCGCCGCCGGAGAAACCTGACGCCGGCGTCGGAGAACGCGGGGTGAAGGGTAGCGTGGCCCCGTGACCGAAGGCACACCGGTGGGGTTGCGCGACCCGCTTCGAGACGTCCCGGCCCGGCCGCCGGGGTCGGTGCGTCGCACCATGCACGTCGACGTGGGGCCGCGCGGCGAGTGGAGCTCGCCGTTGGCCATGGAAGGAGCGGCCCGGGACCTGCGCACCGGGCCAGGCGGTCCCGCCGCCGCCGCCACCTTGGCCGAGGTGCACGTCATGGCCGGTTTCGACATGTCGCGGCGCTTGGAGTCGCTCACCACGTCGCCCGCGGCGCCGTGGACCGACGCCGTCATCGGGACGCGCGCCGGCGGGGGGTTCCGGCGTCACCTCGAGGAGGTGGTCCCACCCCAGGAGGCGGGGTCGCTGCTGCGCCAGGTGCTCGACGACATGCCCGCGGCGGCGCTCATCTCGGGCTACGGGCTCATGCGCATGGCGCGTCGCCGGGGCCATCACCCCGGCACCCTCATGCCCACAGGCGCGCTCGACCACATGACCGACCTGTGCTCGGGGTGGCGCAGTGGCGGCACGGCCGTGCTGAGCATCGCCGTGGGCCAGGGTGTGCCCATGCAGGACTGTCCCCCCGCACCGCGCCCCGGCGGCTCCGACCCCTGGGCGTGGCACGACATCGGCCCCCTGCAGATGGACTGGATGCGGCGCCGGCGCCTGATGGACGTGTCGGTCGAGATCGACGGCACCTTCGCCATCTGGGCCATGTTCCGCGACACCGTGGGCGAGGGCGGTGACGACGAGGTCGTGCTGCACGAGTACACCGTGGCTGTGGCGGGCACCGACGGCGTGGTCGGCTCGGTCGTGGCTGAGCCCCGGGTGCTGCCCTTCCCCGAGTGCCCGGCGGCGGCCGATGCGGTGGGGGCCCTGGTCGGCGCCGAGGTGCGCGAGCTGGCCCCGGCGGTGCACGACAGGCTGACCGGCATCGCCTCGTGCACGCACCTCAACGACCTTCTGCGCGCCTTGGGAGGCGTGGGCGACCTCCTGGTAGTGGCCGGGGGGCGCTGAGGGGGGGCGTGCTCGGTGACCGGGTGCTCAGCCCGTCGGGAGCAGGGCCAGACTCGAGACCGTCCTGGCACAGGCGTGCGCGGCCTCGACACCCTTCACCCGGAAGTGCTCGGCGAAGAAGGCGGCGTGCTCGTCGTGCTGGTGGAAGTGGTGCGGGGTCAGGACCACCGAGATGACGGGCACGTCGGTGTCGAGTTGCACCCGCATCAGGCCGTTGATGACCGCTTCGGCCACGAACTCGTGGCGGTAGATGCCGCCGTCGATGACGAAGCCGGCCCCGACGATCGCCGCGTACAGCCCGGTGCAGGCCAGGCGCTTGGCGTGCAGGGGGATCTCGAAGGAGCCCGGGACCCGGAAGAGGTCGATGTGGTCCCGTCCCACTCCCAGGGTGGCGATCTCCTCGAGGAACGAGTCACGACATCGGTCGACGATGTTCTCGTGCCAGGTGGACTGGACGAACGCCACGCGTATCGCCCGCCCTCCCTCGTGCGGATGTGGACGGCGCATGGGCCCCTCCCAAAAGTAGAACCTGTTCTAGAATACTGCTCCGGGGGGCCGGCGTCGAGCCGTTCCTCCTAACTCGAGGACCCGAGTTACTCCAGGACCGGAGTTACTCCAGGACCCGGCTCACTCGAGGACCCCGTCGTCGAGGAGGCGCTGCTGCTCGGCGCCCGACAGGCCGAGGACCTCGCCCAGGACATAGGTGTTGTGCTCGCCCAGGGTGGGGCTCGAGCGCGTGAACCCGGCGGGGGCGTCGCTCAGGCGGAAGCCGTTGTGTTCGTAGCCGCACACCCCCATGCAGGGATGCTCCAGGTTGACGAAGTGGCGGCGGTGACGGAGCTGCGGGTCCGCCGAGGCGTCACCGAGGTCGGCCACGGGCACCGCTTCGATCCCCGCCCCCTGGAGCGTGTTCGCCACGTCCTCGGGGGCGCGGGTCGCGGTCCAGGCCGTGACGAGGTCCTCGACCTCGTCGACCGCAGCCCGTCGGGCTTCGAAGGTGCCCAGCCGACGCGTGGTATCGCGGTCGAGGCCCATGGCTACCGCCAGGCGCGTCCAGTCGTGGTCGTCCCACGCCGCGATGGCCACCCACCGGTCCTCGCCGGCGCAGGCGAAGGCCCCGTGGGGCACGGCGCGCTCGGAACGGTTCCCCTGGCGCGAGCCGGTGTGGCCGTTGACGTCGTAATCGAGCACCCAGGGGCTGAGCGAGTACACGGCCGCCTCGACCTGGGCTACGTCGAGGTGCACGCCTCGCCCGGTCCGGCGTCGGTAGAGGAGCCCGGCCGCCAGCGCGCTGGCCACGAAACGCGGGGCCAGGGAGTCGGTGATGGTCCCGTACGGCCCCACCGGCTCGCGGTCGGCCCAGCCCGTGAGGAGGTTGTAGCCCCCGAGAGCCGAGCCTTGCCCGCCGAACCCGGGGTAGTCCTTGTGGGGCCCCGTCTGCCCCTGCAGGCACGAGCTCACCATCACCAGGTCGGGCTTGTCGGCCACCATCGAGGCGTAGTCGAGGCCGAAGCTGCGCATGGCGCGGGGCGCGAAGTTCTCCGCCACGGCGTCGGTCCACTGCACCAGGCGCCGGGCCAGGGCCACGCCCTCGGGGTGTTTCAGGTTGAGGGTCACGCTCAGCTTGCCGGGGTTGAGGGCGTCGAACATGTCCGACCCCTCGAGCCCGCAGGGGTTGCCGGGGCCCATGCCGTAGGTGCGGAGGAAGTCGGGGCGCGAACGCGACTCCACGCGCACCACGGTGGCGCCGTGCTCGGCGAAGTAGCGCACGGCGATGGGCCCGGCCGCGCCGGTGCCGAACTCGAGCAGCTTGGTGCCCGACCACGCCGGAGCCGAGGGTGTCCCGTTGGTGGTGGCGGGCGGGGTGTCGGCGGCGGACGGGGACTTCGCCCGCGCCGGCCATCGCAGCGCCTCTCTCGGGGGCGCGGCACGCGCCGGGCCCGAGGGCCCGGGGCGCGACACGGTGTCGCCGGGACTCGTGACGTGGAGGAACGAGCGGGGGAAGTGCGCGGCGGGGGCCAGGGCGCAGAAGAAGGCGCGCGCCTCGAGCTGCCGGCTCTCGATGAGCTGACGCGGCGAGTTGGCCGGGGCCAGCATGAGGTTGGTCTGCACGGCGATCTCGTACAGCTCGGCCATGGAGTGGCGCCCGAAGTACTCGGCGATGGGCGCCGCGATGGCGTCGAGCTCGTCGCGGGTCACGCGGTTGTGGTCGTAGGTGGTCCAGTCCCGTTCGGTCAGCGCCGGGCCGGCCGGGCCGTCCTCGGAGACGAGCCGGGTGATGGTCTGCATGTTGGCCACTCGGGCCTTGCCGCCGCGCAGGCCGAAGGACACGAACCCGTCCAGACAGGGCCAGATCTCGCGAGTGATCCCCACGCTCGCCCCCGAGCGCTTGCCGCGCATCTTGGTGCGCGGGAACCGCCCCACGTGACCCATCGAGGCGATCATCACCGCTTCCTGCGCGGAGACGTCGACGACCTGGGGTCGCCCCGAGGCCAGCGCGCTCAACGTGGCCACGGCCGCCTCGGGCCCCACATGCGACCAGGCCGTGGGCTCGGTGCAGCGCACCGGTGCCCGGTCGGGGTCGCCGGTGCAATACATGTTCCCCGTCGACGCCATGACGCCGAGGTCACTGGCCCGCCACCGGGCCCGGGGGCCGTCGGTCCCGAAGGCGGTGACGTGCACCCACACCGCCGCCGGGGCGCGGGACTCGTCGAGCTCCATGGCACCGGGCCAGCCCGGCGTGTCGAGGACGACGTCGGCGCCGTCGAGCAGCTCGGCCAGGCGGGGGTCGTCGGGGCCGGTGACCTCCAGGCACGTCTTGCCCGCGTTCCACGCCGCGAAGCGCAGGGACGTGCCGTCGGGGCCGAGGGGCGCCACGCCCCGGAGGGGGTCACCGCCGGGGGGCTCGACCCTGCGCACCTCGGCCCCGAGGTCGGCCAGAATCCGGCCGGTCATCGCCGCGGGCTCCCCGGCCAGGTCCACGACCCGCAGGCCGGCCAGCAACGCCTCGGGCACGGCCCCTGCGCCGGTCACCCGGTGGCCCGGGCCGCCTAGGAGGCGGCGCGCTCGAGCACGTGCACGCCGCAGGCCGACCCCAGCCCGATGACATGGGTCAGGCCCACCCGGGCGCCCTCGATCTGGCGGTCGCCCGCCTCGCCGCGCAGGTGGGTGGCCACCTCGTAGAGGTTGGCCACGCCGGTGGCCCCGATGGGGTGGCCCTTGGAGATGAGGCCGCCCGACACGTTGACGGGGATGGCCCCGTCGCGCCAGGGGCCGCGCCGGTCGATGAAGTCGCCCGCTCCTCCCGGCTCGCACAGTTGCAGGTTCTCGTAGTGGATGAGCTCGGCGGTGGCGAAACAGTCGTGTAGCTCCACCAGGTCGAGGTCCTGCGGAGACACCCCGGCCTGCTCGTAGGCGGCCGCCGCCGCCCACTTGGTGAGCGTGGACACGTCGGGCTGGGCGGTGTCGGACTCGACATAGGGATCCGAAGTGAGCACCGAGGCCGAGATCTTGACGGCCCGGCGCCGGACGTCGGGGTCCAGGGTCTTGAGCTTGGCGTCCGAGCACAGCACCACCGAGGCGGCGCCGTCACCGGTGGGGCAGCACATGAGCAGGGTGTTGGGATAGGCCACCATGGCCGCCCCCATCACCTCGTCGAGGCTGAAGACCTTGCGGTACTGGGCCAGGGGGTTGAGCGACGAGTGGGCGTGGTTCTTCTCCGCCACCTTGGCGAACTGCTCGAAGCCCACCCCGTCGTGGCGCGAGGCGTAGTCCATGCCGGCCTGGGCGAACACCCCGGGCATGAGCTGGGTCCCGAGGATGCCCTCGACGGGCATGACCGAGCCGTAGCGACCCGTTGGCGCGAAGCCTTCGGGCGCCGAGCGGGCCTGGCCCGCACTTCCCAACAGGCCCATCTTGCCCATCTGCTCGACCCCGACGGCCAGGGCCATGTCGGCTTCGCCGGCCTTGATGGCCATGATGCCGGTGCGCACGGCGGTGGCGCCCGTGGCACAGGCGTTGGCGACGTTGTAGACGGGGATGCCCGTCTGGCCGATCTGCTTCTGCAGGCGCTGGCCCAGCATGTTCGACGCCTCCATGAGGCTGCCCGCCGCCAGGATCTGGATGTCGTGGATGGTGGCCCCGGCGTCGGCCAGCGCGCCGAGCACGGCCTCGCTGGCGAGGTCGATGGAGTCCTTGTCGGGATACCGGCCGAACTTGGTCATCGAGGCCCCGATGATCCAGGCGTCTCCAGACATGTGTCGCTCCTTCTGTGTGGTGCGGGTGAAGCCTGTGTGGTGCGGGTGAAGCGGTCCTAGACGGGGGTGAAGCCGAAGGCGATCGCCTCGGTGCCTTCCTCGTCGATCCCGCACGGGAACGTCGTGAGGCGCACCGCCATGCCGAGCTCGAACTTCTCGGCGTCGGCCCCGGCGTCCACGAGGTTCCCCTTCACCACGCCACCGCCGTCGAGCTCGATCACCGACGACACGTAGGGGACAACCACGTTGGGCGCCGCCCGGTGCACGATGGTGAACGACCGCAGGGTCCCCGTGGTGGCCAGCGCCTTGGGCTCGAAGGCCTGGAGGCCGCAGCGCGCGCAGGCGTTGCGGCGGTCGAAGAACAGCGCCCCGCAGCCCGTGCAGGCCTGGGCCACCAGGTGCGGGTCACCCTCGATCACCAGGTAGTCCACCACGGGGATGCGTCGTCCGTTGGGCTCACTCACGGGCGAGACCCTAGCCGGTGAGGTGACACGCGTGTCAGTCGGCGCAGCCCGGCGTGGCACACTTTGCGGCGACCGCCCCGCGACCCGAGGAGGACGAGGCCGTGTCGGACCAGCCGCTCGAGGACCAAGTACTGCACCGCGTCGAGAACCGGGTGTCGTGGATCACGCTCAACCGGCCCGAGGTGCGCAACGCCATCACCCCCGACCAGCGCGAGCGCGTCATCGAGCTCCTCGATACCGCCAGCGCCCAGGTCGACATCGGGGCGGTGGTCCTCACCGCCACGGGCGAGGGGTTCTGTACCGGCGCCGACCTGCGGGCGGGGCGTCGTCCCGCCCCGCCGCGACCCGAGGGGGCCCCCGACCGGATCATGGGGGACGCCTCGCGCATGATCCGGCGCGGCGCGCAGCGGCTCATCTCGGCCGTGCTCGACTGCGAGAAGCCGGTGGTCGGCGCCGTGAACGGCACCGCCGCGGGCATCGGCGCCCATCTGGCCTTCGCCTGCGACCTGGTGGTGGCGGCCGAGAGCGCGCGCTTCATCGAGGTCTTCGTGCGACGCGGCATCTCCCCCGACGGCGGCGGCGCCTACCTGTTGCCCCGGCTGATCGGGCTGCAGAAGGCCAAGGAGCTCATCTTCTTCGGCGACGACCTCGCCGCCGCCGATGCCGCCCAGCTGGGACTGGTGAACCGGGTGGTGCCGCGCGAGCAGCTCGAGCACGCCGCGGGAGCGCTGGCCGAGCGGTTGGCGGGGGGCCCCACCAAGGCCATCGGCATGGCCAAGTGGTTGCTCAACCGCTCGCTCGAGTCGGACCGGCGCACCGCCTTCGACGAGGAGGCCTGGGCCCAGGAGCTGATCGTGGGCACCGCCGATGCCGGGGAGGGCCTGCGGGCCTTCGCCGAGCGCCGTGCGCCGGAGTTCAAGGGGTACTAGGCGCTCGCCCATCGGCTTTCTCCGGTCGGGCGCCCCGAAGTAAGCTGACACGAAAGTCAGAGAACGCCGTCGGCCCCGAGGTCGCCGGTGGCTCCCTCCGATGGAGGGACGTCAGGGGAGGTGCGATGGCTCGCGAATACCGGCTCATCTCGGCGGACGGGCACGTGGTCGAGCCGCCTGACATGTGGACGAAGTACCTGCCCAAGAAATTCCAAGACCGTGCCCCCAAGCTGGTCAAAGACGCCAAGGGCGGTGACGCCTGGGAGCTCGTGCCCGGTACGGCCCCGATGCCGCTGGGCCTGGTCACCAACGCGGGGCGCTTCGGCAAGCGCTACGAGGACCTGGAGTGGTTCGGCTCGACCTACGACTCCATCTTGCAGGGGTCGTTCATGGGCAAGGCGCGCCTGGAAGAGCAGGACTTTGACGGCGTCGACGCCGAGGTGCTGTTCCCGTCGCAGCGGACCATGGGCGCCTTCATGGCCCAAGAGGACGACGACTACCACCTGGCCGGGCTCGAGGCCTACAACACCTGGATGCACGACGAGTTCATGGCGGCGGACCCCGACCGGTTGATCGGATTGGCCCAGATGCCCGGCGTCGACATCCAGACCTCGGTCAAGTGGCTGCGCGACGCCAAGGCGGCGGGATACCGCGGCGTCATCATCTCGGCCTACCCGTCGGGCAATTCGAATCTGTCGCTCGACGACGACCCCTTCTGGGAGGTGGCCCAGGAGGAGCAGATGCCCGTCCACATCCACAGCGGGCTGCGCCAGGCCGGCAAGCGCAGTGCGGGGTCGTTCCAGAAGGCGGCCGCCTCGGCCGGTCGCGAGATCGGGCTGGCCGAGATGGGCGGCCCGGTGGGCGATGCGTCGCAGTTCATGTCCAAGTTCATCTACTCGGGCATCTACGACCGCTTCCCCGACCTGCACATGGTGGCGGTGGAGTGCGGGGCGGGCTGGGTGCCGCACTTCCTCGAGCACATGGACGACCACTACTGGCGCAACCGGACATGGACGGGCGCCACGCTCCAGCTCCTGCCGAGCGAGTACTTCCGGCGCAACTGGAAGGTGACCTTCATCCGCGAGCCCTTCGCGGTGGCGGTGCGGCACTGGATCGGCGTGGACAACATGATGTGGTCCACCGACTATCCGCACCACCGCCACGACTGGCCCTACAGCCGCCGGATCGTGGAGGATTCGATGGGGGGCGTGCCCGAGGCCGAGCGGCGCCGCATGGTGTGCGACAACGCCCGGGAGTTCTACCGCCTGGGTTGAGCCGGCCACGACGGGCCTGACCCGGAACCGGGTCACCCGCCATCGAGAGGGCAACGGCGCGCTTGATGGCACGCGGCTGCCGAGCGAAAGGGAGAACACAGGATGGGACTGCTCGACGGCAAGGTGGCGATCGTCACCGGGGCGGGGCACGGCATCGGCCGCGGTGAGGCGCTCGAGCTGGCCCGCCAGGGGGCGAAGGTCGTGGTCAACGACGTGGGCGGCTCGGTCCACGGCGAAGGGGTGGACAAGCGGGCCGCCGAAGAGGTCGCCGCCATCATCCGCGACCGCGGCGGCGAGGCCTCGGCCAACTACGACGACGTGGCCGACTGGGCCGGGGCGTCGAACCTGGTGCGCCAGGCCGTCGACGAGTTCGGCCGACTCGACGTGCTGGTGAACAACGCCGGCATCGTGCGTGACGCCATGCTCTTCTCGATGTCCGAGGACGACTTCGACGCCGTGGTGCGGGTGCACCTCAAGGGCACCTTCGCCACCACCCATCACGCCTCGGTGTACTGGCGCGAGCAGTCCAAGGCCGGCAACCAGCCCCGGGCCGCCATCGTGAACACGGTGTCGTCGGCGGGCCTGCAGGGAAACGTGGGCCAGGCCAACTACGGGGCGGCCAAGGCCGGCATCGCGGCCCTGACGGTCATCTCCAGCCTGGAGCTGTCGCGCTACGGGGTGCGCGCCAACGCCGTGGCGCCGGGGGGCATGACCCGCATCACCGCCACCTTGCGCAAGGACGCCGAGGTCCGCGAGCCCGACCAGCTCGACGAGGGCGACTATGACCCCATGAACCCCGCCAACTCGGCCCCCATGGTGGCGTGGCTGGCGTCGGACGACGCGCTGCACGTGACGGGCCAGGTCTTTCGGGCCGTGGGCCACCGCATCACCCACTACGTGCCCTGGTCGCTCGGCCCTACGATCGAGCCCAAGGGCAAGCCGGCGCGCTGGGAGCCCGAGGACATCGGGCCCGCCGTCAACGCGCACGTGTTCCACTCGCGTGCGCCCGGGCTGCAGATGGGCGGCTGAGCCGGGTCCACCGATGGGCACGAGTGAGCACAGGCGACAGGACAACGGGGAGGACGACATGGCGGGCGTGTGGAGCTACGAGGGTAAGCGGGTGCTCGTGAGCGGCGGGGGCGGGTCGGGCATGGGGGCCGCGGCGGTGCGCGACCTGCTCGAGCTCGGGGCCGAGGTGCACGTGTTCGACGTGAAAGAGCCCTCGTCGGAGGTGGCCAGCTACCGCTCCGTCGACCTGCGCGACCCCGGCGCCATCGAGTCCAACCTCGCCGAGCTGGGCGGCCGCATCGACGCGCTGTTCAATTGCGCCGGTCTCCCCGGGCCGCCGTTCTCGGGACTCGACGTCATGCTCGTGAACTTCGTCGCGGCGCGCCACCTCACCACGCTCGCCGCCCCGCACATGCCCGAAGGCTCGGCTGTGGTCACCATCTCCTCCGCCGGGGCGTTCGGGTGGGAGAACGTCATGGACCAGGTGGCACCGCTCGTCGCCACCGCCGGGTACGCCGAGGGCCGCCAGTGGTGCGAGGACAACCCCCAGGCGGTGGGGGAGGGATACCTGTTGTCCAAGCAGGCCATCATCATCTGGACCCTGCACGCCGCGCTCGACCTCGCCCCCAAGGGGATCAGGGTCAACTGCACCAGCCCGGGGCCTACCCAGACCCCGATGATGCCCTCGTTCGAGGCGTACATGGGCAAGGACTTCATGGACCGGTTCCCCAAGCCCCTGGGGGGCCGCAATTCCACCCCCGAGGAGCAGGGGCACCTGGTGGTGTTCCTCAACAGCGACGCCGCGGGGTACATCACCGGCACCAACGTGTATGCCGACGGGGGCTTCTCGGCCGGCATGCTCACGTCGCGCCTGGACTTCTCGGTGTTGTCGGGCGAGACCCCGGCCGGTTGAAGGGCGGCGACACTCCGTGGCCCCGCCATCCGCCGCGTCGACGCCGCCATCCGCGGCGTCCACACAGTCCCAGCGACGGGATGACCTCGAGGAGTTCTTCCATCCCAAGGCGGTGGCGCTCGTCGGTTCGGTGAATCGCAACGCCAAGCCCGAGCGCCTTCGGGCCGCGCACCGCGAACGGTGGGGCGACCGCTGGTACCTGGTGAACGCCAAGGGCGGCGCCATCGGCGACATCCCGGTGTATGAGCACGTCACCGACATCCCGGCCGAGATCACCCTGGCCGTCATCAACGTGGGGACCCGTCTCGTGGCCAAGGTGGTCGAGGAGTGCGGCAAGCACGGCGTCCCCTACGTCCTGATCTTCACCGCCGGATTCAGCGAGGTGGGCGAGGCCGGCGCCGCGCTCGAGCGCGAGGTGGGCGAGGTGGCGCGCCGCTACGGCATCCGGGTCTTCGGTCCCAACACCAACACCAACGCCTTCGAGGTCCTGCCCGAGCCGCCCCGGCGGCGCGGGGGGCGCATCGGGCTCGTGACCCAGAGCGGGCACCAGGGCCGTCCCCTGGTCCAGGGCACGGAGTTCGGGGTGGCGTTCAGCCGGTGGGTGCCCACGGGCAACGAGCTCGACCTCGAGGCCGCCGACTTCATCGAGTACTTCGCCTATGACCGCGACACCGATGTGATCGCCGGCTACTTCGAGGGGTTCAAGGACCCCGCCAAGCTCCGGCGCGCCCTCGAGGCGGCCAACGCCCAGGGCAAGCCGGTGGTGGCGCTCAAGATGGGGAGCACCGAGGCGGGCACGCGCATGGCGAGCTCGCACACCGGGCACCTGGCGGGATCCGATGCCGTGGTGGAGGGATTGTTCGCGCAGTACGGGGTGGTCCGGGTGCGTGACCTCGACGAGCTCCTCGAGACCGCGGCGCTATTCGCCAAGCTCCCCCCGGGCACCGGCGGCCGGTGCTGTCTGTACTCCATCTCGGGGGGATCGGGCACGCTCATGGCCGAGGTGGCGGAGGCGAGCGGGGTGCCGGTGCCGGTGCTTCGGCCTAAGACCCAGGCCGGGCTGCGCACCATGATCCCCGACTACCTCACCGTGGCCAACCCCGTGGACAACGGGGCCCAGTTCCTCGTGTCGGCTCCCCTCGAGGACCGCCGGCGCGTCTTCGACCTCGTCGCCGCCGACCCCGGCATCGACGTCATGGTGATCGGCCTCACGGGGGCGCTGGGCCGGCTCACGGACCGCTTCGCCGAGGACATCGTGGCCTTCATCGACGAGGTCGCCAAGCCCATCGTGGTGACGTGGAACTCCTTCAAGACCGACGAGCAGGGGTTCAAGACCCTGATCGACGCGGGGGTGCCGATGTTCCGCTCCTTCCGCAACTGCTTCACCGCACTGCATGCCTTTGCCGGATACCAACAGGCGTCGTCGTCGTTCCGGGCCCGCAAGGCCATGCCCGGCCGTCTCCCCAAGGCGGCCGCGGGGGTGCTCGCGGATGTCCGCAGCACGCGTCCGGCCCCCCTCGGGGCCGACGCCTCGCGGCAATTGCTCGAGTCCTTCGCCATCCCCCTGGCGGGAGAGGGCGTGTCCCACTCCGCCGCCGAGGCGGCCCGCATCGCCGGCGACATCGGCTTCCCGGTGGTGATGAAGATCGCCTCGCCCGACTTCCCCCACAAGTCCGACGCCGGGCTGGTGCGACTGTCGGTGGGCTCGGGATCCGAAGCCAAGGGGGTCTACACCGAGCTGGTGGCGCGCGCCGCGCGCGCCAAGCGCGGGGCCCGGATCGAAGGGGTCGTGGTCCAGCAGCAGATCGAGGGCGGCACCGAGATGATCGTGGGGGTGACCCGTGACCCGGTCTTCGGCCCGGCCGTGCTGGTGGGCACGGGCGGCGTGTTCGCCGAGATCTTGAAGGACGTGGCGGTCCGCCCCTTGCCCATCGACCGGCGCGACGCCCAGGACATGGTCGAGGGCCTGCGGGGGTACCCGTTGCTCACCGGCGCACGCGGTCGTCAGCGCGGCGACGTGAAGGCACTCGTCGACGTGGTGTTGGCCGTGGCCCGCCTGGCCGCGGCGTGTGGGGACCGGCTGGTGGAGCTCGACCTCAATCCCGTCGTGGTCCTCGGACGCGGTGCGGTGGCGGTCGACTCCCTCGTGGTCACGGCGGGCTAGTGGAGCTCGAGCTCTCCGACGACCAGCAGGCGCTGCAGGAGTCGGTGCGCGCCGTGCTCGAGCGCGAGTGTCCCATCTCGCTCGTGCGCAGCGTCGTCGAGGAGCACAAGCACGCCGAGGACCTGTGGAGCCGCATGGTGGAGCTCGACTGGCCCGCGCTGGCGGTGCCCGAGGAGGACGGGGGCCTCGGTCTCGGGTTCGTGGAGCTCGCCGTGGTGTGCGAGCAACTGGGGCGCGTGTTGTGCCCGGCGCCGTTCCTCGCCACCGCCACGCAGTTCGTCCCCGCCCTGGTTGCGGCGGGGAGCCCTGAGCAGCGCCACCGTTTCCTCGGTGCCGTGGCCCGCGACGGGATCGTGGGCACCGTGGCCGTGGCCGAGGCGGCGGGGGACTTCGAGGCGGCGGGGATCACCACCGTCGCCGCGCCCGAGGGGGACGGCTTCGTCCTCGACGGGGAGAAGCATTTCGTGTTCGACGCCGAGGTCGCCTCCGAGGTGGTGGTGGCGGCGCGCCTCCCCGACAGCGTCGGCGCGGACGGGGTGGCGCTGTTCGTGGTGCCCCGGGCCTCGTTCGACGCCGAGCCCATGGTCGGCCTCGACGCCAGCCGCAGCTACGCCACGGTCGTGCTCGACGGGGTGCGGGTCGAGCGGGACCGTGTCCTGGGTGAGCCCGGCGCAGCCGGGCCGGTGCTGGCTGGCATCGTCCAGGAGGCCACGGTGGCGTTGGCCACCGAGATGGTGGGGACGTGCCAGGCCATCTTCGACATCGTGCACGCCTATGTCCAAGAGCGCGAGCAGTTCGGGGTGAAGGTCGGCTCCTTCCAGGCCATCAAGCACAAGCTGGCCAACATGTACGTGGCCCTCGAGTCGGCCCGGGCCACGGCGTACTTCGCGGCAGCGGCCATCGCCGAGGGCGACGAGCGGCGCGACGTGGCGGTGGCCATGGCCAAGGCCAGTGCCGGGGATTGTCAGAAGCTGCTCACCACCGAGGGCATCCAGTGCCTGGGCGGTATCGGCTACACGTGGGAGCACGACATGCACCTCTACGTGAAGCGGGCCAAGGCCGGTGCCGCGCTGTTCGGCACCGGGCCCGAACACCTCGAACGGCTGTCACACCTGCTCGGGCTGTAGTCCCGCAGGGGTATTCGGTAGTGAGTCTCCTCAGGGAGTGCTGGGGATCGACACGTTGGGGACGGTGACGACGGTGGCGCCTGCCGGCAGGGCGAAGTCGCTGTCGGGGGGAGAGGCCGAGAATCCCGTCAGCTCGAACGTGTTCCCGGCCGACGACGCGTAGGCCAGGACGCCGGAGTTGGTCACGCAGTACTTGACGGTCTGCGCCGCGTGGCCGAAGTTGACGCACTTGGTGGCCAACCCGGCGTAGGTGCCGTCGGAGAAGGCCACGCTGTAGCCCGCGCTGTGGGCGGCGGCAGCGGCCTCGGCCGCCTGGAATTCACTGAGCACCGTGGACGGGTCCAAGATGGCGGTGATCGACGCCAAGGGGTTGGCGCCCGCCCCGGTCTCCGACACGCACTGCTTTGCGCCCCCGGTGGGGGTGCAGAAGTACGTGTGGTTCCCGTCGTTGATGACCGAGGTGCTCCCGGTGGCGAACACCGACTTGGGGGGCTTCTGTTCGAGGGTGAGGGACTCGGAGCTGCCGTTGGCGTCGTGGGTGGTGTAGGTCGCCTTGAAGGTGGCGTCTTTGCTGGCCTGGACAG
Source organism: Acidimicrobiales bacterium (assembly GCA_036511675.1). Taxonomy (GTDB): domain Bacteria; phylum Actinomycetota; class Acidimicrobiia; order Acidimicrobiales; family UBA8190; genus Chersky-840. Next base: position 10,526 of record DATCBU010000016.1, on the reverse strand, counting down.
CGGAGGACAGGGAACGGATCTGCGCCGAGTCCGAGGCGCCCCCCGAGCCCGTGATGTTGGTGGTGGCCGAGGTGGTGACGCTGGAGCTGGTCGAGGCCGCCTTGGGGGAACTGCTGCAGGCGCTCAGCACCGCCCCGACGAGGAAGAGCCCGAGCAGGCCCGTGGTCCCGATGGCACCGCGCCGGCTCCGTGGGGACAGAGACGTTGCGGACGCGTCGGGCACGGCGGGCTCCTGTTCTTCAGAACGTCAGCGACCCGCTCCCGGGTAGCCGCCGCCACCGTAGTGGGCGTCGAGCGCGTCGTAGTCGATCATGAAACCGTTGCGGGGAAGGGTGTCGGTGAACTCGACCTGCTTGGGTTTCTTGTACGACGCGATGCGCTCGCGGCAGTGCTCGATGATCTCTTCGGCGGTGACGTGGTGGTCATCGCGCAGGACCACCACGGCGGTGACGTTCTGGCCCCAGGTGCGGTCGGGTACGCCGATCACCGCGGCGTCGGCCACAGCCGGGTGTTGCTTGAGGCACCCCTCGACCTCGCTGGGATAGATGTTCTCGGCCGCCGACTTGATGAGCCGCGTCTTGGGCCCGATGAATGTGAGGGATCCGTCGACCTCGACGCGTCCCAAGTCGTTGGTGTGGTGCCACCCCCCGGCCTGGCGCTGGTGGTTCAACTCGGGTCGGTTGAAGTACCCGTTCATCACCGTCGGGCCCCGCACGCCGATCTCCCCCGTCTCACCGGGGCCCAGCTCGGTGCCGTCGGGGTCGAGGGTGGTGATGCGCACGAACGGTGCGGGCCGGCCGCTCGATCCGATGCTGGGCTGCAGCGCGTTGAAGGTGGCGAGGCCCATGACCTCGGTCTGGCCGTAGCCGGCGGGCCGCTTCCCCCACGGGCTGTCGTCCACGGTGATCATCGCCGTCCACTCCGGCTTGCCGGGAAAGCCCCGCAGGGTCTTGAGGTCGAAGCGACCGTCGGCGTTGAGCTCGACGATCTGGTCCATGGTGGGGGGCATGATGAACCCGCCCGTGCAGCGCTCCTCGGCGATGAGACGGCACAGCTCCTCGGCGTCCACGCGCGGGGTGAACACGTTGTTCCCCCCCACGAGAAACGTGGCCAGGGTGGTCATGAAGGTGGCCACGTGGAACAGCGGGCCGCAGTTGAGGTACACGTAGTCCGCCCCCACGCCCTGGACCAGTGCGATGAGCGACCCTTGGACCACGAGGGCGCGGCTCGAGAGCAGGGCGCCGTTGGGGCTGCCGGTGAACGCCGCGGTGTACATCATGAGCACCGAGGCGCCCTCGTCGGTGTCGGCGGCGGGATCATGCTCGGCCCCGCCGGCCAGGAACGCTTCGTAGCCCCCGTCGCCCTCCACGTCGTGGCCAATCCACAACGCCTTGGACCCGCTGTCCTGGCGGGCCTGGCGCAGGGTGTCGCCGATCTCGGATTCCTGGAAGAAGACCACGGCAGGGTCGCTGTCCCCGATGACGAAGACGAACTCGGCCGCGCTCTGGCGCCAGTTGGCCGGGCAGAACACCGCCCCCAGCTTGGCCGCGGCCAGCAGTCCCTCGAGCAGCCGGTGGCAGTTCTGGCCCAACCACAACAGCCGGTCACCGGCGCCCACCCCCTGTGCCGCCAGCGCGTTGGCGAGCCGGTTGACCCGGATGTCGAGGGCCTTGTAGGTGAGCCGGTGCTCGCCACACACCGCCCCCATCGAGTCGGGGCGCGTCCCCACATGGGACCGCAGCACGTCGGCCAGGGTTAGGTCGTGCAGGGCGTCTTTCATGCTTTGTCTTTCATGCCTTGTCTTTCATGACTTGTGCGCTCACTCGTCGACCACCCGGGCCGCCTTGTACCCCGAACGGGGGATGGTCTCTCGGTCGAGCACCTCGATGACCACGTCGATGCCGAGCCGCTCCTGTAACGCCACCGCGCACTTGCGCGCCACCTCGGTGTCGTCGGCGGCGGCACCCGAGCCGCGCTCCACGCGCACCGTCACGGGGCGGGCCTCGTCCACGGGCCGGACCATCTGCCACTCGAGGGTGGGCTCGGTCACGTCGGGAACCCCGCGGAGGGCGGACTCCACCTCGTTGGCCTGAAAGCGCGTGCCTTGGACGGCAATGAGGTCTTTGAAGCGTCCTCCCCACAGGCCCCGGATGCTCGTCTCCCCGCACGGACACGGCTCGCGCAGGATGGCGCACGCCTCTTCGAGGTCGTAGCGCAGCAGCCCGTTGTCGCGGTCCAGCGTGGTCACCACGAGGTCACCCCACTCGCCGTCGGCGACCTCTTCGCCCGTGGCGGGGTCGACGGCCTGGACCACGCCCCAGTCCTCGTTGATGTGCGCCCCCGGGAGCTGGCCACAGGCCCCGCCCACGTACGCGTAGCACTCGGCTCCTGCGGTCATGAGGGGCATGCCCTTGCCCATGCCGAACCCCGGCATGCCCTTGAACTCGAGCCCGGCGTCTTTGGGGTCGATGCCCAGCTTGGCGGCCACCTCGAAGAACCTGCCCGTCGAGAACCCCATGAAGGGGATGTCGGGCTTCACCCGGGTCCAGAAGCGCAGGCCCTGCTCGGCCGCCTCGTCGGTGTCGGGAGGCGGGACCCAGATGTTGAGCATCCCGAAGTACTCGTAGGACCCCGACAACATGGGGCCCCCGCCGTAGAGATAGGCAGGATGGGCGTGGGTGGCGATCATCCCGGGCCGGTAGCCGAGACGCCACCACGTCCGGGCCGAGGATTCGTACTCGATCCAGATGTCGCGCCGCGTCCACAGCGAGATGGTGGGTGTGCCCGTCGTCCCCGTCGACGTCCCCACGCGGACCGCGGCGCGGGGATCGGTGAACCGGTACTGGCCGAAGGGCGGGTCCGCCGCCTCGGAGTCGCGCAGGTCCTGCTTCATCGTGAGCGGCACGTGCCGGAGGTCGTCGACCGTCTTTACGTCCTCGGGTGCCCCGATGCCCGCGGCGACGAGCTTGTCCCTGAACAGCGGGACGGGGTTGTCGAAGACCTTGCGCAGCAAGGTGCCGAGGCGCTCGTTCTGCAGCGCCCGCATCTTCTCGGGGTCCATGGTCTGGACGTCTGGGTCCCAGTACTTCTGTGCGGGGTCCCGGGGCGGGGGCCCCAGGACCTCAGGTCCGTAGCTCGGCATGGTCCCTCCCTGTGTGTGTCACTGGCGCGGCAGGCCGAGCACGCGCTCGGCGATGATGTTGCGCTGGATCTCCGACGTCCCCCCGGCGATGGTGCCGGCGAAGCTCTGCAACCAGTGGATCAGCCAGGCCTCGCTCTCGCCCCGGCCCACTGAGGGTGCCTCGTGACGCGACAGGTCGAGACCGGTGGCGCCCAGCGCCTCGCCCACGTCGAGGGCGAGGCCGCGGCGCAGTTCGCTCCCCAGGAGCTTGAGGACCGAGTGCTCGGAGGGCTTGGCGCCCTTGGCGAATTTGGCGAACCCCCGGTAGCCCAGCAGCTTGAGGGCCTGGGTCTGCATGTAGGCGCGCGCCACGGTGGTGCGAAAGGCAGGGTCGTCGGCCAGCAGACGCCCCCCGGGCAGCGGGGTGGTGGCGGTGGTGACGACGCGCTCGAGGATCTTCTCGGTGCCGGTGGCCTCGTTGATCCACAGCATCCCCCGCTCGTGCGCCAGCGAGCCGCCCGCCACCGACCAGCCGTGGTGCAGTTCGCCCACGAGGTTCTCGGCCGGGACCTCCACGTCGGTGAAGAAGACCTCGTTGAAGTCGGCATGCTCGCTGTCGGTGAGCTCGGCGATGGGCCGGGTCTGGATGCCCGGGGTCTTCATGTCGATGATGAGGACGCTGATGCCGGCGTGCTTGGAGGCCTCGGGATCGGTGCGGACGAAGCAGAAGCAGTAGTCCGAGTGATGGGCGCCCGAGGTCCACACCTTCTGGCCGTTCACGACGAAACGGTCCCCGTGCAGCTCGGCCCGGGTGCGCAGGCCGGCCAGGTCGCTGCCGGCGTTGGGCTCGCTCATGCCCAGGCACCAGCTGATCTCGGCGCGCAGCGTGGGCAGCGCGTAGCGCGCCTTCTGCTCCTCGGTGCCCCAGTCCAGGATCGACGGGGTGATGATCGACAGGCCCTGGGGGTTGCAGCTTCGGGGCACCCCCAGGCGCGCCAGCTCCTCGAAGTACACCATCTGCTGGACCGGGGTGGCGTTGCGACCCCCGTACTCAGGGGGCCAGCCCGGCACGAGCCAGCCGTTCTCGAAGAGCTTGCGCTGCCAGGCCCGGGCCCATTCGGGGATGTGCGCCGAGGACCGGACCCGCTCGGCGCGCTCGGAGGACGGGGGGAGATTCGCCTCCATCCAGGCGCGGAGCTCCCGGCGAAACTCCTCGGTCTGCTCGTCGTAGTGCAGGCGCACGACGGGATCGTAGCTGCCTGACGTTCGTGTCAGCTAAAGGGCGGCGGCCCTTTCGGACGCTGCGGCCCTCCGAGACGCCGAGGCCCCTACGACAGGCCGCGGCCCCTACGACAGGCCGCGGGTGAGGAGCATGCAGCCGGCGATGGGCCCGCCCCCCGCCGCCACCGCCGCCACCTCGGGCCTGACCGGGACCTGGCGTTCGCCACCCTCGCCGCGCAGTTGCACACAGGCTTCATGCAGCATCCCGAAGCCGTGCAACCGACCGGCCGAGAGCTGGCCCCCGCTGGTGTTGAGCGGTATCTGCCCGTCGAGCGCGATGCGAGTGCCACCGTCGACGAAGGGCCCACTCTCGCCCTTGGCACACAGCCCGAGCTCCTCCAGCCACACCATGGTGAGGATGCTGAAGCCGTCGTAGAGCTCGGCGACGTCGACGTCGGACGGCCGCAACTCGGTGCGGGCCCACATGCTGGCCGCCGCGTCGCGGGCCGAGAACGTGGTCATGTCGTCGAACTGGTCCCAGCTGGGACGGCCCCGCAACGCCGTGCCGATGGCGTTGACATGGCACGCCGTGTTGGGAGTGTCCAAGGCATAGTCGACATGCGATACCACTACCGCCGTGGAGCCGTCACAGGGCGCGTCGCAGTCGTAGAGGCACAACGGCGTGGAGATCATGCGCGCCGCCAGGTAGTCGTCGAGCGACATGGGGTCGCGGTAGATCGCCTTGGGGTTGCGCGCCGCGTTGCGCCGGCCGTTGAGGGCGATCCACGCCAGCTGCTCCCGGGTGAGCCCGTACTCGAACATGCGCCGCTGGGCGATCATCGCCAACCAGTTCGCGGCGGACACGGCGCCATAGGGGAGCGTCCACTGCATCACGCCCGAGAAGCGCGGGATGCCCCGGCCGCCGCCCATGGCGCCGATCCCCTGGCGCCCGCCCTCTCCCTGGGCCGAGGACTCGGTCACGGTGCGGTACACGAGTACGTGGCGCGCCAGTCCCGCTGCCACGGCCAGGCAGGCGGCGAAGACGGCCCGGAGCTGCCCCGGTCCCTCGAGCCCGCCATCGTGCCAGTTGAGCTTCAGGCGCAAGGCGTCTTGCACCTCGGGCGTGGACGGCCCGGCGAAGCCACCCGTGCCGATTCCCGCCCCGGGGAAGGTGGCCAGCCCGTCGATGTCGTCGCGGGTGAGCCCGGCGTCGGCGATGGCCTGCAGGCAGGCGTCGACGGTGAGGTCGAGCTCGCCCCGCCCGAGGCGGCGCCCCACGTCGGACTGGCCGATGCCCGAGATGATGGACCTGCGCTCGAGGAGCTCGGGCGGGCTCATGGGCGCAGCTCCGGAGCCGGCTTGAACAGCGGAAGCCACACGTCCTCGGCCTGTTCGAAGGTCACGTCGACCGCCATGCCGATGTGGACGTCGTCGGGCGCGCAGTCCACCACGTTCGTGGTCAGGCGGACGTCGTCCTGCTCGGCGATGGTGACCAGCCCGATCACGTAGGGGTCGGACCCCGGGATCCACTGCTGGTGGTTCACCGTGAACGAGTGCACGACGCCGGTGCCGCTCACCGGTTCGGGAACCAGAGAGCCCTCGAGGCAGTAGGGGCAGCGCGGCACGGGGGGGTGCACATAGTGCCGGCACGCCGTGCACCGGAGGAACCGCAGGTGCCCGTCCTCACCCGATGTCCAGAAGAACCGGTTGGTGTCGTCGAGTCGGGGCAGGACGCGCACGGCCGGGCCGCGCGCAGCTCCGGATGGGGTCATGCGCGGTCCATGCGCAGACTCAGGGTGTCGAGGCAGCGATTCGGGCGGGGATTCGGGCTGGGATTCGGGCTGGGATTCGGGCGGCAGGTCACGGGGCGAGATGCTACGCCACGGTGGACGAACCTGACGGCGCCGTCAGACTCGTGGAGCTACGCTCGGCGCGCCGGCCATGCCCTGCACCAGGGATCGGGCGCCAGGGATTCGGCCCAGGAGGGACGTCGATGACGCCGACCACCAGTCTCGAAGGTCGCCGGGTGCTCGTCGTCGGCGCCTCGTCGGGTATCGGCCGGGCCCTGGCCTTCGGTGCGGGAGCGGCGGGGGCGCATGTGGCGCTGGCCGCCCGTCGCCTGGGCCTGGTCGAGGAGGTGGCGGAGGAGATCCGTGTCGCCGGGGGTGACGCTCGGGCCTGGAGCTGCGACGTCACCGAGGAGGCCCAGTGTGCGCGCCTGGTGGCCGAGGCCGCGGCGTGGATGGGTGGGGTCGACGTGGTGCTGTACATGGCCGGCAGCTCGCCGCTGGTCCGGGTGGTCGACGCGTCGGCGTCGCTGTGGCACGAGATGTTGGCCACCAACGTGGTGGGGGCGGCGGCGGTCGTGCGGGGCGCCCTCGAGCACCTGCGGCGCGCCGAGCACCCCGTCGTCGTCGTGACCACCCATTCGATGGGCAACCCGTGGCCCTGGCTGGGGGTCTACGGCACCACCAAGGCGGCCCTGGCAGAGTTGGCCCGGGCGCTGCGATCCGAGGAGCCCGACCTGCGGGTGCTGTGCGTGGCCGTGGGGAACACGGCGTCGTCGTTCGCAGACAACTGGGACCCCGAGGTGGCGGGGCAGGCCTTCGAGCAGTGGGCGGCCGACGGGCTGTTGCGCTACGAGGTGCTGCAGTGCGACGAGATGGCAGACGCCATCCTGGCGGCGGTGCTCGACCCCGGCGCCCCCGACGAACTGCTCATCGCCGGCACCGAGGTGTAGGAGCCGACGTCCGGGAACAAAGCAGTCAAGGAGACAGCGGTCAGGGAGACCGCGGTCAGGGAGGCGCAGCGGTCAGGGAGACGGGGCATCGGCCACGAGCGAGCCGAGCGCCTTCCGGTCGATCTTCTCCATGGCGGTGCGGGGCAGCTCGTCGACGAGGACAAGAGCCTGGGGCAGCTTGTAGGCGGCCAGTCGGCCCCGGGCGTGGTCACGAAGCGCATCGAGCGACGGCGCGTCGCCGATGTGGCGGGGGACGACGACGGCCACGCCGATCTCGCCCATGACGGGGTCGGGGCGCGGGATCACCGCCACGTGGGCGACGCCGGGATGGTCGGCGAGGACGTTCTCCACCTCCAGGGGGTAGACGTTGTAGCCCCCCCGCACGTACATCTCCTTGGAGCGCCCCGACAGGTGCAGCCGCCCGCGCTCGTCGACGAAGCCGAGGTCCCCGGTGCGCACGGATCCGTCGGCGGTGAAGACCGCCGCCGTGGCCTCGGGGTCACGCCAGTAGCCGCGCATCACCGCCGGCGAACGCAGACACACGTGGCCGAGCTCGCCGGGCGCCAGGGGCCCGTCGTCGTCGGAGCGGATGGTGAGCTCGACACCCTTGCGGGCCCGTCCCACCGTCTCCTCGGCGTCCTCGGGAGGATCGTCGGGCGCGGTCCCCACCCCGACCCCCGCTTCGGTGCAGGTGTAGCGGACCACCACGGGCACGCCGAAGCCCGCCCGCGCCTCGCGCACCAGGGCGGCGGTGGAGGGCCCTCCCCCCATGGCGATCATGCGCACGCTGGTGGTGTCGGTGGACTCGAAGCGGTCATGGCGGAGCATGAGCGCCACCTGGGTGGGGATGCCCCCGAGCGTGGTGACGCGGTGACGCTGCACCATCTCGAGCGCGTCGCCGGCGGACCACCGCCCCATCATGAACGTGGTCCCTCCCCCGCGCAGGGCCTGGGGCAGCTTGGTCATGTAGCCCAGGTGGGCGAACGACGTGGACGACAGGCCCCGGCCGCCGTTCCCCCAGCGGCCGCCCCCGTCGATGTCGCCGATCGCCTCGAGCTGGCGCCAGGTGAACACTGCACCCTTGGGCTCCCCGGTTGTTCCCGACGTGAACACCACGGCCACAGGTCGGTCCGGGTCCGGGTCGGGAGACGGCGCCGACGGCGCGGGGTCCCCCGCACCGGCCCGCAGCTCGCCGAGCATCGAGTCCTCCGCGGCGTCGGTGTCCACCTCCACCACGTCACCGACCTCGGCCACCTCCCCGACGGCGGTGTCGAGGGCGAGGGCAGGGGAGGTGACCACGAGGCGGGGCCGGGCCACGGCCAGACAGCGGCGCCGCTCGGGTGGAGACAGGCGGTCGTTGACCCCGGCGGTGACCGCACCGATCCGGGCGGCCGCGGCGTAGACGACGGCGTAGGCCGGTCCCGAGGGGAGCACGAGGCCGACGACATCGTCAGGGCGGACTCCCCGGGCATAGAGGCCCGACGCCACCTCGGCCGACAGTCGGTGAAGCGCCGCGTACGAGAGCACCCCCCTTTCGGGGGTGACGTACAGCGGGGTATCGCCGTAGCGGGCCGCAGCTTCGCCGATCACGTCATGGAGCACGGTTCACCGCACCCCACGGCGCGGCGCGGGCAACCGGTAGAGCGCCGACGCGTTGGCACCCAGGATCTTTCGCTGCACGTCGGGCGCCAATGGGGTCAAGGTGCGGCGCAACGTGGACAGCGCTCCCGGGAACGTGGCGTCGTGGTGCGGATAGTCCGACCCCCACACGATGCGCTGCTCGCCGATGAACGGTGTGAGGGCGGGAAGGGTGTGCTCGTCGATCTCGTAGCTGATCCAGCACTGTCGGGCGAAGTACTCACTGGGCTTGAGGCGCAGGTCGGGGCAGAAGCCGCCGAAGCTCTTGGCCTGCTCGTCGAGGCGCTCCAACCAGAACGGCACCCAACCGCCGCTCGACTCCAGGAAGACCACGCGTAGCGACGGATGGCGTTCGAGGACTCCGAAGGCGATGAGCTGGGCGCACGCCAGCATCTCCTCGAAGCTGTGGGACACGGCGTGCAGCACCAAGGGGTTGAAGGGCCGGTCGGAGCCGAGGGTGGGGACGATCACCGAGCTCCCCTCGTGGATCGCCACCGGCATCCCGGCCTCTTCGGCCGCGTCCCACACGGGCTCGTAGACGCGATCCGACAGCGATCGCCCGCAGCACGGGTTGGGTCGCACGAACGCGGCCACGAAGCCGAGCTCGCCGCGTGCCCGCTGCAACTCGGCCACCGCCGCGTCAGGGTCCTGCATGGGGATCATGGCCGCCCCGAACAGCCGGGTCGGGTCGGCGGCGCAGTACGAGGCCAACCAGTCGTTGTAGGCGCGGGCGATGGGCACCGCGGCGCGGGGGTCGTCCAGGGCCCAGAAGTACAGCCCGATGGACGGGAACAGCACCGCCTGGTCGATTCCTTCGTCGTCCATGTCGGCCAGCCGCGCCCGCGGGTCCGAACCCCCGGGGTGGGCCCGGTCGAGAGGGAGGAACGACGTCGGGTCCGAGAACCGGGCCCCCGGTGTCGCCAGCGTGCCCAGCGGCACGGCCAGGATCTCGGTGCCGTCCACCACCACGTGCTCGTATCCATGAGCGTCGAGGGTGATCACGGGCCGGTACGGCTCGGGGACCCCTGCCCACGCCTGGCGGGGCTCCACCACGTGTCCGTCGGCGTCCACCACCAGGTCGGGCTCGGTGGTCACGACACCCCGGGAGGGGCACCACCGCGCCCTGGGGGGATGCGCCAGTCGTCGGCGGGGGGCATGGGGTGGCGGAACAGCCGCGCCGCGTTGCCCGCCGCCATCATGCGCAACTCGTCCTCGGGGATGTGTCCCAGGGTCTTGTCCAAGACGAGTTGGGTGTCGGGCCAGGTGGAGTCGGCGTGCGGGTAGTCGCTCTCGACCATGATGTGGTCGACCCCGATGCGATGGCGCAACTCGATCGTCGACGGGTCGTCGATCGTGCAGAACCAGAAGTTGCGACGCAGCACGTCGCTGGGCCGGAGCTCGGACGGCCACGAGGTGCTCTCCGATCCCGAGGCGGAGTGCTCGAGCACGTAGTCGGCCCGGTCGAGCAGCATGGGCACCCACCCGATCCCCCCTTCGGACATCGCCACGGCCAACCCGGGGAAGCGAAGGGGCACACCCGACCACAGCCACTCGGCCGCCGCCAGCAGCGCGTTGACGGGGAACAGGGTGGGGAAGAGCTCGAAGGGCGGGTCGGGCGACGGCAACGGGGCCCACCCCGAGGCACCGGTGTGGAGGCAGACGACGGTCGAGGTCTCCTCGCAGGCCGCGAAGAACGGGTCCCAGTCACCCGAGAAGATCGAGGGCACGCCCAGTCGGGCCGGGAACTCCGGGAAGCTCACCGCTTTGAACCCGAGCTCGGCGTTGCGCCTGACCTCCTCGGTGGCG
>DATCBU010000015.1:0-10897 GCA_036511675.1 Acidimicrobiales bacterium | reverse complement strand
GGGGCCCCGGCAACACGTTCAGCGGATCCCCCACTGTTTCGTCACTGTTAATTCTCCACACCCGCCACTCGCGAGGGACGATCGATTCGGCAACGTGCGCCGACGCGCGCTCGTACCGGATAATCCACATAGTCAGAATTTGGGAGATGCAGGCAGTACGCGGAAGACGTGTTGGTGGGTTGGGGCCAGAGCTACCAATGATGCATACGGGCCTCGAGTGATTTCTGGAGAATGAATTCTCGAGGTCCCACAATGCAATTCAGGCCATTTAGCCCAACCGCACTGGGAGAACGGACGAACTCCCTTCCGGCTACCGTTCGCCACGGGAACGTGACAATCTCCAGATCCGTCGGCTCATCTCCAACATCTGCACCAATCAGCACAGATCACACGGTGGTGCGCGCGATGCGCGGTAAGAGATAACGATTGCGTGATGTCACACACCGCACTATGAAAAGGGACTGAGTTACTGCCATCGGACCTTCGATCCGACGGGCGTAGACGGCAACCACAGAAAGGACGATGGTCGGTGGCGCTCACTGCATCCTGGCGTGGAGGTCGCCGCCGGTCCTCTTACCTCAAAGTCGGTGTTCTTGCCGCGCTCATCATCGCTGGCCTGACGTCGTTCGCCCCGAGTAGTTGGGCGGTCGACGGTGGATACGGTCCGAGCGGCGGTTATGGAAGCGGAGGCTCTGGCACCCTCGGGAACATCGTCATGGCCAAGACCATCGGGTCCGATGGTGGATCGATATTCGGCAGTTACCGCCTGACCAAGATCACGATCGTCATTCCTGGGGGCGCGCTGCCATCCGACGAGGTGGTCGAGGCGGTGACGTCGGTCCCCGACTGCGTCTCGCTCAAGGGCCAGGACTTGGTCATCGGACTTGCGATCTCGGCCCTCGACGGCAAGAACCGCCAGGACGATTTCGCGGCCGGCTCCAGCGCCACCCTTTCGAGCCTGAAGATCACCCCCAACTCGAAGGTCTTCTACGTCGACGACGAGCACCACTGCATCCTGGCGCACCTGCCCATCAACGACGGACAAGTGACCGTTCCGCTCGATGCCACCTCCGCGTTCGTCATCACGTCCCCGCACAAGTCGGGTTCCGATCACCACGCACACCATGGGTTCTTCCGAGACCACGACTGGTTCGGACACGAGTACCAGTGGCTTCTCGATGAGTGGCGCTAGAGCCAACTTTCTCCCAACACATGAGCACACGCCTTCACGGTTCTGACGAGACGTCTGCGCCGGCCGCCCCGCCGATGGGCGCGCCAGCGCCACGAGCGGCGAGGTGCTTCGGTTGACGTTCAGCGATCTCATTGAGCGGCTTCCGGCGAATCCGGCGCGCCACCGCCGCCGCCCCCAACATGCGCGCGTCTCCGGACGACGTCGATCTGCCATCGTCAACGGCGAGCTGCGCATGGATGGGGGCCACGGCACCACAGTGCTGCTGACCCCACCCCGCCCGGTTACGACCGCCCGACAAGACATTCACTGGCACGTCGACGAACAGGTCGCCACTACCTTCAAACCAACCGTCATTCCTCGGCCGTACCGCCAGGATACGGACTCGCTCGGCGTCCTCGTGGGTTGGAGTGCGGCAGCGGCATGGCTCCTCCTGGTAGGTATCGAGACATGGACGGGCTCGGTGCTCGTCGCCTGGATCCTTCCCATCTCACTGGTTGCCGAGCTGACGGCGTTGGGTGCCCTCGTTTTGATATGGAGCCGTCGCGCCGTTCCCCAGTGGCTGCAGGTGACACTGCTGGTCTGTGCTGCGCTTACAATTCTGTCGCGCTGCTATCTCCTCGTTCTGGGCAAGCCGTCGTACGGAACCGACGAGATCGCCTTCGACCAATACGCCGCGCAATTGCTCCTGTTCCATGGCCTCAATCCGTACACGCACACGATGGCCCCGGCGCTCAACATGTTCCAGGTTCCCGACATCTACCACACCTACACGCTGTCGGGTCAGGAGGTGTCGCGCGTCTCGTACCCGGCCGGGTCGTTCCTCGCCTATGTGCCCGCGTTGTGGGCCGGACTGCGCATGCAGGCCGCCGTCGTGGTGGACGTGTTGGCATGGGTCGTCACGATGTTCCTGGGCTGGCGCCTGCTGCCCTCCCAGGTGAGGTGGGTCGTCATTCCCATCGCCACGGAGTTCCTCTACCTCGGGTACATCGCAGGCGGTGTGTCGGACTCGATCTATCTGCCGTTCCTGATCGTGGCGTACTGGCGTTGGGATCGCTTCGGCGACCCGACCGAGAAGTCCGTGGCCCGGTGGATCGGACCCATCATGATCGGCCTGGCCGCCACGGTGAAGCAGACACCGTGGTTCGCCGTGCCGTTCTTGGTCGTGGGGGTGGCCATCGAGGCGCATCAGAGAGGCCAGAGCTGGTTTCGCATGGCTGCGCGCTATCTTGCTCTCGCACTGGCGGCGTTCGCAGTCGTCAACCTTCCGTTCCTCGTGATGAATCCCACGGCCTGGGTGCGAGGCGTCTTGACCCCTCTCGAGGCACACCTGATCCCCTCTGGTCAAGGCCTAGTGGGGCTTACGATGTTCGAGCATCTAGGCGGCCAACTCCGTTTCTACACCTATGCGAGCGTGCTCGTCGTCGTGGTCGCATTGGGCGTGTACCTCGGTTGGTACAAGACCGCAAAGCGCGTCTGGCCCGCGCTCCTCCCGCTGGCGTTCTTCTGGCCCAATCGGAGTTTCGCCAGTTACATGCTGATGATGGTGCCGGCCATCCTGGTCGGCACGACGACGGTCCGAGAGACCACCGCGCAAGGGTGGAGGATGGCGCGTCTGGTGTTCGCGGGCGGTCTGGCAGCCACCGCGGCCTGTCTTGTTGCCGCGCTGACGCTCAAACCGAGTTTGAGCCTCCAGGTGGTGGGAGAGCGCTCCACGGGCCAGCTCGAAAGCATCGATCATCTTGCGGTTCGTGTGACGAATCACTCCGGATCTCCGGTCACACCGCACTTCACCATCACGCCGGCCGGTCAACAGACGAGCTTTTGGTATTCGAATCACAGTCCGTTGACGATCCGCCCCCATGCGACTGCCGTCGAGAACCTCGAAGCACCCAATACGGAGTCCATGCCGGGAATGAACGGCGGATTCATCGTCGACGCATTTTCCGATAATCCGGCTCAGATCGCGACCTCGTCGACGATCCGACCACCAACGGAGAGCGCGTTCCTGACTCCGCAAGGCGTCGACCGGCCCGTGCGCTTGGGCACGAGCACTGAATTGACGGTCCAGCTCGTCAACCAGATCGGCGGGTCGCGGGCCACCAAGGGTGTAACGGTGGCGCTCGGGCAAATCGTCTACTCACAGGACGGACTGTTGCCCGGTGAGGCATCGATCGACGGTCAAGCCGAGGCGCAAACGCCGGTCCTGCGGCAGACCGATCGCACCGGAAAGGTCGTCTTCACCGTGAGCGGCGTGCAGGCGCAACAGGATCCTGTCTTCTTCCAGGCGTGGTTGGTGCCGTCGTCGGGTGTGCCCACCGGATATTCGAACATCGTCTCGATGCAGTTCTCAGGTTGATCAGTGCAGGTGCTCAGGGGGAAGGGGGCGCCGTCATGAAAATGTCGGCTCGGAGTCACACGGGTATCACCAAGCAGCACGCAGGTGCCACCAAGATCGTCGTGTTCTTGGTCCTGGCCATGACGTGCGTGTGGGCAGGCGACGCCTTGGTCCCCCGCGGCGTGGGAGCGGCGACGACGGTGAACCCGAGTGAGCTGCCCCCTCTCGGCGTTCTCACTTCGGGGGCAGCGCTCTCGTCACCCAACGGGAAGTTCCAGTTGGTGATGCAGACTGGCGGCAACTTGGTGGAGAGCACGACGGGGGGAACGGTGCTGTGGCAATCGGCCACATCGTCGCCTGGCTCCACCGTCGACATGCAAGGTGACGGCAACCTGGTCGTGTACTCGACGAGCACCCAGCCGCTGTGGTCCAGTAAGACGGCCGGTAACGCAGGGGCGTTTCTGAGCCTCGGCGATCTCGGCCAGCTTTCGATCAACACCGGTAACGGCGTGCCGTTCTGGGAACCGGGAACCTACGGCGCGGGTGCGATCTTCGCCTCGGCGTCGTCGAAGGGCCTCCCCGGCGAGCAGTTCCGGCTCAACATGCAGGCCGACGGGAACCTGGTGGAACGCAACCTCGCCGGAACCTCCGAGTGGTCATCGGGAACGAAGTCCACCGGTGCCTACGCCGTGATGCAGACCGACGGCAACCTGGTGGTCTACAGCGCCGCCAATGTAGCGCTGTGGGCGAGCAACACAGCCATGAATCCGGGCGCGCACCTGAGCATCGGAGGCCTGGGACAGCTCGATATCGTGGCCCCGTCGGGTTCGGTGCTCTGGGAGCCGGGGACCATGCCCTCGGGCATCATCTTGAGCTCCGGCGCCACCACGGCGACGCCGGCCAACCAGTTCAGGCTCACGATGCAGAGCGGTGGCAACCTGGTGGAGACGAACGCGTCGGGAACGACGCTGTGGTCGTCAGGGACGTCATCGGCGGGTGCCCATGCCGTGATGCAGACCGACGGCAATCTCGTCGTGGTCAGCACCACCGCGGTGGCGCTGTGGGCCAGCAACACGTCCGGCAACCCCGGGGCGACCGTGACCATCAACGGCCTGGGACAGCTGGTGATCGACTCGGCGTCGGGCGTGGCGCTGTGGGGACCGGGGATGTTCTTGGGGCCTCCGGGAACCCTGCCGGTGAACGGTCAGTTGACCGGAGGGCAGTGGATCATGTCGCCAGCACTTCCCGACGGTGAGCAGTTCCAACTGACGATGCAGACCGGCGGGAACCTCGTCGAATTCAGCGTGGACGGGTCCACGCTGTGGTCATCGGGCACAAGCTCGCCGGGCGCCAGAGTCGTGGTGCAGACCGACGGCAACCTCGTGATCTACAACACCGCCAACACTCCACTGTGGGCCAGCAACACGATCGGCAGTCCCGGCGCCTTCCTGACGATCGGTGATCTCGGCCAACTGACCATCCAATCAGTGACAGGCACGTTGCTGTGGTCGTCGACCACGGCCGGCCCCGGGCTGGGTGTCGCACCGTCGGCCGTATCGGCCGCGGCCGGCAATGGCGCGGTCGCCGATGCCGCCGCTGTCGTCTCGTGGACCGCGCCGACCCCCAACGTCTGGTCCGCCCCGGTGTGGGGCTACCGGGTCGCCTCCAAGCCCAGTGGGATTACTGCCTTCGTCAACGCACCAGCGACGTCCGCCACGGTCACCGGTCTGACCGACGGCACCAGCTACACCTTCACGGTGCAAACCGTGAACGCGGCCGGCGCTGGCTTGGCCAGTTTCCCCGTGTCCAACCCCGTCACGCCGCGTCCCACCCCCGTTGCCCCGGGGCCGCCCAAGGGCATCGAGGCCGTACCGGGCAATGGTCAGGGAACCGTGACGTGGTCCCCTCCGATCGACACGGGCGGGTACCCCATCCTCGACTTCATCGTGACCCCCGCTCCCAGCGGCACGCCGGTGACGGTGGGAGCGTCGGCGACGTCGAGCACCGTCACCGGGTTGACCAACGGGACGACGTACACCTTCAAAGTGGCAGCCCAGAACAGCGTCGGGGTCGGCACCTCGTCGGTACCGTCGGCACCGATCGTTCCCGCCACGTCGCCGTTCCCGGCCGGGAGCACCCTCACGGGCGACACCAGCGCCGGCGATTGGTCGATGTACAACGACATCACCTCAGCCAGTGACTGGAACAGCGCCGAGACCACCCTCTCGACCTCGACCGCGTCGAGCCTGAGCATGGCCGCGTCGGCAACCGGCCTGGGCACCATCCAGTCGTCGATTCCCGTCGCCGCCTTCGGGCACGTCTTCGTCGGCTCGAACAGCGGGTACGAGACCGCCTTGAACGTGGGGTCGATGTCTCAATATTGGTCGACCTACCTGGGAACCGACGGGCCCGTGGCAACGTGCCCGAACAGCTCGCAATACGGTGTCGTCAGCTCCCCGACAGCCGCCACTGTGAACGGGACGACCAACGTCGTCTATCTGTCGGGGGGTGATGCGGCTCTCTACGCGTTGAATGCGTCGACCGGAGGGATCTTGTGGAGGACGCAGCTGGCCGCTCTTCCGAACAACTTCTCCTTCGTGTCTCCGCTGCTCTACAACGGGGCGCTCTACACCGGTATCGCGTCCTACGGAGACTGCCCCTTGGTTCAAGGGCAGTTCTTCAAAATCAATCCCCTGACGGGGGCCATCGAAGCGACATTCCTCATGGCCCCCAACGGCTGTATCGGCGGGGGGTTATGGGGATCACCCAGCGTCGACTCGTCCGGCCACATCTTCTTCGCCACCGGGACCGAGGTGCAGGGTTGCACCGGGTCGGCCGAGGGGGTGACGGGCTGGCAGTTGGAGACTTCAGTCGACGAGGTGGACGCCAACCTGAACCTCGTCGGGCATTGGCATCTCCCGGAAGCCCAACAGGTGTCCGACAGCGACTTCGGCTCGGTGCCGACCATCTACGACGACTCGGGCGTGGGTAGCGGCCATCTCGTGGCGGTGGGGAACAAGGACGGCAACATCTTCGCCTTCGACCGCCAGAACCTGGCGGCAGGGCCCATCTGGCAGACGTCGACGGCCCTGGGCGGCGCCGACCCGTCTTTCACCGGCAACATCTCACCCATGGCCTACGACGGCACGCGGCTCTACGTGGTCGGCGGGCAGGCCACAATCGGCACGCAATCCTGTGGTGCCAGCCTGCGCGCCCTCAATCCTGCCACCGGGGCGATCATGTGGTCCGACTGCTTCGCCTCGGGCCCGGCGATCGGCCCGGTGACCGGTGCCAACGGCGTCGTCGTGGCCTGCATCCACAATGCCGTAGTGACCGTGAATGCCAGCACCGGCGCGCAGTTGGGGAGCGTTACCTTCCCCGGTGGGGTGAATTGCTACTCGGGCGCGTCGATCTCGAACGGCAACATCTTCGCCCAGAACGCGGGCGGAGTCGTGCTCAAGCTGACTCCGTAGCGACTGCGACTCGGGCCCGGGGCGGGCCGTACTCAGCCGGGGTTGGCGTGCAGGATGTCGAGGTACGTCCCGTATCCCGACGGGCTGGCCCATTCCTGGGCGCTCTCGACTGCGGTGCCTTCGCCCCACTCGTTGAATGAGGTGACGAGTTGCCACGGCATCCCCGACGCCACCATCGTCTTGACGTTGGCGGTGAACGCTGCGGAGTCGCGCACTAGGCGGGGGGTGGACTCGTTGGCCTTGAAAAAGCCGGGGCTGACGGTGAAGTCGAAGGGCGGCTTCTCGTTGAAGCCGATCGAACCGTTGTGCCCGCTGTAGAAGTGCCAGGCGTCGGGTTGGTTGGGACAGGCGAGGGAGGCCTTGGTTCCGATCGACAGGATGTCCATCTGGACGAAAAAGCCTTCGGCCGCGTTGGCCTGCGCCCAGGTTGCTGTCTTCGAGCAGTTCTGGCCCGAGGCCCCGTACACGAAGATCACAGGCTTGCCGTTGACGTGCAGATAGCTCGGGTCAGAGGCGTAATGCGCCTTGATGTAGGCCAGGTCGGATCGGATCTGAGTGACGGACGGGTTGGGTGAGCCGGGCACCGAGGGAACCGCGTTTCCTCCGGCCTCGTAGTAGAGCGTCCACTTGAACCCGGTCCCGGTCGCCTGTTGCAGCAGCAGGGGCACGCGCCGGTCGGTGTGCGAGCCCTGCCCCCACCACGACGCGATCCCTACCTGGATGTGACCGTATTGCATGGCTCTGATCTGCGTGGCCACGGTGCTGGCGTTGCTCGAGTCGTAGAAGCCGAGCGAGGGGTGATATCTCGTGAAGGGGTTAAGGCCCTGCTGATCCCACCCTTCGGGGAACCAGGGATAGTAGAACGCGGCCCGGATGGGGAAGCTGAGACTGGCGTTGGCCGTCGACGCTCCCGGAATCGGCTTGGGAGTTGACGTGGTCGTAGTCGTCGTGTGTGTCCGATGGATCGACTTCGAGATGAGGAGGGCGTTGTTGGCGGGGGCGGGCGCTTTTGACGGAGCAGACGAGGTCGAAGCGGTGGGCGGTGTCGGGACGGACGAGGTTGGCGTCGCCGTGGATGTGGATGGGGATGTCGAGACCGTCCCATCCGACCGCGTCGCGCCTGCCTTGGCGGCGGCGAGCCCGGTTGGTGTCGTCGGTGCACGGCCCGCCTGCTCGGTCGAACCCAGTCCCGATGCGCTCGCGAGTGCGACGCACAGTCCTCCGGCGATCAGGGTCGTCCCGAGCCGAACTGGTCGCGAGCGCAGACCGAAAGACACGTTGTCGGATCTCCCGCAAGTTGAGGTGAGGCCCCGCACCCAGATGCGTGTAGGAAACATCACTCGGATTGTAGGGTGCTCCATTTCGATCGACCAGGCGTGGCGAGTGGTTGAGTCGATCTCCCAAAACTCCGGAACAACTCGCAGGTCCGGACAACGTTGTGCATGTCCAGTGCATGGGTACGGACCCCAGCATTGGCAATGGCGATTGGTAACGGCGCGAACCACCACAACCTGGTGGACATTACGAGTGGCTCCGACGGAGCCCTGTGGTTCACGAACGTGACAGACAGGATCACGACCCATGGGACGATATCGACGTACAACGACTCCAGCATCGGCGGGGCAGTGAGTATCACGGCCGGTCCTGACGGCGCGATGTGGATCGCTGACCACCTCAACGAACCGATTGGCCGCGTCAGCGTCCCGTAGTCATGTGGAGGAATGGTCGCCAGCGGCGCCAATCCCGGCTGAGCTCAGACCGCCCCATCTTGCCCGGATGGTGAGTTTGTCTTAGCCGTAATAGTGATCCTGCTCGAGATCTTCGAGGAGGCCGGGCCCGGTCGGCTCCCATGCGAGCAGCTCCCGGGTTACCGCCGCGGTGGCGGGGCTGTCCAGCGCGACGAAGTGGCCCAGGTGGGCGAAGTGTTCGACGGCGTCGGCGGGGGGCACTGACACCGCCGGGAGGCCGAGGTGACGGCCCATCGCCTGGGCGATCTCCCGGAAAGGGACCCCCTCGTCGGCGACGGCGTGCAGGACCGAGCCGGCGGGGGCGGCCTCGACGGCCAGTCGGGCCAGGCGGGCGGCATCGGAGCGGTGCACAGCCGGCCAGCGGTTGGTGCCGTCACCCACGTATCCGGCCACGCCCCTCTCGCGAGCGATGCCGACGAGGGTGGCCACGAACCCGTGGTCGCCGGCGCCGTGGACCGTCGGGGGGAAGCGCAGCACCGACGAGCGGACGTCCATGCCCCGCAGGGACAGCGTGAGCAGGGCGGTGGCCGACCGGCGCCCGGCGGGGTTGACCCGAACCTCGGCGCCGGGCACGAGCCCGTCGTCCTCGGTGGACACCCGACCGGCTGTCAGCCCGAGCAGGCCCGAGGCGAGCACGAAGGGCCGGTCGGAATCGGCCAGGGCCATGCCCATGGCCTCCACCGCCCGTCGGTCGGCCGCGGCGGCAGCGGCGAAGTTGCCACCGAAGGCCACCTCGTGCTGGAAGGCCAGGTGGATGACACCGTCAGAGTCGGCGGCCGCCTTGGCCAGGCCGTCGGGGTCGTCGACGTCGCCCCGCTGCACGATGGCCCCGGCCGCTTCCAGCCGCTGCGCCGATGCCTCGGAGCGGGCCAGGCCGACCACCTCGTGGCCGGCGCCCAGCAGCTCGGGCACGACGGCCGAGCCGATCCAGCCCGATGCGCCGGTGACAAAGATTCTCATGATGGGTACCTCCGGGGAACACGTTGTTGATGTCAGTGACTGTTATCAACCTAGATCCGATGTCAGTGACTGTCAACGCTTAGGATGGCGACATGGGTCGATGGCAGCCGGACAGTCGGGGGCGGCTGCAGGAAGCGGCTCTGGCTCTCTACTCCGAGCGGGGATTCGACCAGACCACGGCCGCGCAGATCGCGGCCCGGGCGGGGCTGACCGAGCGCACCTTCTTCCGGCATTTCGCCGACAAGCGAGAAGTGCTCTTCGGTGGATCTGCCCTCCTCCAAGAGCGGATCGTGGACGGCGTGGCCGGGGCGCCCCCGGAGGCCGGACCCCTCGACGCTGTTGCCTGCGGACTCGCCGCCGCCGCCACCATGCTCGGCGAGTTCCGCCGGGACCTGTCCCGCCAACGACACGCCGTCATCGCCGCCAACCCCGAGCTGCGGGAGCGGGAGTTGGCGAAACTGGCCGACTATGCCGCCGCGGTGGCAATAGCCCTGCACCACAGAGGCGTGGGCGAGCCCCAAGCCAGCCTGGCTGGCGATGCAGGCATGGCGGTATTGCGCGTCGCCATCGAGCGGTGGTCGAGCGGAGGCGACGACCGGGACCTCGCCGACGTCATGCGGGACTCCGTGGCCGAGCTTCGCGCGGTGGCCGGCGGCTAAGTCTCACCCCGGCGTGTGTGGCCGGCATCTCCTACGGCGTGCAGATCGCCTCAGGACCTTGGTGCAATCATCCCTGCCAGGAGTAGTTCCGGCCATGTGGAGCCCTGACCGAACTCACCGGGGTCGTCGTTTTGCTGTGGATGTGTCGGCTGGTGACCCGTCGATATGCACGGTGCGGCTTGAGGGGATCGACCCGGGGAGTGCCACGGCGATGATCACTGCCGCGCCGACCACCAGGACGCAACGCCGATCGTGGCTCGCCATATACGAGACCGCTTCGGGCCCAGCGGGCCTGGCCACGGAGGCCGGCATCCGGTGACGTGTGCCCACGCTCTCGCTCTCTGCTCTCTGCTCTCTGCTCTCTTCCTGGTGTCACGCACCGAGACCCCGAGCCGGGCCTCGGGCCTGAACGCGCCCGCGGCGCGGCCCGGATCGGCTTTGGGCTCCGCACCGAGAATCCCACCCTGTGGAAGTGGTCCGTCGCCCCAGCAGATACAGCAGGGCGATGGGCAGACCACAACGGGACCGTC
>DATCBU010000014.1:0-42421 GCA_036511675.1 Acidimicrobiales bacterium | reverse complement strand
CTGCCGCCGATGAACCCGCAAACGCTGAGCACGCGTGCACTCGACTGATGGGATGCCCACCGCCCCACCGGGGTGCTGCTATTCGACCCCGAGGCAAGCGACAGTGCCAACGTGGACCGGACGACTATGCCGTGGAGATCTGTTTCGCCACGAACAACGCCTGGTCGATAGGGATAGCAAATCCTTCGCTCGTTCCATATTGGAACTGAAAGCCTGTGGCGGACGCCGTGTCAATGGCAATCACTTCTCCGTTGGAGTTGATCAGCGGGCCTCCGGAGTCGCCAGCCTGGACCGCTGCGTCAATCTGAATCAGACCAGAAAGTTGCTCAGATGAACCAGTTACCTCGTCTCGGGCTGTGATGGTCTGGTTCAGTGCTGTTACGAAGCCAACCGCGGCACTTGGAATACCTCCCGCCCCTCCGGCGTTGCCTACGGCTGCTACATAGTCGTGCACAGCCACCTTAGAAGAGTCGCCTGTCCGCACCTTTTGCAATCTGGATGCACCTTGAAGTTGAAGGACGGCAATATCGTCGGCCTTGTCGGCTCCCACTACGGTAGCGGTGTACGTGCGACCGTTACCTACGTCTACTGCCTTGATGGTTGTAGCATTCTCGATCACGTGATTGTTCGTCAGGACTTCTCCGGTGGATGTGAGGACGATCCCGGTGCCCGCAGCGGACCCGCTGCCATTGAGGACGACGTTGATGTCTACGACACCTCGCTCTACCGATGTCAGGATAGACGAACCGCCATTGGTGGCTTTGCTCGAGGAGCTGGAGAGCGCGCTATTGGCCGACGCTCTGCTCCTCGCCGACGTGGCTTGTCCAGTGGGCCCGAGTGCGAGGGTGGTAACAAACGCGGTAACGATGGCCGTAGATCCCATAGAGAGAAAGAAGATTCCCACTGAAAGCAGGACTGTTTGAGTTTGGTGTCGACGAGAGGTCCCCTTTGGGGAACTTGATTCTCGACCTTCCAGCCATCCCGTCTCGCCACTACCGTCGCCAGACGGGTACGGAGGGGGCCGTGAACCCACACCCATCTCTGCATTCGTTGCTTCCTCACTCTTTCTGTCGGGCGTCAATGTGCCTGCCTCTGAGGCTGGGGCCCCGGCATTTCGACTTATCTCGGGGGTACCCCCTGCGTGATCAACAATCCCTTGTTCGTCCACGACGCTCTGCCCCTTCCTCTCCACAAGTAGATGACGGGGACCTGTGAGATCGATGCGAACCATCTATGATTCTCCTTCGAGTTCATCCCGAATCACTTCCGTTCCGTAGCGACATGCACGACAGCTACGTGGTCAGGTTCCAAAGGTTCCGGAGGCGTCATCACCGCCGCCAACCAACCACGGGTGCAGGCTCCAGAGCTATCTCGTCCCGATGGATCGGTTACTTGCAGTGGCTGTATTGTCAATCGCGTTGCCGATGGATATCAGTTCGTAGACTGAACAAAGGGAACATTGTCGGCAAATGCCAGCCGGCGAAGAAACAGGAGACGACTATTGGGATAGCCCACTGCCGTCGGGAGATAGGCATGAAAGGCCATCCACAGCCGACCGTCTTGATCAGCAAACAATGAAGGACCGCCCGGACCCGCCATCCCCTCCTGCGACCCCACGAGAGCGTGATTGAGAGGCTTGGAGCATGGTCCCGTTGGGCCCTGACACGTCGCCACGCCTATGGCGTAGTTGGCACTGTCCCAGTTGTTCGCCGAATAGAAGAGGTAATAGCGGCCCGACCAAAGCAACATGGATGGACCCTCGACCACGCCACCTTCCCAGGATTGGCTGGAACGGACGAGGATTTGCGCGGCGCTAGCGGCCAGCCCAGTACCATCGGCCGTCAGCTGCTGGGACCAGATGGCCGATGGTTCACCAATTGTGCCTTGCGACTTCCACACCAGGTACGGAGTGCCTGAGGCGTCGAGAAATGGGCTGGGATCAATGGACCCCCCGAGATCGAGCTGACACTCCAGTGGAGCGTTCGAGTCATCTACGAAAGGTCCTTGCGGGCCGGCCGCCACCGCGACCGAGATGCACTCTTTGCCCGTTAGGCCGTCGACAGCCGCGTAATAGAGCACAAAGGTTCCGTTGAGTTCGAAGACGCCCGGCGCCCAGGTGTAGCCAGAGTGCGCCCACGACGCGAGGTGGGACAAGGCATCACCGTCCACGGTCCAATGGACGAGATCGGATGACTGGATCAGTTGAATGTTGCCGGCCGCAGAGTTCGTTGCGTAGCCGTAGTAGACATTTCCGACCCGAATGACGTCGGGGTCGGGAAAGTCAAAAGGGTAGACTGATCCCCCAGTTCCCGTTTGCAAGGACTGACAGCTGCTCGACACTCCCGAGATCGAAGCGACAGCACTACTGTTGTTGCCGACAGCGATCTGGTTGAGCGCCCGCTCCACTCCTCCCAGACAGGTATTGAGTTTGGCAATATCGACACCCTGGGAAGCGAGGCTCTTGTTGGCGTTGGACAAGCCAGCTTGGGTTGTCGAGAGGCTGGCTTTTGCCGTAGCGAGCTCCTGTGAGGTGGTCGTGAGATCCACCTGCAACGCGTCGCGTTGACTGGTGGTCATATTCAGCGTGGACTCCACCGACGACAACTTGCTCACGGTGAGTGCCAGGTGCATCCGTATGAACTCGAGCGTAGAGCGAGCCTGGCGCAACTCAGATCGGACATGCAGATCTGAGGCGATTCCGATGCCGAGCACGCTCGTACCGACGACCGCACCCACCAGGACGACCAGTCGTCTAGGTCGGGACGGATGCTGGCCCTGTCGCTCAGGCCGTTGTTGCTGTCGGAGGTCGGAGCCTGGGTCGGTGCGACCAATCACTGTGCCCGGCCGAGACGCCGATCGGTCGTAGAGAACGTGCTCCATGCTTACTGCCTCAGGCTCTCAGCTGGCATCCAGACCGCCCCTGATACAAGGAGGTTCGCCGCCGGTTATCTCGTCATTGCGCACGTCGGCACTGGCTACACCCGTTTGAGAACACTCGGAGCGAGAGAAGTCCTCTTGCGTCAGGACTTGGATAGAGGTGTCCAGAGTGCCGATCCAGGCAATGGCGACATCGTCGCGGTGGAAACAACGCCGAATCACCCTGCTGATCAAACAATTCCTCAACCCCCTCCCCCGCCGCCACCAAATCCAGGGAACCCCGACGTGGTGCCGGCTGCGGTCGAAGACACCGATGTCGCCGTGACCGCTCCGTCACTTGCCTTCGAGCCCTGGACCACGACGGTGTCGCCGACCTGTAGCGCGGCCAGACTGGACTTCGCATTCCGGCTCACCGTCGCCGAGGGGCCTACGATCACCTTCACGAGATTGCCGCTCGAATTGGTGACATACAGGGTGGAACCAGTGACCGAGGTGACTGTGCCAGTTGTGGCGCCGCCGAGCCCAGATGCGCCTGTGGCCCCACTGCGACCCAAGGCGGCGAATGACGATGCCGCCGACGAAGTCGATGTCGAGCCATGACTGCGCTGGAGCGCCGCTCCTCCCCACAGTCCCCCCGCGCCGATGAGCACCGCGAAGAGCAGGACGGTCGGGACACGCATCCGAATCCCGTTGCGCGGTCCCCGCACTGGCCACTCATCATCGTCGTCCTCAAGCGGTCCATCCGATCCCTCCACCGACCCTGGTGCCGCGACATGGCGGGGCGATCTCGTGATGATGACTTCCTCGGTGACGGGCTCGAGCCCGGTGGCAGACATTGCACTCCTCATAGCATCCGTTTCAGACATGGCGTGGCCTTTCGGTCTTACTCGTAGCGCAGGGCGTCGATGGGCCGGAGTGACGCGGCGCGGTTGGCGGGGTAGAAACCAAAGAACACCCCGACGGCGATAGCGACCCCGAAGGCCAGCACGATCGAGGCCGGGGCCACCACAGGCTGGACGCCGTCGATCTTGAACCGCGATCCAATCAGACCGATGCCGACGCCCACCGCGCCTCCGAGGAGCGAGATCATCACGGCCTCGATAAGGAATTGAGACAGGATGGCGAGTTTTGGCGCACCGACGGCCTTGCGAATCCCGATCTCTCGGGTGCGCTCAGTGACACTCACCAACATGATGTTCATGACACCGATGCCACCGACTAGAAGAGAAATCGCCGCCACCGCCCCCAGCAGCACGGTCAGGGTGCTCGTTGTCGACGTGGCGGTGGAAAGCAAGCTGGCTTGGTTCAGGACTTGAAACGGAAGGTTGGCCACGGTGGTGTCGTTCTGGGCGGCGAGGATGTTCTCCACCTCGTTTTGCGCCAGGGTGAGGGTCGACGAGGACTTTCCTTGGACCAGGAGCTCCGTGAAGGACTGGGACTCGCCCGTGAGCTGGTCCTGCACCGCCGTGTACGGAGCAATGGCCACCGCGTCCTGGTTCTGCCCGGCAGTGCTCCCCTTAGAGGCAAGCACGCCCACCACGAGGAAGTTCGACGAGCCCAGCGTGATCTGCTTGCCGATGGGGTTGGACCCCGTGGCAAAGAGATTGCTGGCCACAGAAGAGCCGATGTCGACCACCTGCGTATGGCGCGACACATCGGCGCTCGAGATGGCCCTCCCCGAGGCGACGGTGTAATCGCTGGCCTTGAGATACGACGGCGTCGAACCGGTGACGGTCGTGGAGTAGGTGGCGCTTTGATAGGTGGCGGTGACCGTCGTGGAGAGAACCGGTGAGACCGAGGCGACGTCGGGAGCATCATTTGGGTTGGAGATCTTCTTGACGTCCGCAATGGTCAGGCTCGCGGCGCGTGACTGGGTGCCGGTCGACGAAACTCCGGATCCGAACCTTCCAGTGTTGAACACGGTCAAGGTGTTGGTCCCGAGGGCCGCGATGCGCTGCTCGACTGCACGGGTCGAGCCTGTTCCGACGGCCACCAGAATGATGACGGCGGAAACCCCGATGAGCACGCCGAGCATGGTCAATAAGGAACGCAGCTTGTTGGAGGTGACACCACCGAGCGCCATGCGCATGACATCACGCGGATTCATTGGAACGCTCCTTGACCGGCCTCGGCATGGGCCACGTGGGTTCGTCGCGCACCCGACGCATCCCGGCGGTGGTCGTCGACGATCTGGCCGTCGCGGAGCTTGACGATGCGTTGCGCATAGGCAGCGATGTCATCCTCGTGAGTGATCAGCACAACCGTGCGCCCCTGAGAATGCAGCGCAGCGAATACTGACATCACGTCGATGCTCGACTCGGTATCGAGGTTCCCCGTCGGCTCGTCCGCCAGGATCAGAGCGGGGTTGGTCACAATTGCCCGGGCCACGGCAGCCCGTTGTTGTTGGCCGCCGGACATCTCACTCGGGACATGGTGCATGCGCTGACCCAGCCCCACCGATTGAAGCGCCACTGCGGCTCGGGCCCGCCGTTGCCTGGGGTGCACCCCGGCGTAGGTCAGAGGAAGCTCGACATTCGCGATCGCCGACATGCGCGGCAACAGATTGAAGCTCTGGAAGACAAATCCGATCTTCCGGTTCCGTATTCGAGCAAGATCGTCATCGTCAAGCGTGCGGACATCGACCCCGTCGAGCCAATAGTGACCCCGCGTCGGCACATCGAGACAACCCACGATGTTCATGAGCGTCGACTTGCCCGACCCTGACGTACCCATGATGGCCACAAAATCGCCTTGAGCGATCTCGAACGAGATTCCGCGGAGGGCGTGGACCTCGGTGTCCCCCATCCGGTACTGCTTCACCACATTGCGCATGGCGATAACTGGTCGTTGCGCCGAATGGGATGCTCCGACTGAAGCGTCGGCGACCATGAAGGTCATCCGCCACCGCCGAGCCCGCCACCGCCGAAGCCGCCCTGGGGTCCGAATCCCCCACCGCCGGCTGTGCTCGAGCCGCTTGTGGTCGATCCTGACACCGACGCTACGGGCTCGACCACGACCTCACCGACGGTGACCCCGCTGAGGATCTGAGTAGTGGAGTCCCCCACCAGTCCCGTTGTGACAGTGGTGACCGTCTGTTTCCCGTTGGCGAGGACTGTGACAGTAGAGACAGGCCCAGTGGTGGTGATCGCGGCACTTGGCAATTCCAACGTGTTGTTGGCGGTCTGGACGACAACGCTCACGTCTGCTGTCATCCCGACCTTCACGCTCGACGGTGCGTTCTGCAGGGCGATGGTCACGTCGTATGTCACCACATTGCTCGTCACGGTCGACGTAGGGGAGACGGCGACGACTGTTCCGGTCACGGTGGTGT
The DNA here is from genome assembly GCA_036511675.1 of Acidimicrobiales bacterium. GTDB lineage: Bacteria > Actinomycetota > Acidimicrobiia > Acidimicrobiales > UBA8190 > Chersky-840. The sequence goes on along the minus strand of DATCBU010000014.1, from coordinate 36,213 downwards.
TGGGCAACGCGGGAAGAGTGGCCGTGGCAGTCTCGCCGACAGCCATCTTGGAGACGTTGGCTTCAGCAAACCCGGCCACCACCTCGAGGGAGCCAATGTCCTGAATGGTGACGAAAGCAGACGAGCTGGATGAGCCGGTGGAGGACGTGCCCGTGGAACTAGTTGTGCCAGAGCCAGTTGCACCGGTTGAGCCGGATCCAGTGGTCCCCGAACCGGTGGTGCCGGTAGAGCTCGACGTCGACCCGGAGGAGGACGACCCACTCGCGCTCGAGGACGTTCCGCTCCCCGTGATGGCTGCGCCGACAACGTCATTCACCGAGGTCACGATCCCGCTCACCGGTGCGGTGAGGATCGTGTCGTTCACGGCCTTCTGATCGACAGTGACGGTGTTCTGGTCCTGGGTGACCTGAGCCTGGTCTTGGGCGATCGTCGAGGAGGTCACAGCCTGGCCGGCGGAGGTAGCCGCCACGGTGTACTGCTGTGCCGTGACGGTCGCTTTGTCCTTGGTCACGGTTTGTTGGTCGGAGGCGATGCTCTGCTGGTCGACTACGCACGCACTCGCCGCTGTGCTGACGGTCTGACCGACGCCGACGGATGTGCCGGTCGAATTGACCGTCACCAGACGGTACAGGTAGGTCGTATCGGGAGACAGCCCGGTGACCGTGGCACTCACCTGGACGCTGGTCGTTCCCGATCCAGCGTCAGCGGTGGGTGTGGCGGAGCTGTAGGCAATCGTGGTCCCGTACATGAAGTAGTAGGTGGTGTCGACACCTCCGGGATTGACGGTCCCAGAAAGGGTGATAGCCGTATCAGACGCACTTGTGGCCGAGCCGGTGCTTGCGGTCGAGGTCTGGGCATTTGCCCCCCCGGAGGATCCGGAGGAGCCCGATGAGCCAGACGATGTTGAACTGGATGACGATGAGCTGGACGAGGCCGGGCAACCCAGGGCTTGGTCGACCGTCAGCTGGTTCTGGGCCTTGGTGAGGGTGGTCTCGTCGGTGGTCAGTTGTTGTTGATCGGATGTGAGCTGGTTCTGGGCCGACACCAGCGTCGCCTTGTTCTGGTCCAACTGTGCGGTCGTGCCACCTTGCTGTGCGGATGAAAGGGTGTACTGGGCCGCACTCAAGGCAGCCTGGGCAGACGCCAAGGTCGCCTCAGCGTTGGTGGGATCCAGGGTGCCGAGTGTCTGGCCGGCCGCGACCTTCTGCCCCACGGTGACGTCCACGGCGGTCAAGGTTCCGCTCGTCTGGAAGCTGACCGAGTCCGAAGTAGCGGCGCTCACGTTGCCCGAGGCCGACACGCTCGACTGCACTGTGCCACGTTGCACAGTTACGGTTCTGGCCGTCGACGTGCTCGCCGAGGACGTCCCGTAAATCGACTCCAGGCCGAGCGTGGCAACCGCCGCCACCGCCAGGCCTAGCACGCTGTACCAAATGAACGATCGACGTCTGATCAATCGCTGACCGAGTCTCATCGACGGTGTCGTCCCTTCGTGTCTAATCTGCGGGAAGTGGGCATCGTCAGCCCGCCGTCGTGGTGGAGGACGCTGACGGTTGCAACGCTGCACAAGCCTGCAGGGCGGCCTTTACGGTGGGGCTGGATTGACTGAGAGTGGTGGACGGAGTCGAGCCGGCACTATTTGCCGCTCCCCCCGTGGGCAACGTGACACCGTGCAGCTTCATACAGTTGCGGTAGGCGGCGAACGCCGAGCTGTTGAACGCTCCCGACCCGCCAGGCCCGCCGAACCCTCCCGAGGGCCTGAGGCTCTTACAGGCATTTGACGCCTTCTGAAACGCCGGGTTGTTGGACGACGGGGGTGTTCCGCTGGGGATGCCACCACCTCCCGCAGGAGGACCGGTCGCCCCGTTGCCACGGCTTGGAAGGGTCACCCCGTGTTGCTTCAAGCAGTTCGTGTAGGCCGTGCGAGACGCCGTGGCCGACGACTTGGGAACGCTCGAGCTTGTGCTCCCGACCGATCCCGAAGCCGACGAGCTGCCACAGGCGGCGAGAATCAGAGGCACACAGCCGATCAACAACACCCGATGTACCGTTTTGCGAACCTTCGGTCCGCGCTCGGACGGGTCAAGCCCGTGATGGCGACATTGTGAAACAGCGTCAAATGGGTTCCGCATGGGACGACATCATGGAGGTCCGAATTATGAGGACCCTGAAAGCCAGATGCGGGTTGCCTGTGAATATCGCTTCCGGACCACGAGATGATCTGCCGCTGACAGTTTCATAACCCGCGTCAAACCAGCAGACCAGCGGGGGCGAGGTCCACTGGCTCGGATTAGCCTCGGCGCAAAGTGTTTGCACCTGCAATCGTCGACATGGCGCCGCAAGTTGGTATTGCGTCGTGGTGAGTACCCAGAGGATTCCTAACCTTTTCGAGCGCTCGGCCAAACCGTCAGGCCTCGCGACCGATCGTTCGACTTGAGGCAACCGACCTACCAGAATTTGGGGATGGGCTCAGATCCGAGGTAATAGGGAGGACTACCCGCACCACGGTGCCCTGACCGGCCTTCGTATCCATCTTCACCTGTCCTCGATGAGCGGCAACGATCGCGGCGACAAGCGGTAAACCCAAACCAGATCCAGGGCGCGACCGACTGATGTCCGCCCGCCAAAAGCGGTCGAAGGCATGAGGAGCGCTTTCAACGCCCATGCCGGCCCCCGTGTCGGCGACCTCGAGGCTCGCTTCGTTGGGCAAGGACGCAACCCGCACCGTGATTGAAGCAGTGGAGGGTGTGTGGACCAAAGCATTGATGATCAAATTGGAGATAATTCGTCGGAGTGCATCTTTGTCACCGCGCACAATGACCCGGCCATGTGTCTCCGTTTGGATGCAGCGCGACGGATGGGTTGAGGCGGCATCGAGAACCACCTCGTCCACCAGAGATACCAGGTCTACGGGATTGCAATCCACGGCGTGGCCTTCGTCGAGTCGGGCCAACATCAGCAGATCCTCGACGAGCCTGGCCATTCGCGCGCTCTCCTGTCCGATCCGACGCACCGCATCCTCGAACGGTTGGCCTTGTCGCAGGTGGCCCTGGCGCCATAGTTCCACAAATCCCTGAATGGCGGACACTGGAGTCCGAAGCTCGTGGGAAGCATCGGCTACAAATTGGCGGAGCCGAACCTCGAGCGCGTCTTGCTCGTCGAGCATGACATTGAATGCTCGCGCCAGATGCCCGGCTTCAGTTCCCGATCGGGCAGATGTGACGCGCCGGGACCGAGCACCTGCCGCAATCGAATCGGCCACTTCGGTGACTTCGGCAATCGGACGCAGTCCGAGCCGGCCGACCCAGAAAGCGGCAGCCGTGAGGACAGCCAAGAGAATCGCCCCCGCAACTAGGACCGCTAACCGAAGCTCTGCGGCTGTGGCATCCGCCCGCGACATCGAAATGGCGACGAGAACCTGCCTCGTTGTTCCGGGTCTCGTGAAAAGGATGGCGCGCCACCTCTCCGATCCCGACACCGAACCCACGGTCACGGGTCGCAGTGCTGGGCGTCCCAGCTCTGAGGTCGTCGTTGGTATGCGGGGTACATCACCGCGCGTCAGGCTTGGATCCAAGGCTACATCTCGATGAGTCTTGGAAACTACAGCGACATAGATATTGCTCAAAGCATTGTCTGGTTCCAACGGGGGACGTCGGGTGAAAGTAGAGCCCCCGGCTCGGGGAAATACCGCCGCAGGCATAGCCGCGGCCGTCAGTTGCTGGTCGATTTGCTCGAGCTGAGATCTCTCAACGGTCCCGATCAGAACATATCCAACGATCCCCAGCACTCCAATCAGCAGCCCGGCGGCAATACCTAACCGTAGACGCAGTGTCATCGCTTAGCGCTTGTCGATCCGGTAGCCGACGCCGCGCACCGTCTTGATCAGTGGCGGGCCACCGTTGTCGACTTTCTTGCGGAGCGACGACACGAATGTCTCGACCACCGTCGACTCACCATTGAAGCTGTAATTCCAGACGTTGTCCAAGATCTGGTCTCGGCTTACGACTCGGCCTGCGTTGTGCATCAGATAGCGCAGAAGTTTGTACTCGGTCGGGGAGAGGTTGATGACACGACGCCGACGTATCACTCGATGCGCATCGTCATCGAGCACCAGGTCCGCACAGGTGAGGACTGGTGACTCGACGGACTTGCCGCTCCGACGGAGAACCACCCGAACCCGAGCCACCAGCTCCTCGACACTGAACGGCTTAGCCAGATAGTCGTCACCACCGATGGTGAGTCCTCGAATACGGTCTTCTGTGGCATCTCGGGCAGTAAGGAACACGACTGGCGCATCGATCCCTTCAGCTCGCAGTCGCCGGCATACCTCAAATCCATCGAGGTCCGGAAGCATAACGTCCAGGACAATCAGGTCCGGGGAATCTCCTGCCGTGGCGAGCCGCAACCCGTCAGAACCCAGTCGAGCCTCGATTACATGGAAGCCAGACAGCCGTAGCGCGGCAGTCACGACAAAGGAGATGTTCTCTTCGTCTTCTACTACCAAGATCCGATCGCCGTACATACTCGAAAGGTTCTCACCCTAACCTTTGCGTTTCTTGAGGACTTTCTGAAGATATGCACAGCGCCAGCAATGTGACACCGACGCTTGAGTCGACAGTTAGCTCAGGTCGTGCCCCTCCGGATGACTGCATTCGACCTTGATCAGTCACTCGCTCTTGGTCCAGAGTTGGGGCGGCGGGGCGCGGGGCTCGTGGTCACCGACTTCTCGGAATGGGGCCCTGCGCCTCGTCGCACTCGTTCGGGCCCGGGCCGCAGAGACATCCGGTTACACGACGACAAGGCGCTGCGCGGTTTTAGCTTCCCGACCATAGAAACATGGAGGGACCCTCCACTACGCGTCGGTGTCGGGGACTGAGGCCGGTGTCTCTTCGGGCTTTCCCGGTTTTGGCGCCGGTAGTGGATCAGGGGGGTGACTCGGCGTTGCAGTCGTGGACTCAGCCAAGGGCCACGACGAGCAGATGTGGGTTGGCGAGCAGTATTGATGTCGGTTATCGAGCAACGCTCGGATTCTCACAGCTGTCCCCTTACAGCCTCACAGCTGACTGCCAGGATTGCGGATCAGTCTTGGGTGCCATGACCGAGAGACGAGCGCGGTGTGGGCATCGTGAGTTTTGACACTCTTCTCGCCCCCGAGTTAACGCCTGTCGATCGAACGGAAGAGACCCGCCGATTCCCAATGGCCGAGGTCGCAATCGCCGTCGGCACCTTCGCTCTGTTCTGCGTCGCCGTGCTCACGAAGGCGACCAAGCTGCTCGAGCCAGACGACGCCGCCTACCAGGCGTCGATCGTGGCGCTCATCCACGGCCACATCACCCTGTCGACTGCCCAGTACAACGCTCTCTCAGCGCAGCTGAGCGCCCACGGTGGCATGGGCATCGCGCAGTGGGTCCACCTGCCTGATGGCCGCTGGATAAGTGAGAAGAACCCCGGATACCCCTTCTTCGCGGCACCATTCCAATGGCTCGGGATCCTGAGGGCCGCTCCTCTGTTCGCTGGCGCGCTGGCGTCGACGAGCCTCTTCGTCGCCGGGCGCCGTTGGCTCGGGAAGTGGGGGGGCACCTGGGCGGTGATCCTCTTCCTCTTCTCGGGGGCGGCACTAGCGTTCGCGTGGCGGCCGACTATGCCGTCGTTTACGGACGCTGCCCTGGTTGCCACCGGCGCCGGAGCGCTCCTATGGACATTCTTGGCTGACGACGCTTCACCCCGCCGCCGGACCGTCGTTGGCCTCCTTGGGTTTCTCTCGCTCGAGGCGGCCGTGTTCATCCGGTACACCGACGTCGTCATGCTGCTGGTGGCAGTGGTCGCCGTTGTCCTCACCTTCCGACGAGCACGGATCCCAGCGCGATCGCTGATCTGGTGGTTCAGCTCGCTCGCGCTGTTCGCCGGTGTCGTGATGGTCTTCGACCAGATCTTCTACGGGGGTGCGTTCAAGACCGGCTACGGCCCGGGTGAGATCACCTTTGCGTTCAGTGCGATCATCCCGAACCTGAAGCTCATGCCGTCGTACCTGGTGAAGGCCATTCCAGCGCTGTTGTTGGGATTCGCAGCGCTGGTGTGGATGGCGGTGAGAGTGATCCGGAGCCGCTCCGGGGCCACCGATCCAACATCCTTGACCATGCATCGACGCGACGGCGTGGTGGGCATCGTGCTGGCGGCTGGCTGGCTTGGACTTTGGGGTCTCTACTCGGCGTACACCTGGACCGCCCAGACCGGGCCGCGAAGCGGAGCTGGTGAAGCAATCCACATCATTCGCTTCTATCTCCCGGCCATTGGTTTGATCGCCCTTCTTGGCGCGTGGTTGCTCACGCAACTGCCCAAGTGGCTCCCCCTTGCGGTGGTGATCGTCGTCGCCATACTCGGGTTCTCTTCGTTCCGAAACCTGACGGCCGCTGGAGCCGCCGGATTTCCGGGTGGAGTCCCGGGTGGGTTCCCCGGTGGAACAAGAAGTGGGGCGTACCCGCCACCGGGATTCACAGGCAATCTTCCCAAGGGCTTCCGCCCGCCACCAGGAGGACTGACGAAGGGATTCAAGCCAGGGAACGGGAAGCTGCCGCCGGGTTTCACTCCTCCACGGCGTTCCTCTGCACCCGGCAGTCAGTGATGGCTAAACGTCCTTTGGACGAGGGAGTGACCGACCTGCACGTGCGCTTGCGACGTAGGTCTCTGCAAGACGCCCTTACGACTGAAGCCACACAATATTCGCAATAGCTGTTCCGACGGATCCAAGAAGAACTGCCCGGCCTCCCAAAGAACGGCTCTCGAACCACCTGTGCCTCTCCGGTGGTTCGCGGTTGCCCGCGAATGATGACAGCTAACTCCCAGGCGATCCACAACCGGGCTACAGGCCCTGGTGGGATGCTGGAGTTCGGTCAGGAACATCTTGACCCCAACCAAGGTCGCTGGCGTCCCCAAGGAGACGATCCGTGGAACCGAGCCGAAGCCAGCACATCCTCGTCGTAGACGACGAGCCCTCAATTGTCGATGCCGTGGCCACCTCGCTCCGTTACGAGGGTTTCAGTGTCGACGAGGCCGCCAACGGACGTCTCGCCCTGTCCTCGGCCCAGAAGAACCCGCCCGATCTCATCGTCCTCGACATCATGCTGCCCGATCTCGACGGGCTCGAGGTCACCCGGCGACTGCGGGCCGACGGTCTCCGTGTCCCCGTCCTGTTCCTCACCGCTCGCGGCGCGGTTGAAGACAAGATCGCCGGACTCACAGTCGGGGGGGATGACTATGTAACAAAGCCCTTCGCCCTGGCCGAGATCATGGCCCGAGTCCATGCCATCCTCAGGCGAACCGGCAGGGAGCCAGACGATGGAGGTGACCTCATGTTTGCCGATATTCAAATGGACGAGAGCGCCCACGAGGTGACCCGCGCCGGTCAGACCATCCCGCTCACCGCCACGGAGTTCAACCTGCTCCGGTTCTTCCTCCTCAATCCGCGACACGTCCTTTCGAAAGCCCAGATCCTCGATCACGTGTGGCACTACGACTTCGGGGGCAACGGCAACGTCGTCGAGACATACGTGAGCTATCTCCGGAAGAAGCTCGAAGCGGCCGGCCCCCCGGTCATCCATACCGTGAGGATGGTCGGCTACGCCCTGCGGGAACCGACTCCGGGCTAACCCGTGTCGCTCCGGACCCGACTGCTCATCGCTGTCGGCGTCATTGCCGTCGTGGCACTGGTTCTCGCCGACATCGCCACCTACTCGTTACTCCAGTCTTTCCTCTATCAGCGGGTCGACCAACAGCTAGAGGTGTTACACGGGGGAATCGAAGGGCAGGCGAGCACTGGCCGGACGCTCTACTGCTTCGGCCCGGACCAGGTCCGGCCTGCACAGGCCTCGGGTGGGCGTGGTGGTCCGACTCTCGGGCAGGAGGGCGCCGGGGTGCCCAATGCAGTCCAGACCACCGCCATCGAGGTGCGCACCCCTTCGGGGACCGTGCTCAAGGGCCAGATCTGCCCCGCCTACCAGGACGACACCCCCTACCTACCAGCGCTACCCGCCACCATCAATGGTCTCTCGCTCAACCTCCCGGGCGAGAAGGTCACCTACTTCACTGCCGCGTCCAACAAGGCAGGGGGCCCATCCTTTCGGGTGCGCGCCTCGACCTTGAGTGACGGGAACGTCTTGATTCTGGCGCAGCCGTTGGCCGATTTGTTCAGCACCTTGCATGAGCTCCTCTTCATCGAGCTGGCGGTGACCGGAGGGGCCATCCTCGTGGCTCTAGTGGGTGGCTTGTGGTTGGTCCGCATCGGGCTCCGCCCGCTCCGCGACATGGAGACCACGGCCGATTCGATCGCCGCCGGCAACCTCACCGAGCGGGTCTCCGGTGAGAACGAGTCGACCGAGGTCGGCCGCCTCGCTCGGACCCTCAATGTGATGCTCGCCCGGCTCGAGGCCGCCTTCAGTGCGCGCCTGGCCTCGGAGCGTCGGCTCCGGGCCTCCGAGCGTCGGCTCCGGGCCTCCGAGCAGCAGCTCCGTCAGTTCGTGGCCGACGCCTCCCACGAGCTTCGGACGCCGATATCCGCTATCTCCGCGTATGCCGAGCTGTTCGAGCGAGGAGCGTCTGACCAGAAAGAGGATCTCGGGCGCCTGTTGGGTGGCATCCGGACCGAAACGACCCGGATGGAGCACCTGGTCGCCGATCTGCTCCTGCTGGCGCGGCTGGACGAGGGCCGGCCGATGGAGCAGCGCTCGGTGGACCTGGTGGCGGTCTGTGCCGAGGCCGTCCACACGGCGTTGGCAGTCGGACCCGACTGGCCGGTCACCTTCGAGGCGTCGGCCCCGGTCGAGGTGGAGGGCGACGCCACCAGCCTCAGGCAGGTTATGGACAACCTATTGGGCAACGTGCGGGCCCACACGCCGCCCGGCACAGCAGCCCGAGTCAAGGTCGAGCTCGATGGCAGTCAGGTGGTCGTAGCCGTGGCGGACGACGGACCGGGCATGGACCCCGAGGAAAGTGAGCACGTCTTCGAGCGCTTCTACCGGTCCGACCCATCACGGTCCCGTGCCCACGGTGGAACCGGACTCGGGCTCTCGATCGTGACCGCCATCATGACCGCCCACCACGGCACGGTGGGCGTCGTCGGGCGGCCTGGGTCGGGCACGACGTTCACCGTGCGACTACCTCTCTCGCCCCCTACCGCCGAGGCGACACCGGACGAGTCCGTCTGGGCCGGTCCTGGGATCGCACGGTGACCCGAGCCCGACCTGACGTGGCCCTTAGACACGCCTCTACCTTCAGGTTTGGCTTTCTTTCTCTTGGGACCACAGGCTGGTCACACCCAGATCCCATTCTCGACCGTCAAGGTCATGGTCATGAGCGCTACCGAACTCGTCCCGTCCGAGCGCCGGCGGACCCGAACCACGGTGGCCGTCGACATCGTGATCCACGTCCACAACGCGGTGGAGCAGCTCGTGGCCTTTCTCTCTTCCAATGCCTCGAAGTATTCGTGGGTGGCGGCCACCTCCGGCTCGGCATCGGGCTATGAGTTGGCCACAGGCGACCCGGTGATGGCCATCGGTGGTTTCAACGTGACCGACCCGGCCCCGACACTCAGCCAGTTCGAGCGCTACGTCTCCGAAGGACGAATCCACTACGACATCGGTGGTGGGGGTAACTTTCAGCGGTTTTGGGCGCGGGCCCGGTTGGTCGGGCACCTCAGCCTCAACTCCGATCTCCCTGTGGGTGAGGAGCCACTTCACGGCCCGTACCGTCGACGGAGTGACCGTGTACGACCTCACTGCACCCAGGTCGAGGTCGTGATCGCCCGTACTGACCGAATACCCGATGGGTTCGCTGACCAGGGACTTCCGGGACTGGAGACGCAGACGCTACCGCGTAAGGTCCGAATATTCGATCCGCCCTTTCATGCGGCCAGTTCGTACTCGTGGATCAGTCCTCCGAGGCGGTCGCGTCGACGAATGTGCCGTTGAAAGGACAGCAGAGGACTGCCCTCGAGCCGCTCTACGACCCCGACTGGGGCTCGAACAGCACGCTGTGCGGCTCGTCGACGTGGCTCGCCAACGTGGACTTCTCCCGTGTCACCGGCTGGTCGGCGCAAGGATCAGACCTTTCGCACTTCCTGATCGATCGTGTCATCCGAAATCGACGGCCTTCACGTTAGAGCCTCGTACCGGCACGACGTCGAGAAAAGATGCCCTGGAGTTTTCGCAATCGAGTGGAGGTTATGGGACGATGTTCGAACCCCTTTTGGCCCGCTGACCTGGGGTAATACGTGGCGATTGCCAAGGCCCGGGTCGATTTCGTGTACTGCGGGACCCACCGCAAGGTCGGCGACGGAAGTGATGGGACTACATTCGAACCCCAAAGCCCGAGTGCATCCACCCGCGGGATTGGTCCAACTCCTTGCTAGTACACCTGTCCTTGCATTCTCTCCACTAGATGGTAGGATGCTTGTACTAGTAAAGGAGAGACGGATGCAGTTCGCACCAATGACAGCGATTGGACGTGTCGTCGGGGGCCGGACCGAGGTGGAGGACGACAACTGGGGCTCGGTGTGCGCGCACATCGAACTGGATGATGGGGTTCTGAAGAAGACGGCCACTCAAGGTCTCGAAGCGTTCTCTCATGTGGAGGTCGTGTTCCTCTTCGATCGACTTGCAGAGGACTCCGTCTGTCGAGGTGACCGGCATCCTCGAGGGAACCAGGACTGGCCGAGCGTCGGCATCCTGGCCCAGCGGGCCAAGGATCGTCCCAACCGGATCGGGATCACGACGTGCGAGTTGGTCGACGTAGGTCCGGGGTGGCTCGAAGTGCGGGGCCTGGACGCAGTCGTGGGCACGCCAGTGCTCGACATCAAGCCTTTCATGCGGGAGTTCGGAGCTCGCGGTCCGGTTGTCCAACCGCAATGGGCCTCTGAGTTGATGCAGGGCTACTGGTGAGCACCCCCGAAGGAGCAGCCAACCCGTTGAGGTTCTGCGCGGTGGTCACCAACCAGCACGCTCTCGGGGGCGACGTGATCGCCCAGATCAACGGTGAACTGACGATCGCCGATGCGGCCCGTGATTTCGGATGGGACGGGGTGGCGGTTACCCAACACTTTTTGACTGGAGCGTGGCTGCACGGGATCGACCAGGTAGCCATGCTGGGTCGCCTCATCGACCGGACGGGCGACATGTCCCTGGTGGTCTCCATCAACCTGCTGGCACTCCACAATCCGGTCGCCACGGCTGAGCAGTTCGCCTCCATCGACGTGCTGTCCGGAGGGCGGCTCGTATTCGGGGTAGGCCTCGGCTACCGGGATGAGGAGTACCTGGCATTCGGTATCGACCGGAAGCGAATGGTCGAGCGGTTCGAGGGAAACCTCGCGGCGTTGAAGGAACTGTGGACGAGCGACGAGCCAGTGGTCGACCTCCCGTGGTGCCAGGTGAAGGGGACGCCGATCTCAACTCGGCCTCTCCAGGAGCCTCGGCCTCCCATCCTCATGGCTGCCAACGCTGACAAGGCGGTCGTCCGAGCGGCTCTGCGGTCGGACGGATGGATGATCAATCCGCACGCGACCTTCCCGACAGTGGCCCGCCAACTCGACCTCTTCTCCAAGACCCGTCGTGAGGCTGGACTTCCGGGATCTTCGAGGACGTCGGTGGCCCGGGAGATCTTCTGTGCGCCGACCCGACAACGAGCGCTCGAGATCGCCCGACCGTTCCTCGGCGCCAAATACGATGCCTACGCCGCCTGGGGCCAGGACAGAGCACTTCCGGGCGACGAGAGCTTCGCCATCCCCTTCGAGCTCCTGGAAGACGAGCGTTTCATCATCGGCACGCCTGATGACTGCATCGCCATGCTGACCCCATGGATCGACGATCTCCACATGACCGACTTCGGATTACGAACCAACTGGTTTGGCATGCCCCACGAGCAAGCCATCGAGTCGATGCGACTTCTGACGACCGAGGTGTTCCCCGCGCTACGAGAGGGTCGGTGAGGGCAGATGGGCAAGCGCACGGACACCCGTCAACGAATGATCGACGCCGCCAAGGTCAGCTACCGCCACCACGGAGTTACTGCCACCGGATTCACGGAGGTCTTGGAGCGGGCCGGAGCTACTCGAGGAACGATCTACCACCACTTCCCCGGCGGCAAGGAGGAACTGGCGGTTGCCGTAGTGAAGAGCAGTGGCGACAACGTCGAACAGATGATTCGGTCGCTCGGAGATCGTTCAGCGTCGCCACTCGAGGCCGTCAACGCCTTCGTTGACGTGTGCGTCGCCGCACTGGAGGGAACCGGCGGTGCATTCGGCTGTCCTATCGCTCCGGCGGTCCTCGAATCCCCCGACGCGGATGCGGTGCTCGACGCGGCGGCGAAGGCATTCGATCAGTGGAAGGTCGCCATCGAGGAGCAGCTGACCCGAGCGGGAGTTGGTGGTGAGCACGCTGCGCAGCTAGCGACACTCCTCATCGCGGCGGTCGAAGGCGGATTCGTCCTGGCCAGGGCCACGCGGTCGGCGGGTCCGATGCGCGATGTCGGGTCATCCATCGGTCGACTTCTGGACTTCGAGATCGAGGGTGCCCGTTGATCCGGCACACCACACGTCGTGGAGCCATCGGGCTTCATGTGGAACTCCCGGCGATGGCAGTCCGACACCGTTCACGCTCATACTCCAAACAACCGAGGAGGCTCCCATGACCACGTGGGCCGTCGGTGACTACCCCCTCATGGCAGAGCGACTCGAGCCAGCAGCGCGTCGTGTCGTGGAGGCTGCAGGGATCGAGGCTTCCGACACCGTGCTCGATGTCGCTACCGGGACCGGTAATGCGGCACTCCTGGCCGCCGGCGGAGGGGCAGAGGTCGTAGGTATCGACTTCGAGCAGACATTGCTGGACATCGCCTCCAAGCGGTGCACGTCAGAGGGCTTGTCGGTCCGATGGGTGAATGCCGATGTTGGCGACCTGCCGGTTCCGGACCGGTCTTCATCTGCTGTCCTGTCTGTCTTCGGAGTCATGTACGCCGCCGACCACGAGGTCGCCATGAAGGAATTGGCCAGAGCGGTCGCCCCCTCCGGTCGCGTCGTCCTGGCATCGTGGGTGCCCGGCAGCTTCATGCCGGCAATGGGTCCGGCCCTTTCGCCGTTCCTGCCGCCGCCCCCGGCCAGCCCGGGACCACCCAGCAGATGGGGAGACGCAGATTCCCTGGGGGAACTCGGGGCCCGCCACTGCCTGAGTTTGACGGACCATTCCGTCGAGCGGCTGGAGCTGGGCTTCCCGACCGCTAAGTTGGCTGCGAAATTCATGGTCAAGACTGCTGGCCACGTGATGGCCGAGAAGCCCCGGCTCGTCAGGGAGCAGCGGTGGGACGCTCTCCTCGCCAACGTCTATTCGCTGGCCGAGACGATGGCACTTTCTACAGAGCAGGGAATCGCCATTCCGTGTGACTACCTCGTTGCGACTCTATGTCCGGGCACATCCTGAGGGAGCTGGAGTCTGGACCGCTCGACTGGACTGCTGACTCGATCTGGACGTTCTCCCAGCTCAGGCTGGGGTTCGAACAACGACGTTTTCCTGGGGTAGCGACCGGATGTCAAAACTGCCTGCCTACTAGGGAAAACGTTGTGATTCCGACAACGGGTGGGCCGTAGAGGACTCGAACCTCTGACCCTTGCGTGTCGTGCAAACGTGGGGAAGGAGGACCTTACGGGACTTAGCAGGCTCGGATGGCGAACAAACGCGCTAAAACCTGCACCCTTCAAGAGGGTCGTCAAGGACCATTGGCCCGGATGACCCTCACATGCAAAAATAAAGGGTCAACGGCCCTACCGCCGAAAAACGCCAGAAAATGTGGTGCAAATGTGGTGCACCTCGTTCCAAAAGCGCCACGAGAGTCCGATTTCGACCCCTCACACCGCCACGACCTGGACTTTCTCTAGAGCGGACGACGGGATTCGAACCCGCGACCCTCACCTTGGCAAGGTGATGCTCTACCAGCTGAGCCACGTCCGCTTGTGACGTCCCGATCTTAGCAACGAGCGGTGCCCCCGAACCCTGCTGAGTGTGGTGAGAGGCCCCATCTCCTGGTATCGCCAAGCTCCTGAGGCCGGTCAGGCCCAATGGCCCCCGTTGCGCTCTGCGGCTTTGAGCAGCTCCGTGAAGGCGTCGGTCAACAGATCGCCGAAGTGCGCCACCTCAGGAACGAGCTCCCGGCAGCCGAGGATCCCGAAGTACAGCGTGCCCTCGTAGCTCGCCACGGTCACGTTGAGTCCCACCCCTTCGATGATCGGGCCCACCGGGTACAGCGCCACGAGCCGGGCGCCCGCGCACCACAACCCGAAGTCCGGCCCCGCGATGTTCGACACCAGCACATTGAACAGGGGCGGCAGATGATCGAACAGGCGCAGGTTCCCGGCCAGTCGGGCGATCCGTGACGACAAGGCCGGGAACGCGAGTTGCGCCCACCCCTGGATCAACTCCTCGGAGAGCACCCGCGCCTGGTCCTTGGCCAGGCGGGTGCCCGCCGAGATCGAGGTATAACGCTCGACGGGATCGGCGATCTGGGTGGCCAGGGACACGAGCATGGCGGACACCTTGTTGCCGAGCGCCCCGCGGTCGGCTTCGACCCGCCTCGACATCGGCACCATGGCCACGACGGGATCCTCGAGCCGCTCGCCGCGCTCGGCCAAGAGGCGGCGCAATGCTCCTGCCACCACGGCGAGGACGACGTCGTTGACGGTGCCCCCGAAGACCCTGCGCACCGTTCGGATCTCGTCCAGGGGCACCTGGGCGAAAGCGAAGCGCCGGTGGGGGGAGATGGCCCCGTTGAGCGACGTGCGAGGCGCCCGGAACGGAGCCGGTGGTGGAACGACGTCATCCTCCTCGCGCAGTCGGCGGTTGCGCTCGGCCAGGTCGTGCACGGCGCCGAAGGTCCGGCGCAGCACGCCGGCGGCGCGCTCGGGCTGGCGCACCAGAGACGACAGGGCCGAGCCGATCAGCTCCGTCTCGGTGGGGATCGGCTCGGGACGCCACGGCCGTGACGGGAACGGCACCACGCGCGCCACGGGGCCTGTGTCGAGGAACGACGCCACCACCTCGACTCCCGACGCACCGTCGAACAACGCATGGTGGACCTTGGGGACCACCGCCACGTGGCCCGACTCGAGCCCTTCGACGACGTGGATCTCCCACAACGGGCTGTCCTGGTCGAGGGGACGACCGGCCAGGTCGGCCACGAACGCCGCCAACTCGGTCGGCCCTCCCGGTGCGGGAAGGCTGGCCCGCCGCAGGTGGTAGTCGAGCTCGAAGTCCGGGTCCTCCACCCACATGGGGTGCTGGATCCCGAACGGGACGCGCACCACGCGCCGGCGCAGCGGCGGGACGAGGTGGATGCGCTCGTCGACCACGCCACGCAGGCGATCGAAGTAGCGCGTGGCGACATCGTCGGCGAGATCCGAGGACGAGGGGTCGAAGACCATGACCGCCCCCACGTGCATGTGCATGGTGTCGGTCTCGAGGGCCAGGAACGTGGCGTCCACACCGCTGACACGCTCCATCAGCGGGCCCTACCCGTGCCTGGCCTGTGCCCCGTCATCGACCGCTGTGGCCGAACCCACCGAGACCTCGGACCGAGTCCGGAAGCCCCCCCTCGTCCGCCTCCACGAACGCGGCCTCCTCCACCGCCTGGATGACGAGCTGGGCGATGCGGTCACCCCGGTGAACCTCGTACGGGGTGGAAGGGTCGGTGTTGACCAAGAGGACGCGCAATTCGTCGCGGTAGCCGGCGTCGATGAGTCCCGGGGTGTTGAGACAGGTCACGCCGTGTCGAAGGGCGAGACCGCTCCGTGGTTGCACGAATCCGGCGTAGCCGGGAGGAATGGCGATTGCGACACCGGTGGGCACGAGCGCCCGTCCACCACCGGGCGCAAGGACGGCGTCCTCGCGGGCGTAGAGATCGGCCCCGGCATCGCCTGGGCGAGCGTACGAAGGCGGGGGCAGGTCAGGATCGAGGAGGACGAGGGGCACCTCGAGCACCGCATGACCCTATCCCCCACGGTGCGGCGGGTGCCCCGGAGCCGGGACCGAAGCGCTCCTCGGTACGCCGGTAGCATCCCCCGGGTGCTCGTATGGATGGACCTCGAAATGACGGGCCTCGACCCGGCCCGCCACGTCATCGTCGAGATCGCCACCCTCATCACCGACGACGACCTGGCCGTGATCGCCGAGGGACCCGACCTCGTCGTCCACACCGGGCCGGACGAGCTCAAGGCCATGGAGCCCGTCGTCCGGGACATGCACACCCGGTCGGGGCTGTTGGCCTCGATCGAGGCCTCCACGCTCACCCTCGAGGAAGCCGGGCGCCAGACCCTGGCATTCCTCAAGGAGCACGTGCCGGCCAAAGGCACGGTCCCGCTGTGCGGCAACTCCATCGGCACCGATCGCCGCTTCCTGGCCGTGCACCTGCCCGCCATCGAGGACTGGCTCCACTACCGGTCCGTCGACGTCTCCACCGTCAAGGAACTGTGCCGGCGCTGGTATCCCGGGGTGCTGGCCCAGGCTCCGGACAAAAAGACCTCGCACCGCGCCCTCGACGACGTGCGCGAATCGGTGGCCGAATTGGCCTTCTACCGCAAGACCATCTTCGCCGCCGCACCCCCCACGCCGTAACCGGCCCTACCGCAGCCCCGAACACAAAGAAAGGAACCCGATGGACCTTCGTACTCTCGGTCGCACCGGCATGCGGGTATCGCCGCTGTGTCTCGGGGCGATGATGTTCGGCGCATGGGGGAACCCCGATCACGACGACTGCGTCCGCATCGTCCACAAGGCGATCGATGCCGGGATCAACTTCATCGACACCGCCGATGTCTACTCCGGGGGCGAGTCCGAGGAGATCGTGGCCAAAGCTCTGGCGGGCGGTCGCCGCGATGGCGTGATCCTCGCCACCAAGATCCACGCCCCCATGGGTGCAGATCCCAATTTCACCGGGAACTCTCGACGCTGGATCGTGCGCGAGGTGGAGTCGAGCCTGCGGCGACTCCGGACCGACTGGATCGACCTCTACCAGATTCATCGGCCCGACCCCACTTGCGATATCGACGACACCTTGGGTGCGCTGTCCGACCTCGTGCACCAGGGGAAGGTGCGGGCCATCGGCTGCTCGACCTTTCCCGCCGATTTCATCGTCGAGTCCCAGTGGGTGGCGGAACGGCGCGGACGCGAGCGATTCGAGTGCGAGCAACCTCCGTACTCGATCCTGGCCCGGGCCGTGGAGGCTGCGGTGTTGCCCGCCTGTCAGCGCTACGGGATGGGGGTCATCGTGTGGAGCCCTCTCAACGGGGGCTGGCTCACCGGCCGGTACCGCAAGGACGCCCCCCTGCCCGAGGGAGGCCGTGCCAGCCGTATGCCCGACCGGTTCTCGCCGTCGAGGCCCCAGGTGAACGCCAAGCTCGATGCGGTGGAGTCCCTCGTCGAGGTGGCGGCCGAGGCCGGGGTCCCGCTCACCCATCTCGCCCTGGCCTTCGTGCTCACCAATCCTGCGGTGACCTCCGCCATCATCGGTCCCCGCACCATGGAGCAGATGACCGGCACCCTGGGAGCGAGCGACGTCGCCCTGTCCGATGACGTCTTGGACAGGATCGACGCCATCGTCGCCCCGGGGACCACGATCGACCCCTCCGACGCGGGATGGACGCCACCCCATGTCGCCGATGCCTGGCGGCGTCGCCGGCCCATGGCCACCCGGGGCGGGGCGCGCTGAGGATGGTCGAGCCCGACGGCGATCTCCCGATGTCGCAGCACCCGACCATGTCGATCGAAGAGGCAACGGCGGCGCTCACCGCCCCGGGCCAGATGTTCGAGATGGAGGAGGTCGAGATCCGGGGAGTGCTCACACGGGTGTGGAAGAACTGCCCCACCAGCCTGCGGGTGGTGTTGGAGCTATCACGGGGCCACGGGGACAGCGGCTACCTCGTGTACGAGGACGAGCGCATCACCTACGAGGAGAACTTTCGCCTCGCCGCCACCATCGCCCATCAGCTAGGCACCCGCTTCGGGATCGGGCTGGGGGACCGGGTGGCCATCGCCATGCGCAACCTCCCCGAGTGGGCCATGGCGTTCTGGGGGGCGGCCGTGGCCGGTGGCGTGGTGGTGCCCCTCAACGCCTGGTGGACCAGCCCCGAGCTCCACTACGGGTTGGCCGACTCCGGCACCAAGGTGGCCTTCGTCGACGCGGCGCGCCTCGACCGCCTGATGCCGCACCTGGCCGAGCTTCCCGAGCTCCGCGCCGTGGTGGTCACCCACGAGGACCGGGTGCCGGTGCACAGCGTGCCGGGCGCGCCCGTGCCCATCGTCTCGTTCGCCGAGCTGGTCGGCACGCCCGGCGCCGATGTCACCCTGCCCGATGTGAGCATCGGCCCCGAAGACGACGCCACCATCTTCTACACCTCGGGCACCACCGGGAAGCCCAAGGGCGCGGTGGGCACGCACCGCAACATGGGCACCAACCTCATGAGCCTGTTCTTCCTCAACACCCGGGCCGGCATGCGCTCGCCGAGTCGCCGGGGCCCGCGAGAGGCGGAGCACGGGGGCCCCGGTGCCTACCTCCTCTCGGTGCCGCTCTTCCACGCCACCGGATGCCACTCGGTCCTGGTGGCCAACACCGCGGCGGGGAACAAGCTCGTCATGATGCACCATTGGGATCCCGAACGGGCACTGGAGCTCATCGAACGCGAGCGCATCGTCACCTTCGGGGGCGTCCCCGCCATGGTCATGCAGGTGATCGACGCACCGAGCTTCGCCACCCGCGACACGTCCTCGGTCCGATCCGTCGCCTATGGCGGGGCTCCCGCGCCACCCGACCTCGTGCGTCGCATCAAAGAGCACTTCCCGGTGAGCGCGCCCTCCAATGGCTACGGGCTCACCGAGACCTCCTCGGTGACCACCATGAACAGCGGCGACGACTACGTGCACAAGCCCGACAGCGTCGGCCCACCCGTCCCCGTTTGTGACGTGGCCGTCGTGCCCGACGGCTTCAGTGGTGACGAACCGGCCCACGACCTGCCCGCCGGGCCCGGGGTCACGGGCGAGCTGTGGATCAAGGGGCCCAACGTCGTGCGCGGGTACTGGAACAAGCCCGAGGCCACCGCGGCGACCTTCACCCGGGGGTGGCTCCACTCCGGGGACATCGCCAGGATCGACGAGGACGGGTTCGTGTACATCGTCGACCGGGCCAAGGACATGGTCATCCGGGGTGGGGAGAACGTCTACTCGGTGGAGGTCGAGGCGGCGCTGTTCGAGCATCCCGCCGTGGCCGACACCGCGGTCATCGGCGTCCCCCACGACATCCTCGGTGAGGAGGTGGGGGCTGCGGTCGTGTTGCGACCCGGTGCCAAGGTGACCGCCGAGGAGCTGACCCGCCACGTCAAGGAGCGCCTGGCTGGCTTCAAGGTGCCCACCCACATCTGGTTCCGGTCCGATCCCCTGCCCCGCAATCCCCAGGGCAAGGTGCTGAAGCGGGAGCTGCGCGACGCCCTCGTCGGCACCGGCCACGGTGACGGTGACGGGGAGGGCGAGGCACCCACCGAGGAGACGCACTGACATGGGCCTCGTCCAAGACCAGCGCGCCGTGGTGACCGGAGGGGGATCGGGCATCGGACGCGCCGCCTGTCTTCGCTTCGCCGCCGAGGGCGCGGCGGTGGCGGTGCTCGACATCGACGGTGACAGCGCCCAGGCCACGGCCAGCGAGATCGACGGCATCGCCCTCGCCGTGGACGTCACCGACGCCGAGGCACTGCGCGCCGCGGTGGACAGCGCCGTGCAGCAGCTGGGCGGCCTATCGATCCTCGTCAACAACGCCGGCGGGAGCACCATGGTCGGCCTGGCCGACTGGGACCCTGTCGAGTGGGACCGCGTCGTGCGCCTCAACCTGACCGGGGTGTTCAACGGCATGCGCGCCGGCGTCCCCCACCTGCTGGCGGGAGGCGGGGGTGCAGTGGTCAACACGTCGTCGATCAGCGCCACCCGACCCTCGGCCGGGGAGACCCCGTACTCGGCCGCTAAGGCCGGGGTCATCGCCCTGACGGCGTCCGCCGCGCTCGAGTACGGGCCTGTCCTGCGCGTCAACGCCGTGGCACCGGGCATGATCCGGACCAACCTGACCCGCCCGCTCCTCGAGATCGTGCCCGACGCCGATGCCCACTACGGGCGCATGACCCCGGCGGCCCGGGTCGGCGAACCCGAGGACGTGGCCGACGTGATGCTGTTCTTGTGCTCGGACCTCGCTCGTTTCATCACGGGTCAGACCCTCGTGGTCGACGGGGGGATGACCCTGCACGGCGCCGGGGTGGACGGCCTCTTCGACCGTTTCTTCCGCGGCGGCCATCCCCACCAACGCTGAGAGGGCCGGGCGTGATCGAGGCCAGGGGTCTGACCAAGCGCTACGGCGACACCCTGGCCGTCGACGGCCTGTCCTTTGTCGTGCGGCCCGGCCAGGTCACGGGCTTTCTCGGGCCCAACGGCTCGGGCAAGTCCACCACCATGCGCATGATCATGGGGCTCGACCGCCCTAACGGCGGGAGTGTGACGGTAGGCGGTCGCCGCTACCACGACCTCCCGTGGCCGTTGCGCGAGGTGGGGGGGCTCCTCGAGTCCAAGGCGGTGCACCCCGGCCGCAGTGCCTACAACCATCTGTGGGCCCTGGCCCAGACCAACGACATCGCGCCGGAGCGCGTCCACGAGCTCCTCGAGCTCGTGGGACTCGCCGCGGTGGCGCGCAAGCGCGCCGGGAAATTCTCCTTGGGCATGACCCAGCGACTGGGCATCGCCGCCGCCCTCCTCGGGGACCCCGGGGTGCTGCTGTTCGACGAGCCCATCAACGGGCTCGACCCCGAGGGCATCTTGTGGGTCCGGACGCTGCTCAAGCGCCTAGCGGCCGAAGGTCGCGCCGTGTTCGTCTCGAGCCACCTCATGAGCGAGATGGCGCTCACCGCCGATCATCTCGTGGTCATCGGCCGCGGCAGGCTCATCGCCGATCAGCCCGTGGCCGCCTTCGTGGCTCAGAGCTCGCGCGCCTCGGTCCGGGTGCGCACGCCGAAGCCCGACGTGCTCACCGTGGCCATGGTGGGGGCGGGGGGACGCGTCCACCCCGAGCCCGACGGCGCCCTCGTCGTCAGCGGGCTCGAGGCCGCGGCCATCGGGGACATGGCGGCCGGCCTGGGCGTAGCCCTGCACGAGCTGGCCCCCCACGCCGCCTCGCTCGAGGAGGCCTTCATGGAGCTCACCCACGAGAGCGTCGAGTTCCGCGCCGATGACGTCAGCGCCTCGCCGGCCGAGACCGAGAGCCGACCCTGATGGTGTCGAGCACCCCCGTCACCGTCGGCGCCCCCCGCGCCCTCCCGCCCGGCCGGGTTCGCATCTCGGGCGCGTTGCGGGCCGAGTGGACCAAGATCCGCACCGTGCGCTCCACGGCGTGGTGCCTTCTCGCCACCGTGGTCGCCGGCCTCGGCATCGGCATCCTGGCCAGCGCCAGCGAGGCGTCGCGGTGGCGCAACGGCGGGGTCATCAACATGGTGCTGTTCGATCCCACCAGCGTCAGCCTCACCGGGCTCGTGTTCGGACAGCTCGCCATCGGCGTCCTCGGGGTGCTCACCATCAGCGCCGAGTACGGGTCGGGGTCGATCCGTGCCACCCTGGCCGCCATCCCCCGCCGGCCGGTCGTGCTCGGGGCCAAGGCGGCCGTGTTCGGGGTGCTGTCCTTGGTCGTGAGCGAGGCCGTGTCGTTCTCGGCCTTCTTCGTGGGCCAGGCCATCATGTCGGGCTCGGCCCCCACCGCCACGCTGTCGGACCATGACGTGGTGCGCGCCGTCATCGGGGGCGGCCTCTTCCTCACCGTCCTGGGCCTGTTCGCGCTGGGCCTGGCCACCATCATCCGGCACACGGCGGGGTCCATCACCACCTTCGTGGCCATCTTGCTGATCCTGCCTCTGGTCGACTCGGCCTTCCCCGCCAAGATCGGCTGGCCCATCGGTCGATATCTCCCCGCCACCATCGGCTCGGCCATGACGAGCACCACCCTCCAGGGTGCGCACGCCGACTTCCTCCCCTCGTTCCCGTTCTGGCACGGCTTCGCCCTGTTGTGCGGGTACGCCCTCGGGGCCCTCGTGATCGGCGGCGTCCTCATGATCCGGCGCGACCCCTGAGCCCTGGGCCCGTTCACAGCAGGCGCCGCTCCGACGCCCACCGGGTCAGCTGGTGACGGCTGGACAGCTGCAGCTTGCGCAACACGGCGGACACGTGGCTCTCGACGGTCTTGACCGAGATCGACAGCTCGCGCGCCACCTCCTTGTAGGCGTACCCGCGTGCAATGAGCCGTAGCACTTCGCGCTCGCGCGGCGTGAGCTGGTCCAGCTCGGGGTCGAAGGACGGGACGGCGCCGCCCGCGGCGCCGGGGTCGGCGGCGAAGGCGTCGAGGACGAATCCGGCCAGTCGGGGCGAGAATACGGCGTCGCCGTCGGCCACCCGTTCGACGGCGTCGGTGAGCTCGGGCCCCGAGATGGTCTTGGTGACATAGCCCCGCGCACCCGCCCTGATGACGCCGATCACGTCTTCGGCGGCGTCGGACACCGACAGGGCAAGGAAGCGGACCTGAGGATGGGTGCGCCCGATGGCCTCGATCACGGCTTGGCCGCCACCGTCGGGCATGTGGACGTCGACGAGGACGACATCGGGCACCCGTTCGGCGATGAGCTCGATGGCCGCCCCCACCTCGTCGGCGTCACCGACCACCTCCACCGCGTCGCCGAGCTCGGCGCGCACCCCGGACAGAAAGAGATGGTGGTCGTCAACCAGGAACACGCGCACCTTGGCTCGGGGCCCGGCACCAGAGCCGGTTCCCTGCGCCTCACCCACGACCCGGTCCCACCCTGGGCATGACCAGTTCGACCTCGGTTCCCTCACCCGGCGCGCTGCGGATGAACGCACGTCCGCCGTGGCGGCTCATGCGGGCCCGGATGGACTCGGCGATCCCCTGCCGGTCGCCATCCACGGCCTCGGGATCGAATCCCTGGCCCCGGTCGCGCACGAAGATCGACACCTGCAACGGCTCGACCTCGACGAAGAGCGAGACACTCGATGCGCCCGACCACTTGGCCGCGTTCACCGTGGCCTCGCGCCCCGCCCCCAGCAGGGCGCGCAGTTCCGTCGTCAGCTCGCAATCACCCACCGTCACCGACTCCACCGCCACCCGGTGACTCGCCTCGACGTCGCCCTCGATCACGGTGACGGCCTGCGACACCGTCGACACCTCGCCATTGAACGACCCCGGCGAGCGACCTTCGAACAACCAGGCGCGCAACTCGCGCTCTTGGGCCCGAGCCAGACGCGTCACCTCACCCTGGTCACCCGCAGCACGCTGGATGAGGGCCAGGGTCTGGAGCACCGAGTCGTGCACCGTGGCCGCCATGTTGGCGCGCTCCTCGTTGCGCACCCGTTCGCGGCGCTCCACCCCCAGGTCACGGGCCAGGCGCAGCCACCAGGGGCCGAACACCACCAGGAACCCGACGATGACGACGTTCACGGCCAGGACGGTCTTGATGGTGCTGAGGGTGGGATGGCTCGAGGCCACGAGGTCTCCGAGGCCCACGAGCACGAGGAAGGCGCCCACCACCACACGGACGACGGTGGAGCGTCGCGTGCTGTGCCCGGGTGACCCGATCAACGGCGCCCGCCCCACCAGCTCGCTCAGGTGCGCCCGTTCCTCGTCGTCGGACCCCCGCCACACCAACACCAGGCCGCCCAGTGCGATCGACACCGGCCACACCAGGTTGGCGGCGAAGGTGAGGCCGAGGGCACCCAACACCAGCAGCACGGCGACCAGCGCGGTGACGAAGGCCAATGCCAACCCCACCGTGCGCCGGTCCGCCATCGCCCGCCGGCCGATCGACGTGGTCGAGCCCTGGGAGGGGATGACGAGCCACGCCACCACGTACGCCGCCAGGCCCGTGCCGGCGCCGATGGAAACCAGGATGAAGGCGAACCGGATGAGGTTGGCGTCGATCCCGAAGCGCGCCGACAGGCCTCCCGCCACGCCTCCGCCCAGGCGGTCCGAGGTGCTGCGGCGCAGGGGCCCCGGGGCTCTCGACGCCCGCCACCAGGTCCGGCGATGGCCGCGGTGCGGAGCCGGGCCGGTCCCGCTGCCCGGTGGTGGGATTGGCGGGGCAGCCGGCGGTGGGGGCGGCGGCCAGGCGCCGGGGAGCACGGGACCCGGCGGCGGAAAGGACACGGTGGGCTCGACCGGTTCGGCGTGTTCGCTGATATGGCGATGATCCCATGCGAGGACGGCCTCGACCACGGGTGAGGTCCCTGACGGGCCAAGGGGGCTCGGGGTATTCCTCGGGGTCATTCCCGATTTCGCTTCAGCGGGGATTGGCTGATGATCGACCCATGGACGACATCACCGAGGACCACGGGGCCGACCAGCCCCCGTCGGAACAGACCGAATCAGGGACCGAGCCCGCATCAGGGACCGAGACAGGAGCGGTGGTCGCCCCCGCACCGACATTCGGGGCATGGGAGGCCCAACCACCTCCTCCCCCGCCGTCAACACCTGATCCCCCCGCGCCGCCCGATCCCCCCGGACCTCCGCCCGGGGGGTGGGCGGCGTCGGCCGGCTCGGGCCCCGGTGGTGGTGAACACCGCCGCGCCCTGCGCCGCTCCCCGCGGAACCGGATCCTCGGCGGCGTGGCGGCGGGACTGGCGGAGTATCTCGACATCGACGTGGTCATCGTCCGGATCGCCTTCGTGGCGCTCGCGGTGCTCGGGGGCTCGGGTCTGTTGCTGTACGTGGCGGGGTGGCTTCTCATCCCGGGCGAGGACTCGGGCCGGGCCGTGGTGCAGGACTTCATGGAGCGCAGGCCGCGCCGGCGCAGCCTCGTCGCCATCGTGCTGGGGACCGTGGTGGGGATCATCGCGTTGTCGAACCTCTTCTCCAGCGGCCCGTGGTGGCGGCACTGGGACGGGGGGGCGGGCGGGTTCGGGTTCTTCTTCGGTCTGAGTGCGCTGGCTCTCGCCGTCGTCCTGGTGGTGAAGAGCGGGCGGGGCGCGCGGTCCCCACTGCGATGGGTGTTCCTCACGACCCTTCTCGCCGTCGTGGCCGTCGCGGTCGTCGCCATCGCCACGGTGTTCTCGGTCGAAGCCCTGAGCGGGGTGCCGTTGAGCGGTGGGGTGGGCAACACGCAGTGGCGTCCCACTGCCGCCGCGCAGGTGCAACCGCGCTATCGACTGGCCATCGGCACCATGCGGGTCGACCTGAGCGACGTCACCTTCGGACCCGGCACCACCCACGTCACCGCCTCGGTCGGGATCGGCAATCTCGTGGTGGAGCTCCCCCACGGCACCGCCGTGAGCGTGGCCGCGCACTCCGGCATGGGCGTGGTCCAGGTCTTCGGCCAGAACGAAGACGGGTTCGCCACCAGTCGGGTCGTGCGCGCCGCGGGGCCGCGGGCCATGTCGAGCGCCACCGCCACCACCGGCGTCGACACGCCCCGGATCGTGCTCGACGCTCAGACCGGCGTGGGCAAGGTCCAGGTCATCCGGGCCGGACCGTGAACGGCCGGCGGGTGGAGAGAGGGGGTGGGGTCGATCATCATGGACGACGCACCACGACGAGCTGGCGCATGTGCCACCGGATCACCCCCGTGGTGCCGTCCGTGCGGCGTTCCTGCAGACGGTGCAGCAGGGCGGTGACCTCCCCTGCGTGGGCGACACCGTGCAGCACGGGGTCGTCTCCCCAGATGCCCAGGTTGAGCGAGAAGATGCTCGCCGCCGCGCCCGCGGCCACCTCGAGTGGCGCGTCCCGGGCCACCACGATCGACATCCCCTCGGGGGCCGCGAGGTCGCGCAGCTCGTGGCCCACGTAGAGATCGCCCCCGCTATCGGCCACCACGGCGCGGGCGAGCTCGAGGTAGCGGCGGAAATCCGGGTCGTCGGTGTCGATGCGTTCGGGCTCCTCGACCACCACCATCCCGCCCGATCGGAGCTCCCCGGTCCAGGCGGCCACGGTGGCGCGGGGGTCGGGGAGGTGCACGAGCAGGAAACGGCCGTAGACGATGTCGGCAGGGGCATAGGGCAAGGGGGTGCGCGTCACGTCGCCCACGGCGAAGCGACAGCGCGCCGGTGCCGAGGCGGTGGCCTCGGCCACGAACGCGGGCGAGGAGTCGACCCCGACCACCTTCGCCGAGGGGAAGGCCTCGGCCAGCATGGCGGTGGTGTGGCCCGGACCGCACCCGAGGTCGAGGACCAGGCGCGGCGACGGAGACTCGGCCGACACAGTGTGCAGGAGGGCACGGCTGGTGGGAGCGAACACCGAGGCGAGCACACCGAGTCGCTCCGACGCGGCGGCGGTGTCGCCGAAGGCGTAGCGGTGCGGGGAGGGTGCGTCCACGCCCGACACCGTACGCGCCGAAGCCGGCCCCTTGAGGCCGGCCTCGGACGACGAACGGGGTTGACTACTTGTTGGGCTGGGGCGTGATCCGCAGGTACGGCTTGAGGCGCTTGAAGCCCTTGGGGAACTTCTTCTCGGCGTCCTCGTCGGAGACGGCCGGCACCACGATGACGTCCTCGCCGTCCTTCCAGTTCACCGGGGTGGCGACCTGGTATTCGGCGGTCAGCTGCAGCGAGTCGAGCACGCGCAGGACCTCGGTGACGTTGCGCCCCGTGGAGGCCGGGTAGGTGATGATCAGCTTCACCTTCTTGTCGGCCCCGATGATGAACACCGAGCGCACCGTGAGGGTGTCGTTGGCGTTGGGGTGGATCATGTCGTAGAGGTCGGCCACCTTGCGGTCGGGGTCGCCGATGACCGGGAAGTTCACGGCCTGGCCCTGGGTCTCTTCGATGTCTTTGTCCCAGGAACGGTGCGATTCCACCGAGTCGACCGACAGGCCGATGAGCTTGGTGTTGCGCTTGTCGAACTCGGACTTGGCCTTGGAGAAGGCCCCGAGCTCGGTGGTGCATACGGGGGTGAAGTCCTTGGGGTGGGAGAACAGGACCCCCCACGAGTCACCGAGCCACTCGTGGAAATTGATCGTGCCCTCGGTCGTGTCGGCGGTGAAATCGGGGGCGATATCCCCCAAGCGGACTGCCATGTCTCCTCCTGCATTCATCTCGCGGATGGCGGTGATTCGTGACGTTGCCCGGCAGTGTACCGGGCACCCCGGCAATTGTCGACCCGCTGGGTCGACTTTCGGGGAAGCCCGGTGAAGGGCGGGCGCTCTGGGAGAATGGGGGCATGCACCGTGACCACCGAGGTCCGTCGCGCCACCGGGGCCCGGCCGGTGAGTGAGGCCGTCTGGAAGACCGTCGACATCTCCCGAGAGGGTCCGGTGATCGTGGTCACCATCTTCCGGCCCGAGCGGCGCAACGCCGTGGACTCCGCCACCGCCGCGGACCTGCTGGCGGCCTTCACCGCCTTCGAGGAGGACGACAGTGCCTCGGTGGCGGTGTTGACCGGCGCGGGTGGCACGTTCTGCGCCGGGGCCGACCTCACGGCGTTGTCGGAGGGAGACCGGCGGCCCGTCACCGAGGACGGGCCCGGGCCCATGGGACCCACACGCCTCGACCTCTCCAAGCCCGTGATCGCGGCCATCGAGGGCCACGCCGTGGCCGGGGGCCTCGAGCTGGCGCTGTGGTGCGACCTGCGGGTGGCCGCCACCGATGCGGTGCTGGGGGTGTACTGCCGGCGCTTCGGCGTCCCCCTGGTCGACGGCGGGACCGTGCGGCTTCCCCGGCTCATCGGCCAGAGCCATGCCCTGGACCTCGTGCTCACCGGTCGCGGCGTGGGGGGCCCCGAGGCGCTGCAGATGGGCCTGGTCAACCGGCTGGCCCCGCCCGGACGCGCCCTCGAGGCCGCCATGGCGCTCGCCTTCGACCTGGCGGCTTTCCCCCAGACGTGCATGCGCAACGACCGCCGCTCGGTGTTGTGGCAGTGGGGCCTATCCGAGCCCGATGCCCTGGTGCTCGAGGCCCGGTTCGGCCTCCACACCATCGACAGCGGCGAGACCCGGCTCGGGGCGCAGCGCTTCGCGGCGGGGGCGGGACGCCACGGCACCCCCCTCGGCGACGCGCCCCGCGGCGACGGCGCCCCGGAGCCCGGGTCATGAGTGTGGCGGAGGACGACATCCCGTCGTCGGCCGCAGCGGCCGAGCGGATGCCCGGCCACGACGTGGTTGCCGCCTTCGACTTCGACGGGACCCTCACCAGGGGCGGGAGCGTGTGGAAGTTCCTCTCCGCCATGTGCGGGCGCGATGCCGTGATCTCGGCGGGGATCGCGTTGTTCCCCAAGCTGGTGCGGGCCGCATTGGTGGGCGGGAAGGCGGCGGACGAGGCCAAGGAGGCGCTCTTCGTCCGGACCCTGGCGGGTCGTGGTGCCGAAGACGTGGCCATGCGCGCCGCCGCCTTCGGTGTGGCGCACTACCGGCGACGCCACCGGACCAAGGTGCGGGCCCGGCTCGACTGGCACCGCCGCCAGGGCCACCGCGTGGTGGTGGTGTCGGCATCGCCCGAGTTCTACGTGCGCGCCGCCGCCGCTGAGCTCGGGGTGGACGGCGTGGTGGCGACGCGCCTCGAGGTCGACGACCACGGGAACCTGACGGGGCACTTCCAGGGTGGCAATTGCCGGGGGCCGCAGAAGCTCTCGGGGCTCAAGCAGTGGATGGAGGCCTCGTTGGACACGGGCCCCGTCGGTGAAAGGGGCTCCGTCGGTGAACGGGGCCGCCCCTATCTGTGGGCCTACGGCAACAGCGCCGGTGACCTCGAGATGCTCCAGGCCGCCGACATCGGGGTCGACGCCGGGCGCCTGGGCCGGCTCGGGAAGCTGCGGCAGTTCCGCCGGCTCGGGGACGTGCTCACCGCCTGGTGACCTCGGGCTGGCGCCGGACGGCCACCGGCGGGGCCACGTAAACGAAGCACTGCAGGCTGGGCTCGTCGTCGAGATGGATCGTCACCTCGCCGGCCCAGTCCCACCCGTAGGACTCGTAGAGCGTGATGGCCGCCCGGAGCTCGGTGGCGACGTCGAGGAACGGGTGCAGGCCCCGCCCCTGGGCCTCTGCCACCGCCGTGTCGAGCAGGGCGTGGCCGACCCCTTGACGGCG
This sequence comes from Acidimicrobiales bacterium, assembly GCA_036511675.1. Taxonomy (GTDB): domain Bacteria; phylum Actinomycetota; class Acidimicrobiia; order Acidimicrobiales; family UBA8190; genus Chersky-840. The sequence goes on along the minus strand of DATCBU010000014.1, from coordinate 7,097 downwards.
AGCCGTGGGGCTCACGAGCACCCGGGCCACCACGGCCAGCTCGTCGGGCTGCTTCTGGGTGTGCCGGGCGGCCACAGCCGTGGTGACGGCGGCCCCGGCGCCGTGCAGGGCCACGTGGCCCACGACATTGTCGTCGTGCTCCGCCACCCAGGCCGCCAATTGCTGCGGGGGGGCGAGGAACGACGCCAGGTCGATGGGCCCCCGGGGCGGGTATCCGTCGACCGCCTTCACGAGCTGTGCCATCTCGAGCAGTGCGTCGACGTCGTCGGTGCGGCGGGGGCGGATGTGCACGACCCCAGCATGGACCACGCCCCACCGTGGGGCGACACGCCGCCGGTGGCATGCTCTGGCCGTGCGCGTGCGGTTCGACCGGTCGTCGGGTGGGGTGGACTGGGCGCGGGCCAAGGCCGACCTCACCGCCGACGACTTCGACAACGGCCGCTCGGCCCAGGCGCTGCGACGGTCCTTCGAGCAGTCCCAGCACACGGTCTTCGCTTGGGACGACGACGCCGACCAGGTGGTGGGGATGGCCCGCCTGCTGTCCGACGGCGTGTGCAATGCCTATCTGCTCGACGTGTGGACGCGGACTTCACACCGCCGGCGCGGCATCGCCTCGGCCATGGTGCGCATGCTCATGGACCAGGTCCCGGGACAGCACGTCGGGCTCCAGACCGACGACGCCCGGGCCTTCTACGCGTCGCTCGGGTTCGGGACGCAGCCCGAATTCATGTCGACGGTGGTGGGGGTGTGGCTCGACCCGCACTCGACCCCCACGTGACGCGCCGCGCCGTGGGTGCCAGGCGTCACCCCGTGGGCATGGGGAAGATGTGGTCCTCGAGGGCGGTGGCATCCATGGCGGCGCGCATCTCGTCGTCGCCCATGGGCTCGAACCCACCCGCCGCCTCCACCGTGGCCAGGGTCAACGCGGGGTCGCTCGGCGTGCACAGCGCGGCCACGCCGGGCACGCTCAGCACGAAGCGCACGCCGCGGGCGATCTCCTCCGCCGCGGTGTAGGCCTCGTACCACGTGGTGGCGGTGTGCGGGCGCGCCCCCCAGGGGCGCGCCGCCACGGCCTTGATGGCCATGACCCCCACGTCGCGCCGCTGCGCCTCGGCCAGCAATGCCTCGGCGTCGTGGCGGTAGGCGGGGTCGGCCCACAGGCGCGGGTTCACGGGGAACATGACCGTGTCGAGGTCGTAACGCCGCAGGGCCTCGAGCTGGGCCGCCGGGGTGGTGAGGTTGTGGCCCGTGATGCCCACGAACCGGCACAGGCCCTCGTCGCGGGCGGCCATGATGGCGGTCAGGGCGCGCCCGCGGGCGTCGAGCTCGTCGAGATCGGTCACGGCGTGCATCTGATAGAGGTCGAAGGAGTCGCAGTGCAGCAACGTGAGCGACTCCTCGAGCTGGGCCCGTACCCCGTCAGGGTCGTGGCGCATGGTCTTGCACGCCACGAAGAGCCGGTCGCGTACCGGCGCCACGAGGGGCCCGAGCAATTCCTGGGCCCGGCCGTAGCGGGGAGCCACGTCGAGGTGGTTCACCCCGGCGTCGAGCGCGGCGCCGAAGGCCGAGGCGGTCACATCGGGCTCGGTGCCCCAGAAGGCGGCTCCGCCCAGGACCGCCACCGACGAGTGGTGCCCGGTCCGTCCGAGACGGCGCGTCAGCATGGTCGACTCCTATCCCGCTACCGAAGCACCCCCCACCAGATGCCCGGTATAGCCCACCACGACGTCGGCCACATCGCCGAATTGGGGTGCGTCGCCGAAGTCGACGACCCGGCCGTCGGCGGTGACGATCAGATAGCCCTGGCTCGTGTGGGTGGGGAGGATGGCCACGCCGCTGGCGCGCACCCCCGCCCCCGGGAGCGACCCCTCGAAGGGGGCGTCACCGAAGGAGAAGACGCCGCCGTCCGACGCCACCAGCCAGTAGCCGCCACCGTCGGGGGTGGCCGCCATGCCCACCACCGGTTTGGTCAGCCTGATGTTGCCGGCCGACCCGTGGAAGGCGGCGCCGCCGAAGGAGAAGATGCCGCCATCGGTGGCCACCAGCCAGTAGCCGCCGATGCCGCCGCTGGCCTGGCTCGTGACGGCGAACCAGTTCGACTGCAGCCCGTACTGGGCGAATTGCGAGGCGAAGGTGTCGCCGCTGATGGTGACGCTCCCGGCGCTTCCCTGCAGGGTCATCTGCAGGACCCGTCCCCCCAGGTCACCGAGATTGTTGCGCTGGGACACCCCCACCGACTCCAGCGTGCCGATCTGGGGGTAGGCGGCGTCGATGGCGGTGACCGGCACCTGCGCCTGCCACGAGTGATGCGCGTTGCAGGCCCCGGCGACGCACACCGAGTCCCCGAGGTCGGGCACCGCGGCGAAGGTCCCCCCCGCCGTGTACCCCCCGGTGGACGACGAGTACTGGGTCCTCGCCACCGTGGCCCCTCCGGGCATGAGGACAACCGTGTCGGTCGTGGCGCTCACGGCCGCGTCGGTGCCGGGGTTCTCGTTGGCGATGCCGGGATAGTCCTGACAGGCCGTGGAGTCGCAGATGTCGGCGTACCCGAAGTAGCCCTGCAGGCTCCCGTAGGTGCTCATCACATAAGAGCGCACCGCCACCGCTTGGGCATCGAGCTCCTGGGCACCGGCACCACCGCCCAACGGCCCCCACGACGCCGGGGACTCCGAGGGCGTGACATCGGCCACGTACTGCCCGAGGGGGAGGACGTTGACGGTGCGGGCGGCATTGGAGGAATTGACCGTGCCCTGCACGGTGCCGCGCACCGTGATGTTGTTCGGCAGCTCACATACCTGCAGCGCCTCGTTGGCGAGGTTGCCGTCGGAGGGGAACAGCTCGGGACCGGGTGAGGCGATGGGGGTTGCCACATTGGTGGCTACCGGTACTCCCCAGTTGCCGTTCCCGCCGCATCCACCCGAACTCGTGAACACATTCCAGTTGCCGGGCGCGACCAATTGGAATCGAGCCCCCCAGTTGGCAGCGACCGGGGCGCCGTCGACCGTGAACCCAGAGTGCGAGGTGACGATGACGTCGTTGCCGGCGTTGGAGGTGATCGCCACCGTGACCGGGGTCGATGCGTCGTGCCATCCGTTGGGCAACGCGTTCACCGTCGTCTGGGCCCCCCCGGTCAACGTCCCGTAGTACGTCGACAGGATCTGGGAGAACGACAGCCCCTGCAAGGCGTAGCCGAGCGCACCCCACTGGCCCATGCCGGCGCCCCCGCCGAAACCGTGGCCGGTGAGAAAGACGGTCGGCCCGGGATAGGCGGCGGCCGGGGTAGCAGGCGCCAGGGTGGCGGCGCCGGAGAGTCCCGAGACGACCAGGCCGACAGGGACGAGGCGTGTCAGGACGCGACGCCGTCGGGGGGATGTGGTGCGGATTCCACCGATGGTAGCCACGAGGCCGGCGCGCTGGTGGAAGGGGCGTCGCTGGTATATCGTTCTACGTACTAGTCGACGGTGGGAGGAGGGCCACGTGCCGAGAGTCGCCGACGACCCGAAGTGGACCGATCCCGGCCTGCTGGTGATGGGGAGCCTGGCCGAGGGGCCCAAGCACGGGTACGCCATGGTCCAGGACGTGCTGGACACGACCGGGGTGCGGCTCGGCCCCGGCACCCTCTACGGGGCCATCGCCCGCCTCGAGGCCCGAGGTCTGATCGAGGCGCTCGACAGCGAGGACTCGCGACGGCGCCCCTACCGCTTGACCGGGCGCGGTGTCGAAGTGCTCGAAGGCCAGCTGGCCGCCATGCACCGCTTCGCCGGTCAGGGCCGTCGGCGCCTGGCACGGAGCCAACTGGTCCTGAAGGGCGCGTCGTGAGCGCCCGGGTGCGCCTCCAGCGGGTGGTGGTGGCTTCGTACCCCCCGAGCTTCCGCCAACGATACGGCGAGGAGTTGGCCGCACTGGTGACCGACGGCGACGCGCGCTGGCGCGACAGCATCGACCTCGTCCTGGGAATGGGTCGCGCCTGGGTGGCACCGACCTTCGGCGGGGCGCCGGTCGAACAGCAGCGGGCGCGCCTGCAGAGCTCCACCACCACGGTGCTGTACGCGTGGTGCGCCAGCGTCCTGGCCGCCGCCGTGTTCTCCAAGGCGGTCGACGATCCCCCACTGCCGGGCCTGCACGCTGCAGCGGGGACGGCCTACGACGTGGGCACCGTGGTGGTCGAGGTCACCGCCGGCCTCGTGATGGTGGCGGGCTTCGTGTTCTGGCTGGGCCTGATCGTCCCCGCCCTGCGGGCCCGTCGGCGTGAGGTGGCGGTGCCGGCGCTGGCTCCGGCCCTGATCGTCGTGGCGTGGCTGGGCGTCACGGCCCTGGTGGCCCTGTTCGCCCAGCACGTGGTGCGCCGCAACAGCATCGCCTTGACCTGGCCGCGCGGCGCGCTGGTCCTCGCCGTGCTGGTGACGTGGATCGTGATCACCGTGGCATGCGTGGCGGGCTGCGCCGCGGCCGCCACCGTGGCCCTGCGTCGGGCCCGGCTCGAGGTGCCGCGTCTCGCCCTGTCGACGGTGGTGGCCGGGCTCGCCGCGCTCGGGATCGCCGCCGAGGCGGCGGCCTGTGTCATCTGCTTGGTCAGCCTGGCGCGCCCCGCCGGCGGACTCGATCCCCGCGACGCCGTGTTCTCGGTCGGCGCCGTGGTCGTCGTGGCGGCCGCCACCGTCATCGCCGCGGTGTCCGCCGCACGCGGCCTCGGCGTGCTGCGCTCAGACGCACCGGGCTCGCTCCCTCACAGCACCTGAGCGCGCCGTCGGCCGACTACGGTGGCGCGACCATGGTCACGGGGCGCCTGTCGGACCGGCTTCGCTCGCCCCGATCCACCGCCAAGGCCCTGGTCCGGCGAGCACAGGCGAAGGCCCTCGGCACCGATCGGGGGTTGGCCGGGCTCGCCCCCGAGCAGCAACTGAGCGTCCTCTACGAGCTCCTGCTCGGCCGCAAGCCCGATCCGGCCGGGATGGCCTCGTACCTCCCGGGCCTCCGTGACGGGTCGATGTCGGCGTCGGAGCTCGCCGAATGGATCTACGCGTCGAGCGAGTGGTGGACCGTGGCCCCCTTCACCCAGCTGGCGCCATCGCTGCATTTCAGCCGGAGCCTGTTCATCCGTTCGCTCCCCCCGGCCCGGCGCATTCTCGACCTCGGTGGCACCGCCCTGGGATCGGACAAGGGGGCGATGGTCCTCATGGGCTACCCCTACACCTTCGACGAGCTCGTCGTGGTCGACCTTCCCCCCGACGCCCGCAACGACCTGTACAAAGAGACAGTGTCCCGCGACACGGTGGAGACCGAGCTGGGGCCCGTGCGGTACCGGTACCACTCCATGTCGGACCTCTCGCACTACGCCGACGGGTCGTTCGACCTCGTCTATTCGGGCCAGAGCATCGAGCACGTCCCGGTGCGCGAGGCCGATCGCGTCCTGACCGAGGCGGCGCGCATCCTGCGCCCGGGGGGCTGTCTCGCCCTCGACACCCCCAACGCCCGGGTGTGCCGGGTCCAGCAACCGGGGTTCATCGACCCCGACCACGACCACGAGTACACCCACCCGGAGTTCTCGGACAAGCTGCGCCACGCCGGGTTCGAGATCCTGGAGGCGAAGGGGCTCAACCTGGCGGCGCGCTCGGTGGCGGCCGGCACGTTCTCCATCCGGGAGGTGGCCACCAACCGGGGCCTGTTCGCCGAGATCGAGGAGTGCTATCTCCTCAGTTACCTGTGCCGCACCGCCGCGCCCAAGGAGGCGACGAGTTGACCGACGTGACGGGCCCGTCCGATGCACCGGTGTCCGAGCCCGACGGGGACGCCGAGGCCCGGAGGTATCTCGACGAGGTCCGGCGCGACATCGACGACGAGGTCCGGCGACGGCGCGCCTCGGGGGACCTGCCCCCGGGCATCGAGCGCGAGCTCGACCAATTGTTCCTGGCCCATTCCCCCCTGGGGGGTCGGGGGGCGGCCTTGCGCGACATGCTCCGCTTGGTCGACGCCTCGGTCTTCATCGACCCCGTCGTGCCCGTCGAGTCCCGACGTCCGGGCGGAACGACGGTCAAGCGCGGTCTGCGGTCCCTGAACCTGTGGTACCTGCGCTATGTCACCCACCAGGTGAGTGAATTCGCCACCGCCGTGAGTCGCGCCCTGCATGTGCTCGATGCCCAGGTCACCGATCTTCGTCACAAGGTCGACGCCTTGGCGGCCCCACCGTCGGTCGCCGTCGAGGTCGACTGGGCGCACCACCCCGCCGCCTGGTGGGTGGAGCCGGCCACCGCCGCCCTCATCACCCATGGCGGGCGCGTGTTGCACGCGGCGTGCGGAGACGGCTGGCTCGTCGACGCACTGGCATCACGCGGCGTGGACGCCTATGGCGTCGATCCCCGGCACCGGGTGGTGCGCCCGCGGGCCGAGCCGTTGGACTTGCGCGTGGAGGACGTCGCCGCCCACATCGGAGCCGTGGCCTCGGGATCGCTCCACGCCGTCGTGCTGTCGGGCGTCGTCGAGGGCTCGGGATACGTGGAGCGCAACCGCCTCCTGCAGGGAGCGGTGCGGTGCCTGGCCCCGGGCGGGGTCCTGGTCGTGCACTCGTTGACCCCATTGAGCTGGGAGGACGACGACGCGCCGGTGGAGGCCGACATGGCCGGCGCCCGCCCCTATCGACCCCGGACCTGGCTCCGGGTCATGGGGGATCTGGGCCTCGAGGCCACGGTCACCGAGGGGGCCGACGGTCGCGACTATCTGGTGACGGGCCGGCTCGGTGCCGGCCGTTGACGGTGGAGGCCCCCGTCTTCCCGGGTCGATGAAGGTCGCCTTCGTGACACCGCGCTACGGCGTCGAGGTGATGGGAGGAGCCGAGTCCGCCGCTCGGCAGCTGGCCGAGCACCTGGTGGCCGAGTGCGGCTGGCAGGTCGAGGTCTTCTCGACCTGCGCGCTGGACCACATCACCTGGGACAACGTGTTGCCCCCCGGGGACAGCGTCCTCAACGGGGTCACGGTCCATCGGTTCGCGTCGGCATCGGGCCGCGTCCCGGAGTTCTACGAGCTCGATGCCCGGCTGCGCATGGCGCCGTCGGAGGCGACACTCGAGCAGTCGCGCCGCTGGCTCGAGCTCAACGGGCCCA
>DATCBU010000013.1:0-90022 GCA_036511675.1 Acidimicrobiales bacterium | reverse complement strand
CCGTCACCCGCTTTGTTCCCGGGCAGATCGTCGCCAGTGCGCTCTACGGGTTCTCGCCCATCATCGTCGGCAACGACCGGCTCGGGCACTACTTCCAGATCTGGATGATCTTTCCGCCCCTGGCCTTCTTGTGGCTCTACGACCTGTTCGTGACACGCCGGCATCGTCCCGTCGTCCTCGGCGTGGCCCTGGGCCTGCTCACCGTGGTCCAGTTCTTCATCAGCACCGAGATGCTGGCGGTCTCGGCCCTGATCGTCGTCGTCGGTGTGGTCGCCGCCGCCGCGCTGACGCCGCGCCTGGCCTGGGCCCGATGTCGTGCAATCCTGGCGGGCCTCGGGGTGGCTGCGGCGATCGTCGCCGTGCTGCTCGCCTACCCCGCCTGGTTCGCGCTCTACGGCCCGCGCCACATCGTGGGGTATGCATGGCCCGGGATCCCCTCGGGGGGTGTGCCCCTCTCGGGCCTCTACTCGGCGGGCCCCGATGTCCACAACCCCATCACGCTCCTGAAGCTCGGTGGCTACTACGGGAACTACGGCCCCAATGCCTCCTACCTCGGGATCGCCCTGCTCGGGTTTCTGGCTGTCTCCGCCATCGTGTGGTTCAGGAGCCGCCTGGCGTGGGTCGTCGTCATCATCGGGGCGTGGTCGTGGTTGTTCTCGCTCGGTGCCACCCGGAGCTGGGCTCCATGGCACCTGTTCGAACATGTCCCCGTGGCGTCGCAGATCGCGCCTGCGTGCTTCAGTGCCATCACGGTGTTCGCCGCCGCCTTCCTGCTCGCCCTGTCGGCCGACGGCTGGTGGAATCTCGCCGTCGAGGCCCACCGCCGGCGCGCCCAGACGCCCCATCATCGTCATGACCGCCGGCTCCTCGGCGCCGCCGGGGCGTTGCTGGCCGCCGTGACCGCCGCCACGCTGATCCCCGTGGGTGCGACATACAGCTTTCCATTCGTGATCCATCGCCAGCCGATGCCCGTGTGGTTCCGCCACGACGCGCCCCGGCTCGCCTCTGACACGGTCGTCCTCTCATTCCCGTTGCCAGGGGGGGCGGCCATGGGCTGGCAGGCCGTCGACGGCATGGGATTCCGTATCGTCGGGGGCTTCGCCGTCGTGCCCGGCGGCGACGGGCGCCACAGTGAGGGCCTGTCACCGTTCCGAGGGTCGACAGCGGTCCTGCAGTCGGTCGCCCGGCGAGGCCTGGCTGCGTTGCCTTCAGCCCCGCTCGGCACCCTTCGTACAATTCGCATGTCGCTTCGGGACTGGGGAGTCCAGGTGGTGGTGGTGCCGATGACAGGCACCGGCCACGGTCTTTCCTATGCGGCGGGCTTCTTTACCGCCGTGCTCGGTCGCCTGCCTCGCGTCGAGGGCCGGGCCTGGGTGTGGTACGGCCTCGGCGCCGATCCGCCCTTGTCGATCGGTCTCACGGCGCTCAACAACTGCGTCCAGGCGTCGACGCCGGCCGCTCCGTTGCTCGGGCCTCGCTGCGTGCTCGACGCGTCGCAACAAAGCGCGTCGGCGGCACCCTGAGATCAGGTCGCTGACGCGAAGCGCCGGGCGTCCTCGGCCGCGTACTTGGCCACCACCGTGTCGATAGCGGCGGTGCGCTCCACCGCCTCGGTGACCTCGGCCAGCCGGCTGCCGGGGAGGGCCAGGGTCATCTCTTCGGGCCCCATCCCGGTGCGGGCCCGGCTCAGGGCGCACCCCACGCTGGCGGCCACCTCACCGTGCTCCTTGGCCAATGCCACGATGTGGCACTGGGGCTTGCCCTCGATCTTGAGTCCCGGCATGGCGTCCGACAGCACCATCATCTGGCGTCCGTTCACCCGCAGGAGCACCACGTCGGGCGTGGTCGTGGCCTCGGCCACCGGGCCGTAGGTGATGACGTCGGAACGCTGCGAGATCGAGGGGATGCCGCCCACCGCGTCGGCGTCCACCCATCCCGACTCGAGCAGCGCCGCCACGTCGTCATTGCCGCCCACCTCCTCGAGGGAGGCGAGCCCGTGGGTGAAGCGGCCCACCGAGCAATTGCCGTGGTCCTCGGGCACGGTGGTGAAGCTGCGCTCAGCGGCGCGCACCCAGAAGACACACCCGGCGGGGACCCGTCCCGCCCGGCCGTCGGCGGCGGGCTCGGACATGGGCTCGTCGAAGGCCGGCACGCCGGCCGGGGCCTCGGTGCCGAAGGAGATGCCGATGGGCGCCACGGCGAGGTGTAGCGCCGCGCTGAGGGAGTCGGCCAGGGAACGGTGATCGGTCATGGGCGCCATCTTCGGCGCCCGAGGGCCCTGCTGTCTAGGTGAGCCCTGCTGTCTAGGTGAGCCGTGCTGTCTAGGTGAGTTGGGCCGAGGAGTCGGCGACGAAGCTGAGCCGGACCTGGCGGTGGGGATTGTCGACGTTGGTGTCGACCAGCACTACGCGCTGCCACGTCCCCAGCGCGGGCCGCCCTCCGAGCACGGGCAGGACCAACGACGGGGACACGAGGGCCGGGAGCACGTGGTCGGCACCGTGTCCCGGCGCGCCGTGGTGGTGCCGGTAGCGGTCGTCGCGCGGCAACAGGCGCTCGAGGGCGTCGACGAGGTCGGGCTCCGATCCCGACCCCGTCTCCATGAGCGCCACCCCGGCGGTGGCGTGGGGGACGAACACCGAGCACAGTCCGTCGCCGCGTCCGAGGCAGAAGGTGTCCACGTGGTCGGTGATGTCGAGGACCTGCCGGCGCGACGTGTCGAGGTCGATCAGCGTGGTGTCCACGGCGCGGCCTTGCTACGCGCCGACGGGAAGGGCCCCTTCGACGGCGTGCACGAGACCGGGATCCTCGGGTTCGACGCCGGGCCGGAAACGCTGCACGATCTCACCCTCGGGCGAGACCAGGAACTTCTCGAAATTCCACTGGATATCCCCGGCCGTGCCCTCGGCGTCGGCCTTGGCCGTGAGCTCGTCGTACAGGGGATGACGACCGGGGCCGTTCACCTCGATCTTCTCGAACAACGGGAAGGTGACGCCGTAGTTGACCGAGCAGAACTCGGCGATCTCGTCGGCGGTCCCCGGCTCCTGCTCCAGGAACTGGTTGCAGGGGAAGCCCAGCACGCTGAACCCCTTGTCGCCGAAGGTGTCCTGGAGCTTCTGGAGCCCGGTGTACTGCGGGGTGAGCCCGCACCGAGACGCCACGTTCACGAGGAGCAGGGCCTTGCCCTTGTAGGGAGCCAGCGAGGACGGCGTGCCCTGCAGCGTGTGGATGGGGATGTCGTAGAGATCGGACACTGTTCCTCCTGGAGGGGTCGTGGCGAGCGCCGTTTCACACTACCGTCGGCGGCGTGGGTTCGATCCGCGCCACCCGGGCCCAGAACGGCACCTTCGACGTCGAGGTGCACGAGGGTGCCAACACCACCTCCCACACGGTGACCGTGCCCCCGCATCTCCTCGAGGCCCTGGGATGGTCGTCGGGCGACGACACGATGCTCGTGCGGCAATCCTTCGAGTTCCTGCTCGAACGGGAGCCGGCCACATCGATCCTCCGGCGGTTCAGTCTCGAGGTGATCGGCGACTACTTCCCCGAGTACGTCGAGGAGATGCGACGCCGGGCCACCTGACCGCTCACGCCCCGGGGCTGGCTTCGAGGCGGGCCCACACGGCGTCGTCGAGGTCCAGCAGCGAGCCCAGCACCACGTCGGCGCGGCGCAGCACGTCCCGCAACGTCTCGCCCGCCCCGCCCGCACTGGGAAGCCCCGATGCGGCCGTGGGGTCGGCCTCGGGCACGGCCACGCACGCCATGCCCGCGCCCTTGGCGGCCAGCACCCCGGCGGCGGAGTCCTCGAACACCACACACGAGGGCGGGTCCACGCCCAGGAGCCGGGCCGTGGTGAGGAAGATGGCGGGATCGGGCTTGCCCACGGGCTCGTCCTCGCCCGAATGCACCACGGCGAAGCTGTCGGCGAGGCCCAAGCGCCGCACCACGGCTTCGATGAGCCGGTGCGGGGACGACGACGCCAGGGCCAGCACTGCGCCCCGGTCCCGGCAGTAGTCGAGGGCACGACCGGCGCCGGGCTTGAGCTCCACCGCCGCTTCGAGACGACGGGCCATGGCCTCGACGACCTCGGCGGCCACCTCGGCGCGGGTCGCCCCCGTCCAGGGATACCGGGCGTACCAGTGGTCGACGGCGTCACCCAGGTACATCCCCTTGGTCTCGAGGCAGCGCTCAACCGTCAGCGGGACCCCGTGACGGCCGAAGACGTCGATCTCCACGTCGTGCCAGATGGGCTCACTGTCCACCAGCAAGCCGTCCATGTCGAAGATCGCCGCCTGGATCAATGCAGGACCGGGTCGGTCAATTGAGGATGTTCACGGCCCGCGACACCACGAGGGCCACCGTCAACAGCGATGCCAGCGACTGGATCATCATGAGGATCTTCGCCCACGGCGTGAGCGGCATGGTGTCGGTGGGGCTGAAGGCGGTGGCGTTGGTGAACGACGTGTACAGGTAGTCGATGAACGCCGGCGACCAGTCGGGCCGGGTGGCGTCGGGCGCCGTCATCTGGGGGAACAGGAAGTCGGGTTGGCGACGGTGGAGCTCGAGCCGGGTCACGGGCCCGCCCCGGTCGAGCTCCCAGTACCACAGGGCGAACACGAGGACGTTGGTGACCCATACCGGCACCGACGAGTAGATGAGGGTCCGACCATCGAGCGCGCTGTGGCCGTTCGTCACCGACAACAGCTTGTGGACGAGCTCGCCCAACGACACCACATTGGCGAGGTTCACAAACGCGATGAGGGCGATGGCGACGGGGCGCAGTCGTCGCGACTCACGGGTGAGACGGGGATTGGCGATCAACAGCGACGCACCGAGGACGCCTTCGAGGGCGGGGATCAGCCACCTCGGCCCGAGACCCGAGATCAACTCGTCAGGGAGCGCGAAGTACAGGGCGATCGAGGCGGCGACGGCCAAGGTGGCAGGCCAACGAGGCTCGCTCTGTGCCCTCTCGCCCCATTCGGCCCCGTCGCGGCGGGCCTCGTCCGAGCTCTCCCCGCCCCCGGGGGCTCCGCCCGCACCGCTCCCCGAAGGGGCGTTTTGCTCCTCGGCCATCGCACGCCACGGTACCCACGAGGCCTTCCGAGCAGCGTGACCCTCCCAGAAGGTTATGAACGTGGGGAGGCCCTCGTCCGTATCCTTGGATGAGGACCACTCCGGCCAGCACACCGGCCCGGTCGACGATCCAATCAAGGGAGCATGACCATGGACCACCACGCAGACGCCGCCACCACGCCCCGGCGTCGCGCCCCGCTCGCATCGCCGGGCCTCAAGCGCCTCGCCCGGCCCGGTACGGCGGTGGCGACCCTCGCCGTGGTGGCCCTGGCCCTCGCCGCCTGCGGGTCGTCGAGCCCGAGCAGCTCCGCTACCACGGCGGCCAACACCGGCACCGGCACCACCGCCTCGTCCGGCACCACGGCGGCCTCGTCCGGCGCAACCGTGATGAGCGCCAGCACGAGCTCGGGCAAGGTCCTCGAGAACAGCGCCGGCATGCCGCTCTACACCTTGGCCGCCGGGACGAGCTGCACGGGAGCGTGCGCCACGGCATGGCCCCCCCTCACCGTGTCCGCCGGCTCCACTCCGACCGGGGGCTCCGGGGTGACGGGGACGCTCGGGACGACGACGGCCGGCGGCGCTACCCAGGTGACCTATAACGGCAAGGCGCTCTACACGTTCTTGTCGGACTCGGCCGGCCACGTGACCGGCGACGGGGTCGCCGGGTTCAGCGTCGTCAAGGTGTCCGCGTCGACGACAGGTGCGAGTGTGGGAGCGAACAACACTCCCGGCACCACCAAGGCGCCCTCCACCACCGCCGCATCCGGCGGGGGCTACCAGTATTGATCCGGAACGCGGTCGGGACCGACGGTCGGCACGCCACCTCTGCCATGGTCACGCCTGGTAGCCCCACCGACCCTCCCGTCGCCGACGCGGCCCGTGGCGCTGGGCGCGAGGACCCCGTTTCGGAGTCCGCCGACGCGGCAGGGCTGCGCGTGGCGTTCTTGGCCCACGGGGGCGAGCTCGACGGCTACGCCCGGCGCTCGCTCGGCGATCCGCGCGCCGCCGAGGACGTGGTCCAGGAGACCTTCATCCGGGCCTGGCGCGCCCGGGACCGTTTCGACACCAATCTGGGGACGTTGCGGACGTGGTTGTTCACCATCGCCCGGCGGGTGGTCATCGACCACGCCCGCGCCCGGGCCATACGCCAGACCGACACCCTGTCCTCCGACGTCGCCAGTGTCGACGACGACGTCGAGAACGCCATGGTGGGGTGGCAGATGGAAGAGGCGCTCGGCCGCCTGCGACCCGACCACCGTCAGGTCCTCATCGAGACCTATTACCGGGGCCGTTCGGGACGAGAAGTGGCCGAGGAGCTCGGGATCCCCGAAGGGACCGTCCGCAGCCGGTTGTTCTATGGGTTGCGCACCTTACGGCTCGCCCTCGAGGAGATGGGGTGGGACCGGTGATGCCCGACCCCTGCGAGCACTTCCAGGGCCTCATCGCCATGGAGGTCGTGGGCCAGCTGACGGTGCACGAGGGCGTGGCGCTGAGTGCGCACACCGAAGGGTGCGCGTCGTGTCGCGACGAGCGCCAGGACCTCATGATGCTGTCGATGGTCCTGGGCGCGGCAGACCCCGACCGCTTCACCGAGCACGAGCTCCCGTTCCGGTTGCAGACGGCTGTCCTGGACCGCCTGCGGGCCGAGGAACGGCGCGAGCGACGCGCCCATCGCTCTCGCTACGTCCTAGCGTCCAGCGCCGCCGCGGTGCTGGTGGCCGTGGTCCTGGCGCTCAGCCTGGCCTGGCCGTCGGGCCCGAGAACGACCACGGTGGCGTTGGTCGGGCTGCCCAAGGTGCACGCCACGGCGCGCCTGACCCCCGAACCGTGGGGGACGGCGATGGACCTGCGCGAGTCCGGACAACCGTCGGGCGAGGTCTTGTCGGTCTTCGTCCGCACCGTCTCGGGCTCGTGGTGGCAGACCGGCACCTACCGCACGATCGGCACGTCGGTCCACGTCACCATGGCCTGCGCCCTGAAGATGGCGAAGATCAAGAGCGTCTGGATACGGGAGAGCTCGGGGCGCACCGTCATGCACGGCTACCTGGCCCCGGCACTCGATCAGAGCTGACACACCGCATCCCCTACGCTCGGCGGACGTGGCCAGCCCGCCCGGAGACGGATCGCAGCGCCCACACCTGACGGCCCCGTCCGACGGGGTCGTCGCCCGCACCGTGGCCGATCTCCTCGAGGCGCGCCGCGGCGACGACAACCCCGGACTGCACTACGGCGACGCCGCATGGTCGTGGCGCCGGGTCGTGTCCGAGAGCCGGCTCCGGGCCGGGCTGGCATCGGCGCTGCGCCGACCCGGACCGTTCCACATCGGGATCCTGCTGGACAACGAGCCCGAGTACCTCTTGTGGCTGGGAGGCGCGGCACTGGCGGGGGCGACCGTGGTCGGCATCAACCCCACCCGACGGGGAGACGAGCTCGCCCGCGACATCCGCTTCACCGACTGCCAGCTCCTCGTCACCGATGAGGCCGGGGCGGGGCTTCTCGAGGGCCTCGACCTCGGGGTTCTCCAGACGGGGCTCCTGCGCGTCGAGGCCGAGGACTACCGCTCCCGCCTCGAGCTCCTTGCCCCCTCCGGTCCGGAGACGGTGCCGCCTCCGGTCTCACCCGACGACCTGCTCCTCCTGCTCTTCACCTCGGGCACCACGGGGGACCCCAAAGCCGTGCGTTGCAGCCAGGGGCGCCTGGCGGCCATCGCCGGTCGTGCCGCGGAGATCTACGGATTCGAACGCCCCGACATCTGTTACTGCCCCATGCCGCTCTTCCACGGCAACGCCATCATGGCCCTGTGGGCGCCGGCCCTGGCCGTCGGCGCCTCGGTGGCGGTGGCGGGCCGCTTCAGCGCGTCACGCTTCCTCGCCGATGTCCGTCACTTCCGCGCCACGCGCTTCACCTACGTCGGCAAGGCGCTCGCCTACGTGCTCGCCACCCCCGCCGGCGACGACGATGCCGACAACCCGCTGCGCCTGGGGTTCGGCACCGAGGCGTCGGGCCCCGACCGCGCCATCTTCGAGCAGCGCTTCGCCTGTCGTCTCGTCGAGGGCTACGGATCGAGCGAGGGGGGCACTTCCATCAACGTCACCCCCGACACTCCCCCGGGCTCGCTCGGGGTGCCCCCGCCCACCGATGACGTGGCGGTGATCGATCCCGACACCCGGCGCGAATGCGACCGGGCCCGATTCGACGACGGCGGCAGGCTCGTCAACGCCGGCGACGCCATCGGCGAGATCGTGAACCGCACCGGGGGTCGGGGCTTCGAGGGCTACTACAAGAACCCCGACGGCAACACCGAACGAGTCCACGACGGCTGGTACTGGTCCGGCGACCTCGGTTATCGCGACGCGGCCGGCTACTTCTACTTCGCGGGGCGAGGCGGGGACTGGCTGCGGGTCGACTCCGAGAACTTCGCCGCCGCCCCCATCGAACGAGTCATCGAACGTCACCCCGACGTCGCCGCCGCCGCCGTCTACGCCGTCCCCGACCCCCGATCCGGAGACCAGGTCATGGCGACCATGGAGCTCCGCCCGGGGGCGAGTTTCGACCCCGAAGGCTTCGCCACCTTCCTCGGGTCCCAGCCCGACCTCGGGACCAAGTGGCCACCGCGTTTCATCCGGTTGTCGCCGGGTCTCCCGCTCACCGCCACGGGCAAGATCACCAAGGCAACGCTTCGGGCCCAGGGGTGGGAGTGCGCGGACCCGGTGCTGTGGAGCCCCGGGCGCGTCGCGCTGCGCTACCAGATCCTCACCGACCACGACCGACTCGCCCTGCGGGCCGAATTCGAGGGCCACGGGCGCGCCCCGCTGCTCCCCCCCGGTGGTGCCCCCGCTCTCGACTAACCGGTCACGACGTGCTCTGATCGGTACCGACCAGGAAGAAAGGCCAGAACAGCATGAGTGTCATGAAGAGGTTGTCCGGGATCGTCCAGGCCAAGGCGAACAAGGCGCTCGACAAGGCCGAGAACCCTGCGGACATGCTCGACCTCTCCTACGAGAAGCAGATGGAGAACCTCACCAAGGTGCGCCGAGCCCTCGCCGATGTGGCGACCGCCCGCAAGCGCCTCGAGCTCCAGGCGACGCAGCTCCAGGCCCAGGCACAGAAGCTCCAAGACCAGGCCAAGCAGGCGCTGGGCCAAGGCCAGGAGGACCTGGCCCGCCAAGCGCTGGCCCGACGGGCCACGTTGGCGGAACAGCTCGAGAGCCTCGGGACCCAGCACCAGCAGGTCGAGACCCAGCAGCAACAGCTCGAGACCACGGCCAGCCGGCTCCAGGCCCAGGTGGACGCCTTCCGCACCAAGAAGGAGACGCTCAAGGCCAGCTACACGGCGTCGAAGGCCCAGGCCAGCATCGGCGAGGCCGTCTCGGGGATCTCCGAGTCGATGACCGACGCCGGCATGACCCTCGACCGGGCCCAGGACAAGATCGCCCAGATGCAGGCGAGGGCCGGAGCCATCGACGAGCTCCTCGACACCGGGGCGCTCCCCGACGCGCTCGGCGGGGGCGGGGACGACATCCAGAAGCAGCTCGACGCCACCTCCAAGGCGGGACAGGTCGACGCCGAGCTCGCCGCGCTCAAGGCGCAGATCGGTGCCGGAGCCGCCGAGCCCAGCGCCAGCCTTCCCCCCGGGGCCGCCCCGGGGACCAACGGCGGGCCCGGCGGCGCGGCGGCCTCGGGCAACGGCACGCCGACACCCGAAGGGAGCGACGGCTGATGATCGTCCGCATTCTCGGCGAAGGACGCTTCGAGGTCCCCGACGCCGACATCCCTGCCATCGAGCAGCTCGACCAGCAACTGGCCGACGCCATGGAGCGCAGCGACGAGGTGGAATTCCGGAGCACCCTCTCCGACCTCATCGGCCAGGTCCGCCACACCGGGACCCTGGTGGCGCCCGACGACCTCCGGACCTCGACGCTGGCCGTGCCCCACGAAGGCTCGTCCTTGGCCGAGGTGCAGTCCCTGTTGAACGAAGAGGCCTGAGCCTCCTCGCTCAGCTGACGCCTTTGTGCGCCGCGCTCGAGAGGTCGACGAGCTCGGAGAGCTCGCTCTCGTCGAGCACCGAGTAGGCGCGGGCCATGATGCGATTGGTCGACACCTCGGCCTGGTCCCACTGGTCGTGGCGCGCCTCGACCTCGGGGAAGGGCTCGACCCATCCGAAGAGCTCGGTCATGAACGGGGTCTTGATGAGGACCGCTTCCAGCGGCTCCAACCCGAGCGCCAGCACCGAGGCGCCGTGCACCGCGCCGCGCAACTCTCGCAACACATTGAGCCGTTGCAACGCCAGGGCCTTGGGGTCGGTGGGCTCGGGAAGCGCCTTCCACGCCGCGAACAGCGGTGCGGCCGCCGGCGACGCGGCGTCGTTGATCCGTCCCAGCAGATCCGCCAGACGGGCGTAGTCCACCTCCTGAGGGAGGTGCTTGTGCGCCCAGGCGTGCAGACATCCGACGAAGGCCTCGGCCGACTGGCGGCGCGACATCACCGACCGGGTGCGCTCCCAGGCCTTGTCGATGGTGTCGGGGTTGAAGAACACGAAGGCGGCGGCGACCACGCCGGCCTCCACCTCACCGAGGGCTCCACCGCGGCCGGCGAAGTAGAAGTCGACGCCGTCGAAGCCGAGCTCGCCCCCGCGCTTGTAGGTGGCGCCGGCCATCATGAAACCGGCGGGCAGATAGGCGACGGCCTCGGTGCTGGCGCGAGCGGCCTCTTCGGCGTTCATGGTCACGCTCCTCTGTCTGGGCTGCCCGGCGACGCTAGCAGCGCCCACCCGCCACTAGCCTTCGGGTTGATGGAGGCGCCAGGCACCCGATGTGCGCACTGCAGCCGGGAGCAGCGGTGAAGGTCCGCATCGGGATCGGCACCGGGACGTCGGTCATGTCCGGCGACGAGCTCGGTCAGCTCGTGGACGACCTCGAATCGCACGGGTTCGACTCGCTGTGGTGGTCCGATGTCCTCACCGTCCCCGGCGACGACCCTCTGGCGGCCATGGCCTACGCGGCAGGACACGCCCCGCGCCTGAAGATCGGCACCACCATGGTGCTGCCGGGGCGCAATCCCGTGCGGTTGGCGAAACAGCTCGCCACCCTCGACCGGCTCTCGGGAGGTCGGCTGCTCGTCACCTTCGTCCTGGGATTGCGGCGCGCCGCCGAGCTCGACGCCATGGGGGTCGGAGCCGGCGACCGGGGTCGGCAGCTCGACGAGCTGCTCCCGCTCCTACGGCGGTTGTGGACCGAAGACGGCGTCGATCACGAAGGCGAGTCGTGGAAGCTCCATGACGTGACCGTCGAGCCCAAGCCCAAGCAGCAGCCCTTCGACGTGTGGCTCGGGGGCAGCGCCCCCGGCGCGCTGCGCCGGGCCGGCATGCTCGGCGACGGGTGGCTCCCGGCGCTGTGCACCCCGGAGGAGGCCGCCGCCGGGCGCAGCGTCATCGAAGACTTCGCCGCCCAGGCGGGCCGGCGCATCGACCCCGAGCACTTCGGCGTGAGCATCGGCTACACGCGCGGGGACCCTCCCGAGCAGCTTCTGGCTCGTGTGGCCGCCCGCCACGCGGCGGTGGCCGGCGGGGTCGGATCCGATACCGCCGACATCGGTGATCTGGTGCCCGACGGCACCGACGGGCTGCGCCGGCTCATGGGCAAGTTCCTCGATGTCGGGTTCTCCAAGTTCGTCCTCCGGCCCGTGGTCCCTCCCGCGTCGTTCCGACAGGAACTGCAGGAGCTCGCCGAGGGCGTCCTCGACCTGCAAACGTGACCGGCGAGACCTGACCGGCACGCCGTGACCGGCGATCCGTGACCTGCGATCCGTGACCGGCCACGACCGCCGCCGCGACGGCGTGGCATGCTGCAGCCTTCCTGAGCGATGGAGGGGCGATGGGCAAGGCGCGGGCAGAGATCGACATCGACCGGTCCGCCGACGAGGTGTGGGCGGTGACCGGGGACTTCGGTGGCATCGGCGACTGGATGCCCGGGATCGAGTCGTGTCACCTCGACGGCGACGACCGGGTCCTCAAGATGGGCGGGATGGAGATCATCGAGCGCCTCGAACGACGCGACGAGGAAGAGCGCGAGCTCGTGTACGGGATCGTCGGCGGCGTGCCGGTGATCAACCACAAGGCCACGATCACGGTGACGCCGAACGGAGCCGGCTCACACGTCACGTGGGACGTCGACACCGACGACGACCTGCTCGACATGATGCACCAGGTCTACCAGCAGAGCCTGCAAGCCCTGAAGGACCACCTGACGGCCTGACGTGGCCCGACGACACCAGTTCGAAGCATCGGCCCGGTCGAGCGCGCCGGCGGCGGCGATCTGGCCGCTCATCGGCGACGCCACGCGCTGGAAGGAGTGGTCCTGGATGACCCGCACCGACCTCCTGCGCCCGGGCCACCCTGCGCCCGACGGCGTGGGAGCGTTGCGGCGCTTCGCCTTCGGCCCCGGTGCGAGCAACGAAGAGGTCGTCGCTTGGGACCCGCCGCGTCACCTCGGCTACGTGGTGGTACGCGGGCTCCCGGTACGCCACTACCGGGCCGACGTGCATCTCGACGATGACGGGTCGGGCACCGTCGTGACGTGGCGGTGCAGTGTCGAGCCGCTCATCCCCGGCACGGGAGGAGCGATCCGGTTCGTCCTGCAACGCATGGTGCGAGGCTTCGCCACCCGCGTGTGCCGCTACGCCGACGACGGGCCCCGCCCGCAGGCATGACGCCGGGGGTGGCTACGGCGAGTCGTCGGAGTGCCGCACCACCACCACGGGACACGGTGCGTGTGAGGTGCAGTACTCACTGACCGACCCGAGCAGCATGCCGGCGAAGGCACCGTGGCCTCGGCTCCCCACCACGAGGAGCTCGGCACTCCGGGCGGCCTCGGTGAGCACGAAGGCAGGATGACCTTCGGTCACGGTCAGGTGCAGCACGACCCCGTGGTCGGGCCCGAGCACGGCGTCGATCGTCTCCTGCAAGGCTTGGCGTGCGTCCTTGTCGGGGTCGAAGTCCGACGGATAGGGGGGAGCCCATCCCAGTGTCGGCGGGTACTCCCAGGTCGTGATGACCTGGAGCTCCGCACCGGTGAGCCTGGCCTGATCGGCGGCCCACCGCAGGGCGCGCTTCGAGGGCTCGGACCCGTCCACACCCACCACGATCGTCGGTGGCGAACCTGCCGCGGCGTTCATCGATCCTCCATCTCTGTCAGTTGCTTTCTGTCAGTTGCTTTCTGTCAGTTGCACTGTGTCCCGTGGTGACGTGTGCACCGTGGTCCCATCATGCCGGAGCCGGCCCCGGGGATGGGCACGGCGCTCAGGCCCCCAGTTGCTCGCGCAGGTCGTCGAGGGCGCGGTGCAGCGCCGCCACCTCGCCCCGAAGCTCCGCCAGCTCGGCTCTCAATGCGGTGACCTCGTCGGGGGCCGCCACCCTTGGCCCCGCCACGCCGGCCGGGATGGGCCCGACCTCGGGCGCCACCGCCGGGGCCTCGGGGCGCCGATCCGACGGTGTGGCGCGCGCCGAGACGCCGAGCAGCTGGCCGTAGCGGTCCTCTTTCTGCCCCGGGCCCCGAGGGAGGCGGAGCACCACGGGCTCGGTCCGCGTGGCCAGGGCGTCGATCTCGGCCTGGACCTCGTGGAGATCGGAGAACTGCACCATGCGCTCGGTGCGGGTCCGCAACTCCCCCAGGGTCTGCGGGCCGCGAAGCATCAGCACGGCCAGCAGGGCCAGCGGACGGGTCTCGAGCCCCAGTGCCTCGTCGAGGGTGTGGGCGTAGCGAAGGGCCGAGCGCCCGTGCGACGGGTGCACGAACCGCACCAGTCCCCGGCTCTTGACACTGGTCACGGCCGACTCCGTCGTGGCCTCGTCGTAGTCCACGACGGGATCGCGATTGGACGACTGGCTGCAGGCCAGGGTCAGGGCGTTGAGCGTGAGGGGATACTGCTGTGGCGTCGTGAGTTGTTTCTCCACGAGGCTCCCGAGCACCCGGATCTCGGCGGCGGAGAGGTCCATGCCGATCGAGCATATGGTCCACCCCGGGGACGGGCATATGGTCCACCCTGAGGAATAGTCGGCGGTCGAGGCCGGTTGTGCGGTGTGGTCACGCGTGGAGGAGAAGACCCATGGAAGTCAAAGAGCTCGGGCACCTGGTGCTGTACGTGCACAACCTCGAGCGGTCGGCCGCCTTCTACCGCGACGTCCTGGGGTGGCGGCAGTTGGCGCCCACCGAGGAGCTCGGATTCCCGGCGGCCGCCTTCTCGGCCCCCTCGAACCGCACCCATCACGAGCTGTTGCTCATCGAGGTGGGCGAAGACGCACAGGCGTTGCCCCGCGGCCGCCACGTGGGCCTCTACCACTTCGGCCTCAAGGTCGGCGACACCGACGACGAGCTGCGCGACGCGCTGCGAAGCGTGCAGGAGGCGGGTGCCACCGTGGTCGGGACGAGCGATCACACCGTCACCCACAGCCTCTACATCCTCGACCCCGACGGCAACGAGATCGAGCTGTTCGTCGACGTGCCCGGCATCGACTGGAAAGCGGACCCCGCGCTCGTCTTCAGCCCCATTCGACCGCTGGGGTTGTAGCGGGCGCGGACAGCCCGCACCGAAGCCGGACGCGCCCCGCGGCAGCGTGCGCACCGGAGCGAGTCATGAGCGCACCGGAACCGGTCAGGGAACAGGGCGCTCCGCCTGCCGATCCTTGACACAAGGACGGCGAACTGTTCTAGTGACGCCAGCTGCCGATCGTTTGTCTGGCGCCTCCCGACCGGACGTTCCGGACGGATTGTGAACGACACCTCACGCCAGTGGTCGGGTGCTCGAGAGTGCCGGCCGGGGGTGGGTAGGCAAGGGACCACCGTCGACCCCGACGATGGGGGTAGTCATGTCGATCAGCGCCGACGCCGCAAGCCAGATGGACGCCGACACCAAGAAGCTCCACGAGCTCGGCTACGCCCAGGAGCTCCGGCGGCGGATGAGCGGGTTCTCGAACTTCGCCGTGTCGTTCACCATTATCTCGATCCTGTCGGGATGCCTCACCGCCTACGGCATCGCCATGACCAACGGCGGTCCTGTGGACATGACCTGGGGCTGGATCCTGGTCGGGTTGATGACCCTGGTAGTCGGGCTGGGCATGGCCGAAGTGTGCTCGGCCTATCCCACCGCCGGCGGCCTCTACTACTGGTCGGCCAAGCTGGCCAAACGCAACGGGGCCGCCTGGAGTTGGTTCACCGGATGGTTCAACCTGCTCGGCCAAGTGGCCGTCACCGCCGGCATCGACTACGGGTTCTCGCTCTTCTTCAACGCCTTTCTCAATCTCACCACCGGATGGGGGGCCACACCCGGGCACACCTTGCTGATCTACGCGGGCATCCTCATCATCCACGCCGCGCTCAACATCTTCGGCATCCGCGTGGTGGCCTTCCTCTCCGATGTCAGTGTGTGGTGGCACATCCTCGGTGTGCTGTTGATCACCATCGTTCTTCTGGTTGTTCCCGCTCATCACGCCTCGGCCTCGTTCGTCTTCACCAAGTTGGTCAACGAGACCGGGTATCACAACACCTTCTATGTGTTCATGATCGGACTCTTGCTGGCGCAATACACCTTCACGGGGTACGACGCCTCGGCCCACATGACCGAGGAAACGCACAATGCCGCGGTGGCAGGGCCCAAGGGAATCGTCCGCTCCATCTGGGTCTCGATCATCGCCGGATTCGTGCTGCTCGTGGGGATCACCTACGCCATCCCCACCACCGCCGAGTATGCCAAGGCGCTGACCTCTTCGACTGGCGTAGCGCCGGTGCAGATATGGATCGACGCCATCGGACGGCACGGGGGTGAATGGCTCCTTGTGGTGGCCATGGTGGCCCAGGCCTACTGCGGCATGGCCTCGGTGACCGCGAACTCACGCATGATCTACGCCTTCTCCCGGGACGGCGCCATCCCCGGGTCGAAGTTCTTGCACCACATCAACCCCCGGACCCGCACACCAAGCCGCTCGATCTACTTCGCCGTGGTGTTCGCCTTCATTCTGGCCATCCCGTCGATGTGGAGCTCGGTCGCCTACGGGGCGGTGATCTCGATCGCGGTCATCGGCCTCTACATCGCCTACGTCATCCCCACGTTGTTGCGCCGGCTGGCCGGCGACACCTTCACGCCGGGCCCGTGGAACCTCGGGAAATGGAGCGCGATCGTGGGTTGGGTCGGCATCGTCTGGGTCGGGATCATCACCATCCTCTTCCTGCTCCCTACCGCCAGCCCCATCACTTGGCATAACTTCAACTACACCATCGTGGCGGTCGGGGTCGTCCTGGCCTACGCCGGTATCTTCTGGCTGGTGAGCGCCCGAAAGTGGTTCACCGGGCCGCGTGCCCAAGGCGACGAGTCCGCCCTCGAGGCCATCGAGCAGCGCCTCACGGCGTGAGTGACTCGACCGGGGCCGACGGCCCGCGCATCGTCACCGTGTTCCGCTCACGGCTCCGGCCCGAGTCGGTCGACGAGTATCACCACACCGCGCAGCGCATCTTGGACCTGGCCCGAACCATGCCCGGGTTCGTGGAGTTCAAGGCCTTCGAAGCCGACGACGGTGAGCGGGTCTCGATCGTCACCTTCGAGTCGAGAGAGACCCATCGCGCCTGGCGGGACCATCCCGAGCACCGTGACGCGCAGCAGATGGGCCGCGACCGGTTCTACTCCTCCTACGACATCTCGGTGTGCGAGGTGCTCGGGGAGAGCCACTTCCCGAGTCGTTAGCGCCGGCCTATTCGTTTCGCATCACCACAGCCGGGGCCACGCGCGCCGCCACCCACCCCGGCCATGCCGCCATGACGTTCGCCACCACCAGCGCCGCGGGCACGGTCACGACAATGGCGACCGTCGGGACCACCGGCGGCGACACCGAGCCGATGCCCGAAGCCACGAGATTCCAAGCCCAGCGGCCACCGACGACGCCCAGCGGGATGCCCACCACCAAGGCGACCAGGGAGAAGGACGTAGCCTGCCAGGCGACCACGGCCGCCACCTGGCGCCGGACGAAGCCGATCGTCTTCAAGATGGCGAGCTCGCGGCGACGCTGGCGAACCGAGGCGACGAGCGTGTTCCCGACCGTCGCCACGCCCAAGAAGACCACCAGTGCGGCCAGCAACGGCGGCAGGCCGTCGACGCTCTGGAGGTTGAGGACGTCCTCGGACGGGAGTTGCGTGAGCACGGTCGCCCCGAAGTCGTGGCGCAAGCTGGCATAGGCCATCGCCGGCGACACGCCGTGCGCATAGCGGACGGCGAAGAGCGTGAACACGGTCGCCGGTGGGCCATTGGCACTGGGAGGGGCCTGCTCCAGCTGCTGGCGCACGGCGGGCCCGTAGACCCAACCGCCGTCGCCCATGCCGTTGGTGAAGAGGTCACCCACCGACGGCGCGATCATGCTCCCGACGATGTGAAGGGTGCGCGGTCGCCCTGTGCCCCCGGCCACCTGGATCGCCTGGCCGATATGCCGGTGCAGCGCCTGGAGCGTCTTGCTCGCCAACACCACCTCGTCCCCCGCCCGTGGCACGTGGCCTTGGACCAGCGGCGGGTACACGGTTCCCTTCACGGGGTCGAAGGCGAGCAGGAGGTCGACCACCCGGCCGTCGATGACCACGTTGCCTTGCTCGGCGCCCGCCAGGATGGCAATGGCGGAATACGAGCCCACGAAGCGGTTGTGCGCCAGCAGCGCTCCTCCCGACGCCTCCTGGTCGGTGGTGCTGTTGGGATTGCCGACCAGGACGTCCCAGTTCCACCCTTGCTGGCGCGGGCTGTCCAGGAGATGCCCGAGACTGGCCCCGAAGGTCAGCGCGGCAACGAGAGCGGTCACCGCCACCACCGCCCCGACGGCGGCGCTGAACAATGGCACCGCCGTGCGCCCCCGGCCGGGCTCCAGCCCGTAGCGCACTCCGATGCTGGCCACGGGCGACAATGACGTTCGGCTGACGGCTTCGGCGGTGCGTGACAACCGGACGTCGGTAGCACTGTCACCCGTCGAAGCCAGAGAGCGGCGACTGGCTCGCCACGCCGGGGGCATGGAACGAGCTGCGATGAGCACGATCACGGCGAAGAACCCTGGGACCAGCACGAGCACATCCACGTTGAACCCCAGATGGATCTCGGCCTGGCGCGCCAAACCGAGCGGCATGAGCGGCGAGCACAGCACCGCCACGGCGACGGCGAGCACACCGCCGGCCACAGCGATGACCGTCGACCGCAACGAGACGACGAGGAGCAGCTGGGATCTGGTGGCACCCAGGCTGCGCAACGTGGTGAGGTCGTCGCTCTCGAGCATGACCTGCCGGGCGATGGCCTGACCGACGAGGAGCAGCGTCACCAGGCCGGCGATGGCACCGAAAAGGAGGAGGGCCACTGCCTCGAGGTGGATGCCCCGCTCGGCACTGGCCGCGTCCGTCCGGATGTTGTACACGTTGCCGGCACTGGTGAAGATCCGGCCGTGCCCGATCGTGTTGGCGGCCGCCGAGAACGCCTGCCAATCAGCGGCACCGTGACGGAGTCTCACGCCGACGAGGTTGATCTGCGCGACCTGTTGCACCGGGCTGTGGAGCCCGGCGGCGAGGCGGGGAAGGAAGGCGGGTGTCGTGTAGACGTTCTGATCACCCTCGTAGGACACGTCCTGCTTGGCCAGCAACGGCACGACGGCGTTGACATCCTGCGGAGATCGCACGATGGCCACCACCCGGACCGTGAACCGTGGTCCCACCGGTGCCTGGGACCGAAGCTCGACCCCTCCCGTGAGCGCACCGTTGTGGAATTGCGCGGCCGAATAGGCGTAGAGGTGGAGGCGGCTCCCGACGTGAAGATGGTCCTGTTCGGCGGCCACCTCGTTGATCGCCACGTCGAAGGGTCGGCTGGGATCGGGGAGGTGTCCGGCCACCACCAGCGGTCGGTCGACGCGGTGATAGAGGTCGGCATCGGTGGTGCCGATGATCGCCGCGCTTGTGTTGTGGCGGCCGGAGGGGTCCGTCGTCACGAACAGGTGGGGAGCCCTGAAATACGCGGCGACCTGCGGGAGATCGACGACACGTTGTGCCAAGGGGGGCAGGGCCAGCGAGTTGGCACCGGCCCCGGCGGCGGGCCCCGGCGCCGACAGGCTTCCGTACAGAAATCCACCGTCGTCGGGCAGGCTGTACGCCACGAATTGGGGCATGGCCGCTTCGGAGCGACGGGCACCGGCGAGCGCGGCCAGCGCCAAGCCCCCGCCGATGCCCACCACCACAGCAAGCAGAAGGGCCGATCGCCACCTGGCCCGCCATTCGGCACGCCACCGGAACCAAAAAAGACCCATGTCCGTTACGTCCCTGGCACGGGCTTGGTCACGAGCACCATTTACTCATGTCCCGTGGCCTGCGCCAATGGTGGTACCCCGAGGGGCGTGAGGGGTGCTGACCGCACCCGACGGCCGGCATCGTCGGGCCCGCGAGCCATCCTGGCGGCACCGGGCCCTGCGCCGGTGACTCAGGCCGAGAAGTCGGGGAGCGATGCCCGGGCGTTGTCAGCGCGTCCCTTGGGCTCCTCCCACTCCTCCTGACGCCCCAGAGCGGTCAGGTCGAGGAAGTAGTAGGCGCCACCGAGCATCTC
The DNA here is from genome assembly GCA_036511675.1 of Acidimicrobiales bacterium. Lineage (GTDB taxonomy): Bacteria > Actinomycetota > Acidimicrobiia > Acidimicrobiales > UBA8190 > Chersky-840. Next base: position 70,354 of record DATCBU010000013.1, on the reverse strand, counting down.
GGTGCCGCGTGCGTACACCGAGTAGGTGTGAAAGATGGCGTCGCCGTCCCGGAGGAACATGCTGTAGCCGGGTTGCTCCGACGATCCCTCCCCGAGCCAGGCCATGTCCACCTGGGCCAGCTCGTCCATCGTCCGGTAGTTCCACATCACCGGGACCACCGACGCATCGATGGTCACGTTGAAGTCGTAATTGAAATCGGTGCCGAACGACGAGTACCAGGGGAAGGACCAACCCCGGCTGGCTTTGTACCGCTCGATCTTCTCGAGCGGCGCCCGGGAGACCACGACGAAGTTCGTGTCCCGGGCCTGCAGGTGTCGGAGCAGGCCGGCAGATAGCTCGTCGGCGGCGCCGGTGCAACTGGGACAGCCCTCGTCCCAGGCCGGATCGAACATGAAATGCTGCACGATGAGCTGGCGCCGGTCGTCGAACAGATCCTGCAGGCCCACCGTCCCGCCCGGGCCTTCGAAGGCGTAGTCCTTGTCGACCCTGACCATCGGCAATTCCCGGCGGGTGGTGCTCAAGGCGTCTCGCGCCCGGGTCATGGCCTTTTCCTGGGCCAGCAGCTCCTTGCGCTTCACCAGCCATTCGTCTCGTGACACGACTCTCGGAAGACTCATGGTGCGTTCCTCCCCAGGGGCCGACCCGGCACCGGCGTCGGGCTCGGCGCCCACTCTCCCACGCCCGGTGACGCGACGGGCCGGCGACGCCCGTCGTCCTCAGGCCGAGGTGCTCAGTGCCACCGGGGTGTGCGTCGTCCGGACCACCCCACCCGCAACCTCGTCGGTGACGGCGAACGCCTTGACGGGGGCGGAGGGGTTGACCGTGAACGCCACGTCGCGGGGTTGGCTCCCGAGCAGGCCCAACGACACCGTCTGCCCGTTGACGACTCCCCACAGCTGATAGGTCCGATCCGAGGCCAGCCGGGGGAGACCCGTGTTGACCAAGAACGCCGAGCCGTCGGGCAGGACCACCACCACTGCCGCTCGGGCTCCGTTCCCCGGCGATGTCCCTCCCGTGGCGGAGCCCGTGTCCGCCAGCGTCACCTTCTGGGCATCGGGCTCGAGCAACGCGGCCTGGACGGCCTGGGTCAGTTCGTTGTGGCGAGTGGCGAGTCCCAACTGGCTCACCCGCTGGTCGAGCCGCCCCACCTGGACGGCCATGAGCACGGCCACGACCGCGGCGGCAGCGGCGATGGTCCCCACCGTCGACCACGCCAGTCGTCTGCGGACCGTCGTGGGGGCGCGGCTCGGAGCTGGCGACGATGACGCCAGGTGTAGGGGCGCGGGCCGACGGGCGCCGGAGTCGGTGTCGATCTGCGCCGCGATGCGGTCCCAGAGCTCGGCCGGTGCGTCCACCCCCACATTGGCGATGAGACCGGTGACCTCCCAGTGCTCGGCGACTTCGGAGGCGCACCGAGGGCACTCGACCAGGTGGGCGCGGATCGCCTCGGCCTCGTCGGTGTCGACGGCGTCGAGGGCGAACGCGCCCAGCAGCTGCGAGATCTCGTCGTGGGTCATGGCTCTGTCCACGCAGTCTCCACTCCGTGTTGTGCCAGTGCCGAGCGCAGCCGACCCAGCCCGCTGCGGATCCGGCTCTTCACCGTGCCCTCGGGCTGTCCCAGGATCGAGGCCACCTCGCGGTAGGTGTGGCCGTCGAAGTAGGCCATCTCGATGGCGGTGCGCTCCTCGGCCGGCAGGCTCGTGACCGCCGCCTTCACCTGCTCGGCGATGGCGAGGTCCCAGGCCTGGTGCTCGATGTCGTAGCCCGACACCACCGTCTCACGCACGGTGCGCTCCTCGCGCCGGCGGCGGGCCGACTCCGAGCGGACGATGTCCACCGCACGCCCGTGGGCCTTGGTCATGAGAAAGGTCCGCAGCGCTCCCCGACCGGGGTCGAAACGCTCCGGAGAGTCCCACAGGTCCACGAAGACCTCCTGGGTGACCTCTTCGGCGAGGTCGGCCGAGCCCAGGACGCGCCGGGCCAGGGCGAGCACCGCTCCCCCGTGACGCCGGTACGCCTCCGCCAACGCCGGCTCGTGCATCCGAGCGATCGCCACCATCAAGGCGGCGTCGCTGGCCGTCTCGAGCTTCAGCATGTCGAAAGGGTTTTCGGAGCCGCCCATCGACCTGGATGAGCGGCCGGCCACAGCACGAGGCTATCCCCGGCGTGGCTGCCCGCCCGGGCCGCCCCCGGAAGCGACCATCTGGGCCCCGAACCGCGTCGACACACATCCGGGCGGCCGTGGTGTGTCGAAGACGAGCCGTGACGACAGATATCGACTCCCTGATCCAGCGGTCGGAGCGCCTGCAGGTGGACGACATCGACTTCGGCGCCTTCCGCCAGCACCCCCTCGACCCTGCCACCTTGCGCTGCCTCCGCTACATGCACGACGTGGAGGGCCACACCGCCTGCTACCTGCGCGACCTGCTCGCCACCCGGGCCCACCGCGACCCCCAGGTCACGGCCTTCCTGGCCTGTTGGTGCTACGAGGAGCACTGGCACGGCGAGGCGATCGCCGAAGTGCTGCGGGCCCATCACGAGCCCGCGGGGCGGGACCGACTGGCGGCGTCGCGACGTCGCATGCCCCGGCGCGATGCGCTCAAGCCGGTGGCATTCACCCTTGCCTCGGCCCTGACCCGGCACATCGTCGCCGTCCACCTGACGTGGGGCGCGGTCAACGAATGGACGACCCAGGCCGGCTATGGGCGCCTCGCCGCCAAGGCCAAGCATCCCGTGCTGTCGGAGCTGCTCCGCCGGATCATGCGCCAAGAAGGCAGGCACATCGACTTCTACTCGATCGGGGCCCGTCAGCGGCTCGCCGACAGCGCCACGGCTCGACGCCTCACGCGCTTCGCCCTGCGGCGCTACTGGGCGCCGGTCGGCACCGGCGTCATGCCCGAGCCCGAGGTGAAGTTCCTCGTGAACCACCTCTTCGGCGACGCCGAGGGGGGGGCGGCGGCACAACGCATCGACCGCTCGGTGGGGCGGCTCCCGGGCCTCGAGGGGCTGCACCTGATCGAGTCCGCCGTCGACACCTTGACCTTGGCGCCTCCCCGGGACATCAACTCGCGTGTCGCCAAGCGGCAATCCGTACAGGAACACCTACAGGAAAAGGAGCAACGCCATGCTTGCTGAAATATTCGGGTTGGACGGAATCGTCGTCCTCGTCGTGGTGGTGGCCGTGCTGTTCGGGAGCACACAGATCCCGAAACTGGCCCGCTCGCTGGGGTCGGCGCGGTCCGAATTCAAAAAGGGGCTGGACGAGGTACACGGCACGTCCACGTCATCGGACACTGACGCCACCACGGGTGCGCACATCGGCGGTCAGGCCTAGACCGAGCCGAGTGAAGGGATCGTCATGATCCTCCTCAGTCCCCCCAAGCTGCTGATGATCCTCGTGATCGCCCTCATCGTGCTCGGGCCCGACAAGTTGCCGTCGGCGGCACGTCGGGTCGGAGCGATGTGGAGCGAGTTCACGCGGTGGCGGGCGCATCTCGAGACTGAAGTACGCGGCGCGTTCCCCGACCTGCCGTCGACGACGGAGATCGCCCGGGCGGTGCGGTCCCCCGTCTCCTTGCTCGACCGGCTGGCCGACGAGCACGGTGTGACCTCTCGTGCCGAGCCCGTCATGGTGACAGCTGACGCCGATCCGGTCGATGCCACGGCGCCGCAGACACCCGTCGGACTGTCGCCAACCGAGCAGCCTTTCGTGGGTGACCCCCCGTTCGCGCCGGGCGACTCCTCCGTGGCCCCTCGCCCCCACCTTGCTCCCCGGGTGGAAGTGGCGGCGGAGCCAGACGTCTCGTTGATGAACTGACGATCGTCTTTACCATCACCCATGTCCATCATCACGCTGCATCGCGCCCGACATCGGGTTCCCGAGCCCACGTCCGTCGGAGGGCACCTGGCCGAGCTCCGGCGCAGGGTGCTCGTGACCGGGATCGCCCTGGTCGTGACGTGCAGCGTGGCATTCGTGGTGTATCCCCATATCCTGCACTGGCTCCAAGCGCCGTACTGCCGCGTCAGCCCCCACTGCAGCCTGTATGTGACAGGTCCTCTCGACGGCCTCACCCTTCGGGTCCACGTGGCCATGTATGCCGGGGCGTTTCTGGCCTCTCCCGTCATCTTGTGGCAGATATGGCGCTTCGTGACCCCAGGACTACGCAGCAACGAGAAGCGCTATGTCGTGCCCTTCGTGGCCGCCTCGCTCATCCTCTTCAGCGCCGGTGCCTGGCTGGCGCTGGTGAGTCTTCCCCATGCCCTTCGCTTCCTCGGGAGCGTGGGGGGACCGACCCTGCAGCAGATCTACGACCCCAACAAGTACGTGGGCCTCGTGATGGCCCTCATGGCGGTGTTCGGCATCACCTTCGAGTTCCCGGTGGTCCTCGTCGCCCTGGAGCTCGTGGGCGTGTTGAGCCCGGCGAAACTGGCCTCCTGGCGTCGATGGGCCCTGGTCGGGATCGTGACGGTGGCGGCCGTCATCACCCCGAGCGGGGACCCCTTCTCGATGCTGGCCCTGGCCGTTCCGCTGTATGTCTTCTACGAGGTCTCGATCGTCATCGGGAGGCTGTTGCACCGACGGGCTGCCGGATAGTCTCCTGAGCGCCCCGAGCCGCACCAGAATCGGGACCTGAAGGGGGAAGATGTCTCCGTTGCGTTCACTTCGCCGCGCGCCTGTCGGGACCCCTGGTGTCGGCGCTCTCGTGCTCGTTGTCGCCGTCGCCCTCGGCGCGTGCAGCAGCCCGAAAGTGACCGCTACCGCGAAAGTGCCCGCTGGGCCCCGTGCCCCCCAGGTCGTCCGCGCCGACGTCGGCGCCACGGGCATCCCGGCCTTCTACACCCCGCCCGACCCGCTTCCGGCCGGAGCGCCGGGGGCGCTCATCCGCACCGAGAAGGTCACGGGGATTCCCGGCGTGCCCGCCGGGGCCACGGTGTGGCGCATCCTGTTCCACTCGCGCTCGATCTACGGCCAGGACATCGCCGAATCCGGGTACATCGTGGTGCCGAGGGGCACGGCACCGCCGGGTGGGTTCCCGATCCTGTCATGGGCTCACGGCACGACCGGGTTCGCGGGAATCTGCGCCCCGTCGTTGTTCACGTCCCAAGGGGGCGTGGGGCCGTACCTGGTGCCGGGGCTCAGCGACTACCTCAAAGCCGGGTTCGTGGTCGCCGCCACCGACTACGAGGGCCTCGGCACGCCCGGTGTCCACCCCTACCTCCTGGGAGCGAGCGAAGGCCGGGGCGTCCTCGACGCGGCGCGCGCCGCCCAGCGGTTACCGGGCCTGCACACCTCGAGCACGGTGATGATCTACGGACACTCCCAGGGGGGCCAGGCGGCGTTGTTCGCGGGCGAGCTGGCGCCGACCTACGCGCCCGACCTCCACATCGCGGGTGTGGTGGCAGCCGCGCCGGCGACGGGCCTCAGCACCATCCTGGGGGTGGTGACCACGTCGGTGGGCCAGGGGATCTTGGAGTTCACGATCCCCGTCGCCTACACCTGGGCGAAGACCTATCACGACCTCCCCCTCTCGGACATGTTCACGCCGACCGGAGCGTCGGTGGCGGCGTCAGTCGTGACCACGGGATGTCTCCCGGCGCTCATCTCGGCGATCGGGTCGCGTCATCTCACCGCCACATCGGTCTTCCAACCCGGTGCGGCCACGAATCCGGTCGTGCTCGCCCACGCCAAGTTGAACGACCCGGGCCGCACCAAGACGTCCGCGCCCATGCTCGTCGTCCAGGGCACGGCCGACACCACCGTGCCCCCGGCGCTGACCGACGCCTACGTCACCTCGATGGCATGTCCGATCGGAGACACCATCGACTACCTCCACGTCACCGGGGCGACACATGACACTGTGGTGAACGTGTCCGTGACCGCCATCGCCCAGTGGATGGTCGCCCGTCTGCACGCCACCGCGCCCCCGTCGACGTGCGGCCGGGCCGGCGACGTGGCCACCCTGACGCCCTAGACGAACCGGGGAGGGAGTCGGGTAGGGTCGTGGCAGTGCCCGGGGTTGGGTCGACCGTGGTTTTCCCGCCACGGACCTTTCCGGTCCGACTCCGGGCGCCCTATTCGACGCCGGTCGCCTCGCCTCCGAAGCAACGAGCACTCATTCCGGTTCGAGATCGTCCCAGTCGGCGTCGTCGTCGGCGGACGACGACGCACTCGTGCCTTGTCGAGCGCGGAGCCAGGCACTGATCTGGTCGGCCACCCGTTGCACGCCTCCTCCCATGCGGTCGACCATGGCCACGAAGCGGTCGCCGTAGTGCGAGACGGCGGCGTCGAATTCGGCCGAAGGGGGAGGCTCCTGGCCGCGGCGGACGTAGTGCCCGGCCCGGATGGGGTCGAACTCCCCCTCACTGACCCATTTGACGAGTTGGCCCACACGACGGACGGCGAACGGGTGCGACCGACCGATCTCCTCCCAGAAACGGGTGTGGCGGGAGTAGATGTCGTCCTCGTTCTCGTACTCGGTGGCCTGCCCGATGAAGGCGTCGAGGCTCATACCCGGCAGCGCGCCACCGGCCATGCGCATGAGCATCCGGCACACTGGAAGCGGGTCGCCGAGGACGAGGGCGGCGGCCCGATCGCTCGACAGCTCGGCCATACGCGACCACTCGAGCAGTGCCAGATAGAGGGCACGGATGGGCAGGCCGGCGAACAGCGACCGGGGCAGCGCGCCTTGGACGACCTGGGTGATGATCAACAGCGCGGTGGTGTAGGCGTAGTGCTCGGACAACACGTGGCCGAGCTCGTGCGCCAGCACGGCGCGGACCTCGAGCGGCTCGTAGGAACCCACCAACGACGAGAACACGATCACCACCGGGTTCTGCGCACCGACGGTCATGGCGTTGACGACAGGGGTCTGCGTGACGTACAGGTCCGGCGTCTTGTCGAGGTCGAGCACCCAGGCGCAGTTCGTGTAGCTGGCCCACAGATCGGGAACCTGGTCCGGGCCTATCCGAACGGCGTTGCCCAGGAGCACCTGCCGGATCCGCCGCTCGTGCCCGAAGTCACACAAGCGCCGGACGAACTGGTCCATCAAGGGGATCGACTTCAGTGCCGCGGTGGCGGCTCTGTCCGCCGGGTGCTCGTAGGCCTTGGGGCTCATGCCCTCGTAGCGAAAGGCGGGGTCGATCGTCATTGGTGTGCTTTTACCCGGGGCACCGGCGAGTGGCGCTGCGCTCGGGCCCGCACGTCGTACTGGCTACGACGCCTTGCGGCGCTTGGCGGGCTTGGTGGCGCCGGCCACGGCGGCCTCGAGCTCGTCGCGGGTCATCTTCGAGCGGCCCGGGATGCCGAGGGCGGTGGCCCGGGACTGCAGCTCCGACTTGCTGAGACCTGACACCTGTGGCGACGGGGGTTCCTCGGCGCCCTTGGGGGGCCGCTTGGCCCGGCTCTTGCCCGGCAGGCCGGGATCGGCGATGTGCGCACCCGGTCGATGCGACCGCGCTGCCTCCACACTGGCCTGCAACGCCTCCATGAGGTCCACGACCTTGGTGGGTTGGGTCTCGGGGCGTTCGGTCACGATGACCTTGCCCTGGCGCTTCTCGTCGATGAGCCCCTCGACGCGCTTGCGGTACTCGTCCTCGTAGATGCCCGGGTCCCAGGCACTCGCCATGGACTCGATCAGCAGCTTGGCGGTGCTCAGCTCACGGCCCGAGAATTCGACCTCGGAGGGGACGCTGGGGATCTCGGTCAACGGATCGCGGATCTCGTCGGCGAAGTACATGGTCTCGAGGGCCAGGACCGACTGGGTGGGCCTGATCGTGACGAGATGCTCCTTGGTGCGCAGCACCAGCGATGCCACCGCCACCTTGTTGGCCTCGGCCATGGCCTCGCGCAACAACGCGTAGGGGCGGACGGCCTGGTCGCCTTGGGGGCCGAGGTAGTAGGTCGACTTGAAGTAGATGGGGTCGATGACGTCGAGATCGACGAAGTCGGTGATCTCGATAGTCCGGGAGCGCCCCGGCTCCACCGACTCGAGCTCTTCGGGGGTGACGATGACGTACTCCCCCCCTCCCAGGTCGTAGCCCTTGACGACGTCCGCGTACTCGACCTCGTCGCCGGTGCGCTCGTTGACACGCTTCTGGCGGATCCGGTCCGAAGTCCCGGCCTGGAACTGGTTGAAGTGGATCGCTTTGTCGTCGGTGGCGGAGAACAGCCCGACGGGCACATTGACCAAGCCGAAGCTCAGCGACCCGGTCCAGATTGCTCTGGGCATGTCGGCTCCTTTCGCCAGCGGGGTATCCAGTCAATCACGGTCCTTACCGCCCTGACCAGGATATGTACCCAGGTCCACCACCCTGTTACACCTTGAGACCACACTGACTTCCAGGACAAACGGACGTGCTGACCAGGAGGTTCCGGTGTCGGGAGTGCGGCTCGAGGTCGTGGAGGAGGAATCTGTCGAACGCTTCGCCCACGAGGCGATGCTGGGCCTCGCCGACCTCGAATCCGAGGACCTCGCCCAGGGCAACCTCACCGTGCCGCTGGGCCTGAGCCTGTGGATGCGTCGTGGCCGGATCCGTGTGGAGACCGCCCGCGACGCCATGCTCCAGTTGCGTAGCGCGCTGCTGCGGGCGTCGGGTCTCGACGAGCGCACCGAACCGGTGCCCCTGCTCGTGGCCGACCCTGTCGCCGCCACCATCAGCCTGGCGGTCTACATGGACGGCCTGCTGCAACGGGCTGCCCGGATGACGGCCACCTCGCGCATGGACGTGGCGACACGTGCACTCGCACTCGTGTCGGACTGATTGCCCCCGAGAGGGTCCGTGAGGCGCGGGTAGGTTGACATGTCGTGGCCCTGCCCGGAACATCTCGTCTGAGCCGGTCCACGTCCGATCTGGGGTCGGACCCGTTGGTGGTGGCACGCGGGCTGACCAAGCGCTTCGGCGACTTCGTCGCCGTGGACGGCATCGACTTCGAGATCGGCCGGGGCGAGTCCTACGGGCTGCTCGGCCCCAATGGCGCCGGCAAGACCTCGACCATGCGGATGATCGCCTGCATGTCACCGGTGTCGGAGGGAACGCTGCGGGTACTGGGCATGGACCCGGCCCACGACGGATCGCGCATCCGGGGACGCATCGGCATCGTGCCCCAGGAGGACACCCTCGACCTCGAGCTCACGGTCCTCGACAACCTGATGGTCTACGGCCGCTACTTCGACCTACCCCGTCGGGTCATCCGCGAGCGGGCCGAGCAACTCCTTGATTTCACCCAGCTCGCCGATCGGGCCCACGACAAGGTCGATCCGCTGTCGGGAGGGATGAAGCGCCGCCTCACCATCGCGCGCTCGCTCATCTCGGACCCCGAGATCCTCATCCTCGACGAGCCCACCACCGGGCTCGACCCCCAGGCCCGGCACTTGCTGTGGGACCGCCTCTACCGGCTCAAGCAGCAAGGGGTGACCCAGATCATCACCACCCACTACATGGACGAGGCCGAGCAGCTGTGCGACCGCCTCGCCGTCATGGACGGCGGCAGGTTCGCCGCCGAGGGTGCACCCGGGGAGCTCATCACCCGGTACTCGACACGCGAGGTGCTCGAGCTCCGCTTTCGCGACCCCGACACCGACACAGTCGCGGTGGCGGCGCGCCTCGAAGGGCTGGCCGAGCGCTTCGAGGCCCTCCCCGACCGCCTCCTGCTGTACATCGACGACGGCGAAGCCACCCTCACCGAGGTCCACCGGCTCGGGCTCGCCCCCGACAGCACCCTCATCCGCCGATCGACGCTCGAGGACGTCTTTCTCCGCCTGACCGGCCGATCCCTGGTCGACTGACCGGCGCCCCGACGATGACGACGACCACCGACACCACACCCCATCCCCCCACGGCCCGACACCACCGCTCGTCGCCCACCTGGGTGCGGTCCATGCGCTATTGGATGTACCAGTACAAGCGCACGTGGCGGGGGTCGATCACCACCAGCTTCCTGTACCCCGTGTTGTATCTGACCGCCATGGGACTGGGCCTCGGGTCCCTGGTCAAGCATTCTGTCGACGGCGTGCGCTACCTCGACTTCATCGCACCGGGGTTGTTGGCGTCGACGGCCATGCAGATCGGCGGGAATGAGTCCATGTACCCGGTCATGGCGGCCATCAAGTGGCTGCGTACCTATTTCGCCATGCTGGCTACGCCCCTGACCGTCCTCGACGTGCTCGTCGGACACCTTGCCTGGATCGCGCTGCGCCTGCTCATGGTGAGCACGATCTACCTGGCGATCATGGCCGCCTTCGGGACGGTGCACTCCGCCATGGCCATCCTCGCCATTCCTGTCGGGATCCTCACCGGGTTGGCCTTCGCGGCACCGATCGCGGCGTTCGCCGCGGCCCAACAGAACGACACGGGCTTCTCCACCATCTACCGCTTCGGGCTGATCCCGCTGTTTTTGTTCTCGGGAACCTTCTTCCCCATCGCCCTGCTGCCGGGTTGGATGCAGCCCCTGGCCCAGGCCACGCCGCTCTACCACGGCGTGGCATTGTGCCGGGGCCTGGTGCTGGGCCATCTGCGGTGGTCGGCGGCCGGCGCCCATGTGGGCTATCTGGTCGCCCTCACCGTGGTGGGATTCGTGCTCGCCCAGCGCTCGTACCGGCGCAGGCTGGTGACGTGACCGACGTCTCGGCCCCGGGGGGAGTGCCGCTTCGGATCGCGCCCGTGGCGCTGTTCGGGACACGCCGCGCCCGGCGCCTGGTCGAGCGCAACATCCTCGTGTACCGACGATCGTGGATCTTCTTCGTGTCGGGGTTCTTCGAGCCCTTCTTCTACCTGCTGTCGATCGGTGTGGGGTTGAGCAAGCTGGTCCACCCCATTCACGTGGGACCGCACATCATCGCCTTCACCGCCTATGTCGCCCCCGGGCTCCTGGCGTCCTCGGCCATGAACGGCGCCACCCTCGACTCGACCTTCAACGTGTTCTTCAAGCTGAAGATCGCCAAGACGTACGACGCCGTGCTCTCCACCCCTCTGGGGCCCGGTGACGTGGCCCTGGGCGAGCTGACGTGGTCGCTCATGCGGGCCACGGTGTACTCGACCGCGTTTCTGGTGGTGATGGCCAGCCTCGGGTACGTGCTGTCGCCGTGGGCCGTCCTGTGCCTCCCCGCGGCCATGGCCGTCAGCTTCGCCTTCGCCGCCGTCGGAATGGCGGCCACCACCTACATGCGCAGCTGGCAGGACTTCGACAAGGTGTCGCTCGCCCTCATCCCGCTGTTCCTGTTCTCCGCCACCTTCTACCCGCTGTCGGTCTACCCCGGTTGGCTCCAGGCCGTGATCCGCTGCACGCCGCTCTACCAGGGCGTCGCCCTCCTGCGTGGCCTCGACCTGGGGATCGTGTCGTGGTCCCTGGCCGGCCACGTGGCCTATCTCCTCGTGACGGGATGCCTCGGCCTGATGGTGGCCACGCGCCGCATGGCCGCGCTGCTGCTGCCCTGAGCTGCAGCTGCCCTGAGCGCGCCGGCCGGGCCCGCTGCTAATATCCGTGTAGTAGTACGGATATACGGAGAAGACGGATGCCCGGGACCCTCTCGCACGACCACCCCATCGACCTCGACCGCGTCGAGGCGGCCCGCTGGAGCCTGATCTCGCCCGAGGACGCCGGGCGCCTGGCCGGGCTGCTCGGCCTGATCGCCGACCCGGTCCGCTCGCGACTGCTGTTCGCCCTGTCGGCGGTGGAGCGCCTGTGTGTCGGCGACCTGGCCCTGGCCCTGGAGGTGACCGACGACGCTGTGTCCTACGCGCTGCGGATGCTGCGGACGGCGGGGCTGGTGAGCTTCCGCAAGGAGGGTCGCGTCGTCTACTACTCGCTCGCCCCCTCGTTCCCGCATCCGCTGCTCGAGCACTGCCTGCGCCAGCTCCTGACCGTGGCCGTGCCCGAGGACGAACGGTGAGGGCGCTGCACGCACTGGCTCACGCCCTGCTCGTGGCGGGGTCGATGACGTGGCAGATCCTGTGGGCGTTGATCCTGGGCTTCGTCCTGGCGTCGGTGATCCAGGCCGTGGTGCGGCGCAGCACGGTGGAGCGACTCCTCGGTGACGACAGCCCCCGCGCCCTCGCCGTCGCCACCGGGCTGGGGGCGGCGTCCTCGTCGTGTTCCTACGCCGCCGTCGCCCTGGCCCGTGCGCTCTTTCGCAAGGGTGCCAGCTTCACCGCGGCGATGGTGTTCGAGATCTCGTCCACCAACCTCGTCGTCGAGCTCGGCATCATCCTCGCCGTGTTGCTCGGCTGGCAGTTCACCCTGGCCGAGTTCATCGGGGGCCCGGTGATGATCGTGCTCCTGGCCCTGTGGTTCCGCCTCTTCCTCCGGGGACGGATCCTCGAGGCGGCCCGGGCCCAGGCCGGCAAGGGGCTGGCGGGGATGATGGAGGGCCACGCCGCCATGGACATGAGCATCCAGGGGCCGGGCAGTGTGTGGCGTCGGTTGCGGTCGAAGCAGGCCCTTACGTCGATCTCCCACATCTTCGTCATGGAGTGCGCCGCTGTGGCCCGGGACATCGTCATCGGACTGCTCGTGGCCGGCGCCCTGGCGGCGTGGGTGCCGGTGGGCTTCTGGCGGCATTTCTTCTTCGCCGGCCATCCCCTGGTGTCGAAGATCTGGGGGCCGGTGATCGGCCCGGTGGTGAGCCTGCTCAGCTTCGTGTGCTCGATCGGCAACGTCCCGCTGGCGGCGGTGCTGTGGAACGGGGGGATCAGCTTCGGGGGCGTGGTGGCGTTCATCTTCGCCGACCTCATCATCCTGCCCATCCTGGTCATCTACCGGAAGTACTACGGGACACGCATGATGCTGTTCGTCCTGGGCAGCTTCTACCTGACCATGGTCAGTGCCGGCTATGTCGTCGAGTTCCTCTTCGGCGCCCTGGGCCTCGTCCCCCATGCCCGCCACGCCACGGTGGGCGAAATGTCCGTGCGCCTCGACTACACCTCCGTGTTGAACATCGTGTTCCTGGTGGTGGCCGCCGCCCTGGTGGTCGGGTTCGTACGGACCGGCGGCGGCCCCATGCTGAAGATGATGGGCGGTGCCCCGAGCGACAGCGACGAAGGCGGGAACGGGCACGACGTGTCGGTGCCCGCCCGCTGAACCACGAGCCCGCTGACCGACACAGACTCCCGGTCTCGGTTTCTGACCTCGCGACCGCACCCTGTACTGTCGCCTCCGTGAGCAATCCCACCCCCCTGCTACCGCTCCCGGTCATCGAGTTACTCGACGTCGCGCTCGTCGGGGAGCTGACGGTGGTCGACGCATCCGGGCGCCCCATCACCTATCCCCTTATCCCCCTGTCGGACGGCAACGTCATCTACCTGACGTCATCGGTGCTCTTCTCGCGCAAGCTCCGGCACATCAAGGCCAACCCCAGGGTGTGCTTGTCGCTCACCGATCCCGTGGCAGTGCCGGTGGAACCCTTTCATCGGGCCACGATCCAAGGCGATGCCCGCATCGTCGAGGAGGATGTGCACGAGGGGTGGGAGCGCCTCCTCCCGATGTGGCGGGCCAAGGAGCCCGCCATCGACTTCTTCCTGAAGAAGCGCTTCGGGATCCCGCTGTTCTTCGAGCGCTCGGTCATCGAGATCACCCCGCACCGGGTGCTGTGGTGGGAAGACGGTCGTGCCAGCGAGCCCGCCCGCATCTACGAGCTGGCCGGGGTGTCCTGAGATGGCCAAGCTCGACGTCGCCGACGCCATTGCCCGAGCCCAGTCGTATCCCCACGGGGTCCTCGCCTACGTGGGCCCCGACGGTTACCCGGTCAACATCGCCGTCGACTTCAACGCGTCGGTGCCCGGAGCGGTGATCGAGGTCGGTGCGCTCGACCCCGATCTGCGCCCCGCCGACGGTCAGGAGGTGGAGCTCACCTTCAGCCACATCCGCCCCCAACCCGGCGTCGGGTATGACGAGCGGCGTTACGTGAACCTGTGGGGGCCGGCCGAACCCGCCGGCGCCGGACTGCGCGTGGCGGTGCGCCGGGCGAGCGGGTGGGACGAGGCCGACACCCCGTTCTTCGAGTACGCCGAGCGGGGCGTGCCCGCCGGCCGGGACTATCTCGACGAGTTGGGGGCGCGGCCCCGGCTGAGCCGGTTGTGGACGATCTTCCTCGCCACCCGTCTGCCCTTCCTCACCGCCACGCTCATCCCCGTCGGCCTGGGAGGTGTGGTGGCGGCCCGCGACAAGGGCTTCCACACGCTGTGGTTCGTGCTGGCCCTGGTGGCGGCGATCGCCGTGCACCTCGGCCTCAACATGGCCAACGACATCTTCGACGACGCCAACGGTGCCGACGCCGCCAACGTGACCCCGACGCCGTTCAGCGGAGGGTCACGCGTCCTGCAGTACGGGCTCGTGACGCGCCGGGCCATGGTCAGCGGATGCGTCGCGCTCTACGCGCTCTCGATCGGCCTCGGTCTGTACCTGGCGGCCGAACGCGGGTGGGGACTTCTCGGCATCGGGGCCATAGGCTTGGTGCTCAGCCTGGCCTACTCGGCGCCGCCACTGCGGCTCGTGCACCGAGGGCTGGGCGAGCCTGTGACCGCGCTCGGCTTCGGGCCGGTCATGGCGGTGGGGACCTACTTCGCATGCACGGGCCGGTGGAGCTGGCAGCCCGTGCTCGCCTCGTTGCCCGTGGCCCTGCTCATCGCGCTGGTGCTGTACGTCAATCAGGTCCCCGACCGGGTCGGCGACGCCGCGGCGGGCAAGCGGACGTTGATCGTGCGCTTCACCCCGGCACAGGTCCAAGCGGGATACGCCGCAACGGTGGTGGCTGCCTACGTCTGCATCGTGGCCGAAGTGGTGGCGCGCGTCACGCCGGTGTGGACCCTGATCGCCCTCGTCACCCTCCCGTTGGCGTGGCGGGTGCGCAACGGGTTGCGGGCCAATTACGGCGACCCCTACGCACTGATGCCCACCATGCAGTCCAACATCCTCCTGCACTTGCTGACGGGGCTCCTGCTCGTGATCGGCTACGTCATCGCCGTGGTGTCCTGAGCCCGAGCCACGCTCCGGTGCAGCGCATCGGCATGCTTCGCCCGCACCAGGATTAGTCTGCGGCCATGGAACCACGTGACCGGCTCCGGACCGGCGTCGATGCCGTGCTGCAGCGGCGCGGCTGGCCCCAGACCGGTAGCGCCGAGTGGGGCTTCTTGGACAGAAGCGGCTTCCTCGTCGACGCGCAGGCCGAAGACGACCCCGCCACCTTCCTGGCCGAGGAGATCCGGGAGCTGCGACACGAAGTCGACGCCATGGCCGCGGAGCGGGCCATCGTCCCCATCAACCTCCCCCGGTCCCCGATCGACCTGGCCTCGAGGATCCAAGCCGAGCTCGAGGCGTCGGAACCGGCCGGCGACGACGACCGCCCCGGCCTGTGGGAACGGGCGCGGGCCGCGGCGATGCTCTTCTACCTCGAGCGCACGGGGCGCGCCGTGGCCGACGGTCGGCGCCCCAGCGCCAATGGCTCCACCTCGGACGAGGCGGCCGCCTTCGAGATCGCCCACCCCGTGCGGGTGCTCGGCATCACCACCGTGGGCGAGTGGCAGGCCACAACCAAGGTGACCCTGGCGCTCGACCCCACCCTCAGCGCCGCGCAGGTGGCGGCGATGTGGCAGAAGGTCCGGTCCGGTGTGCTGCGCCAAGGGGCGCGGGGCAGGACGGTCAGTCGCAAGTCCCTGGCCCTGGCGCTGTTCGTCGCTCATCATCCGGGCCGGACCTGGGCCGACCTGCGACGGATGTGGAACCAGCTCTACGCCCACTGGGCCTTCAAATCCCCGGACCTGCGCGTCTTCCGCAACGCCGCGGTCCGGGCCCGCCGCTACCTTCTCGAGCCCCCCGAGCTCGATGACATGGCGACGGGAACGTGGCAGTGGGTGCAGCGCCGGACTGCGCGACTGGCCTCGAGCGCCAACAACAACTGACACCGGGGCCGGCGCGTCGCTGAGACGACGACCCGGTGACCAGTGACGTCGCCCATCTAGAGTCGTTCCATGGACATCCGGGTGCGAACCATCGAGGCGTCCGAGATCGATGCCTGGGCGTCGTGCCTGGGTGTCGGATTCCTGTTCACCGTGGCCGACGGCTACGGCGAGTACCTGTTGGGCGACGTCGACCTGGCGCGCACCTGGGGCGCCTTCGACGACGAACAGGTGGTGGGGACGTTGCGGTCCTTCGCCACCCCGTTCACCACGCCGGGCCCCGCCGAGATCGACGTGGCAGCGCTGACCAACGTCACCGTTGCACCCACGCATCGCCGCCGCGGTCTGCTCACGCAGATGATCACCTCGGACCTGCGCGCCAGCGCGGATCGGGGAGAGCCCCTCGGGATCCTCATCGCCTCGGAGTACCCCATCTACGGGCGCTTCGGCTACGGCGCCGCCATCGAGGCTGCGTCGTACTCGTTGGACTTGGCCACCACCCGTTTCCGCCGGCCCGGGCCAGGCAGCGTCGAACTCGTCGACCTCGCCACCATGCGCCGGGAAGGACCCGGGCTCTACGAGCGCTTCCGTACCGGGCAACCCGGGTCGATCGGGCGCACCGACCGGTGGTGGGACAGGGTCCTGCACCAGGTCGAGGTGCCCGGAGCCAAGAAGCCCGAGGGATACCAGGCCCTGTACCGCTCGCCCGCCGGCGCACCGGAGGGCTATGTGCGGTACCGGGCCACGCAGTCGACCGACCACATGCGCCCCACCGGTGAGCTCACCGTGGACGAGTTGGTGGCCACGACTCCCGCCGCCTATCAGCGGCTGTGGCAGTTCTGCAGCGAGGTCGACCTGGTGGTCACGCTGCGAGCCGGCGACCGGACCGTCGACGAGCCGCTGGGGTGGCTGCTCGCCGACGGCCGTACGCTGCGACAGACGGGTCGATACGACTTCGTGTGGGTTCGTGTGCTGGATGTGGCGGGTGCGCTGTCGGCCCGCCGCTACGCCGTCGACGGCCACCTGGTGATCGAGGTCACCGATCCGCTCGGCTTCGCCACCGGGCGCTACGCGCTCGACGGAGGACCAACGGGGGCGACGTGCACCCGCACCGACGAGAGCGCGGACCTGTCGATGCCCGTCGATGCCCTGGGCTCGTTGTATGCCGGGGGCGTCTCCGCCCACCTGTTGCGTGACACCGAGAGGATCGACGAGCACCGGGCCGGCGCCGCGGACCGGGCCGGCGTCATGTTCAGGACCTCGACTCCGCCGTGGTGCTCCACCTGGTTCTGAGGTCGCACCTCACCCGCCGCTGAACATCGCGCCGGTCTCCGCCGTAGTCGACGCGACGCGGTCCGTCCGGGCCGAGCAGGAGGTGCCCACCATGAGCGACAGCGCTGACCGTCATGTCCCCGATCCGGGACCGAACCCTTGTCGGGGGGCACCCGGTTCCCCGATGCGCACGCGGCGCCTGACCCGACGTTCCGCCATCGGGCTGGCGGTGATCTCCCTGGCCGGGACCACCCTGGGTGTCGCCCTCACCACGGGCAACGCTCAAGCAGGGTCCTCGGGATTCCTGGCCCAATTCTCCAATGTGGTCCCGGGGCCGTCGACGGTACCCGCCAACGGGGACGTCAATCCCTACGGGATCGTGGTCGTGCCGCAGAGCACCGGAGACCTCGTCCAGGGTGGGGTGCTCGTGAGCAACTTCAACAACAGTGCCAACGCGCAGGGAACGGGCACGACCATCGTGCAGGAAATGCCCGACGGCTCCGTGACCCAATTCGCCGAGATCGATCAGGCGTCCACTTCCGGGCCCTGTCCGGGCGGGATCGGCTTGACCACCGCGCTGACGGTGCTCCCCGGTGGTTGGGTCGTCGTCGGAAGCCTGCCCACCACGGCGAACGGGCCTGCCAACGTCGGGACGCCACAAGGGATCGGGTCGGGCTGTCTCCTCGTGCTCAATTCGACGGGCCAGCTCGTCGAGACCTGGGCCGGATCTGCGATCAACGGTCCGTGGGACATGACCTCGACGAGCTTCGGCAACACGGCGTACCTGTTCGTCACCAACGTCCTCAACGGCACGGTCGCCGCCGACAGCGGTATCCCCTCGGATCAACCCGGCACTGTCGTCAACGGCGGGACCGTGCTGCGCATCAAGGTGAGGTTGTTCCACCACCAGAACCCGGTGATGGAGTCCCAGACCGTGGTGGCCTCGGGATTCGCCGAGCGCACCGACCCGGGTGCGCTCGTGATCGGGCCGACCGGGGTCGCCCTGAACGACAACGGCACGCTGTATGTCGCCGATTCGGCGAGCAACCGGATCGCGGCCGTGCCCAATGCGCTGTGGAGGAACACCACGTTCGGGGTGACCGGCGGCTTCACCGTGTCGAAGGCAGCGGTGCTCGACGACCCCCTCGGAATGGTCCTCGCCCCCAACGGCAACATCCTCACCGTGAACGGCAACAACGGCCTCATCGTGGAGACCGCTCCGTGGGGGCAGACCATCGACACGGCCACCCTCGACGACTCCGGAGCACCGCCAGGGGGTGCCGGCGACCTGTTCGGGTTGGCGCTCGTGCCCGGTGATCGCGGCATCTGGTTCGTCGACGACGGGACCAACACCCTCGACGTGTTCTTCTGATCCTCTCGGCCCGCGCCGGTGGGAGAGGGTCGCGTCACGGGCCCTCTCCCCCGGGCAGGTGTTAGAACGGGGACCGCACCGGCGCACGAGATCGAGAGCACGACCATGGCCGTCATCGAAACCGTCACGTTCCGCCTCGCCCCCGGCGTCGCCGAGACGGAGTTCCTCGACGCCGACGGGCAGGCCCAGACCGAGTTCTTCTACGCCCAGCGGGGCCTCGTGCGCCGCACCACGGCACGCGGCGCGGGCGGGGAATGGCTCGTCCTCACGCTGTGGGGATCGTCCGACGACGCCGACGCATCCACCGAGGCCGGCCGCCACGATGCTGCGGCGTCTCGGTGGGCCACATGCCTCGAGCCCTCGAGCGTCGCCACCAACCGCTACCGCGCCCTGGACTGACCGAGCGACTGACGCTCCCACGACGGGCGCAGCCGGCGGGTCGGGTGTTCCGCTACTGCTGGACCAACATCACCGGGTTGCCCTCGGGGTCGGTGATGGGGGCCAGGGTGGGGCCGCCGGGAATGTCGAAGGGCTCGGAGATGATCATGCCACCGAGCTCGGCCGCCCGGGCCAGCGAGGCCCGGATGTCGCGGACCTGGACATAGAGCGCCACCCCGGCGCGTTCGCCTTGCCGGACGTGTCCCGCGGGCCCCGGCTCGGGCCCGCCGAGGCCCGCGCCGATGGGCATGATCGGGCCGTCGCCGATCTCCCAGTTGAACAACTCCGCGTAGAACGCCCGCTGGCGCTCGGCGTCGAGTGCCTCGATCTCCCAGTGCACCACCGGTCGCGCCCAATCGTCGCCCATGTGTCCCTCCGGCTCTCGATGGCCAGGTTATCCACCCTCACGAGATCGGATCAGGGTGCCAGGGCGTGGAGCTCGAGCCCCTCGAGGTGCGAGAAGAACAGCTCGGGTTGTTGGAACATCCAGTCGTGGTCGATGGGCCGTCCATCAGGGGCCGACGCCACCGTGAACGACGCGTGGAGCGCCAGCGCGAACTGCTCGCCGTCGCCTCGCGCCAGGATCGAGTCCCGGTTGGCCCACACCACGTGCGCGCTGAGCCCGGCGCGCGCCACCGCTTCAACGGCGTCGTTGCGGCCACTGGTGAAGCCCCACCATCCGGCATCGACGAGCTGGCGGGGATGGGTGATCCACGACCGGGCGAAGGCCGATGCGGCCGTCGGTGTCGCCAGCCACAGGAGGCGGAGCGGGTGGCGCAACGCCCCGTCGGCCAATCCCCATTCCCGCGACACCGCCAGGGTGTCGGAGAAGACGAGCTCCACCACCCGACCGGGGACGTGGGCGGCGAATCCGAGCTCGATGCCACCCCCGAAGGAGTGCCCGATCAGGGTCACCCCGTCGAGGCCCAGGCGATCGAGGGTGGCGGTGAAGGCATCGAGCACCGCCGGATAGCTCCAGCGGCCCCGAAAGCCGAAGAGGTCGGGGATGATCACCCGACAGCGTGGCGCCAGCAGCTCGGCCAGGCGGCGGTAGGTCTCGGGGCGCATGGCGTAGCCGTGCAGCACGACGACGGGAGGGCCGGCTCCGATGTCGATGGGAACCTCGAGCACCTCCACGGGACCGAGTCAAGCAGAGGATGTGGCGGGATCCGGGAACCTTTGTCGCCGTGCGCCACTCTTGTAGCCAGACCCGTGACCAGAGCCAGAAACACCCGGGCTCTCGTCCACCGTTCCTAACTCCAGGAGGCCGACCATGGCGCACGTGCAGCTCATAGACAAGCCGGACCGACTCATCCCCAGGGTTGCCCTGCGCTACTCACGGCGCCGGTTCGGCCGGGTGGTCGAGCCCGTGGCGGCCGCCGCGCATCATTCGGGGGTCCTCCTCGCCATGGGTGCCCTCGAGACGGCCGCCGAGCGGGGCTGGCGGCGCCTGCACCACGATCTCCGGTGGCTGGCCATCCAGGCCGCAGGCATGAAGATCGGGTGCTCGTGGTGCACCGACTACGGGTACTACGAGGGCATGCAGCAGGGGACGGATCCCACCAAGGTCCGCGCCGTCGCGCACTGGCGGACCAGCGCGGTGTTCGACGAGCGCGAGCGAGCGGTGCTCGAGTACGCCGAGGCGGCCACGGCGACCCCGGTGCTCATCTCCGACGAGCTCATGGCGCGACTCCACCGTCATTTCACCGAGCCCGAGATCGTGGAGCTCGCGGCGTGGGTGGCGATGGAGAACTTCCGGTCACGCTTCAACGCCGGGCTGGGCCTCCGGAGCCAGGGCTTCTCCGACAGCTGCGACCTGCCTTCCGGCCTCGAGCCCGCTCTTGCAGGCCACCTGGACGTCGACTGACGGGCTGTTTCGAGGTTGCACCCCCGTGGTGGGGGTGTGGAGCGGAGAGTGCACCATGTCCGGGCGCGGATGGGGCCCCGGCTACCGTGACAGGCACCAGGCGGCAACCGCGAGGTGCGATCCGATCTGCCCCACGACGCTGGAGGACCCGTCACGATGACGCAGGCGATTGCTGGCGTCGATCTGGGAGGCACCAAGATCCAGACGGTGGTGGTGTCGTCCGGTGATGTGGTGGGGCAATCCCGGCACCTGACCCCGGGCACGCACGCCGCCGACGTGGTGGCAGAGATCGTGGCCAGCATTCGCAGCGCCGTGGAGGACGCCGGGCTGGCACCGGCGTCGCTGGGGGGCATCGCCATCGGGTCCCCGGGCTCAGTCGACGTGGACAGCGGCCATGTCTCGAAGGCGCGCAACGTCCCGGGATTTCTCGACGACGTCGCCCTCGGGCCCGAGGTGAGCGCCGCCTTCGGAGGGACGTCGGTCCTGGTCGACAACGACGTGCGGGCCGCCGTCATGGGCGAGTTCCGGCAAGGGGCGGGGCGACCGTACCGAGACTTCCTGGGCGTCTTCGTGGGGACGGGCGTCGGGGGCGGGCTCATCCTCGACGGGGAGCTTCGTCACGGTGGCGGCAACGCCGGCGAGATCGGGCACACCACCGTGAAGGTGGGCGGCCGCCGGTGCGGATGCACCCGCCTGGGATGTCTCGAGGCGTACGCGGGTCGCCAATCGATCGAACAGACAGCCCGGCTCCGCGTCGACAAGGGGCAGAAGACGAAGCTGTTCGAGATCATGGAGCGCAAAGGACGCGACCGGGTGACGAGCTCGGTCATCGCCGATGCCGTCGACCAGAAGGACCGGCTCACGATCGAGCTTCTCGACGAGGCCGTCGACGCACTGGGACTGGCGTTGTCCAACGCCCAGAACCTGCTCGACCTCGAGGCGATCATCGTCGGCGGTGGCCTGGGGGATCGCCTGGGAGAGCCCTTCGTCCGCAGGGTCGAGGAGGCCATGGTGGCCAACCTGCGCTTTCCCGAGCGCCCCCCCGTCGTGTTGGGCACCGAGCTCGGCGACCTGTCCGGCGCCGTCGGTGCCACGGTGTTGTTCATGGACCGCGTCGGTCACGGCGCGGCGTCGACCCTGGACCGGCCATGAGCGCCGAGGCACAGTTGTACGCCGTCTACCTCGGGGGCGACCCGGCACCGGGCCGTCTGACCGAGGACCACGAGGTGGTGCTGGTGGTGGCTCTCGATGTCACCGACGCACGCCGTCGGGCCCGGGCGAAGTGGGGTGCGAGCACCCGACCCCACGTCGACGGCGTCATGGTGGTGGACGTGGTGGACGGCTTCGCCATCACCCTCACCCCGACGACGCGTCCCGAGTCGGTCGACGTCGACCTCACCTTCGAGCCCGAAGGCGCCGCCCACGCCGACGAAATGAGCGGCTGAAGCCGGCCTACCCCGATGTCTTGGGCCGGGTGGGGCTCCCGCGCCTGCGGGCGGGCGCCACCTCGGCTTCGGGTCGATGCGACGCGAACACCTTGCCTGCGGGGCTCCGTTGCGGCGGGCGGCGCGGCGCCACGGGGCCCGAATGCAGGTGGGTGCGTGGTCCGGACCACGGGGCGGGCGGGGACACGACACGGTCGGCCAAGCGATAGGCGTTGGCTTCGTAGTTCACCCGCCAACCAACGAAGTTCGGCCACGCCTCCTCAGCGGTGAGCTCCATGGGATAGCCGATCTCCTCCAGCATGCGCACCGCCTGCTGGAACTCCTCGAAGGTGAGGGTGATGGGCCCTTCGGGATTCGGATCCGGGTCGACGTGCCACCCCAGTGTCTTGGCGATCCGGTTGAGGGTGGTGAACCCCATGCGCAGGCACAGCCGGGCTTGGGACGACGAGGCATCGGGCGAGAGCGCCAGGTGCATGGCAGCGGCGTCGAGCACCGCCAGTAGGCCTACGACCCACGAGTACCACGGCTCGGGTGACCGGAACAGCAGGAGCACGGGATAGGTGGTGTGGCTCTCGGCCACGTCGGCGGCCCAACGCTCCCAATCCGCATAGAGGTTGGGAAGGGTGTCCACGATGTTGACCAGCTGGTGGCGTGCCAGGACCTCGGGGCCCCATGCCGGGAGGCCGGCGCGGCTCTCGAGCATCGCCACCAGGGCCTCGCGTCGGTTGAAGGCGTCATACAGCGATGGGAGATAGGCAATCTGCAGCGTCACCACGACGGCCCACGTGGCGCCGGCGGCGATGTCCACCGGCCGGTTGGACGGTCCACCGGCGTGCGACGTCCCGACGCTGAACAGCGTCACGGTCGCCTGGGTGAAGGCACCGGAGAACCCGTGGGTCGTGGGCTCGAGCATGCACGCGTAGCCCACGACGAAGAAGCCCAACCACACCGCCAGCTGTGCCAACAGCGCCACCGGAGCGGCCGGTGCCAGTAGTGCGTCTTTGACCTCGTAGCTGCGCGCCGCGCGCGAGACGACGAGAAAGGCGAAGCGCACGGTCCTGTTGACCACGAGCGACAGCCGCTCGATCCCGGCCGGGCGCCGAGGGAGCACGAGGGTGAACACGACGTTGGCCGCGGTGATCAGCACGATTGCCAAACCGACGGCGAACACCAGCCCGCTCACCGCCGTCTCCTCCCCGGCATCGGGGCCGTCATCTCCACCACACGCCAGATCCTTGCACGATGTCCCTGGATCACCCCACATCGGTGCGATACGACCCTCATGTCGTCCGGCCTCATGTCATCCGGAGCCGAGCCTCGGCTGCCCATCACCGAGCGAAAGGAGGTGCCGATGTCCAGGATCACGTCCATTGCGACCGACCCATGCGCCTCGGCGCCGGCCGAGCCGCGTCACGAGCGACGATCTAACCCCTACGCACCGCGTAGCCCGCTCGTTTCCGGCCACCACCTGAGCCGACCTGGGGAGCATTCGCGCCCGTCGTGGCGCGCCCCCCGGCCTCGGGCCTGGTCGCCCGCACTCACCTGAGAGTTCCTCCACGAACCCGTGGACCCGCTGCCGTCCTCACGGCACAACGACAACACGAGCTTCGCCAGGCCCACCTCCCCGGCGAGCCGCGGGCCGGCGCGCCCAGGGATCGGCCGGCACCGGGCTCTACGGGACCGGGCTCTGCGGCGCCGCGTCCGACGGTCCGTGGGATGGGTGCTGGTGGAAGTCGGGCTCAAGCTGGCCGTCGACGCCAGCCCCGGGCCGGAGACCGAGCGGGCCCGGGGGCGCGCCAGGCGGCATGACCGAGGTCACCGCACCAGGAGACGGTGGAGCGCTTCGCGGTGGCGGCCCGGCACGTCGACGACCTTGGTCCGGCCCCGACCGCCCGCCACCACCGTGACGTCGCCTCGTGGCACGCCGAACGCGTCGGCCAGGAGGCGGACGAGGCGCTCGTTGGCGCGCCCCTCTGTGGCCGGCGCCGCCACCCGGACGATCAGGATCGGGGGCTCCCCCGTCCCGTAGCGACCGCCCACCTCGTCCCGAGGGGCCCCGGGATGCACCCGCACCGTCAGTCTCACGTCGATGCACCGTAGGCCCGACGTTGGAGCCGGGCACGGGCCAGGGCCCGGGCATACGCTCTGGGCGTGGGTGGGGCGTTGCAGGTCCGGAGGGTCCAGGCCGCCGTCGTGGCGGCATGCGTGGCGGGCGCATCGCTGTTCGTCATGACGCCGATGGCGAGCGGCAGGAACGTGTGGATCCCCACCCAGGGGCTGCAATGGCAGTACCAGCTGCAGGGCAAGCTCAAGACCAACATCTGTGCGGTGCCCACGAGTGGCGGACAATGTGTCCGGCCCAATGTCTATGACGTCGACTTGTACGCACCGGACGGGGTCACGCCCAACAGCGCGGCGGTGGCGGCGATCCACGCCATCGGCGCTCACGCCGTGTGTTACGTCGACGCCGGCACATGGGAGGACTTCCGCCCTGATGCCGGGCAATACCCCGCAGCGGTGAAGGGCCTGGCCAACGGCTGGCCCGGGGAACGCTGGCTGGACATCAGGCAGACCGGCGTCCTGTTGCCCATCATCACCGCCCGGGTGGCGAAGTGCGCGGCGGCGGGGTTCGACGCCGTGGACTTCGACAACGTCGACGGGTACGAGAACAAGACCGGGTTCCCGCTCACCGCCGCCGACCAGCTCACCTTCAATGAGGATCTCGCCGCCCTGGCGCACACCTACGGCCTGTCGGTGGGCCTCAAGAACGACCTCGACCAATTGGCCCCGCTGGAAAGCACCTTCGACTTCGCCATCGACGAGCAGTGCGCGCAGTACAACGAATGTGACGACTACGACGCATGGACCGCGGCCGGCAAGGCGGTGGTGGAAGTCGAGTACCGCGCCCATCCCGCCCGCTACTGCCCGAGCGCCGACCTGCACCGGCGCGATGCCATCCAGAAGAGCCTGGCCCTGAGGGCCAAGCCGTGGAAGCCGTGTCGCTAGCCTGTGTCGAGATGGGCGTGGAGCGCGGCGCCAGGCCCTGACGCCGCCACCAAGGCACGGGGCGGGACCTGGGCCAGGCCGAATCCGATGGGCACCAACGCGGCGGCGAGGAACAGTGCCGCGGTCAGGTCCAAGGGCAGGTGCGGTGCGAGGGGCGTGAGCCCGAAGCGGGTGGCGACGATCCATGTCACCGACCCCACGGGCAGGCGCGTCCGGGTGAAGTCGAGGAGGAGCCAGCCCACGCCGACGGCCAGGAAGTAGTAGTTGAGCAGCGAGATCTCGAAGACCAACCTCGTGGCCAGACAGGCCAGGCTCAGTCCGACGAGGGGGGCGGGGGCGAGGAGCCCGGTGCGGGCTCGGAGCCGCGCTCCCACCACGAGCAGGGCGGCGGCCAGGATAGGCGCGTCCCGGGCGATCTCGAGCTTCAGGTTCTCCCCGATGGCCAGGATCCCGACGACCGTCGGGGTCTTCTCCATGGTCACCCCCGCTACGAACACCGCGGTCATGGCCCGGACCGTGTCCACCGGGGCGGCGAGGTAGAAGGGGACGACCCCCAGGGCGACGACGCCCACGGCGGGGACCACGACCTGGGCCCGGGCGCGCCATCCCGGAGCGGCGCCGAGCACGGCCAGCAGCGGCAGGACGGCGAACTGCTTGCACAGAAAGGCCAGGGCGAACACCACGCCGACCGCCACCCATCGTCGGCGCAGGGATTGAGCCATGCCGGCGCCGATGAGCCCCACACTCATGAGGTCCTGGGGGTGGAAGGTCTGGGCGATGGCGTCGGACGCGCTCGGCAACACAGCCAGCGCGCCGACGAGAAGCATCTCGCCGGCCCCTCCCCCCGCCCCCGTGGCGCGCAGCAGCATGACGGCGCCGACGGCCAGCACGACCCACCCGAGAAGGGCGAGGATTGCTTGGGACCGGTACCAGATCGGATAGGGCTTGCCGTGATCGGGGCCGTGGCGCGCCGTGCAGGGGCCCAGGATGGAGAGGAAGTAGGCGTCGCCGGTGGTACGGAGGATGGCGGGGACGACCTTGTTGTCACACCACCGGGGTGATCCGATCCAGGGTCGCAACGCCAGGACCAACGGCGACATCAGGAGTGGATACCCCGGAGGATTGGGCACCAGGGTGTCTCGTTCGGCCACCCCCAACTGGCCGTGGGAGATGGCGGTGGTGGGAAGGGTCACGGCGTGGGCGTCGGTCTCGGCCGGGTTGGGCCCACCGCGCACGAACAGGATGATCACGAAGACCGCTCCCGCACCCAGGTAGACGGCAACGCGAAGTGGAGGGGGAAGCGGCTTCGACGCGAGACCCTTCCACCGCATCGCCACGACCAACCCCTCCTCCCTCTATCACCCGCAATCCTGTCGGTCGCGGGACACCACTCTTCGAGGTCGCGAGACGGTCACGCAGAATGCATGTTCTCACTTCGGATCGGCGCGACGGTATCCGAAGGGCCGATCCAGGCGGGGGCAGGAGAGCCACGTGGGCGCAATGTCAAGTCGGAAGCGCACGGAGTCGATGCAATTCCAGGCGGGAAATGGAGGTCATCGATGTCCGGAACACTGTCGGCGGCGGTGAGGTTCGAAGAGCACTTCGGCCCCGTCGTGCCCGAGGTGACGACGTCACCTGGTCCGTCTCGCTCTATGGCTCCCCACGTCGCCGCGCACGCAGGCCGGATGCGCGACCTGGTGGAGCAGATGCGCCGGTGTGTCATCGGCGCCACCCAGGAATCCGACGTGGCGGCGAAGGTTGAGCTGTGGGCGTCGTATCGAACAGCGCGTGCCGAGGCCCTGGCCATGCTCACCCCCGCCACCGACGCCTCGGAGTTCGGTCCTCTGCGGAGCATCTGAACGGATCAGGACCGGCCCGCCGGCTCGAACGACACAGGCACAACGATGGCGACGCCGTCAGAGCGCCGCCACCTCCACGGGCACCTCGGGCTCGATGTCGTCGTTCTCCGCTTTCCCGTTGGCACCGCCCTCACCCGTGGATGAGGTCGGGCTGAAGGCAGTGGTGCGCAGTGGGATCTCCTTGATCAACCACCCGAGGACGAACGCCAGAAGGGCGAAGGGCACCGCGACCAGAAACACCGTCTGCAGCGAATGGCTGAAGGCTTCTCGGATCGGCCCGCGGATGGCCAGCGGCAGATGATCGATGGCGTTGGGGTTCACGACGACGCTCGAGCCGTTCAGGATCTTGCGCAGCGCCGAAGGCGGAACATTCGCCTTTCCCAGCTCGGTGAAGAGCCGGTTGTTGAACACCGAGTTCAGCAGCGACACGCCGAACGCCCCGCCGATGGTGCGGAAGAACGTGGCGGTGGAGGTTGCGGTCCCGAGCTGTTCGTAGGGAACCGAGTTCTGGACCGCCACCACGAGCACCTGCATCACGAGGCCCACGCCGAGGCCCACCACCACCATGTAGATCGACGTTGTCCCGAACGATGTCGACACGCCCATGCGTGACAGCAGGAAGAGGCCCACGCCGAGGACACTCGACCCCATGATGGGGAAGGCCTTGTAGCGCCCCGTCCTCGTCACGAGTTGGCCACTGAGGATGAAGGTGGTGAGCATGCCGGCCACCAAGGGCAGAAGCTCGAGTCCCGCCGCGGTCGGGGTGGCGCCGTGGACGGTCTGCAAATAGAAGGGCAGATAGATGATGGCTCCGAACATCGAGAAGCCGATGATGAACCCGACGCCCGACGCCGCGGTGAAGGTCCGGTTCTTGAACAGGCTGAGTGGGATCAGTGGTTCGATCGCCCTGGCCTCAACCATGCAGAAGGCGACGATCAACGCCACGCCGCCCACCGCCAGGCCGATGATCAGGCCCGAGCCCCACCGGTACTGGGTCCCTCCCCAGGTCGTGAGCAGGATGATGGCGGTCACACCCGACGACATGAGGGCGGTGCCGAGCCAGTCGATCTTGTGCTGGACCCGCTTGGCCGGGATGTGGAGCACCGCGGCCACGGTGAACAGGGCGACGATCCCGATGGGCACGTTGATGTAGAAGATCCACCGCCACGACAGGTGTTGGGTGAACAACCCGCCGGCCAACGGGCCGATGACGCTCGTGATACCGAAGACCGCGCCGAAGTAGCCCATGTACTTGCCGCGTTGGCGGGCCGGGATCACGTCGCCGGTGATGGCCTGGGCCCCCACCATGAGCCCGCCGGCGCCGATGCCTTGCAGCGCCCGGGAGCCGATGAGTTCGATCATGTTCTGCGCCAGACCCGACAGGATCGAGCCCACCAGGAAGATGACGATCGCCAACTGGAAGAGGTTCTTCCGGCCGTAGAGGTCGCCGAGCTTCCCCCACAAGGGGGTCGAGATGGTCGAGGCCAAGAGGTACGCGGTCACCACCCACGACAGGTGGTTCAACCCGTGCAGGTCCCCCGCGATGGTGGGAAGCGCCGTCGACACGATCGTCTGGTCGAGCGATGCCAGGAACATGCCCAGCATGAGCGCCCCGAGGATCACAAGGATCCGGCGGTGCTCGGCTTTTTCGAAGTCGTGGTCGACCGGCGCTTGAGCCGATGCCACAGCGCTTTCAGGAGCCACGGGCGTCCTCCATGTCCCGCTCCAACGAGGCGGCGAAACGACCCAGGAGGGATCCGAACCGGGCCAGGTCCTTGTCGTCCCAATCCTCGAGCATCCGGTCGAGCCAGGCCCGACGGGCCTTCAACACCCGTTCCAGGGTCCGGCGTCCGGCCGGCGTCAGGCGAATGCGCGAGGCACGGCCGTCGGCGGGGTCGGCGTGGCGCACCACGAGACCGTCGCGCTCGAGTTGCTGGACCTTGCGGGTCACCGTGGGGGTGTCGACGTCGAGCATCTCAGCCAGCGCCGTCACCCGGAGGGCGTCGCCGTGGGCGTACAGCTTGTAGAGCGCAGCGGCACCGGCCCGGTCGAGTCGCACCCCGGCCGACTGCAGCAGACGCTCGTGCATGCGCACCTGGCTGATGGACCGGGCCACCACCTGCAGGCTGGCCTGGATTTGATCGACGGCCCCGCCGGTCCCCGGCGTGGAGCTGGGGGGCAACGTACTTGCTTGCGGCATGTAACTATTCTCCCACGGCCGGGCCCGCCTGGCAAAGCGACCCGAGCACAACACTCGCGCCGCCCGCCGCGCTCGTGGCAGTTTGCCCCTGACCCGGCCGTCGGCCCCGGCGGCGTGAGAGGGGGCTGGGGTGCTGGGGAGGGAAAGGGAGGCGGGACCGAGAGCGGGGTGGCCCGGGGCCCGAGCGACGGGGTCGACCGAATCAGGGCTGGGGGGCGAACGGCGCCCCCCAGCCGTCCGGCCCCCGGCTCGCTGCGGAGAATCGCGAAGCGGTGGTCCCACCCGCACCGAAGCTCGCTCGGGGTTGCTCCTTCAGACCCTTACGATGGACACCGCCCATGACCTGGAGCCGAAAGTGCGTTGTCTCGGGGACGCTCCTGCCCGTCGGAACCGAGTCTGAGCCGGGAAATGGGCAAGCCGACGGGCCGTCGACAGCCCCCGGGGACGCCGGAGACCCCCGGAACGGCCGACGACCGGGGCCGACGGGAGTAGGTGGTTCTGCGTTTTTCGATAGAATGGCTGGGAGCCGTCTTGCCGGGAGCTGTTTGGGGGACAGATTCCTCGGGCCGCACCCGGTGTGACCTGCTCAGGAGTCCCAACCAAACCCACACAGAAACGAGCAACCAGGACGATCGGGAGGGGCCGGTGGTCCCGAACACGTTGACCGGGGCCGGGCGCGCAGATGCCGTGCTTCGCGTGACCGCAGTATCCGGTGCGATCTCTCCCAGGGACATGTATCACCGCAGTGACCGTCCCACTCCCCCAGGACTGCGGAGCAATGACAGGACAGGGCGCCCACATCCGGGCGCCGAATCGCCGGCGTGATGCGACGGTGACCAGAAGGAGACGTCGATGGCGATGAAGCGTGGGGATGGCGATGACGCCGACCTCGTCAAGCTCTACCTGAGGGACATCGGGCGGTATCCACTGCTCACCAAGGACGACGAGGCACGGTTGGCCCAAGCCATCGAAGCCGGCCACGAGGCCGCCGCCGCTCTCGCCGATCCGAACACCAAACCCACCCCGGCCAAGAAGCGCGAGCTGAAGCGGATCCAGTGCGCGGCGGCGGCGGCCCAACAGACCTTCGTGTCGTCCAACCTCCGGCTGGTGGTGTCGATCGCCAAGAAGTACCAGGCGTCGGGTCTCCCGCTCCTCGACCTCGTCCAGGAAGGGAACCTGGGTCTCATCCACGCCGTGGAGAAGTTCGACTGGCGCAAGGGCTTCAAGTTCTCTACCTACGCCACGTGGTGGATCCGCCAGGCCATCACCAGGGGTATCGCCAACACGGGGCGCACCATCCGCCTTCCGGTCCACGCCGGCGACATGTTGAGCGCCGTGCAAAAGGCCCAGGGCTTTTTGGAGTCCAAGCTGGGCCGCCAGCCCACAGTGGACGAATTGGCGCTGGAGACCACGCTTTCGTACGAGACCCTGACCGATGTCCTGCGGTGGCGGTCCGAGCCACTGTCGCTCTCCGAGCCCCTGCGCGAAGACGGGGACGCCGATCTCGGGGACGTGGTCGCCGACGTCAACGCCACGTCACCGTTCGACCACGCCGCTGAGGCGCTGCTCGTCGACGAGATCAATGAGCTCCTGGCCCCCCTCGACGACCGCGAGGCCAGCATCCTGCGCCTGCGCTTCGGTCTCGACCGAGGCGAGCCGCGGACCCTGGAAGAAGTCGGACAGCACTTCAACCTGACCCGGGAGCGCATCCGCCAGATCGAGGCCAGGGCCATGTCGAAGCTCCGCCATCCCTCGTCGGACACCGGCGCCCGCGACCTCCTGACCGGCTAGAACGTCCGTCGGCCCACCGCCGCCCCAGCGGCGGCGCACGGTCCGCTGCCTCGACTGAGTCGCGATCCCGAGCGAAGGGAGCCTTCGCCCATGTCGCTGCGCATACGCCACGCCACCAGCCCGGCCAAGCCGGGGCCCCCCGGGGACCGCCCTCCCGCTCCTGCCCTGCCGCCGCCGCCGCGCTGGCGGGCCTGGCTCCTGCCCATCGGGTTGCTGGCGACGATCCTCCTGCTGTTGGCGCCGCACACGTCGAGCACGCCCACTCACGTCTACAGCTACACGAAGTTCCTCTCCCAGGTCGACGCGAGGAACGTCCGCACGGCGTCGATCAACCCCACCGGCGCCATCACCGGAGCCCTCAAGAAGGGTGGCAACTACACCAGCCAGATCCCGGTCGCCATCAACGACACTGCACTGGCTCCCACCCTCCGATCGCACGGGGTCACCGTGACCGGGGTGGGCTCGCCCTCGACCCTCCTCCAGGACCTGTTGTCGTTCATTCCCTTCCTGTTCCTGATCGGGGTGTTCTTGTGGATGGGACGCAGCTCGCGCCGGCAGTTGGCGGGCGGCATCATGGGCATCGGGGGTTCCAAGGCCAAGGTCTACGACGAGTCACGACCGTCGACGCGCTTCGCCGACGTGGCCGGCTACGAGGGGGCCAAGCGAGAGGTCGTCGAAGTCGTCGACTTCTTGAAGAACCCCGAGCGCTACGCCTTGGCCGGTGCGGTGGGCCCACGCGGGGTGCTCATGGTGGGTCCCCCCGGGACGGGCAAGACCCTCATGGCCAGGGCCGTAGCCGGCGAGGCCGAGGTCCCGTTCCTCGCCCTCACGGGGTCGAGCTTCGTGGAGTTGTTCGTGGGAGTGGGGGCGTCTCGTGTGCGTGATCTCTTCGCCGATGCCCGCAAGCGCGCTCCTTCGATCATCTTCATCGACGAAATCGACGCCATCGGCCAGCGCCGGGGCGGGTCGATCGTCTCCAACGACGAGCGCGAGCAGACCCTCAACCAGCTCCTGGCCGAAATGGACGGCTTCGAACCGGGGACCGGTGTCGTGGTCATCGCCGCCACCAACCGCCCCGAGGTCCTCGACCCCGCCCTGTTGCGGCCGGGCCGTTTCGACCGCGAGGTGGAGATCCCCCTGCCCAACCAGGCCGAGCGCACCGCCATCCTCTCGGTCCATGTCGGAGGCAAGCACCTCGGCGAGGACGTCGACCTCGACGCCGTCGCCCGGGCCACACCGGGTTTCTCGGGCGCTGATCTCGCCAACCTCATCAACGAAGCTGCCATCGTGGCCGTGCGGCACGACCGCAACGTCATCTCGGCCCAGGACATCGACGAGGCCCGCGATCGGATCATCCTGGGTCGTCGCGACGGGTCCAATGCCCTGCTCCCGGCGGAGAAGCACGCCGTGGCCGTCCACGAGTCGGGCCACGCCCTCGTCGCCTTGCTGTCCGAGCATGCCGATCCGGTGGCCAAGGTCACGATCCTCCCGTCGGGCCGGGCCCTGGGAGTAACCGAGCAATTGCCGGTGGACGAGCGGCACCTCTACGCCGAGAGCTATCTCCACGACTCCCTCGCCATCCGACTGGGGGGCCGCGCCGCCGAGGTGCTCGTGCTGGGCGAGGCCTCGACGGGGGCGGCCAACGACCTGGCCGGGGCCACCGACCTCGCCATCAAGATGGTGCGAGAGTGGGGGTTGTCGAGCCGGCTCGGCCCCATCGGCTACGGGACCGACGGGCCGGGGTACCTCGGAGGCGGGTCGATGGCCCAATCCCGTCCCTACGCGGAGGCCACGCAGCGGGCCATCGACGAAGAGGTGAGTCGCCTGCTCCTCGAAGCCGAGGCCCGGGCCCGCACGCTGCTGACGGAGAACCGTGAGGCCCTGGACTGGGTGGTCGGGGTCCTGCTCGAAAAGGAAACCATCAGCGGGCAGGAGCTCACTGACGCCGTCCGGGCGTCGCGCGCCCCTCGTCCCGACACCGCACCCAAGCCGGCCTGACACGCGTCACCGCTCGGGCGTGCCTCCTCGACGGGTGACTGACGCCCCGTTGGCTTCGGGGCGCGGTGGATCCGACGTCGCGCCGGCGACTGCGTTGGTCTCCCGGGCCAAGAAGGCGCCCAACTCCTGGATCGTGCTCATGAGCGGGGCGGGGAAGACCACCGTCGTATTCTTGTCCACCCCGATCTCGACCAACGTCTGCAGGTTCCGAAGTTGCAGAGCCAGGGGGTGCGCCATCATCGTGTCCGAAGCCTGGCCCAGCGCGGCGGCAGCCAACGACTCACCCTCGGCGGCGATGATCTTGGCCCGCTTCTCGCGTTCGGCCTCGGCCTGGCGCGCCATGGCCCGCTTCATGCTCTCGGGGAGCTGGATGTCCTTCAACTCGACCAGGGTGACCACCACACCCCAGTCCTCGGTCTGCACGTCGAGGATTTCCCGGATGTTCACGTTGATCCGGTCCGTCTCCGACAGAGTCTCGTCCAAGGTGTGTTGCCCCACGACCTTGCGCAACGTCGTCTGCGCGATCTGGTCAATGGCGGCCACGACGCTCTCGATGGCGATGACCGACTTGGTGGCGTCCACGATCTTGTAATAGGCGACGGCCGACACATCGACGCTCACGTTGTCGCGGGTGATGATGCCCTGGGACTGGATCGGCATTGTCACGATCCGCAACGACACCCGGCGCAGGACGTCGATGATGGGGACAATGCGGGCCAGGCCGGGCTTCTTCACGCCGCGCACCTTGCCCAGGCGGAACAGGACGCCCTCTTCGTACTGCTGGACGACGCGTAGTGACATCGCCAGGAAGATCAGGGCGAGCACGGCAATGACGACGACAACGGCGATTAGCGCACCCATGTCGGGACTCCTTCGCTCACGAAACAGACGAAGCGCGACCGGGGTCCTGGGCGACGCAGTTGAACCTGACGGGGTCCGGGCCAGAGCCCGACACCACGGTGATCACCGCGGTGCATTCATTCTACACCTGGCACCCGTCCGAGCATCGTCGGCTTCCGACGAGGGGCGGCGGGATTCCCTCATACACTCGGCCCGTGCCCGTCAACGATGCACCTCTCGTCATCGGGTTCGACTTGGACATGACGCTCATCGACCCGAGGCGTGGCGTTCGATCGGCACTCGGCGCTCTGGGAGACGAGAGCGGGGTCGCCATCGATGTGGACCACGTGGTCTCGACGCTCGGCCCACCGCTCGAGACCGCCCTGTCACCGTGGTTCGAGGGCGACGCCCTCGAGGACGCCTGCCGGCGCTACCGCGAGCTCCACGGCGACATCCTCCTCGAGGGGACCGACCCGATGCCGGGCGCGGTCGAAGCCGTTCGCTGCGTACGAAGCCTCGGGGGGAGAGTGCTCGTGGTCACCGCCAAGTACGAGCCGCACGCGCGCATGAGTCTGATGGCGGTGGGCATCGAGGCCGACGTCGTGGTGGGATGGAAGTACGGGCCCGCCAAGGGTGATGTGCTGCGTGAGAACGGCGCCCAACTCTACGTGGGTGACCACCCTGCTGACGTCCTCGCCGCCCAGGTGGGCGGATCGTTCTGTGTCGCCGTGGCGACAGGTGGCTCGTCGCCATCGGCCCTGCGCGACGCCGGGGCCGAGGTCGTGCTGCGCAGTCTGCTCGCCTTCCCGTCGTGGCTGACACAGTGGGCGGGCGCGGCAAAGGAGCCGACACCCAAGGGGGCCCTATAGGTGCCGACTCCTTCACCTCACCGAGGTTGGACAAGGGCAAGGAGCGAACCTCGTCCAGCCTGTGGGCGACCTGTCAGGTCGGCCGGAACGGTCGGAGTGCCCATCGTGTGATCGCCAGCGACACGCCAAGCTGTCGGATCAGATTTCGCATGCTGCCCACGTTCTCCTTCCCGTCGAAGTAGCTGCCGCTACTGCAAAGGATACGGATGGGACGTGAACGGCAGGGGTCCGCGATATGACGGCTACATGAACGAGGCGAGGTCAGTGTCGGGTCGGTGCCGGGCGGGGCGGGCGGGTGGCGGATACCGAGGCGGGCGCGCCTTATCTGTTGATGCGGTCCTTCGCCCCCGCGATGCGCCTGATGCGCGCCTGGGTGTCAAGCCACTGACTCGTACGGTCCAGCTCTCGTTCACGCGGAGCGTGATCGCCGGCTGGCCCGTCGGTGATGACGCCGCAGCGGCGACAAACAGACATCCGTCCGTTGGTCTCGGGGCGGTGATGCTCATCGAGGCGACTTCCCAGTTGCTGCTGTTCAGCTGAAGCCATGGTTTCCCCCGATCCGCGCCCCGTGGCTGGTCACGAACCAACAGGACCGTGACTCGCCCGAGGTGAGCGGGCCCGTCCACTCCCCACCTTAGGGCGTGAGACCCCTCTACCATCCCGATCCCCCGTCCCGGCCCCTGACGGCGTTGTCGGCGATCAGCAATACTGGGCACGAGGAGGCGGGCGAGTGACCATCATCATCGACTCGGACCAGCACCTATACGAGAGCCGGACCTTGTGGGCGGAGCACATCGATCCCGCCTCCAGAGACGACGCGCTCGCCATCGTGGATGACGACCTCGGCTACCCCTGGCTCACATGGCGGGGGCAGCGACTCGACGTCGCCGACGTGCAGATTCCCGGGGACACCGCCGTCTTGGGACGCCATCGCCAAAGATGTCGAGACCAGCTTCCTCCCGAGTACGACTACGACGAGACACTCCCCACCCACTACTGGGACCCGTCCGCTCGCGCCGCCCATCTCGACACCATGGGCCTCGACGAAGCCGTGGTGTTCCCCAACTTCGGATTGTTGTGGGAACGTCGCCTTTCGAAGTCGCTGACGGCGCTCACCGCCAACATGGCCGCCTGGAACCGATGGTGTGGAACGGTCGTGACCGAGGGCCGGGGACGCCTGCATCCGGTGGCCCATCTCACGTTGCGCAACCCGGAATGGGTCGAGGCGCAACTGGCCGAGCTCTCGTCAGCCGGTGTCGTACTCGCCATGATCGCGCCGGCGGCGATCGACGGGCGACCCTTGTCGCATCCCGATCACGACCGAATGTGGGCGGCATTCGTCGACCATGGGATCACACCGGTGTTCCATGTGGCGGACCAACCACGCGTCCTCGACGATGCCTTCTACACCGATCCCGATGACAGCTTCGTGCCCGTGATCGAGTCGATCTTCTTGTGGGTGCAACCGGCCATCGCCGTGACCGACCTCATCGTCAACGGGACACTGGCACGGCACCCGGGATTGCGCATCGGGATCGTGGAGCTCTCCTCGATCTGGGTGCCCCAGTACTTGCTCATGCTCGACGGTGGATGGGACTTCACATCGGCGCTCAACGGGCGCCCTCTGGCGCCGCTCGAGCTCAGACCGAGCGAGTACTTCCGCCGTCAGGTACGCGTCGCGTCCTTCTCGTACGAGCAGCCGGCCCGCCTCACGGCCAAGTCCGGAGATCTGTTCATGTGCTGCAGCGACTTCCCTCATTCTGAGGGGACCGCCACACCACTCGAGGACTACGCACGTACCGGCTGTCTCCCCGACCAGGACGACGGCCTCTTCCACCGCAACATCGCCACCCTGCTGACGAGCTGACTGCCGGACGGCGGCGGAGCACAGGGCACCGGACCCGATTACGGTGCAGTCCCGCATGCCCGAGCGGATCGATGCCGATGTGTGCGTAGTTGGGGCCGGGTACGCCGGGCTCACCGCCGCCCAGCGGCTGCACCAGAGCGGCAGGTCCGTCGTCGTGCTCGAAGCACGCGACCGTGTCGGGGGCCGGATCTGGACACAGCACCTGTCCGACGGAACTGCGGTAGACCGAGGAGGCGCGTGGCTGGCCCCGCGCCACGACGCGGCGTTCGGGCTCGCCCACGACTTCG
The DNA here is from genome assembly GCA_036511675.1 of Acidimicrobiales bacterium. Classification (GTDB taxonomy): domain Bacteria; phylum Actinomycetota; class Acidimicrobiia; order Acidimicrobiales; family UBA8190; genus Chersky-840. The sequence continues at coordinate 33,354 of DATCBU010000013.1, read as the reverse complement.
GTGTCCCCACCTACAAGACCTGGGTCAAAGGGGCACACCTTCTGGTCGACGAGGGACGGATGTTGCGCTACCGGGGGCTCATCCCGAAGATCAGCCCGCTGGCGGTGCTCACGATCGCGCTGGCACAGGCCAAGCTGGATTGGACGGCCAAGCGCATCCCGATCGACGCTCCGTGGACGGCGCGACGAGCATCGGAATGGGATTCGCGCTCGGTGGCCTGGTGGTTCGAGCGCTCAGGGATCCGGACGACTTTGGCGCGGGATCTGTTCGATATGGCCGTGCGCGGCCTGTTCACCGGGAGTCTGGACGAGACCTCCTACCTCCACCTGCTGTTCCTGGTGCGGGCACACGGAAGCATCAACACGCTCTTCTCCATCAAGGGCGGTTCGCAGGAGAACATGGTCGAAGGTGGCGCAGGACTCATGGCCCGACGAATGGCCGAGTCCATGGGCGATGCCGTCCGACTGGCGGCTCCGGTCCGTTCGATCACCCAGCGCGAAGATCTTGTCGAGGTGGCCGCCGAAGGCGTCACGGTATCGGCTCGCCACGCAGTGGTGTGCGTCCCGCCGGTGCTCGCCTTGGAGATCGCCTTCGATCCGGAGCTCCCCCGTGACCGGACAGCCCTGTACTCGAGCGCCATCGCCGGCCCGGAGTCGAAGACTCTCGTGGTGTACGACGAGCCCTTCTGGCGAACCGATGGCTTCAGCGGTCAGAGCGCCGGGCCCGGTTCCGCAGCCGAGGTGACCCTCGATGCCTCGCCGGCGTCGGGGATGCCCGGCGTCATGGCGTCGTTCACCTTCGGCCCCGTGGCCGAGCGTGTCGGCCGGCTCGCCGAGGGTGAGAGGCGCCGGGCCGTACTCGACGCCCTCAAGGCCCGATTCGGCCCCCGGGCCTCGGCACCGCTCGAGTTCATCGAGACGGAGTGGTGGACCGAGCCGTGGACCCGCGGGTGCTCGATGGCGCACTTCCCGCCGGGGATCCTGACCCGCTACGGGCCGCTCCTGCGCGAGCCCTTCGGACGGGTCCACTGGGCGGGGACCGAGACCTCGACGCGGTCACATGGGTCCATCGACGGGGCCGTGCTGTCGGGGCAGCGCGCCGCGACGGAAATCCTCGACCGCCTCTAAGGTGCCGGGGTCCGTCAGCACGAGTTTCGGCGCTCGCCCAGGTCAGAGCGTCCGTGGGGTGGCACACCGCTGTGCCAGTGCGTCATGCTAGGGTGACAAGCCGCTGGTCATCCCGAGTTTTTCGGTCTCCGCCGTTCCGACGACGGACCCTGGGGGGATACGGGGGCAGCTGTGCGACGGGGCGTAGGGACCACCCGCCAAGGTCCCTGCGCCCCTGTCGCGCTCGGGGAACACCATCAGGACTCGACCTCGAGCCTCCCGCCCTCGGCCACGTGTAGCGCCACACCCTCGACAGGCCGGCGCCAGTGGAAATCAGCTCGACGTGGGAGCCGCCAGGCCATGTGACCTTGGGGGGCAGGGCCCAGCGGTTCCCGCGTCGCTCTGAGCAACCCCACGGTCGGGGCTACGCAGGTTTCCTGACGACGCAAATCATGACCTAGCCATGCTCCGGGTGCCATCGTCAACAATGACGAGCACCAAGGTCTGTCGCAACGGCACGGGGCACTGCCACCATGCCAGCCCCATCCGTCATGGCACCGGTCGCCAAGCCGAAGTGTTCAATCCACCACCGACCGACGCGCCACCGTGGACAGCAGCTCGGCGACCAAGTCCGGCCGGCTGAGGAAGGGGGAATGCCCGGTCGGCCAATCCACGACGTCGTCTGCTCGGCGCGCCAGGATGCGCTGCAGGCCGGGATGCACGATGTTGTCGGCAGCACAGACGGCGTAGGTGGAGGGCTTGTGCCGCCAGGCCACGGCGTCGGGACACTGGGACAGGGTCTCGATCCTCTGGGCCCCGAGGCGCGTCACGGCCCAGTCGCTGACCTCGCGCGAGCAATCGTTGTAGAAGAGGACTCGAGCACCCTCGGCTTCAACTGTGCTCGTTCCGTCCACCGCCATGTGGAGATGACCCAGCACATCGGGGCGGTCGGCATGGTCCAGAGCGGCGGCGGTGGAAGCCTTGACCGCGGCGCTCATCGCCGACTCCCCCTCGTCAAGGTTGAACGAGGCCACATAGACGAGATGCGCCACACCGGGATGCATCCCGGCCTCGGTGATGACCACGCCGCCATACGAGTGTCCGACGAGGACCACGGGCTCAGTGAAACCGTCCAAGACATGCCGGACACGGTCGGCATCACCGTGGAGGTCCGAAAGCAACCCAGGGTCGTCACCGTGCCCGGGGAGGTCGATGGCCACGGAGCGGACACCGCGCTCGTCGAGGGCGCTGATGACTGGTCCCCAGCACCAGGCGCCGTGCCAGGCGCCGTGGACGAGCACCACAGGGTTCGATCCGCAGGCCACCGACGTCCGCGGGTCACTGATCCTGGCAGCTGCGAATAGCTTGGTGGTCGAGTTTGGTGAGCTCGACCTGGCCTGCTTTTGTGGGATGAATGCCGTCCGACACCAGCCATTGGGGCTTGCGAAACTCGATGTCACCCCAGTCGATGGAATGGAAGTTGGGGTGGGTGGCCACGGCACTGGCGATGGCGGCGTTGATCCCCGTGCCGATCGGTCCGAGGCGGGGATTGACGGTCAGGAACACGACACAGCGCTGTCCCTGCAGCGCGGCGACCTCGTTGGCGAAGTCCGACGCCCAGTTCGGGTTCGAAGGCTCAGGCAATGCGTCGTTCGTCCCGAGCTCGATCACCCAGTCCCGGGGTTGGCCGTCGCTCGCCAGCGCCTCGATCTTCTGCAGGTGCTCGGCCATGGTCGTCTTCGACACGGCATCGATGTAGAGCTTGTAGTCGTGTAAGGCATGGGCCAGATCGGTTTCGGCGAGCTTGGTGATCGAATCTCCGATGATGGCCACATTGCCGGCCGGATTCGGGATCTCGGGGCTCGTCACTGCAGTACTGGCACCAGGTGCCCCCGTGGTCACCGGGTTGGTCGTCTCGGAACCTCCCGGCACTGTCGTGGCAGAACTGGTCGTCGTTGATTCGAGAGGCGAGGTGGTGGTGGTGTCGTCGAGCACCGAGCTCGGACCGGTATCCAGGGGCACCGTCGTGGGAGGGACCGTCTGGCTCGCCGACACCGGAGTCGTCCCGGTGTTGCTCAGCGCGACCGTCACCGCCACCACCAGAAGAAGGATCAGAAGCGCAGTCAAGGCGCCGGTCGCTTTGATACGCCGGTCGATGACCCTCTTCGGGGTCACCGGAGGGGGCGGCGGCGCCGTGGATAGTGGCTCGGGCCTGACGGTGAAGGGGGTGATGGCGCCGGAAAGGTCGGTCCACGAGACGCCGTTCCAAAAGCGCCGTTGCCCGGTCTTCCGGTCCCGATACCACCCTGCTTTGCGGCTGGGAGCCCCGCCTTCCGACGGTTCCCCCAGTGGGCCCGGTACTCCTCCCTCGGTCATCGAAGCCCCCGATCACAACAAGGGTCAGGACACCAGCCATCCAGGTCCATCGTGCCCCCACCAGTTCCAAGAGCCGCAGGCCAAGGCGGCCCGAGTCGGACAGAAATGTACCCATATTCCGGTCCCACGGAAAGCTCCCGTCAGTGACGGCGCAGCGGCGCGAGTACGGGGGGTCAACCTCAACGGCAGCTGGTTCGTGAGAGAGGCATGGATCAGACCGCCGCACCGTGAGCATCGCCGCGCCTCGCGCCCGGCGGCGGCCCATTCGCGTACGGACCTACGGCGCCATCGCCATCGCCATCGCCGTCGCCGTCGTCACCGTGGTCACGGGGGCGGTGGTGTCGATCCCGAGAGGCCGCCCACCCATGCCTGAGGGCACGACGATCCTTCGGCCCACCGAGCCGGCCACCGGCGTCGTCGCCGGGGGCACCTCCACCCGTCGGGCACCAATCCCTCCCGGCCTCCGACGCATCACCGCCGCACCTTTGCACGTGCTCGAGATCGGCGACTCACTCGGGATCGACCTCGGGGACCAACTCCGGTCCCAACTCGACGCCGCAGGATCGGCCCTGACCACGGTTGCTTCGCTGGGCGACTCGGGCCTCTCGAACGTCACGGACGTCAACTGGCCTGTGCACCTTGCCGGCCTTTTGACCACCGACCGCCCTCAGGTCGTGGTGGTCTTCATCGGCGCCAACGATGACCAGGGCCTCGACCTCGACGGGTCCGCGGCGGCCCCGGGCACCCTGGCCTGGGTGGCCGGTTATACCCAGCGCGTCGATGACCTCTTGCGAGAGGCTACCGACGCCGGGGCGCGTGTGGTGTGGGTGGGCATGCCTCGGATGGCGAACCCCGATCTCGACGCTGCCATGGGCCGAGAAGACGTCATCTACCAACGCGAGACCCAGGCATTCCCAGAGGCGTTGTTTGTCTCGTCGAATGCAGCGCTGGCAGGGTCTTCAGGGCTTTACACGACGACCGGAGACGACCTGTCTGGTCACCCGGTGCCGCTGCGGACTCCCGACGGCGTCCACCTCACTCCAGCCGGCGCTGCAGTCCTGGCGCGCGCCGTGGTCGACGCCATCGACACTCGTTGGCACGTCTCGTTTCTGACCCCAGCATCGCAGCCCGCCGCCGCGGGCCCACGCTCGTCCTGACGGTGCACGGATCCGGATGGCCCCTGGCGCCAAAGGCGGTGCCATCCCGTTCGGATCGCGGCGGTTGGGCAAGACTGTGAGCCGTGACATTCGGTCAACAGTCGGGGCCCCCTGCGTCGGCGAGCCAGGTGCGGGAGCTTTTGGCCCTGCTCAACGACGCAGGACATTCGGACTTCCGTGTGGCCCGAGGCCCCATGGGGTTCACCCAGCGCCAGGGCGCCGGGAAGTTCACCCGCGAGGAGGCCAGCGAGCTCATCACCCGGATGCAGGACGCAGAGCACGGCGAGACCGTCGCACCTCGCGTGCCTGCATCCCGGCTTTCGTCGGCACCGCCGTCGCTTCGCCGCACGCCCGCCCAGGACCTGGCCGCCGAATTGCAGCGTCGAGGTTGGACGGTGACTCCCCCCTGATCGTCGACGGGGGGATCTCTGAGAGTGGCCCCGGGAACGGTTGTTGCACTCGAGCGTTGGAGGTATGTCGTGCTCCGTTGGGAGAGCGGTGAGGGCCTACGCCGCGAGGCGCGTGGGAGCGAGATGTGGTTCAAAGCCACGGCATCGACGACACAGGGGCGATTCTCCCTGATGGAAAGGACGTTGCCCCCGGGTGGGCGGATGCCACCGGCGCACCGGCACGTCGGAAACGAAGAGGCCTACTTCGTCCTGGACGGGATCGTGGAGTTCCGCGTGGCCGACGACGTGTTCCAAGGTGCGCACGGGACCTTCGTCCTGGTCACCGCGGGCGAATCGCACACCTTTGGGAACACCGGTGATCAGCCCGCTCGGCTCCTCGTCCTGCACGCTCCCGCCCTGGACGGGTATTTCGAGGACTTGGAACAACTGTGGTCGTCGCCCCAACCACCCGACCGTGAGACGGAGCTGGCCCTCATGCGGCGACATGGCATGGAGCCCGTCTGACATTGCTGTGCGCCTACGACTCGACGACGTCACCGAAGGCGTCACACTCGGCGTTGTCGCACACGAACACCGAGTCGATGACGTGCGAGAGATCTGCCGGAAGGGCGGTGACACCACAATACGGGCAGATGGGGGCACGCCCCACATCGACGTCGGACCCCTCGCTCAACAGACATCAGCCTTTCGCCTAGAAGATTCCGATCGGGTTCACGGGTGATGCCGTGCCGTAATCGAGAACGAGGGGGGCCACCACGAGGAGGAACTCCCAGCGGGCGGCGGTCGTGCACGCTAGCGACAAGGTATCGAGATCGAGGTTGTCGAGAAGGTGGATACCCATGGCCACAATGGCCACCGTGTGGACCGGCATACCCACCTTTTCGACGCGCGAGGGCATGACGTCGGATACCCCGTCGCTCCCGAGCACGGCGACCTCACGCTGGTGGAGCCAGGCCAGACACGAGGCGTCGAGCCCCGCCATGCCCTGGCTCGGCGTCCAGGCGCCGTGGACCGCACGCCAGCGCCAACGACCTGTCCGCACCAAGAGCGCGTCCCCCCGTCGTACCGTGATTCCGGCTGCCTGTTCTGCGGCTTCGAGATCCTCGGGAAAGATGGGCTCACCCGGCGCCAGTGCCTCGACACCTCGGACGGCGGGGACGTCGAGCAAGATCCCCCGGGTCACGACTCCTGATCGGAGGTGGTGGATACCGAGCTTGCCCGCTCCGTGCGCCGTGACCGACTCGCACGAGTAGCCGTTGTACATCTTGCCTTCATGGAAGATGTGGCAGAGGGCGTCGATGTGCGTTGTCGCATATCCATGGGGCGCCAGCGCGAAGTAGTCGGCGCCATAGCCCTCGGTGGCAGTCCCGATCATGTGGTGGACGACCGGAGCGAGGTTGTCTGGCGCGGGTTGGGTAGGCAGGGGGCGGGCACAGGACACCGTCAGTCCCGAGTGCACCGTCGATGTCGCAGCCGTCGTGACACCCGCGGTGATGAAGTTGAGGGCACCGAGCTGGTCGTCGGGCCCCCAGCGTCCCCAGTTCGAGAGCCGTGCATGGAGGGCGGCGACCTCGTCTGCGCTCATAGGGTTTCGAGCCATGTCGGTACAGTAACTGGGCAGTGCGGCCCCAGCCGGAGGATCTTCTATCCGCTTGCGACCCAATGGGAATGCGCAAGATTCACGGGAGATGATGGGAATGGGTAGGCGCTGGTTCGTCCTGGTCGTTTCAGCCGGGTTGCGGGCGGTTACCTCGCTGCGAGGGCATTGAGCCGACGGTGCTGTCCCAGGAGACGCTTCCGGTGACGCTCTGAGGCACCGCCCCAGACGCCCTCGTCGATCCGATTGATCAAGGCGTAACTCAGGCAGGGGGCGATCACGGGGCACTCGACACAGACTCGCTGGGCGGCCTGCACACCAATCCCGTCACTGGGGAAGAACAGTGCGGGATCCATGTTCTTGCACCTGCCTTGGCTCATCCAGTCGGTGTCCATCGTGCTCCTCTGACGCCGTCGGGCAGTTCGAATCCCCGCCAAACCAATTGGACCGGGTGATGCTTTGAAGTTCCCGTGAGATTTCTGTGAGCGTCCTGTGAGCTCCCCTCAGGGCCACTTCTCCTCTGACTCCGCCGCCAGCCGGGAGGCGAGCTGTCGCGAGATTCCGAGTACTCGTCCAACCTCGCTTATGGAGGCGCCCTCTTCCTTGCCCAACGCGAACAACGCCAGACGCAGCTGATGGCGTGCTGCTTCGAACTCCTCGATCGTTTCGGTCACCAGCCGGCGCCCGGACGGAATGCCTGTCCCTCGCGAGGCACTGATTCCAGGAGCGCCATCTTCGAGTCGCGCGGCGATGGTGCCCATCGTCTGTTCATAGTGCACCAGTTGCTCGCGTAGTAACGCGGAGCACTCAATGAGTGCTTCAATTCTTTGCAGCAGACGCCGTCTCGTCGAGGACACGGTCATCCTTCCGGAATGACGCGGGGAGGACGCCCGGAATTGCCAGGCCCCGGGGCCTTGTCAACAGCCGTTGACATCGAGAGCCCCGGCCGACCTAACATGGCTCCCCGGGCAACAAGCACGGGTGATCTACCACCGTCCAGGGAGTTCGTTTGGACAACGCACGGGGGACCTCTCCTCCATCTTTGGCTCACGAGCAACAGCAGCTCACGCGAACCCGCATAAGAGAGGCTGCCATGGAGGTTGTTGCCCGTCGAGGCTTCGATGCAACTGTGGCCGAGATCGCCGAGGTGTCCGGCGTGAGCGCTCGAACGATTTTTCGCCATTACGAGAGTCACGACCTGCTGATCCTTTGCACGGTCAAGGACATGTTCGAAGCCTGCGGTCGCGGACCGATCGAAGGGATTCCTCGATCAGCCGAAGACCTTGACGGGTGGCTCGAGGCCGTAGCAGTAACGATCCACACGAGAAATGCCGAGATCATCGGGGAAGCCTTCTGGGACATCCACGCTCCGCACCATAACGCTTCAGCCGTGTTCTTGGAGTTGGAAGCTTTCCGACGCGAGTACCGCAATCGTGGAGTTCGCTTTCTCGCCGCCCGGGCCTGGCGCGCCGCAGGAGGGGCGGGTGAGCCATCGGAAGAGTTGGTACTGGCCTTCGCCCTGAACTTCTCGGCATTCACCACCCAAGCCCTCATGGTCGATTTCGAGCAGACCCCCGGGCAGATCGGGCGTCTCACCGCCGACCTCTTGAAGACACTCCTGCGGCGCGCCCTGCCGGAGCTTCAGGGTCCGGGAGCGACAGAGGACAACGCCTGAGGCGGGCAAGGCACAGCTTCACGAGTTCAACCCCTCCAGCGACCACCAGCCAGGTAGTTGTGGACCTCGAAGACCTGAATCTCAGGTGGAGCGGTGACGCCGGCCTCTTCGCAGATCGGACCGAGTTTGTCGTGGGCGAACTTTTCGAACGCTTGGTGGGATTCCCACACATCGACCACTCGAAAGCCGTCGTCGGTCCTCACGGGCAATGCGGCCCAGCGAGTCTCGCCCCTACCAGCGCTTCCCTTTTGTTGTCTATCGCCTTCAAGTCGCCGCGTAGCGAGCCGCAGGCGTTCCGGGAGGGTTTTGGACACCGGGCCGCGCATCGGGGTTCGCCACGCACACTTCGCCTTCGAGGCCATCGGGATCGCGGAAGAACACACTGAGAACGGGGCCGAAGTCGGTGACAAAGGCATCTGCCGCCCCTCGCGCCATCAAGCGGTCTCGAATCTCGTCGAACGCCTCCAGCGATGCGGCCTGTAATCCGAGGTGGTCGAGGCGACCGCGACCGAACATGGGCGTCTGTCGTTCGGCCTCGGTATTACCTGCTACTTCGAACACATTGAGCTCGGCCGCCTCTCCGACACGTATGAACGTCAGTCGGACGTGCTCGTTCTCCTGCTGCTGAGCATCCACCTTGGCGTCGAATACGTCGCGGTAGAACGAGACGAGTCGGTCGGTGTCGTTGGTGAGCAGCGCCACATGGTTGAACCCGTTGAGCAACATCGAACCTCCCTCCGATGGTCCCGATCATAGAGCGGAGCTCGACATGTCAACTGGCCGGGCTCGTGGGTGCCACGACAACGCTGCCCTCGGACATCATTTCGTGACGACGAGCGGCACCACCGGTGCGTAGTACACGGGGCCGCCGATTTCGCCTTCAGTGTGGATGTACACAACCACGTCGTAGCGACCCGATGGCATCGCAGACCCCAACCCTCCGTCACAACGAGCCGTGCCGTAGACGACGGGAATCCTTTCACTTTGACCCGTGGTGATCTTCCTTCCGAATCCCGTCCCGGCCGTCCCTACATCCAAGGTCCCCACCACCTTTCTGGTGCCGGAGCGCACCACTTGGCCGACCAGGGGCTGACCGGTGTCCATCTCGAAGGTGCGTGGACCTACCTCCTCGGTGACGAGGGCCGCATGTCCGACGCCACCGGTCTTGATCGCTCGGCGGTCGAGGACCAGCTCGAGGTTGAGCCCCGGCGGTAAGGGGTCTCCGGCGGGCATAGCCGAGCACACCGGGCTCCGACCTGTTCCTCCGCAATAGCTGGTCAACCCGACGGTGATGCTCACCTTCGGCCCGAACGCCTTGGCGACCCGCGCCGCGAGCGCCTCGCGTCCGGCCATGAGGCCCACTTCGACCGTCGAGGCGGCGATACCCAGACTGATGAACTGACCGGCGGTGGCCTTCTGGACCTGATCCTGCGTCGCCATCAGCTCGGCATCCGAGTATGTCCCCGGGGCCACAACGCCGCGACAGGGCTTGGGAGGGGCGAACACCGGTCCCAAAACGCCTGACCGATGTGGGTTCGTGGTGGCACCGATCGTCGGTGTCTTCCCGGGACTACAGGCTGCAACCGTTGTAGAGCTCAGCGTGACAAGGACGATTCCAGCCAGCCACGGGCGGACTTTAGCCATACGGCCATTGAATCACTCCGATCGAAACCGCCATTGACCCGAGTAGACCATCGGCGGGAATACCGGATCAACGCTTGGATCTCGCTGCCCCGAGCCAGATGAGGATCCTGAGCGTTTCGCCCCTTCCGCGTTCAGTAGATCTATCCGGGATCCAACCGAACACGTCCGAGAGGTGAGCTGGCGGTCCTTTCAGATGACCTGGCTGTAGAAAAGCGACGATTAGAAAAAGTGTCGTCGGCCGCCGACGGCGTGGCCTAACGCACCGAGAAGCATGAGAACCAGACCCACCACGAGCACAATGACGCCGATCGACCAGACAACGGGTATATGCGCCACGAAACCAACGATGAGAAGTACCAGTCCAAAGACGATCATGGAGCCTCCGAGGTGATTGAATTTCGGGCATTAGCGGTCGTGCTGGGATTTTCGCAACTACGAACACCTCGAAATAGGGCCCAAAGTTCCCGACAAATCGCGAGCGGGGTCCGGGTACGGTCCCAAGTGGATCCTGTGACAGCAAGTCAGCCCGTCACTCGCGATGTCGAGCATCCTTGACGCTGTCGATTGCCCTTTCGACCTTCTGCTCGACTTTCTCTACTACTTCTTCGATCTTCCTCTTTCCGTGATCGACCTTCTCTCTTGTCTCGCCAGCGCGAACATCAGCCTTGCCCTCGGACTCGAGATCTTTGTCACCGGTGAGAGCTCCCACCGTTTGTTTGCCTTAACCCCTTACCTGGTCTGCCTTTCCTGTCATTTCGATGATCTCCTCTCGGGTCGCCAGGCTCGCGGTCGGGCACGAAACACACTGCGTACCCTCGCGTTGGCCCCTCGGGTTGCCTCGAGGCGATAGTCCCCCAATTGATCCGATGCACCTGATCCAGGACCGCACGCCCGGAATCGCATCGGTGGCGGTAGATCCTCCCAGTGCCCGTCCGGATCGTGGCTAGGCCTTGATCGGACCGTCCTCTTGCTGCCTCCGCGAGCAGGGCATATTGAGCGTGACTGGCTGGCTGCCGGCGACGAATCGAGGAGAACGGCTCGATGGCTTCGACACGCCGGCTGCTTGAACCTGCGTACACACAGGCAGAACTGCTGCGGTCAGTCGTCAGGTGCCTTGCGGGGCGGTGGCCTGAACACTGAGTGGTGCTCGTGCTACCGTGAGAGAGCTGAAGGGTCTCAGACCCCGCCTCTTTCGCACCTGGCCGATGGCCATGGCACGAGATAGAGGCAAGACATGGGTTTAGCAGGAATGGTCTTCAGCATGATCTCAATCGCGGCAGGTGCCGTCATGTATTGGGCGGTGACCAGTCAGGGTCACGGGTTCCGGCCCTCTACCGTGGGGGTCATCCTTATGGTCGTGGGCGCGGTCGGCCTCATCGGGTCAACAGTGATTTTCGCCACATCTCGACGTCCCGCAGGCAGTCAGAACCACACCTTCGATCGGCAAATCACCGACGCTCAGGGACGGCCGCGGTACACGAGGAAGTTCACTAACAGACGTTCGGACGCAGGGTCGACCCCTCTTCAATCGAACGCATTCGTCTGGACGAGGTCACGAGTATTCATGAACCAACCAACAAAGAAGGGCTGAAGCTCATGAAGAACGCATGGAAGGGTCTCGTTATTGGTGCTTTGACGGGGATGGTCGGTGGCTCAGCCATGGACCTGGCGTCCGGTGCCCGACGCAAGGCGGCCGAGGTGGCACATGACGTGATCGAGAAGGCCCCATCCGTGGCGAAAGCGGCGACCCACAAAGCAGTCGACGCGATCCACGACGCTGACATGTCCGAGGTGGCACGGGACGTCGCGATCCACGTCGGCGACTCCCCATTAGCGACGAAGGCCCGAAGTGTCGCCGGACACGTTTCTGCAAGCTTGGGGTACTGACGCAACTGGCCTGACCCAGCCAGACGGTCCTCAGAAACTCCCGCTGAGCAACCCGTTGAACACCTCGGAGGCGCTGCGTCACGGTGCCTCATGAGCCGAGAGTAGAGCGATGATCGAGCTTTGGGATCTGTGGTTCCCCGATGCGGGCGCCACCGGGATGTCTTTTGCTCGGAGCCGGGTGGACGCCCAAGCCAGCGGCGAGCGACTTCTGGTACACGCCGCGCCACCGGTACTCAACGTAACGGTCGTCAGCGGCAACGGCGCGATGATCGCCAGGGGCGAGAAGTTGGCACGACACGAAAAGGGTCCCATGTCGTTCCTCGTGCGCCGGGGCACGGAGATCACGCTAGAGGATGGTTGGCCGACCGACGCAGATCTAGGACGGCTTGTCATCCTTCCGGGCGGCGAGGCCGGCATCCTCGAGAAGTGGTGGAACGCCGAGGACAAAAAGCAGTGGCGCTGGAGCGTGGAGTTCTACAACCACACATAGACGCCGCTCGAGCTTTCGACGAAACGGGTGAGCGACCGGTGCTGAGCCCGGCGGATCCCGAATGACTCGCCTCGGTGCCCCTCAGGGCGCCGAAGGATCGGAATAAGGCGACGTTCATCGTCATCGCCCCACGGGCACGGCGACCGTCCGTCACCTCCGCGGCAAGGCGTATAACCGATCGTCTTTGTCACACATAACCGATCGATCTTGCTCGTCACGCTCAGGTGATCGAGTCGTACGCCCACCTCGCCTCGTTGCAGATCTCGCCGATGTCATCAAGTCCATGAAGGCGTCGGAGAGACCGAAGGACGTGCCTCACCTTCGGATACTCCTGCGGACCAGCCAGCGGCGTGGTAATCGACGCGATGCGTGAAGATGCAGAGCGCGACAATCGACCCTAACTTCAGTTTCTGAGACAGAACGTGCGAGACTGGGGAAGCAACGGGATTCGAACCCCTCTCACCATCTTAAGGGGGATGCCGAGAAGGACTGGCCGACAAGCGATGATCCGTAAGCACCCTGATAGGCGGCACGACAAAGACGGGTGAGCCATGGCAAGCCCAGCGCTCGAAATCGCCAAGATAGCGTCCCCAAGCTGACTTCCTGATCTTCATGGACCGCCTTCGTCCTCGTCCCTTCGCTGGTCGGCGCCACCGACTCTCGACGTCTCGCACTTGGGATGGTCCAGGGCATCCAGGGAGGCGTCCACTCTCCCGGCGCGGGCCTTGTCCGAAAAGTATGGTTCTCATCTGTCGCCGTATTCCGTTGACTCGAAAGGCAGAATGTGAGTCGGCTCAATCGATCTTCATGGGCTCCCGACCAGCAACGACACGTCCCTTCCCGCCTCGCGTTGGGCACCCTGGTGCTCGTGGTCGGGCTCTTGACCGTCACTACGAGCGATATCGCCACGGCGGCCCCCACCAACACCTCACGGGGGGCTGTCACCCTCACGAACCCCACGGCCGGTCACTCCTACCGGCACGGTGCCATCCCGCTTCGTGGTTCACCTGCGCCGCTCGGGACCACGAACAGACCCCGGCAACCGATCAACACCAGAGGACGCACGACTCAAGGGCCTGTGCTCAGAGACGGAGTCAGTTTCGGGGGCGGGTCTGTTGTGACAGGGGCACCCAAGGTCTACCTCGTGTTCTGGGGGTCTCAGTGGGGCAGCCAAAGCACGGGCGCGGGCGGCTACGACGTCTATTCAGGAGACCCGGATGGTCTCGCGCCAAACCTGCAAGCCTTCTTCGACGGCCTGGGCACGAATAACGAGCCGTGGAGCGCGATCCTCACGCAGTACTGCCAGGGAGTCCCGGTCGGAACGAAGATCTGCCCGCTGTCGCCCTCGACCAACCACGTGGCCTACCCGAGCACTCCTGTGCTTGCCGGCGTGTGGGAGGACACCTCCTCCGCTTTGACTGCGGCCACAGGGGAGCAGATCGCACAAGAGGGAGCAAATGCAGCTCGTCATTTTTCGAATCCCCCAGGCGCGCAATACGTGATCGTGTCGCCGACGGGAAGCGATCCTGATCAGTGGCTGAGCCCCCGCAACGGATACTGCGCCTATCACGACAACACCGGAGACTTCCTTGGCAGCGTGAACGTACCCAACGTTCCTTATACAAACATGCCCTACGTTCCCGACGTCGGAGCCGAATGCAGCTCGTTCTTCCACCCGGGCGTGCTGGACGGCGCCGATGAGACCATCAGTCACGAGTACGCCGAAGTCCTCACCGACCCATTCCCCTCATCCGGCTGGACCGACCGACATGGGAATGAAGTCGCTGACAAGTGTGAAAACCTCATCGGTGGCCAGCCCGGTGGGTCGACCTATGTGTCGCTGGCCACCGGCGTCTTCGCGGTGCAGGGGATCTGGGCCAACGACCTGGGTAAGAGGGGAGGGTGCGAGAACACCCACTCCCCCATCTTGATCGTCATCCCTGGCAAACAGAGGGGGGTTGACGGGACTCCCCTCAGCCTGCAGATCAGCGCCTCCGATGTGCGTGGACGCAGCCTGAACTACACCGCCGTCGGCCTGCCTGGCGGCCTAGCGATCAACGCCACATCCGGGATCATCTCCGGTACCCCGCAGCGGCCGGGGCGGTCAGCCAGCTCGGTGGCGGCGTCAGACGGTGCGGCGTCGACAGCCGCTGACTTTGTCTGGGTCATCAGGCGCTGACGCATTTTGACGGTGGGCGTGCGGCCAGGCGGCTCCTCCAAGATGAAACCTTGGAGGTGGGGCCTCTACCCTCTCGTGGTCGTCGTCGTGTTCGGCACCCTCCGGACCTGTTTTCCCCAGCTCGGCCTCGGCGGCGACGCCAAGTGTCCATAACGCCTACACGTTTCTCAACCAGATGATGGATCTGTACGCCCAGGGGTCAACACCTCGGCTGGTGCAGAGTTTCATGGGAGGGACACTCGGCCGGCAGGGCTTCACCGACGCAGAGACCTACGACGACGCCTTGATCATTGATGCCTTCCTCGCCGAGGGAACGGCCAATGGACTGACGCGAGCAGCCACCCTCGGAAACTCTCTGCTCATCGTGCAGGCCCACGACCCGGCTCACGATGGTCGTATTCGAGCCGCATATTCTCCGATGCCGCTCGTCACCGCGAGGGGACGAGGGCACCTGCGTACCAGAGTCCGAATCAGGGACTAGACCAGTGACGTGGGCAACATGGCCTGGATTGGGATGGCCCTCGCCGCCTCTCTGCAACCACGGGCAATCCTTCCTATCTGACCGGTGCCCGATCCATCGGCACCTGGGTCGTCAGGAACTCTCTTGACAGACGGGGCTCGGGAGGGGGCCGGGCAGATGCTCGAGGAGGGGCTCCGCATGAG
Organism: Acidimicrobiales bacterium; assembly: GCA_036511675.1. Classification (GTDB taxonomy): domain Bacteria; phylum Actinomycetota; class Acidimicrobiia; order Acidimicrobiales; family UBA8190; genus Chersky-840. The sequence goes on along the minus strand of DATCBU010000013.1, from coordinate 18,170 downwards.
GCGACGCAGCGGCGATCGCTTTGGACTCGCGTACTCGACCCTTGGTCTGGCCTGTCTTGGTGTCGATCTCGGCGACTGGCGCCGCGCGGCTGAACTCCACGGTGTCGCTCAGGCCTTCCTCGACCAGATGGGACAATCGTGCCTTCTGTACTACGAGCCATTGCGCCAGGTCAGCATCGACAAGGTCAGTATGCATCTGGGAGATGAGGAGTTTCAGCGCGCGTACGCCAAAGGCAGAACATCCGGTTTCGAAGAGGCCATCGACTTGGCACTCGGAACGCTGTACTTACGATGACCCCATCTCGCAGGCGCTTTCAACCTCCATGTGTGGGCGCCTATAACACATGACCAACGGCCGGTCGTACGCGGCCTCCGGCAGTTGCTTACTTCAGCGCCGAAGTCTTCAAAGGGACAGGCGTTCGCACATTGACAGTTTTCGTGCAGGAGATCCTGGAACGCAGGGACGGCGCGGAAGCCGCCATCCCGCTCCAACTGGCCCACACAGGTAGTCCGATCCGGCTTGTCGCCCTCTCGACTCGCTTATTAGCCCTGGCGGGCTCAGCAACTGTGGTGCGGATCGGAGTGGTGCACCGGCTCTCCCCCCGCTCGCGGGTGCCGTCCTTTACGACGCCCCTTGGGCATCGGCCGTAAGCACATGGGGGCTGACCCCCACCGCAATGGTCCCGGCTAGCTACCTTCTCAAGGGGGACGGGAGTCTTTATGGTGGGTCAATGATCGAATCTTTGACACTCCCCGCCGCCTCCGACAGTGAGGTCAACGAGAGCCAGTGGGCTGTCGAGACGCGCGGGCTGACCAAGCGCTTCGGGGAAAACGTCGCCGTAAACGGTGTGGAGCTTCTTGTCCCGCGAGGATGCGCTTTCGGGTACCTGGGTCCGAACGGGGCGGGAAAGACCACGCTTATCCGGGTGCTGCTGGGCCTCACTCACGCCGACGCCGGTACGATGTTCCTGCTGGGACACAAGGTTCCCCGGCATCGCGATAAGGCTCTGGCGCGAGTCGGGGCCATCGTCGACGAGCCTCGGTTCCACGGCCATCTGACGGGTAGGCAGAACCTTCAGATCCTCGCCGCCGCTCGCGAGCCGGAAGCGCGCCACCGAATCGGGCCGTCGCTCGAACGGGTTGGCATCTTGCACCGCGCCGACGACAAGGTGTCCAAGTACTCCATGGGAATGCGTCAGCGCCTTGGCGTTGCGGCCTGCCTGATAGGCAACCCCCAACTGCTGATCCTGGACGAGCCGATGAACGGGCTCGATCCCGCCGGCATGCAGGACATGCGCGAGATGATCCTCTCGCTGGTGGCCGAGGGCCGTACGGTCGTGTTGTCTTCGCACCTCTTGGACGAGGTGGAGCGGACCTGCGACGCCGTGGCGATCGTGGACCGGGGCAGCGTGGTACGCCAGGGACCGATCTCCGAGTTGCTGGCGGGCGCGTCGCTCAAGCTTCAAGTCGAATGCTCCGATCCCGATCGAGCCCGCGCGCTGATCGCCGCGACTGCCATCGGCGCCGACGACGGGGCGGAGGTCACCGCCGACCCGACCGGGCTGGGTGTCACGCTGTCGGCGGGGACAGGGCGCGAGGTGATTGCCGAGATCAACCGTCTGCTCGTCGAGGGCGGGATAGCGGTGTACAGGCTCCAAGTGATCCAGGCGTCGCTCGAATCGTGGTTCCTTCAGGTCACGAGTCGCCTAGGAAGCTCGGAATGACGACGTTGTCCGACGTTGGCGCAACCGGTCCTACCCCGGTTCCGGCAAGCCGGGTTGATGTGGCGCCTGATCGGCGGGGATCTTGGATCCCCACGGGCGGCATGATCGCCACTCGGTTCATGGAGCTACGCCGCCGACGTGGGCTCATGATCACGCTGATTCTGGTGACCATCGGGATCCCCACCGTCTTCCTGACGATTCGACTGCTGCTGCATGCCTTTGCGCCGAAGACCTACGGGCCTGCCGGCGGCTATTCCATCTACACCGCGTTTGTCTCGGGCGTGCTTTACGTTCTTGGCTTCATCGTGGCCGCCACCCTGGGCGCCACCGCGGGGTCCGCCGACCTCACTGACGGGATGTTCCGGCACCTGGTGGTGACCGGCCGCTCGCGCTTGGCACTCTACGTGGCTCGAATCCCCGCGGGACTTGCCGTCATCGTCCCTCTGGTGGCGGTGGGCTTCACCATCGTCTGCGCAGTGTGCGTGTTCGCGTCGCCAACCCGGCTCTCCTTCAACGGTGTCAACGTGCCTGTCAACCTGTCGCGAGCGGGCCTCGAGGGGTGGGCCGCCGACCATGCAGACGAGGTCATCTGCAACTTTGGCATCAGGATCGGGCCGTCCACCCCGAACGCTGCGACGCTCAACGCCGTGCTCAACAGCGTTCCGTGCAAAAACGGCCCCGGTGGCGGCCCCGGACCGAACGTCAATCAGCCGGCGGGCCCGCAAGGTCAACCGCAACCCTCTCAGACGCAGATCGGCGAAACGGCCAGCCTGATTGCAGGGATGAATTACTCGGACTATGCACGACAGTTCCTGTATCCGTCGAACTCCCTCATGATCAAGAGCGGGCTGTGGCTCGAACTCGAAGCCGTCATCGGATTCGTAGTCGCGCTGGGGCTCGGATCGCTCATCGGACAGCGGACGGTCGCGGTGATCATGATGATTGTCCTCGAGGTCGTCCTGACGCCGATCCTCTCCCGGGCGCGGATCCCCCACCTATTGAATCTGCAGCGTGCGGTGGTGGGCCTGGCCACGGCCCACCTGGCACCAGGGGGGCTCCCCGTGCTCGGCGGCGGCGGTGGTGGTCCCACGGGCGGTTCGGGGAATCCCGGGTTGCTGCCGGAGTCGACGATCGTGGCCGTATGCGTGATCATCGCCTGGCTGGTGGGCTGGACGATCCTCGGCGCGTGGCGGATGATGACCAGGGACGCGTGAGGTCAATGCCTGTGATGGAATCGGCGAAATGGATCGTGGTCTCTGACGAGCTCGAGGTTCGCCTCCGTCACATCGCCCGCACCGTGGCGCGGACCCCGTTCACCCGACGGACGGGGCAGGAGCTCTTGTTCTTGGTGGTCGGTTCCGCCCTGGCTGCTGCGGGACTTGCCTTCGTCCTGTTCACCATGGCGGCGGGCGTCGTCCTGATCGTCACGTTCCTGGGCCTCGCCATCATCGGTCTGTCACTCCGGGGCGCGAGGAGGATCGGGAACGTCCAACGGCATATGGCCCGCGTTCTGCTCGACGAGCGGATCGAGGAACCGGGGCTCTTCGCCCCCCGACCAGGGTTCCTCGGTTGGATCCAGTCGGCCCTACGCGACCGAACGGCTTGGCGAAGCGTCGCCTATCTGGCCCTGAAGGTCCTGCTGGCCTTCCTCGGGATCCTCACCGCCTTCAGCGTGTGGTTCGACGCCGTCAGCTGCCTCGTCACCCCGTGGGGAGGGGGCGAGCAGCCCGCCGTATTCGGACTGCCACGGGTCTTTCTCCCGGCGAGACTGTTATCGCCCGAGATCGGCGGGTTCCACCGCGTCGCCGTTTTCATCATTGGTGTCGTCCTCGTCTTCGTGGCGCCCTGGCCGACGCGGGTCGTGGTCACAGTCGACCGGCTCCTGATGCGGGCTCTGCTTGGCCCAGACGCCGTGTCCATTCGCGTGCGCTCTCTTGAGCACGCCAGGGCGCAGACCGTCGACGCCTCGGCCGCGACACTCCGTCGTATCGAACGTGATCTCCACGACGGCACCCAGGCGCAACTGGTGGCCCTGGCCATGCGGCTCGGGATGGTGAAGGAGAAGCTGGCCGATCCGGACCACCTGGATCTCGACCAGGTGGTCGAGTTGGTCAACGACGCCCACCGGGGAGCCAAGGAGGCCATCGTCGAATTGCGGGACCTGGCCCGGGGGATCCACCCTCCCGCCCTCGACGTAGGACTCGAGGGCGCCCTGTCCACCCTGGCGGCGAGGAGCACCGTCCCCACCGATCTCACGGTGGCGCTCGGCGACCGGCCCACGCCCGCCATCGAGTCGATCGCCTATTTTTGCGTGGCCGAGCTCCTAGCCAATGTGGCGCAGCACGCCCGAGCCTCCCGGGCATCTATCCGCTGCACGCAACACGGCGGATGGTTGCGCCTGGTCGTGCGCGACGACGGGACCGGCGGGGCGCAGCTCTCGGATCTGGGATCGTCATCGAGCGGACTGAGCGGGCTCCGCGACAGGGTCCACGCCGTCGACGGACGGATCGAGATCGTGAGCCCCGTCCAAGGCCCGACCGTTGTCACCGTCGACTTGCCGTTGCACGCCTGATGGCCGGGCCCATACGCGTCGTGATTGCCGAGGACTCCGCCATCCTGCGCGACGGCCTGGTCCAGCTGCTCGTGGATCGCGATTTTGTGGTGGCTGACGCCGTGGGCGACGCTGACGCGCTTCGCCGTTCGGTCGACGAGAACGCGCCCGACGTGGCCATCGTCGACATCCGGATGCCCCCTACCTTCACCGACGAAGGACTGCGGGCCGCCCTGGACCTCCGTCGATTGCACAAGGGACTGGGGATCCTGATGTTCTCCCAGTACGTCGAGACCAGATACGCCGCCGAACTGCTGGCCGACGATGCTTCGGGGATCGGCTACCTCTTGAAGGACCGCGTGGCCGACGTGAGCGAATTCGTCGAGGCCCTGTCCCGGGTGGCATCGGGAGGGACGGCCCTCGACCCGGAAGTAATCACCCAGCTCCTCGGGGCGTCACGCCGCACGGGCTCGATCTCGGTCCTCACAGCGCGGGAGAGGGACGTGCTCTCCCTCATGGCCGAGGGTCGTTCGAACGCCGCCATCGCCGGTGCCTTCGAGATCTCCGAAGGCACCGTGGAAAAGCATGTGACCAATATCTTTACGAAGTTTGACCTGCCAGAGTCGCAGTCTGATCACCGCCGCGTCCTGGCCGTCCTGCGGTTCCTTGACTCTTGACCCCCGGGGACTGCAACCAAACGGTCAATCTTCCTTCACCCGCGTGTCGCATTCCTTAGGGTCAGGTGGAATCCCCTAGATCTTCTAGGTGGTTCCTCGATTCCCGAGGTGTTCTATATGTACCAAGGTGTGTAGGACACACTCCCACCCACAGGGGGTGGTTCGGGAGGTGACCAACGTGGCTACCGTCGTGGCATCCGACCGACGATGCGGAAACTGTCTCCGACTTTCCAATCCCGCCGGAAGCGACGATCTCGCCCTTTGCCCCGTGTGCCGGAACGAACTGACACTAGCAAGGCCCTTCATGCGGACTCGCCTTCTTGACCACCACATGACACCAATGATCTCCGCCCGCATCGCTGGAATCAACAGGAGCGGACCACGCGTCGCAAATCAAGCCAGCTCCGACGAGCTTCGACCGCGTCGATCACGCGATGCTGAGGGAGTCGAGCGACCAGCAGTGCAACTCATCAAGGGCGCCCACAGTTCCCCTCGGGTGCTCGTCGTTGATGACCAGAAGGACGTACAAGACACCACGGTCGCGATTCTTCGAGCTGAGGGCTACGTGGTCGTCAGAGCCGCCGATGGTATCGAGGCTCTCGAGAGGCTACGCAAGAACGAGATCGACGTCATGATTCTTGATCTAGGACTCCCCCGCATGGACGGCCCCACCCTGCTGGAAGAGCTCGATGAATCCCCTGCCGTCGTGGTGTGCTCGGCTTTTGGGGAGTGGGATGCAGCTGAGATACTGAGACGCTTCGGATCAACGATTGTCGAGTGCCTACACAAACCGGTATCTCCCATTCGCCTTATCGCGGCCACGGCTGCCGCCGCCCAGGTTCGCGCACGAGCCAGCTCGTGCGAACGAAGTCAGGGGCCGTGAGCAAGTTCAACAAGATTCCAATGGGACACAGGGCCGTCCAAGTTCGTTAAGTAAGCTCCTGCGCCTCCTCCGCTCCGAGACGACGTCCTCGGAGCGGCGCAGGACTGAGAGCTGGGGAGTGCGAAGTCCGCTGTGCTGGTTCCCCCGCCTGCCGTTGCTCCGCCCTGCCACCCCCGAACCATCCTGACACCCCCAGGCCCATCCCCAACAAGATGGTCATATCGAATGGCCCCTTGAAACCCATGATCCAGGGGGATGCGGGCCGATGCGGCATCGGCGGAGATGCCACTTGATCCGGGACACCTAAAGGACCATGCCCAGCTTGTCGATCCTCTGTCCGTGCGCCGGATAGTCGTGGGTGGGCTCGGAATCGCTGCCCTGGCGTGGGGCTCGGGTCCTCGGACTGGCGCGGCTACTGGTCGGAGTTCTGGACCACGGCTCGCGCTCAGATCGGAGCGACCGATGTGGTTATCGGTGACCGCAGTTCCATGCCCAAGGCCTCGGTGAGCACCGCCGGGGAGTCGGTGGCGCTTCCATAGCCGAAAGCTCCGGGAGGCCGGAAGGTGGCAGTGTGAATCATGACAAGTCCCATGACGTCCATCAGACGTTCACCCTGAACGACGATCCGGTTTCGACGCTGGATGTGGGGACGAGGGTCTACGTGCGGAATCGCTTTCTCGGAGATTGGAGCACCGGCTTCGAGGTAGCAGAGGTGCTCATTGACGGCTACCGCATAAGGCGACTTTCAGATGGTCAAGTCTTCCCCGACGTGTTCACGTTCGACGATGTCCGTATGGAGAGACGTCAGCAACCACTACGGGAGATAGCCAGGTCCTACCGTGATCGTCGTCAATGAACACCAGTCATCGGGGGACGCTCCATCGCCATGCTCGATGGGTGGATCTGCTCTCGACGCATCCATTGTTGGGATGACTGAAACCCGCGATGCCGGTGGATACTGGTTCGTGGGTTCCGACAGAGGGATCTTGAACTTTGGCGATGCTCAGTTCCAGGGGTCGATGGGTGGGAGCTATCTCAGTGCGCCCATTGTCGGAATGGCTGTGGATATGTGACGGAATGTCCTATGCCCCTGCTCCCGAGGTCACCTGACCTTCTTACCCCGAATACGAGGTGCCATTTTTACCTCGTGCAGCGAGCAGTAGTCGCTCGCGTTGTAGATCGAGACGTGCACACCACAGTCGTGCTCCGCGCACACCCGTCCCGGCGAGAACCTCCTTGGAGGCCGATCATGGTCGTTGTATACCTCTCCGCCTACCGTCTGCGTGCGTACATTCATCGTCTTTCACCTTCTGACCCCACGAGCGTCATGTGGCGTGCGGTCCAAGAACCACTGTGGCTCGACGCTGAGCAAGGAGCCGTTCGGGCAAACGAGAGGTTGGAAATCCAACCAGATCGCAACTTGCCACAGGAACGCCTGACCCCGATGGGGACGTAGCCCCCGAACCGCCCCATCGGGGGGCAGGACACTTCAACTGTGGCACGAAGTGGTTGCGACAACTAGAGCACAACGGCATGATGGTTATTCCGGCTCGAAACTACGGTCGGACAGAGGACTCTGTGTGTGGGTTAATTCGGTGTCGTCGACTCGAACGACGCTGCATCAGCCGTCGCACTGCGATGACGGTTAGTTCGATCCCTGTGACGAGTTCCAGTTCGCCAGGTGCATGGACCTTCGATCACCAACCCTGCAAGGAAATACGCCAGCGTGTTCTGTTGTTGTCCATAAGTAGCAGGTGAGCATTCCAACGGCACTGGGGAAGCCGTTGTGGATACCTGGTTGTTCTGGTCGGTGGAGCCAGTGACTCCGCGGTTCGAGGCCAGACATCCCGTGTGTGAGGTGACGCGTTAAGAGGGGGAACGATGGGAGCTATGCCATTACGTGAGTGTTTGGGGACCGTCGTGGTCCACCGGGACGACGCCGTCACCTGTACGAGGGACACTTGTCCAAGAAATCTGCCCTTGGAAATGTGGTTCAGTCACCACACGTCGTTCGTGACCTGCATCACCGCGCTTGACTGTCCGCATTGCGGGTTCGACGCCCCAGTGCAGTCGGGGCACGGAGATGGCACTCTGACATCGATTGCGTCCGGTCGTAGTCGTAGCCGGGGCCGCCACCTCGATTCGGCTCGTAGTCGCCATCCCTCCTCACGAGGTCCTCAACCTTCAGGGGAGGTACCGAGAACTGCAGTCATCAAACACCATCTCTGGCCAGACCTGACGATGCTCTATCGGGCGGCGCGCCATAGAGCCTCCCCCTAGGAGCGGCAAGTACGTATGGGCAGCAGAGAGGTCTTGCTGCTCAGGTTGATCATCAGCTTGCAGGGTCGTGCTCATCTCCCTGGGCCACTGCAGCAGCGGTCGTGCTCGGCGGACCCCTCAAGACCCAGGCCACGCCCACGGCGAATAGCCCGCCGAGGATCGGTCCGACCAGGTAGATCCACCAACCTTGCCAGTGCCCACTGACAAGTTCGGGGCCGAACGATCGAGCAGGGTTCATTGATGCACCCGTGAGCGGAGCGGCCCACAGGCCGCTCAGGGCGATGTATCCGCCAATACCGATCGCGGCGTTGGCACCGACGTTACGGGCACCTGATGCAGTCCCGAGAATGACGCTGACGAGCCCGAGCGTGAGTAGACCTTCGATGATCGCTGACTTCCACAGTGCGGTACCAATGCCCGGAACAGTGGCACCGAGATGGGCGACATCGCCGAATAGACCACGCAAGAACGCGGCAGCGGTGGTTGCACCGACGACCTGGGCAACGAGGTATCCGGGAACGCGAGGCCACGGAAAGTCGCCTCGCGCCGCGAACGAAAGCGTGACGGCGGGGTTCAAATGAGCCCCACTCACCATGCCCATGAAGTAGATGATGGCCATCACCATCAAGCCGGGCGCCACGACCTGCGCATCGACGGGAACTTGACCGTGGTGGACTGCATTCACGACCGGACCACCGGCGGCCACCGCCACGAGAAGGAACGTGCCGAAGAATTCGGAGAACAGGCGACGCCATTCGAAGGCCCGATCGTGGGGATGCCGCACCCACTCTGGCTCTCCTTCGAATGGGCCGCGCGAAGCTAGTGTGATTCGGTCAGCCGTAGACAGCTCTGCTTGCTCGCTCATCGGGCCTTAGCATGCCTCCTGAGCAAGCATTTTGCGCATGCGCGAACCTGGATGCCTTCTTGATGACCCATTTGCCGCTTGTCCCATCTGGCGGCTGCGTCAAGTGACCGCCTGAATGAGCGGAACACGGCGAATTCGATCTGTCGCCCGAACCAGTAGCTCGAAGGCTCAGGGGTGGGCGACGGGCACAGGAAGCGCCTCGCGGGGTTTGATCCCCGGGCCAGCGGGAAGTATCCGTGCCGAAGAGACCTCGGAACATGGCTCCCGAATGCTATTCGGCGGACAGTCGAGGTCGCGGGTGGCGCCCCCTGATGTTCCTAGTGGCGGGCAGCTGGGCTACGGGAGGCGGCCCTCGCCCCTCTGGTGGGCGCCACGTTCGAGCATTTCCTTTTCGTGCTCGGCGACGTCGGGATCGACCTCTCGTGCCTCGGCCGCGGCATCTTCTTGAGGCGTCGGAGCACGGTCGGACTCGTGTGTCACCTGCGCTTCGGCGCGCTCGGCCTCGCGAGTCTCAGTGCTCGGACGTGTTGGCCGGGTGGGCTCAGTCATGAGGCCTCTTTCCTCGATCAATGGGTGTCTCTCCCTACTGCTGCAACTGAACACACTCGAGGCTTGGGTGATCGGTCTTACCGGTGGCGGACCGAGCCAGGCCGACGTTCCGGGTTAGTAATAGTGTCGTCGGCCTCCGACGGCGTGGCCCAATGCTCCGAGAAGCGTGAGGATCAGACCTACCACAAGCACGATGACCCCGATTGACCACACAATGGGGATCATTGCGACGAACCCAATGATCAGAAGCACTAAGCCGAAGATGATCATGAAGCCTCCCGGGCCGCTTATCGCTTCAGCGGTCCATGTGGAGCGTCACAGCTATAGGCAGTATGGAATAGGGCCGAAAGTCCTGACCAGTCAGCCAACTACTCCGATGCACCGCATCCTTGGCCCTTGTCGACTTTCTGCTCGATCCTTTCGGGCCGTTCCCAGACTTCCACCAGCACGATCGACCGACCGTAAGGTACCGCGTGTGTTCTGTAGGGGTATGCTCTCTTCGCAGGCCGGTTTGGCCACCAAATGATGTCGTCCGAGACCTTGACGTCGAGCCCCAAAAGGGGCGCCGAGGAGAGGCGATTTCATGGACCACATGCCGGGGCCCGCTGAACCCTTCCAAGAGACACCAGAGATCGACGGCGGTAGGTTCGAGGGTTCCGTTGCTGTTGAAGCTACGGACGAGTCCAAAGTCCATCTTGCAATGCCAGCCCAAGAGGTGGACCGCTTGTTGCCTGGTACCTCTGACCGACAATTGGATCAAACATTTCGCCAACTCGAACAGTTCAGTCCCGCATTGAGCCAGCCAATCCCTCCCCTCGGTGACGACGACCAAGGGGAGTCATTGACGCTCGTTGGTCGCCCCGACATCGATGCGGCCATGGTTATGGCCCTCCGGACCACCATGGTTACCGACCAGAGTTCGCAAGATCCGGCGCAGATGACGCGAGACCGAGACCAGCTCATGCTGTTAGGCACCTCGGGAACCCAAAGTGCTTCGGCTTGTGGGTCACCGGTGCGGCGCCCCGACATCGATGCGGCCATGGTCCTGGCCCTGCGGAGCGCCAGCCTTACCAAGAACAGTTTGCCGATGCCGGATCACCTGGACCCAGGCCAGAATCCCATCGGGACGACGGATCCTCCCGGTGAGTGTTGAGAACCATTTCACCACTTGGCGAATTCGGGTCGATATGTCCCGACAGCTGTCCTGAACGCGGCTGCCAGGCTTGCAGTGTTTCGCCTCCATGGCGCCATGGCCACGCGAAGGGAGTGACGACCTCGAACGCCACTGGCGCCTCACGCTCGTCCAGATCCGCATCCGTCATCAGACGAAGGGCACGGCCGCGCCGGCGGCCCGTCGAACATCCATCCGGGCCTCGGTTCCAAGGATCTCCAAGGGCCAGACCGAGGTCCTTCCGCCACATAACCGGTGCTTCGTTGGTGCCAGAGTTGAGTAGAAGCGCCTCGAGACCTTGAGAGCCGAAGACGCTGACCAGTTTCTGGCTGAGTTGATCGGCAGCTCCGAGGACGAGTTGCCGTCGCTTACGACCGTTTGTCGGAGCGCCACCGAATCACTTCGGATGAGTGGTGCCTCGGTGGTGTTGATGGGCGACGACACCTTTCCGAGCGTGGCGGCTGCCTACGGCATCTCGGTGGCCGTGCAGGATCTGGAGTTCACCTTGGGTGAGGGTCCGGCCAGCGACGCCTACGCCGAGGGCAAGCCGGTCCTCGTGGACGACCTGTCGTTCGTTACTAGCCGGTGGCCCCAGTTCACCCGTGTGCTCGCTGACACGGGAATCCGGAGCATGTACGCGCTTCCCCTGCAGGTGGGAGCGATCAAGTTGGGCGTGCTCGTCCTCTATCGCGACCACCCCGGGGTCTTGGAGGGCGACGACCTCTCCGCTGCGCTCCTGGTCGCCGATCTGGTCACCAACCAAGTGCTCGATATGCAGTTAGATGCCGTCTCGGAGTCCTTGGCATGGGGACTCGAGGTCGATGACTATCGGGCCGTGGTCCATCAAGCCACGGGGATGATCTCCGCTCAGCTTGAATGCGGTATCGGCGAAGCCCTGGTCCGGCTGCGGGGACATGCCTTCGGCGCCGAGCGGCCCATTGAAAAGGTGGCATCCGACGTGGTCACGGGAGACCTCAGGTTCGATGAACCGTGACGCCCGAGCACAGAGAGGCAGGTGGGATGAGGTTCCTTGACGCCGCGATCTGTGGCACAGTGGAGGAGGGGTTCCGGTACAAGTGCCGCCGGGAATTTGCCCGGTCTCTGAGGCTCTGGACGTGACCATGGAACATAAAGAGGAGTGGCTGGCTCGGACCTTTGTCGAACTGGCCGACACACTGGTAGCCGACTTCGATCTCATCGACTTCATGTCGGTCTTGGTCGAGCGCTGCGCAGAGCTGCTGGACTCGGCCGAAGTGGGCTTGGCCTTGGCTGCCACCCGGGGTGAGCTTCGGGTCATGGCGTCTTCGACGGAGCGCATGCGTGCGCTCGAGCTGATCGAAGTCCAGAATGACGAGGGCCCTTGCAGGGATTGCGTGCGCACCGGTGTGCAGGTTCTGAACCAGCGACTTGACGGCGCCGAGGATCGCTGGCCGCTGTTCGCTTCCGAGGCCCGGGAAGCCGGATTCCAGATGGTGCACGCCCTGCCGTTACGGTTGCGCAGTGACGTGATCGGAGCCATGAACATCTTCAGTTCCGAACCGCGCGAGCTCTCATCAGAAGATGTGAACCTCACGCAAGCCCTGGCCGACGTGGCCACCATCGGAATCCTCCAGGAGCGCGCCGTGAAGCACGGAACCGACCTGGCGGGTCAGCTCCAAGGTGCGCTCAATTCTCGAATCGTGCTCGAGCAAGCCAAAGGCATCGTGGCCGAGAGACGACAAGTGAGCATGGACGAGGCATTCGCCTTGCTCCGAAGCTACGCCCGTGGCAATCGCATTCTGTTGAGCGTTGTGGCCCGCGGCATCATCGACCACTCGCTCGTGCCAGCCGAGCTGCAACTCGTATTAGGTGCGGAACATCGCGCCCGGGAAACGAAACGCACGTCCTGATTGCAGCGAGAAACCGGCATTGCCCCAGGTTGTCCCGGAGGATCGCCATCATGCCTCCACGATCGTCACTTGGAGGCTCGATCGGATTGCACTAAGCCCCAGAGGGTCCAGTCCCTCCCGGCACTGAGACCTGCGCCGTGCAGGGGCGCGGCGCGGTCAATGGCGTGCTACAGAAACCAAGAAACCGGAGAATGATCCTGAGGCGCCGATTACGCCGAGCGGGGTAGGACCTTCGGCCTCTGCCGTTCCAAGAACCCCAGGCGACCATGTCCGCAGGTGGGTTCCGGATCGGCGCCGTCTCGTCGCCCGGCGGGAATGCCCAGGGGGACACCTACGAGGGCAGGCGCGGTGGCGCGTAGGGATTGCTGGCCCCCAAGGTCCCTGCGCCCCACCGGCGCCCCTCGCCGATTCAGGCCAGCTGTTGCCCCCGAGAGTGCGTCGAACAGAGGTCACGGTCCTGATGGTCGGTCGTCCAGCCCTCACCCTTGGCGCGGTCCCGAAAGCTGTTTTTGGCGGGCCACAGCGAATCTCTCGGCCGGACTGAGCAGGACCAGGGCCCTGTGGCACCCGTTGGAGTCACACAGGAAGGCACCCTTGCCATCAGGGGCCACGATCCGTGCCGCAGGTCTGAAAAATCCGCGACGAATGGGGGGCAAAGATCCCCAATCGTCTCGGGTACGCCAGGTAGACAGTCCTGGTCCGTTGTATCCAGCCCCGGAAGCACGACTTCGCCGCCGGTCCCGCGTGCGAACACGAGCATGGTCGGCAGCGTTCCCGGAATGTCGCTCCTCTGCACCCAAAGTGGCGTCTGTGCTACGGTGAGAGGGCTGAAGGGTCTTAGACCCCGCCTCTTTCGCATCTGGCCGAGGGCCAGGGCAACGAAATGGAGGCACAAGAAATGGGTCTAGCAGGAATGGTCTTCAGCATGATTTCGATTGCGGTGGGTGCCGTCATGTACTGGGCGGTGACCTCTCAAGGTCACGGGTTCCGGCTGTCCACGGTGGGGGTCATCCTCATGGTCGTCGGAGCAGTGGGTCTGGTTATCTCGACGGTGGTCTTCGCCACGTCTCGCCGGCCGGCCGGCAGTCGGAATCGCACCTACGACAAGCAAGTGACTGACACTGCGGGTCGCACGGCCGAGGTGCACGAAGAGGTGCACTAGCCGGCATGGGTCACGATCCCCGAGCCTGCTCGAAGCGCGGCCGAGCGGAGACGGGGTCAGATGCACCGAACCAAAGCCAAGCAGACCAGCAATGGCGCGGTGTCGACGACCAAAAAAGCTCTCGCCGCCCATCACGGCTGACTGCCCAAAGTCCAAGAGACGATCATTTTTTGCCTTGATCGTTTTCACACCATCCGCTCCATTCGATTCTGACCACACCACAGGGGCCTGCGCCTCTTTCTCATCCCAAAGCGAGGACACAGCAAATGGCGACAACCGACAAGGCAAAGAACAGCGCCCAACAGGCAAAGGGCAAGGTCAAGGAGGCGGCGGGCAAGGTCACCGGCAAGGACAAACTCCAGGCCAAGGGCAAGTCCGACCAAATGAAGGGCAACCTCAAGCAGGCCGGCGAGAAGGTCAAAGACGCATTCAAGAAATGAGCAAGAACGACACTCGGTCGGGAGGCGTCCTCTCGGCACACCGACCCCGGCCCGATCGGTAAAGCCAAGGCGTCCTGAGTTCGTGGGGGGGCGTCCAGTACGGGCGCGAACATCGGAGAAGTGTTCGCGTCTCGTCCCTGGGGATAGGACGATCCGATGGCGATAAAGCCTGACGAGGACACAAAGCCGACCGTTAGTGAGGCCGAGGGCTCTTCAACGCGGACATCCGAGCTCGATCTCACGAAGCGGAGCACGGGGCCGGTCTGGCGTCAGTACCTGCGGGCCATGGGGCCGGGCTTGGTCACCGGGGCTTCGGACGACGACCCTTCGGGGATCGCCACCTACGCCCAGGCCGGGGCCAAATACGGCCTCTCATTCTTGTGGGCCGCCCTGCTGACGTTGCCGTTGATGGTCGGCGTCCAGGAGATCTGTGACCGCACGGCCCTGGCGACGGGCACCGGCCTCGGCGAGCTCGCCGTCAAGCGTTTCCAACGCGGCGGTCGAGCGATCCTGGCCGTGCTTCTTGTGGCCCTCATCGTGGCCAACGCCTTGAACATTGCCGCCGATCTGGTCGCCATCGGGTCTGGCATGCAGCTCCTCCATGCCGGACCAACCTGGCTCTGGGCGCTCCTCGCGGGTGCCCTCATCACGACGCTGCTGGTGCTCGGCTCCTTCGCCCGCATCGCCCTCGTGTTCAAGGTGCTGTGCGCCGCGCTTCTGGCCTATCTCGTCGTGGCTGTCCTCGTCACCCATCAGTGGGGCAGTGTGATCAGCCATACCTTCGTTCCCCACGTCGAGTTCAACAAGGCCTATCTGGCTCTCCTGGTCGCGGTGCTCGGCACGACCATTTCCCCGTACCTGTTCTTTTGGCAGAGCGCTCACCGCTTGGAGGAGATGCGCGACGAGCCCGAGGGCGGCGCCAAGGCCCAGCCCTTAGGAGAACAAGAACCTGAACGAGCCAGGCGCAAACAGTCCACCAGTCGCCTCGATGTATTCACGGGCATGACATTCTCGAACCTGGTCATGTTCGCCATCATCGTGGCCACCGCCGAGACCCTCCATGCCCACGGCAAGACCACCGTCCAAAGCGCAGCCCAGGCCGCCGAGGCGCTCAAGCCTTTTGCCGGCCACTTCGCCAGCGCGACCTTTGCGCTCGGCTTCATCGGCAGCGGATTGTTGGCCGTCCCCGTGCTCGCCGGTTCTGGTTCGGTCGGCATGGCCGGACTCCTCGGCAAGAAGTGGGGATTCTCGCGCTCGGTCCGCAAAGCCCCTGTCTTCTACGGCCTCGTCGCCCTGGGCACGGTCGGAGGCACGGCGCTGAGCCTCCTACATGTCAACCCGATCAGTTTGCTCATCCTGGTGGCGGTCATCAACGGCGTCGCCGCCGCCCCCTTCCTCGTCGTGGTCATGTGGGTGTCGAGCGACAAACGCGTGATGGGCGACTACGTGAACGGCAAGGCCGCCAAGTCTCTCGGGTGGGCCACGGCGGCCCTCATGGGAGCGGCCGCCATCGCCCTGTTCGCCACCGGAGGTGTCAGCTTCTGATGATGCTGCGAGCCTCGGGTGGCGCCGACGGGCGCATCGCCGGTGAACCCATCGAGCGGGTCGCTCGGCGAGTCATCGCCGCCCAGCAACGGTTCAGGCCTGCTGCGTTCACCTACGGAGTGATGAAGAAGTTCGGCGATGACAACACGGGCACGCTTGACTCCAGCCTCGCCTTCTCACTTTCGTGTGCGTGTTTCGGCTCCTGCTGGTGCTGATAACGGTCCTCAACATCATGCTGGCCGGAGATCAGTGAAAGTGCCTGGGCCACGACGGACTCCCCGGCTTGGTTGTGGCTTATGCGGGAGACGTGACCCCGGAAAGGTAGTCACCTTGAGCGCGGATGTGGAGGCATCGTGACAGGTATCGAGCCTCAACTTTGGGTCAAAGGCGCAAGTGCTGCTGTCGCCTTCTACCAGGCCGCTTTCGATGCCACAGTCCTCCATCGCGTCGGCGGCGGAGATGACATCGTTGTTCAACTGGGCGTGGGGGACGCCAAATTCTGGGTGACGACGGCAGACGAGAACATGAAACGCTATGACCCGCTAGCCATTGGCGGTACGACCGGTAGAACTCTGTTGATCGTGGATGATCCTGAGGCCGTCTTGCGTCAGGCCGTCACAACGGGTGCCAGCCAAATTGCTCCAGTGAACGATGAGCACGGGTGGCTCCTCGGACGGATCGTCGACCCGTTTGGGCACGAGTGGGAGATCGGGAGGCCCCTCGGGGCTTGGCCACCGAGTGAAACCCGCCTTGACGAGTAGCAGTCGGGTCGTTCATGTGACGACAGTCCCAGTTTTGTGCAACTGGTCGGTTGCACAATCACCTCGGGCTCAGGTTGGCCCACCCGGGTGTTCCGACCCTCGACTAGGGCCACCCCTGACCGCTTCGAGAGCCGTCAGCGCCCCCTGAAGGCGCCGGACGACGGCGACGTCCGGTGGGTGTGGTGGCCATAAGATCCCCCGACTCGACGGCCTCGATGAACCGCCTGAGCATCCTGGCGGCGTCATCGACGGTCGCCTGGGACGTCGAACGGCGGACGGCGGCCACGACCTCCATCCTGGACCGGGACGATGTCGAAGAGGCGGATTCGACGAACCTGGCGATGGCCTGTGGACGATGATGTGATTCATGACCGTCATCCGCATCAACGCCATCACCGTCCCCGAGAGCGGCGGAGAGGAGCTGGCCCGCAGGTTCGCCGAGCGATCTGGGGCCGTGGACGACGCTGAGGGGTTCGAGCCGTTATGCCCCACCGATGACCGCAACACGTGGCTCGTCGTGACCCGGTGGCGCGACAGGGAGGCCTTTGAGGCGTGGGTGGCGTCACCGGCCTTCGCTCACGGCCATCGGGGCGTGGCGGGCAAAGGTGAGAATCATCGACCCGTGGCGGTACATAGCGAGGTGTGGTCGTATGAGGTCCAGGTGGCAATGGCATATCCACCGGCCTGACCCGGTCGCGCACGATGAGAGGTTTCCTACCATGGTTATGAACGTGAAGCTCATTCCCACGCTCGACGATCGCATCAACGACATCCGAATGCGGACGGCGGAGATCGTCAACAACTACATCCTCCCCAACGAGGCAAAGCTGTGGACCCTGAGCCGCGACGGCGACGTTCCCGAACACCAACGCCGCGAGGCGCATCAGCTCCGCGAAGAGATCAAGCAGCGGGTGTGGGAAGCGGGACTGTGGGCACCGCACCTCCCGAAGGAGTACGGAGGGATGGGCCTCGACTTCCTCGCCCACGCCTACATGAACGAAGTGCTCGCTTACGCCATCGGGGCGGCGTCACTCTTCGGCGTGGTCGCACCGAACTCCGGGAACCAAACGATCCTCGTCAAGTACGGCACCGAGGAGCAGAAGCAGAAGTGGCTACTCCCCCTGATCGACGGGTCGATGGAATCGGGCTTCTCGATGACAGAACCCCACAACCCCGGGTCTGACCCGCGCTCACTCGACACAAGCGCCGTGCTCGAAGACGGCAAGTGGGTCATCAACGGCCACAAGTGGTTCACGTCGAACGGCATCGCCGCCGACTTCTTCATCGTCATGTGCCGGGTCAGCGAACCGGGTAGCGAACATGACATCGGCCAGATGGTCCAGATCATCGTCCCCACGAACACCAAGGGCGTTAACATCGTCCGGGGCATCGGGATCTGGGGGCGCGACAGCTCCGATCACTGCGAGGTGATCTACGACAACGTCCGGGTTCCCGCCGACAACGCCCTGGGTCACGTCGGACAAGGTCACCAGGCCGCCCAGGACCGCCTCGGAGCGGGTCGAATCTTCCACTGCATGAACTCCGTCGGTCAGATGTTGCGGGCCTTCGATCTCATGGTCGAGCGTGCCTGTCAACGCAGGGTTCACGGCGGCTTGCTGAAAGAGAAGCAGTTCATCCAAGGGTTCATCGCCGATAGCTACATCGACATCCAG
>DATCBU010000012.1:0-8728 GCA_036511675.1 Acidimicrobiales bacterium | reverse complement strand
AGTGGCAGCTCGAGGACCTGGCCTTCGCCACCCTGCACCCCAAGCGCTACGCCGAGATCGAGCAGATGGTGGCCACCCGCGCCCCCGAGCGCGACGAGTACCTGGCGCGCGTGCTGGTGGCGGTGCGCGAGCGCCTGGGGGCATCGGGAGTCAAGGCCGACGTCACCGGGCGACCCAAGCACCTGTGGAGCATCTACGAGAAGATGGTGGTGCGGGGCAAGGAGTTCGCCGAGATCCACGACCTGGTGGGCCTGCGCGTCATCGTCGAGTCCGAGAAGGACTGCTGGGCCGCCCTCGGTTCCATCCACGCTATCTGGAGCCCGGTGCAGGGCCGCTTCAAGGACTACATCAACAGCCCGAAGTTCAACCTCTACCAATCGCTGCACACCACCGTGATCGGGCTCGAGGGCAAGCCCATCGAGGTCCAGATCCGCACCAACGAGATGCACAGGCGGGCCGAGTACGGCATCGCCGCGCACTGGGGCTACAAGGAGCAGTCCAAAGACGGCGCCGCCGCCACCACGGCGGAGATGGCCTGGCTCCAGCGCATCGTGGACTGGCAGCAGGAGACCATCGACCCCCTCGAGTTCCTCGAGACCCTGAAGCTCGACCTCGAGCAGGACGAGGTCTACGTCTTCACGCCCAAGGGCAAGGTCATCGCCCTGGCGGCGGGCTCGACCCCCATCGACTTCGCCTATTCCATCCACACCGAGGTCGGCCACCGCTGCATCGGGGCCAAGGTCAACGGTCGCCTCGTCCCCCTCGACACCCCCCTGCAGTCGGCGGACACCGTCGAGATCATCACCTCCAAGGTCCCCTCGGCGGGGCCGTCGCGCGACTGGCTCCAGATCGTGGCCTCGCCCCGGGCCCGCAACAAGATCCGGCAGTGGTTCTCGCGCGAGCGGCGCGAAGACGCCATGGAGACCGGGCGCGAGGAGCTCATCAAGGCACTGCGGCGCGAGGGCCTGCCCGTGCAGAAACTGGCCGCCTCCAACGCCCTGGAGCGCCTGGCGGCCGCCATGAACTACGTGGACCTCGACTCGTTGCACGCCTCGATCGGCGACGGGCACGTGTCGGCACGTTCGGTGGCCCAGCGCCTGGCCCGTGACCTGCGCGGCGGTGGGGGCGAGGAGCAGCTCCCCACCACGGTGGGACCGGGCCTGCGCACCCGCACCAGGCGGGGATCGCCGGTGGGGGTGTATGTCGAGGGCCTCGACGACGTGATGGTGCGGCTGTCGCGGTGCTGCACGCCGGTCCCCGGGGACCAGATCGTCGGCTTCGTCACGCGCGGGAGGGGGGTAAGCGTGCACCGGGCCGACTGTGCCAACGCCACGGCGCTGGCGGCGGGCAGCGAAGAGCGGCTCATCGAGGTGGAGTGGGACCGGGAGGGCACCACGGTGTTCGTGGCCTCGGTCGAGGTGCTCGCCTTCGACCGCTCTCGCCTGTTGTCGGACGTGACGCGCGTGGTGTCGGAACACCACCTCAACATCGTGTCGTCGTCGTCGCAGACCGCGCCGGACCGCGTGAGCCGCATGAACTTCGACGTGGAGCTGGCCGACCCCGGGCACCTCGAGTCGCTCATCAGCTCGCTGAAGCATCTCGACGGCGTGTTCGACGCCTTCCGCACGCTCCCCGGCCGGAAGGGCTGAGGCCGCGGTGGGCGATCACATGGCGCCGGTGCGCGCCCCTGCGGGCACCCACGACGTGCTGTGGCCCGAGTCGGCGCGCTGGGAACGGCTCGTTGCGGAGTTCGCGCAGCGGGCGCAGCGGGCCGGCTTCGGCCTCGTGCTCAACCCCATGTTCGAAGACGCCGCCCTCTTCCGGCGCGGCATCGGGGACGAGAGCGACGTCGTGCGCAAGGAGATGTACGAGTTCGCCGATCGCGGCGGACGGGAGGTGGCGCTGCGCCCCGAGGGCACGGCCTCGGTGGTGCGGGCCTTCGTCCAGCACCATCCCCCGGTGCCGTGGAAGGCGTGGTACGTCACGCCCGCCTTTCGCTACGAGCGTCCCCAAGCGGGCCGCTACAAGCAGCACCACCAGCTCGGGGTGGAGGCGCTCGGCACCGACGATCCCGACCTGGACGTGGAAGTGGTGACCCTGGCCGCCGATCTCTTCGGGTGGCTGGGCCTGACCCAGGTTGACCTGGCGCTGAATTCCATGGGATGTGGCGAGTGCCGGACGGTGTATGTCGAAGCGCTGGTCGCCTACCTCGACGCGCACGCCTCGGAGCTGTGCGACGAGCACCGGGAGCGCTACCGGGCCAATCCCCTGCGCGTCCTGGACTGCAAGCGCCCGCCATGCCGGGCCGTGACCGAGGACGCCCCCCGGATCACCGACTATCTCGACGAGGAGTGCGCCGCCCATCTGGCCCGGGTGCGGGTCGGGCTCGAGGAGCTGGGCGTGGCCTATCGACTCGATCCCCGACTGGTGCGGGGTCTCGACTACTACACGCGCACCACCTTCGAGTTCGCGGCGACGGCACTCACCTCGGCGCAGAACGCCATCGGGGGCGGGGGCCGCTACGACGGGCTGGCCGAGGCCATCGGAGGGCCGCGCAGCCCCGGCATCGGGTTCGGCATCGGCATCGAGCGGTTGCTCCTGGCCTGTGACGCCGAAGGGGTGTTCGCCCTGGACCCCCCGCGACCCGACGCCTTCGTGGTGGACGTGACGGGGGGCGCCGCCGCGGCCCTGTGCGCCGAGCTGCGCCGGGCCGGGCTGGGGGCGGTGCGCGCCTACGATGGCCGCTCGCTCAAGTCCCAGCTCAAGCAGGCGGACCGCTCCGGAGCCCGGCACGCCCTCATCGTGGGCCCCGAGGAGCTCGCCCGAGGGATCGTGACGGCGAGGCCGCTGCGCCACGAGGGACCGCAGGAGGCGGTGCCGCGGGCGTCGGTGGTGGATTGGCTGGCGGCGCGCCAGGCCACGGAGACGAAAGAGGATCAGTGACGGCCACGACGGGGATGCGGACCCATGTGTGCGGCGAGCTGCGAGCCGAGCACGTCGACACTCGGGTGGCGCTATGTGGCTGGGTGGGCCGGCGCCGCGAGCACGGCGAGCACCTGTCGTTCCTGGACCTGCGCGACTACAGCGGCATCGTCCAGTGCGTGGTGGACGGGTCGGTGGACGTGCGCAGCGAATGGGTGGTGCGCGTCGAGGGAACCGTGCGCCTGCGCCCCGAGGGGACGATGAACCCGGAGCTGCCCACCGGGGAGGTCGAGCTCGCCGAGTGCGAGGTCGAGATCCTGGCCCAGGCCGAGCCACCCCCGTTCCCCGTCGACGACCGGGCCGAGGTGGACGAGTCGGTGCGCCTTCGGTATCGGTTCGTGGACCTGCGACGACCGCGCATGCAACGGAACCTCCGACTCCGGGCCCGGGTGCTCGGCGCCATGCGGGCGGCCATGGTGCGCCAGGGCTTCTGCGAGGTGGAGACACCGCTGCTGTGGACCCCCACCCCCGAAGGAGCGCGCGAGTTCGCGGTGCCGTCGCGCTTGAACCACGGCAAGTTCTACGTGCTGCCCCAGAGTCCGCAGATCGCCAAGCAGTTGCTCATGGTGGCGGGCATGGACCGGTACTTCCAGATCGCCCGCTGCCTGCGCGACGAGGACCTGCGCGCTGATCGCCAGTTCGAGTTCAGCCAGCTCGACATCGAGGCGTCGTTCGTGACCGAACGCGACGTCCAAGAAGCCATCACCGTGGCCGTGGTCGAGGCCACCGAGGCGGCGGTGGGCGAGGCGCCCTCGGCCATCGAGACCATGACCTGGCACCACGCCATAGACCGGTTCGGCGTGGACAAGCCCGACCTGCGCTTCGCCATGGAGCTCGTCGACCTGGGCCCGGTCTTCGCCGGCACCGAGGTGCGCGCCTTCGCCGCCCCGTGTGTCAAAGCCATCTGTGTGCCCGACGGCGCCGCGCTGGGGCGCAACCGGCTCGACGGGCTCGTGGACCGGGCCAAGGAGCTCGGGGCCAAGGGTCTGGCCTGGTTCAAGGTCACCTCGGTCGTGCCCCCGGCGTTGACCTCACCGCTCGACAAGGTCCTCTCCGACGGCGAGCGAGCCGGGATGGTGGCGGCCACAGGGGCGGTGCCCGGTGATCTCGTCCTGGTGGTCGCCGACGAATGGCGCCTGGCGTGCGAGGTCCTGGGCCAGGTCCGCCTGGACCTGGGTCGACCCCCCGTGGGCCAGGGGGAGCGGCGGTTCTTGTGGGTGACGGAGTTCCCGCTCTTCGACGGCACCGACGACGAGGGCAACCCCCAGGCCGCCCATCACCCGTTTACGATGCCGCATCCCGACGACCTCGACCTGCTGGAGACCGATCCCACCCAGGTGCGCTCGCAGGCCTATGACCTCGTGCTCAACGGCTGGGAGCTCGGGTCGGGCTCGATCCGTATCCACCGGGAGGACATCCAGCGCCGGGTGTTCGCCGCGCTGGGCATCACGCCCGACGAGGCCGAGGCCCGCTTCGGGTTCCTGCTGGGGGCGTTCCGCTACGGCGCCCCCCCGCACGGCGGGTTCGCGGTGGGCGTGGACCGTTTCGTGGCGGTGTTGTCGGGGGAGGAGAACCTGCGCGAGGTCATCGCCTATCCGAAGACCCAGTCCGGCACCGACCCCATGACCGGCGCCCCCAAGGCGTTGTCGGACCGTGCGTTGCGCGACCTGGGTCTGCGCATCACGCCCGCCGGCGACTGAGCCCGGCGCCGGGCGACCGGGACACCGAGCGATGACCAGCCGAGCACCGCGCCGAGCCGGAACCGCAGCGCCCGACCTCTTCGCCCAGGCTGCTGTCGACCGGCTCCGCCAACGCGCCCCCCTGGCGGCCCGACTGCGGCCCCGCACCCTCGACGACATCGTGGGCCAGCGGCACCTGGTGGCGCCCGACGCGCCGCTCCGGGTCCTCATCGAGGCGGACCGGCTCACCTCGGCCATCCTGTGGGGGCCGGCGGGCACGGGCAAGACCACGTTGGCCCAGGTGGTGGCGGCCACCACCGCCAAGACCTTCGTGCCCCTGTCGGCGGTGAACGCCGGCGTGGCCGACGTGCGCGCCGCGGTGGAGGAGGCCCGGCGACTCCTGGGGGAGCAGGGCCGGGGGACGATCCTGTTCGTCGACGAGGTCCACCGTTTCAACAAGTCCCAGCAGGACGCCCTGCTCCCGGCGGTGGAAGAGGGCCTCGTGGTGCTGATCGGGGCCACCACGGAGAATCCCTTCTTCTCGGTGAACTCTCCGCTGTTGAGCCGGGCCACCTTGTGGCGCTTGGAACCACTGGCCGACGACGACGTGGCCGAGGTCATCCGCCGCGGGCTGCGAGCCGAAGAGGCGCTCGCCGACGGCGACGCCGTGACGGCCATGGTGTCGGTGGCCGACGGGGACGCCCGGGCCGCCCTCGGGACCCTCGAGGTGGCCGTGGCGCTGGCCGGTGGTGCGACCATCACCACCGACGTCGTCGACCGGGCCCGGGCCGGCCGGCTCCTGCACCAGGGGCCCGACGCCCACTACGACCAGGTGAGCGCGCTGATCAAGTCCGTCCGGGGATCGGACCCCGATGCCGCGTTGTACTGGTTCGCCCGCATGCTCGAGGGGGGAGAGGACGCCCGTTTCATCGCCCGGCGTCTCGTGATCCTGGCCAGCGAGGACGTCGGGCTGGCCGACCCCCTGGCCCTGGTGGTGGCGGACGCCGCGGCCCGGGCGGTGGAGTTCGTGGGACTGCCCGAGGCGCAGCTCAACCTGGCCCAAGCCGTCGTGTACCTGGCGTGCGCACCGAAGTCGAACCGGGTCACCACCGCCCTGGGCCGGGCCCGTGCCGACGCCCGCGACGGGCCCCGAGCCGATGTGCCCACCCATCTGCGCGACGCCCACTACCGGGGGGCGACCGAACTCGGGCACGGCGAGGGCTACGCGTACCCCCACGACGACCCCCGCGGCTGGGTCGAACAGGACTACCGTCCTCCCCAGGTGGCCGGCCACGTCTACTACGAGCCGAGCGATCACGGAGCCGAGGCGGCGCTCGGAGAACGCCTGCGACGGCGCCGTGGCACCGCCGACGACCCCTAGACGGAGAAGACGGAGACCTTGATCCTCGTTCGTGCCGGACACCGGCGGAGGATCGCGGCGGTCATCGGCTTGGCGACACTGGCGGGCTCCTTGGTCACGGCTTCGGCGTTCGGGGCACGCCCCGCCGGGGCGGTGCCGGCCGCGCCCCGCGCCTGGGTGCGCACCACCAAGAGCGTGCCCGTCCTGCCCCGTGGGAGTCGCGTGGTCCGGGCGGTGGCGCCGTCGACGGCGGTGCGCGCCGACGTCGTGCTCAAGCCGCGCGACGAGGTCGCGCTGGACGCCTTCGACACGGCGGTGTCGACGGCGGGGTCGCCGTTGTTCCGTCACTACCTCGCACCGGGTGCGTTCGCCCAGGACTTCGGGCCCAGCCCCTCCACGCTGACGTCGGTGCGGACATGGTTGGCAGGCCGCGGCCTCGTCATCGGCCCGACCTCGGGGAACGGTCTCGTCGTCCCCATCTCGGGCACTGCCACCCAGGTCGACCAGGCCTTCGACGTCAAGCTCGAGCAGTACCGCCTGCCCTCGGGCCGGCTGGTGCGCGTCCCTGACGCCGAGCCGCTCGTGCCCGGGGCGTTGGCCGGTGCGCTGTACGGGGTCACCGGTCTCGACGACCTGAGCCGGCCCGTGCCCCAGCGCATCCGGTCCGGGGACCGGGCCCCGGTGTCCGGCAACACGGTGTCCGGCAACACGGTGTCGGGCAACACGGTGTCCGGCAACACGGTGTCCGGCAACACGGGGACGGGCTCGGCACCGGAGCCGCGGGCCGCGGGTCCCAGCCCCACGGCGGGGTGCGAGGACACGATCCAGTCCGACGGCGCCAGCAGCGGTGCACTGACGGTCGACCAGCTGGCGTCGGCGTACTCGTTCTCGAGTCTGTACTCGGGCAATGAGGGCGCCGGCGTGACGGTGGGCGTTTACGAGTTGGAGCCGTTCCTGCCCTCGGACATCACCACCTTCAAGAACTGTTACGCGCCGGCCATCGGCGCCTCGGTGAGCTCGGTGAGCGTGCAGGGGGTGAGCCCCAACAGCGGGCCCGGAGGGGGCGAGGCGGCGCTCGACATCGAGATGGTCATCGGCATGGCTCCGAGTGTGAACGTCAAGGTCTACGTGGGCCCCAACGGCGGGACGGGGCCACTCGACACGTACCTGCGGATGGTCGACGATGACAGCACCCAGGTGATCTCCACCAGCTGGGGCCAGTGCGAAGCGCAGTTGCCGGCCGCCTACATCCAGGCGGAGTCATCGATCTTCCAGCAAGCGGTGGCCCAGGGCCAGACGGTGGTCGCCGCCGCCGGTGACGAAGGATCCGAGGACTGCTACCTCTTCCCGAGCTCCGTCGACACGCGCCTGCAGGTCGACGACCCCGCCAGCCAACCGTGGGTGACCGGGGCCGGAGGGACCACGATCTCGGCCATAGGCCCGGCCCCGACCGAGTCGGTGTGGAACACCGGTCTGCTCACCGGTACGGGCGGAGGCGGGAACTCGACGATGTGGACCATGCCCGCCTGGCAGCGCGGCCCCGGCGTCCAGAGCCCCGACACCAAGGCGCAAGACACCTTCACCGGTGCCCAGCCGTGTGCCGTGAGCTCGGGGGTGGGCACGGTGTCGTGCCGCGAGGTACCCGACGTGGCCGCCGACGGCGACCCCCGAACGGGACTGGCGGTGTTTTGCTCGTGTGTCTCGGGGGGATGGGTCAGGATCGGTGGGACGAGCATGGCGTCGCCGTTGTGGGCGGCGCTGGCGGCGCTGGCCGACCAGGGTCAGTCGTCGTCGGTGGGCTTTCTCAACCCGCCGCTGTACCAGATGCAATGTGGGGGAAGCTCGGGATTCAACGACGTGACCGTCGGCAACAACCAACCTGTCGGCTCCGTGCCCAGCAACGCCCCGCACCTTCCCGCCGGCCCCTACTACTCGGCGACGTCGGGCTACGACCTGGCCACGGGGCTCGGCACCCCCATCGCCAGCGTGCTGGTGGGACGACTGCGGTCACCACCGTCGAATACCTGTCCCGTGGTGACGGGGATCTCCGCAGCATCGGGCCCCGCCGCGGGTGGCACCACGGTGACGATGACGGGATCGAATCTGTCGGGGGTGACCGAGGTCGACTTCGGCCCGGCCAACCCCGGGTCCATCCGGTCGGTCACGTCGTCGTCGGTGACGGTCGTCTCGCCGGTGTCTCCCACCCAGGGATGGGCGATGTCGGAGATCATCGTGCGGGCGGGTAACGATGCGCTGGGCTTCGACGGCATCATGCCTTTCACCTACCTCGGGCCCCGTGGGTACTGGACCGTGGCCTCCGACGGCGGCATCTTCTCGTTCGGGCAGATGGGTTTCTACGGATCGATGGGAGGGAAGCCACTCGATCGACCCATCGTCGGCATGGCGCCCACGCCGTCGTCCAAGGGCTATTGGTTGGTGGCCTCGGACGGCGGGATCTTCACCTTCGGCGACGCCGGGTTCCACGGGTCCACCGGCGACCTCGCGCTCACCAAGCCCATCGTCGGCATGGCGGCGACCCCCGACGGCGGTGGCTACTGGTTGGTGGCCTCGGACGGCGGGGTCTTCTCCTTCGGCGACGCCGGGTTCTACGGGTCGACCGGAAATCTGCGGCTCACCAAGCCCATCGTCGGCATGGCGGCGACCCCCGACGGCGGTGGCTACTGGTTGGTGGCCTCGGACGGCGGGA
>DATCBU010000011.1:0-36119 GCA_036511675.1 Acidimicrobiales bacterium | reverse complement strand
ACCTCGACCAGTGCCCCGGTCACCCCCACCACCAAGGCGGGTTCCACACCCACCACCTCCGGTGGCGGCGGGTCCAAGGCGGTCACGGCGGCGTCACAGTCCCTGGCCTTCACCGGCCCCGGACCGGGCATCGGCATGCTGAGCGTCATCGGCGCCGTGCTCATCCTGCTGGGCCTGGCGCTTCTCGTCCTGGTCGACGCCCCCCGGCGGGCCCTGGCGCAGTTGGCCGCGGTCGGCCCCAGTTCCTGGCGCCGAGTACGCGATGGCCTGCACGGCAACGCGTCGACGGCCGGGGGCCGCCACTTCGCTCAGACGAGTATGGCGATCGCCAAGCGCACGGGCCGGTGGTTCCTCGGGCGTTGACGGGGGCTCACACGAATACCCTCGTCCATCCCTCACCGACGGGAGACATGAACACGGTGGTGAGCTTCATCGATCGATGGAGCCATATGCCGTCGACTCGCGCATATTCATCGTCCTCGTACCCCGACATCCAGTAGGACGTCCCATCGGGGCGCCGGCACGGGCTGAGGAGATCCCATCTGCCCCTGGCCGTTGCGCCGTCGACGTCGAGGCGCGGGTTCATGAAGAAATGGCGTGAGAAGGTCAGGGTGGTCTCGCGCAGCCGCGTGGCGATGGCCGAGCGGCCGGTGGCGCTCCCGAGGCCGGGGCCTCCGTCCCAAACCCCGTCAGGGGTGAAGAGCGCAGCCACGCCATCGGCGACCCGGGCCAGGGTGCTGACATCGACCACGGCCCCTCGATGGAACCGCTGGTCGACGAGCTCGCCGTAGCGCGCCTTGAGACTTTGGATGGCGAGCGCGCCCTCGCTCGCCGCCACGCGTCGCTCGAGCGCGACGAGTTGGGCGGCGAGCTCCTCCACGGTGGTCATGTCGATGATCCGCCTTCCGTCTCCACCCGGCGACCCGCCCATTATGGGGGACGGCAAGCCGATTTCGCGGTGACCGGTGGGGGCGCATGTCGGGCCCCCGGAAGATGTTGTCCGTTATCGTCACGGGATGCGGATTCTGGTGCTCGGTGCGGGTTTCGGCGGCCTTGAAATGTCGACGAGGCTCTCGGAGGAGTTCGGTGACGAGCTCGAGGTCGTCCTGATCGACCAGAACGAAGGATTCGTGTTCGGGTTCTCCAAACTCGACGTCATGTTCGGTCGGAGCCTGTCGTCGTCTGTCGTGCACCCCTACCGCGACCTGGCAAAACCGGGGATGCGATTCGTCCAGGCGACCATCACCTCGATCGATCCGAACGCCAAGCACGTCGTCACCGATGCCGGCTCCTTCGACGCCGACATCCTCGTCATCGCCCTCGGAGCTGATCTGGACCCGTCGGCCACACCCGGGCTCGTCGACGCCGGCCACGAGTTCTACACCGTGGAGGGTGCCTTCGCCCTCCGTGAGGTGTTGTCGAACTTCGGTGGGGGCAGCGTGGTGGTCGGGGTGACCTCGACGCCGTTCAAGTGCCCTCCGGCGCCGAGCGAAACGGTCTTGTTGATGCACGACTTCCTCACCCGGCGAGGAATGCGCTCGAACTCCGACATCTCGCTCGTCATGCCCCTGGGCGTCCCCATTCCGCCGTCGCCGGCCGCGTCACAGGCTCTCCTGGTGGCCTTCGCCGAGCGTGACATCAACTGGCTCCCCGAACGTTTGGTGACGGGCCTCGATCCCGACCGTGGGGTCGTCATGCTCAGCGGCGGATCGGAGATGCCCTACGACCTCTTCCTCGGCGTGCCGGTCCACAGGGTGCCCGCCGTCGTCGAGGCCTCGGGCATGACCGTCGAGGGGTGGATCCCCGTCAACCCTCGAACCCTGGAGACGGCCTACGCGGATGTCTACGCCGTCGGCGACGTCACGAGCGTCGGGACACCCAAGGCGGGCGTCTTCGCCGAAGGGCAGGCGACGGTTGTCGCCGACCAGATCATCTCGCGTGTGCGCGCCGGAGGCGCACCGGCGAGCTATGACGGCCGAGGTACCTGCTATCTGGAGTTCGGTGACGGCCAGGTTGCTCGGGTCGACGTCGCCTTCTTGAGTGGCCAGGCTCCCGTGGGGGTTCTGGAAGGGCCGTCCCACGCCATTGCCGCCGACAAGGTGGTGTTCGGCACCAGCCGGATCCAGCGATGGTTCGATCGCTCCTGGGCACCGGAGGAGCCGTCCGGTCTCTGACGTCCTCGTCGGTTACGCCGAGAGCGCAGACGGGGGCGGAATGGTGCCGGGTCCGGTCGTCGTGCATTGGGCGCGCGCCCTGGGGTCGGCCGGCCTCGGCAGCGTGGGGGGGTCGAGAAACGCCGGTGGTCCTTTGAGGTCGATCATGTCGAGCAGATCGGAGGCGCTGGCATCGCGTCTGGTGAGAGCAGGCAGGTTCCACTTGGTCTCGACCAGTTTCAAGATCGACGTGTGGTCCGACACGACGTGTGACACGTACTCGGGCTTGGCATAAGGGCTCACCACCCCCATGGGTACCCGGAATCCGTAGCGGTCGTACCCCCCGGGCTGGTTGGGCGGGACGGTGATGTCGGGGGGAACGTCGTCGGGTGGGACCGCGGCGGGAGGCGGCACGTGGTCGAAGTACCCGCCGTGCTCGTCATAGTTCCAGATGAACAGGATCTTTTCCCACGACGGGGACGCCAGAAGCGCGTCGACCACCTGGGCCAGGAAGACCTCTCCGTACTGGATGTCCTGGGGGTTCTCCTCGGAGTCCTCGTCGAAGTTCGGGTCGACGAGACTGAAGCTCGGGAGCGTGCCGTCTCGAGCGTCGGTGAAGAACTGGTCCACGGGTACCAGGTTGGGTCGAAGCGACCGGTCCTGTGCCAGCGGGAAGTATGTCGCCAGGGTGGGGAGCTGCGCGTGGTAGTCACGCCAGGAGATCCCATGCTTCGACAGCTCCTGGAAGATGACACCGCGGCGGGGGACGGCGCTCGGGAGCGAGTCTTCGACGATGCCCAGGGCGGTGCCCGAGATGAGGAACCGGCGATTGGGGAAGGTTTGTGCCATCACCGACGAGAAGTAGCGGTCGTTGATCGGGAAGGTGCGGGCCAACCCGTAGGTAAAGGGGAGATCGGTGGCGTCGTAGTAGCCCATCGCCACGGGCCCGCTCGAATGGTTGGCGAATCCCTGGCACGTCCCGCCGTCGAAGGCGAGATGGGCGGCGTCCCAACTGTTGGACGGCTCGTTGACCAGTTGACAAGGGGTGGGCATGTGAAAGGCATGGAGGGTCTGGTTCCCATAGGGATTCGTGGCCGTGGGGTGTCCATCGCCGTCCAACGAGAATCCGTCGCCTCGGCCGAGCATGCCGAGGATGTTGTCGAACGAGTGGTTCTCGAGCATGAGCACCACGATGTGCTCGATCTCCGGGATCATGTCGGTGCCGACCGGCGCATGCGGGAAGGGACGCGACCCGGGGAGGTGCGCGCCCGGTACAGCGAGCCTCCGAGCCCGGCGGCCGGCACTGCACGCATCCAACCCGAGGGCTGTCGCGCCGGCCAGAGCCCCTCCGAGGAAGCCACGCCGGTCCATGATTCGCCCTGTCATAGACGAGCGCCCTGGCATGGTGCGTGACGGTACTCCGGCCCGTCGTCGCTCGTGACCGGCGTGGGCCGAGGTCACAGGGCGTCAGCTACCGTCTCCCCGTGGCCGGGCCTTCATCGAAGTTTGTGGCGGCGGTAGCCGGGGGTGTCATCGAGGGAAGTCGCCAGGGGACAGGTCCACCGGTGGTGGTTCTCCACGGCGGACCCGGACTTTCCGACTACACGGCGTCTCTGGCCGGGGAGCTCGTCGAGGAGTTCACCGTCTACCGCTACCAACAGCGCGGCTTGGCCCCTTCGACCACCTCGGGGCCTTTCACCGTAGAGACCCACGTGTCCGATCTCATAGCCGTGATGGGCGCCATCGACACCGCCGAGGTCTTCCTGGTGGGCCATTCGTGGGGTGGACACCTCGCCATGCATGTGGCCGCCGCCTATCCCGAACGCCTTCTGGGTCTGGTCGTGGTGGATCCCCTGGGTGCGGTCGGGGACGGTGGGGAAGCCGACATGGAGATGATCATGGCCCAACGGATCCCTCCTGATGCCGCCGCACGTAGCGCGGAGCTCGACAGCCGCGCCATGCGAGGCGAGGGCACGCCCGGCGACGCCATGGAAGCCCTGTCGATCGTCTGGCCGGCATATTTCGCGACGCCGGAGCACGCGCCCCCGATGCCGCCCATGGACATGTCCCTGGCGTGTTACTCGGGTACATGGGAATCGATCCACCACCATCTCGCCCGTCAGACATTGGCGACCGGTCTCGGGCGCGTCCAAGCTCCGACCGTGTTCGTGTTGGGTGCGGCCAGCCCCATCCCCCCACGTCACGGCGTGGCGTCTGCCGCCCTGATTCCCGGCGCCGCGACCGAGATCCTGCCCGACTGCGGCCATTTCCCGTGGTTGGAACAGCCCGGGGTGATCAAGGCTGCGGTCCTGTCGGTCCAGGCCCGGTCAGCGGCGGGGTCTACCCGGCCCGGTGACGTCGATGGTTCCGTCGAGCGGGCGTGATCCGACCCGAACAAAAGCCGGACGGATCGTGATCGTAGTGGCCTGACGCCCACGGCGATCGGACGACGGCGGTGGCAAACGCCAGGCACGAGGCCGTGCCCGACCGGAGCACCCGCAGGATGTGGGCGTAGGAACGGTTGGACAGGAGCGTCGCCGCGGTGGCGTCGATGCCCACCGTCATGCTCGAGAAGATCGGGATGCCGGTATCACCCCCACCCGCAGTGCGTTGGTGCGGATAGGCGGCGGCATTGAGGGAAGTGTTAAGCGGGTTGTCGGCCCACAGACCGCCCTCGTTCGCCATCCAACGCTCGAGCAGGTCGATGTTGTCCACCGTGGAGGGGATGGCGTCTTTGTGATCCATCTTCTGGTTGACCGCCGCGATCAGGCCGACCGCCACCTGGGCGCTGGCGCTCGACGCACTGGCTGTCTGCACTGGGGCACTGGGGGGTGCCGAGGACCGAGGGAGTGCCGTGGGCCGAGGCGGTATCGACGGCGATGGGACGGGGGCCACGTGGCTCGTCGTGGTGGGGATGACGGGGAGCGTCGTCACCGGCACCTCGGGGGCGGGCGCCGCCGGGGCCGCGACGGGAGCTCCCGGTGCCGAGCTGGGGGGACTGGTTGCCGGGGGCGCCGTCGACGACGCCGCCCCTGCGGCGGACCCCGCCACGGTGTCGGCACCACGACCGGGTGTGCTCGCCGTCCTAGTGGAGTGGACCCCGGTCGATCCGGTGGCAGCCGTCACCACGCACCACGATCCGACCATCACGATGCCCACGAAGGCGATCGTGAAGGTCGTCCGCCGCCGGCCGCTCAACCCCGCCGTCCCCCCCATGACCCTCCCTCCGACCGATCTTAGGAGGACGTCGGTCTCAGCGTCGGGGTCGTAGGCGAAGCGTGCCCGCTGGTCGGGATGGGGGTCGCGGGGTGGGGGTCGCGGGGTGCCGGGGCGGGCCGCCGCCCAGCTTGTTTCGGGCCTAGGGTTGCGGCATGGACCGAGCCGAGACGCTGCGCGAGGCGCTGAGAAAACAGAAGCATGCGCACCGAAAGCTGCAGGCGGCGAGGACCGAGGCGGCGGCACCCGACGAGACCCTGGAAGCGCGGTCGCAGCGGATCCAAGACCTTCAAGAGGCAGCGGCTCAAGCCGACACCGAAATGGCTCTTCTGCGCCCGGAACCTCCCGCCACCGAGGACCAATCGGAATCGGAATATCAACCTCCGATCGGGCCGGCGTTCTCAAATTGACTGCCGAAAGGTTGACTGCCGAAAGCCTGACTGCCGAAAGGTTGCCTGACCCAAGTTGACTCACTCAGGCTGCAGGATGTCGACAGCGATGCAGGCAACCTGACCGTGGGGCGCTTGGAGGGCAAGGTCGCCATGGTCACCGGCGGCGGCGGGGGAATCGGCGGTGCTACGGCCCGGGCGTTGGCGAGACAGGGGGCGTCCGTCGCCGTCGTCGACATCGACGGCGCCAGAGCGGAGGAGGTGGTGCAGGCAATCTCCGCGTCGGGCGGCGCCGCCTTGGCTGTGCCTGCTGACCTTGCGGAAGAGCCCGAAGTGGTGGCGGCGATCACGGCGACAGTGACCCGCTTCGGGCGCCTGGACGTGCTCCACAACAATGCCGCCCTCACCGAGTCGGAGTTCCTGTCCCGAGATACCCAGGTGACCGACCTGGCGCTCGAAGTGTGGGAGAAGACCATGGCGGTCAACCTCCGCAGCCAGATGCTGCTGTGCAAGCACGCCATCCCCGAGATGGTCCGATACGGCGGAGGTTCGATCATCAACATGTCCTCGGGCGCGTCGCTCAAGGGCGATCGGACCCGAACCGCCTACGGGGTCTCCAAAGCGGGCGTCAACACGCTAACCATGTACGTGGCGACCTCCCATGGCAAACAGGGGGTGCGCGTCAATACCATCGTCCCCGGTCTCATCATCACCGACGCGGTGCGCGCCCATCTGACCGAACGCATGCTGGCCGGACTCAGTCGGGCGACGCTCACCCCCTACGTCGGTGAGCCCGACGACGTCGCCAACCTCGTGGTCTTCCTGGCCTCGGACGAGTCGCGCTACATCACCGGACAGATGATCGCCATCGACGGTGGCATGTCCGCCCACGTGGGCTCTCCTGCGCCGGACGACACATGAAGCCGGAGCCGTCGAATCAGGAGGGCCCCAGGATGTAGGAGCCGTCTTCGGGGCGGTGGTACCAGCCGCTCGAGGCCTGGGTCCCCCCGTCCACATGAATGGTCTGGCCGGTGACATAGCTCGAGAGCGAACCGGCCAAGAAGACGGCGGCGCCCGCCATCTCATCGACATGGCCGGGTCGCCCCAAGGGGACGGTGAACCCGAAACGCCCTTCGGCCCCCGGGGGCGCCACCGCCGCCATTCCCTCGGTCAAGGTGATGTCGGGGGCCAGTGCGTTGACCCGGATGCCATAGGGGGCGAGCTCCAGAGCAGCGGTCTTCGTGAAATTGATGACTCCGGCCTTGGCCGCCGCGTAGGCCGCATACCCCGGGGCCGCCCGGACCCCCTCGATCGAGGTCACACTGATGATGCTCCCGCCCGTGGCGCCTTCCACCATCGTGCGGGCCACACGCTGGGTGCACAGCATCACGTGCTTGAGATTGGCCCGGTAGAGCGCGTCCCACCCGTTCTCGGAGGTCTCGAGGATCGGAGAGGAGAAGACGCCCCCGGCGTTGTTGACCAGAATGCGCACCGGGCCGAGCTCCGCCACCGTGCGGGCCAGGGCGGCATCGACCTCGCCCGAGTCGCGGACGTCGGTGGTCATGGCGATGCCGCCGACCTCTGCTGCCGCCGACGCCGCCGTCTCGCCGTTGCGCTCCCAGATCGCCACGGAGGCTCCGAAGGCGGCCAGTGCCCGAGCGATGCCCCGGCCGATCCCCGCTCCCCCGCCGGTCACGACGGCCACTTGGTCGGTGAGCAGCACCGATGAAGGTTCCATGGACACAACATCACCCGCCTTATTAAGTTCGAACGGGCAGCGCCGACACGAACCGCTGTACCGGCCGAGAGTAGGTATGCGATGCCCAGGATAGAACCGATCCCGCTGGACCAGCTCGCCGACGAGCCTCGACGGATCATCGAAGAGGGCGTCGCCGACGGGACCTATGCCACCCCGGTACCGTTGCAGATCTTTGCCTACAAGACGGCGCAGATACTGATGACCAATGCGGCCCGTAGCGTCATGGGGAAACAGAGCCTCCTCGGAGCGCGGATCGTGGAGCTGATTCGCATCCGCAGCGCCCAGCTGGGCGAGTGCCAACCCTGTATGCAGTCCCGCAAGCACGACTCGATCACCGACGAGGACGTCG
This sequence comes from Acidimicrobiales bacterium, assembly GCA_036511675.1. Taxonomy (GTDB): domain Bacteria; phylum Actinomycetota; class Acidimicrobiia; order Acidimicrobiales; family UBA8190; genus Chersky-840. Next base: position 28,253 of record DATCBU010000011.1, on the reverse strand, counting down.
CCTGCCTGGTGGCTCCGGGGCATTCGCAGCTGACCGAACAAGAGCGATTGGCCGTGGAATTCCTCGACCTGCTCTCGGCCGATCACCACGCCATCGACGACGAGGTCTACCGGGAGCTCGGCAAGGTCTTCACCGCCGCTCAGATCGTCGAGCTCGGGTTCACCTGTGCCAGCACCATGGGTCTCCATCGCTTCATCCATACCCTCGACGTATTCGGGACCAGTCCTCCCGTGATCCCCTACGCCCGTGACCAAGTCGACTCCGCCTATTCCAATGTCCCCGAGCAGGCACCGGCATGAGCGAGACGGTTCTCGTCACCGGCGCGACCGGGCTCGCCGGTGCCAACATCTGCAAGCTCCTGACCCAGCGCGGTGACGGCGTCCGCGCCTTGGCTCGACCCTCTGCCGACATTGGGCCCCTTGCGGCGCTCGGGGTCGAGGTCGTGCACGGTGACATCACCGATGCCGACGATGTCCGCCGCGCCGCCACCGGCGCCGATTCGGCCATTCACTGTGCGGCCCTGCTGGGTGGAGCCAGCCAGCATCTTCCGGACTTCGAGGCCGTGAACGTCCGGGGAACTCGGAACGTGCTGGACGTCGCCGAAGTACTGGGCCTGCGCCGGGTGGTCGCCGTCAGCACCGGGACATTCTTCGACACCACGGGGGGTCTCGAACGGGAGGACGCCCCGGTGATGAAGGAACCGAGCTCGGACCCCTACACCATCACCAAGATGGCGGCATTCCAAGACGCCATGGCCAGAGCGGCAGCCGGTCACGACGTCGTGACCACCCACCCCGGAGCCATCTTCGGTCCGTCCCCGGTGGCGAGCAATGCCCTCGGTCTAACCAGCTTCAATCGGGTGCTTCTGTCCGCCCTGCGTCAACGCATCACGCAGTATCTGACCTTTCCGGTGAGCTGGGTCTTTGCCGACGACATCGCACGCGGGTGCATCTTGGCCCTCGATCGCGGTGTACCGGGTGAGCGCTACATGCTCGATGGTCGTCCCCAGGACGTCGTGAGCACCGCCGAGGCCTGCAACAGGATCTGCGCACTGGCCGGCGTCGACCACCACGTCGAGGACGTCAGCCCATCCGACGATCCGGAGTTGCTGGCGGTCTTCGGGCCGACCTTGATGGCTATCGCCTTCAAGCTGGCATCGGTCCGGACGCCGCGCGGAGACCTGACCGAGTCAAAGACCTACAAGAGACTGGGCTATACCCCGATCAGCCTGGACGAAGGTCTCCAGCGGACCGCCGACTGGCTGTTCGAGATGGGCAAGGTCGCTCGCATCGATCACTGACGTGGCCGCCCACGAGTTCACACGGAATGGTCGCCATCACAACCGATGCACAACCTTGGGCGCGACGCCCGGGAAGCGCCGGGACGAGACGCGACAATGCTGGTCTATGCAGTACGCCAGGGTGTTTACCTTCCATATCTCTCCCAACAGCTTGACGCGTTGAACAAAAGCCATAGACGCCACTGCGGGCAGACTGGCCCGACACGCAGGATTCCGGGGCCTCCCCTGCCTTGAACGCATCGGTCAGCGGCACGAGATCATCGTCTTCTCCATATGGGACGAAGGGGGCCTCGATGACACCGAAGTGGAGGCCGAGCGGACTCGTCGGAAGATCGCCGAGACCAGCGATCTTGGCGCCAGGAGCGAGCAATACCGCGTTCTACGCCAGATCCGAGTCCGACGACACAGGAGATCGTCACCACATCGGTCTGGTAGAGGACGCGCACTCGCTGTTCATCTGCCATTCACCAGGGCGTCGTGAAGCTGAAACACCGCTGTGATGCGCTGGGTCTTTCTGGGTCGGACACCGTTTCCTTGCGCAGAGCTCGGGCACACGGCGACCTGGGAGGAGGACGACATGGCGCTGGTGACGATGCGGATTTCGATGCCGGACCGTTCGGGCATGCTCGCCGCGGTGGCATCCGCGGCGTCAGAGGTAGACGCCGACATCGTGACCATCGAGGTGGTCCACCGCGCTGACGGTCTGGTCGTGGACAACCTCTGCGTCGACATCGGGCCTTCGACGCCTCCGGAATTGCGCCGGCACGTCGAACAGGTCGATGGCGTGATCGTCGAGCTGGTCCGCTCGGTGCGCACCCCTCCGTCGCCGGTCGACGCCCTCGAACTGGCGTCATTGCTGGCCATCAGCCTCGACGACCGAGTTCGGGTCCTTGTCGATGGCCTCCCCCGCGCTCTCGGCGCTGAATGGGCCATGGCCTTGGCGTTGCACGACGACACCGTGCGCCTGGTCCACGCCAGTTCTGGCGCCCCGTCTCCCCCCGAGGCGACGGAGCCGTGAATGCCGCTGGAAGCTCCCCGACGGCTGGCGGTGGCGCCGTGGATGCCTTCGTCCTGGCTCCGGCAATCCGTCGCGGCCGGAGAATCAGCCCGCTGGGCGACCCCACCACGGCGGTGGCGATAGCCAGAAGCTGTGGGCGCTTCCGGCCGCCGGAGCTTCGACAATTGGAGATCCTTGCCCTGCTCGCCGGCCGAGAGTCCCACGCGGCTCCTTTCCCACCGGTGTCATCGGCTGTCGGCTGATGATGTCGAAGGGACGCGCTGGCTCCTAGCCGAGGCGAGCCACGTCCTGGGCAAGTAGGGTTTTGCCCAGCGGTACGGGGGCAGGGGGTCGTGTCGGGGGCGAGCAAGACGGTGCATGGCGTGATGAGCGCGCACCGAGGTCGTCCCGGCGCCTCACTCAGGCTGACTGGCCGCGGTAGCGACGGGCGGGGTCGTCTGTGAGAGAGGGGTCGCACATCATGCAAGGGAATCGTTCTCCGAGGATTCGCCGGGTCGGACTTGCGTTCAGCACCGGAATCCTGATCTGCGGCTTGCTCACGATCGCCGCTGCGACCGGTGCATCAGCACGGTCATCCTCTACGCCCAAGGTGCTGTACGTCGGCACGTTCCACGGGATCACCACCCCTGCTGCCCAGACCTTCTCCACCATCCAGGGTGCGGTGAACGCGGCTCATAAGGGCGCCTGGATCATGGTCGCCCCCGGCGACTACCACGAATCCGACGACGCGGGAATTACGGCGCCGAACCCCGCCACTGCGCAAGGCTGGTACGGCGGTGTGATGATCTCGACTTCCGACATCACGCTGCGCGGCATGGATCGCAACTCGGTGATCGTGGACGGGACATCGGCGACTGCGCCCACTCCATGCAGTGCGGTCCCCACCGATCAGAACTCCCTGAACGGCGTAGGCCGCAACGGGATCGTCGTGTGGAAGGCCAAGGATGTCAGCGTCGCCAACCTGACTGTGTGCAACTTCATCGCTGGCTCGGGAGCTTCGGGCAATGAGATCTGGTGGAACGGCGGTGCCGGTTCGGGCAAGGTAGGACTGAAGGGCTACTCCGGCAGTTACCTCTCGGCGACCTCGACCTACTTCGCCAACAGTGACCCCGGCAATGCAGACATCTGTGCCACCTGCGCCCAGTACGGCATTTTCGCGTCCAACTCCAAGGACGGAACATGGAATCAGGTCTATGCCAATAATTTCGCCGATTCGGGGATGTACGTGGGTGCGTGTCATCAGGTGTGCGACATGACCATCAGCAATGCCTGGATGGAGGACAACGCGCTCGGATACTCCGGCACCAATTCCGGCGGTCAAGTCATCATCAAGAACTCGAAGTTCGACAACAACAAAGAAGGTGTGGATACCAATACGGCTTTGACCGGAGACCCGACACCTCCCCAGGACGGCAAGTGCCCCGGGAACAAGCCGAGCTCGACCTCTGTCCGTCACGGGAGCATCAACTCCTGCTGGATCTTCACCGGGAACCTGGTGGCGTCCAACAACAACCCCAATGTCCCGGTGGTGGGGACGGCCGGCCTCGGGCCGACCGGGACGGGGATGACCGTGTCCGGTGGCCGTGACGACACCATCGTGGGCAACGAGTTCCTCGACAATGGCGCCTGGGGGGTGCTCTTCGTCCCCTACCCCGACTCCAACCTGACCTCGGACGGCAAGACTTGTGCCAAGACGGGCGGTTTGGACGTGTCTTCGTACGGGATCAGCGGTGTCGACTGCCTCTTCGACGGCGAGGACGACGCCCTGCTGAACAACAAATTCTCGGGCAACGGGTCGTTCGGGAACCCGAGCAACGCCGACTTCGGCAACCTTCTGGCCGGTGGACACGAGCCCGAGAACTGCTTCTCCGGAAATACGGAGTGGGACCCCACCTTCGCCACGCAGACCGGGCCGGCCACAGACGCCAACGCACTGGACGGCCTCTCGGGGGTCATCTCCCCCACCTGCGGGTCGCGCACGGCGAAGTCGACGCCTTCGCTGTTCGGCCCCAACACCGACCAGACCCTGCTCGTGCAGGCCGAGTGTGACGCCGGAGTGCTCTCGGGCGGAGGCTGCGCCTCGGCCGTCTACCCCAAGGCGACGGCGGTCACCATGGCGCCGCTGCCCAGTCTCCCGTCGATGCCCAACCCCTGTACCGGAGCCCCCACCAATCTCTGGTGCCCGGGCGGCTCACCGGCGAACAGCAGTAGGCGCTAGCCCCCACGGTCCGGTCGACGCACTCCTGTCAGGCCAGGGCGGGAGGGGGTTGTGGTGGCCAGGTCTTGGCCCCACGAGCACGACCACCCACCACCTCCCCAATGAGCCCATGGTGCGCGGGCGCGGAAGGAGATGCGCGGTGACCGTGGCGGCGAGAATGGACAGGGTCACCGGGACAACGACGGTGGCCGTGCTGAGCAGCGTGGAAGAACAGGGCGACCGTGCCAACGGTCGTCAGGAGCATCCTCCTTCGCCTTCCTGTGGATCGTCACCATCTGGACTCCACCCTGGACGCACGTGGCTCAGCAGCCACGCGATCGCGCGCGCATCGGGCGCATGGCCTCAAGTATCGGCAGGTCCCGCCATCATTAACACCGGGCGCACGCGACGCCACCGTCCGGTCGAGACGCGTGCGCAGGGGCATTGGTCCTGGCCACTCTGAGCGTCGGGCTCCCTGGCGTGCCCCTCGAGTCCTCCCTCCGACCTCCCCGAACCTGGCATGGCGCGATCCCATGGCTCGGGGTGCCGGCCCGGGTTGCGACGATCCCGGGGCGACCCGCGTCGTGGGTCTCTGGGGTCGTGCGGCCTGGCTACGCTGCGGCAATGAGCGACGAGTTCCTGGTGTTGCGCCTCTACCCACTGAGCGACACCGAGGAAGCACAGATCAAGCTGCAGAATGCGGCAGACGACGGCTATGAGTTGGTCGAGGTCGTCCCTTCGACTGATTCGGCGATGGTCATCATGAAGCGACGGAAGCGATCGATGAAGTCGGGATCTACGAACCCGTACCTCCCCCGGGGTGCGTAGAAGTCTCGATCGGTGCACAGCACCCGGCTGTGTTGGAATAGACGACATGCGCCTCAACCAAGTGACGGTCGGGGCCACGAACCTCGACCAATCGGAAGAGTTCTATCGCAAGGCCGGTCTCGTCCTCATCGTGAAGGACGAGCATTATCTGCGCTTCGAGTGTCCCGACGGCGGAAGCACCTTTTCGGTGGAGCTCGTGGACAACGTTCCCGAAGATGAACAGATCACTCTGTACTTCGAGACCGACGGGCTCGCCACCGAGTACGAGCGACTGTGTCGAAGCGGCATCGAGTTCGAGCATCCCCCCACGGACATGCCCTGGCTCTGGAGCGAGGCTCGTCTCCGAGATCCCGACGGGCACAGACTGTGCATCTTCCACGCCGGTGAGAACCGGCGGAACCCTCCGTGGCGGCTCCCTGCGCTCTGACGGCGCCTCCGTTCACGTGGCGCCCGAACTTGGGGGCTAAGGTGCCCGCACCATGAGGGGGAGTGCGGAGATAGAAACGGACTACCTCGTCGTCGGCGCAGGGGCACTCGGGATGGGGTTCGTCGACACCCTGATCCACACCTCCGACGCCGACGTCGTGATGGTCGACCGGCGGCACAAGGCCGGTGGTCACTGGCTCGACTCCTACCCCTTCGTCCAGCTGCACCAGCCGTCCATGAATTACGGCGTGAACTCCACCCCGCTCGGGCTCGACCGGATCCAGGCCGGCGGAAGAGACGCTGGCTTCTATGAGCGAGCCAGTGGAACCGAGATCTGCGCCTACTACGACGAGATCATGCGTGACCGACTGGTGGCGTCAGGCCGGGTGCGATTCTTCCCCATGTGCGACTACCTCGGCGCCCGGTGCTTCCGATCCAGACTGACCGGAGCCGAGACCGGGGTGGTGGTGCGACGCCGCGTGGTCGACGCCACCTACATGGCGTCTCTCGTTCCGGCCACTGACCCGCCATCATTCGAATTGTCCGACGGCGCCACGTGCATCCCGGTCGGTGCCCTCACGAGTGTCACCAAGCCTCCCCGCGGTTATGTGATCATCGGCGGCGGGAAGACAGCCATGGACGCCGGGTGTTGGCTGCTCGATCACGGCATTTCTCCTCACGACATCACCTGGATCCGTCCGCGCGACTCGTGGATCCTCAACCGCGCGTTCTTCCAGCCCGGCGAAGGCGTCGTGCCGACCTTCCAAGGAGTCGTCCTGGAACTGGAAGCGGTCGCCGAATGCGACACCATCGAACACGTCTACGAGCGACTCGAGAAACGCCAGGTGATCTTCCGTATCGACCGGTCCGTCCAGCCGTCCGTGCTGAAAGGCGCCACCGCCAGTCTCGGAGAGCTTGAAGAGCTGCGACGCATTGAGCACGTGGTGAGACTCGGCCATGTGCAGCGCATCGACCGCGATACCATCACCCTGGAGCAGGGGTCGATCCCGACCACTCCCGATCACGTCTACGTCCACTGTGCCTCGGCCGGATTGAGCGACAATCCGCCCCAGCCCATCTTCGGCGACGAAACCATCCTCCTTCAGCCCATCACGCGCGTCAGCCTCAGCCTTTCGGCGGCACTGATCGCCTTCGTCGAAGCGTCAGAGCGACCGACGGCGGAGAAGAATCTCCTGTGCCGACCGAACGCGTGGCCTCACACGCCATTCGACTGGATACGGCACATCTTGACCGGGATGCAGACCGAGATGGCGTGGCAAAGCGCACCCGATGTCCAGGCTTGGGTGGAGGCCTCGCGCCTCAATCTCGTGAAGGGTCTTGATGAGCAACCCGACACGACCGCCGTGACCGACCTGCAGACCCGGTTCCTCACGGCGCTGTTTCCCGCCCTGGCCAAGCTCGACAAGCTCGCTTCGCAGGCCACCCCCGCCGAACGCGCCCGGATGCGCTAGGCGCCGGGGCTTCAATGGATGGAGATGAGACCATGGCTGACGGAGGATTCACCCACGACCTCACATCGCTCCTGGTGATCGCCGAGGACATTCGGGACGGCAGGCGAGCAGAGCCGTTTACCGGTGACGAGCTCTACCGGTTGTGCAACGAGCTCAAGCGGGCCATCGCTCTCCTCGGGGCCGACGAGGGAGAGTCCATCGTGCTGGAAGGAGAAGGCGATTTGTGACTCTGGCATGGCCCCGTGATACGGGGCCATGCCATCAAGCAGTTGGGCGCCGATGCAGTTCGAGCCGGCGCGCCGTGACGCCTCGAGGGGCCGGGGACAGCGCCCAGATTCGGTCGACACCCGACCTGGGGCCTTGCCGGTACTGAGAACGACACCCCGGGTAGCGTTCCCGTCCAGCGTCCGGCCAGGTCACCAGATAGGAGGCCGCTCGGGGTCACCCGGCTTGGGCATCCTGCTGTTCGTGCGCATCGGCGTCGCAGCCGACACAGGCAAGGAGGCCTTCGTAGTAGACGTTCGATCCGGCTCTGTGTTACGCCGACGGAGGTACTTCCGACTCCGAGCCTATGGCCGCGATAGGGAGCACCCAGCCGACTGCTATTTGCCGATGCGCTCGCGGTGCTTGCACCCTGGCCAGCAGCAGGGCCGACGCTGGCCTTCTTCCAGCTCCTCCTGGGTCCGGCGAATGCGGCGTTCTCGGGTCATCTCCTGCTTGGCATCCTCGACCCAGCAGATGAACTCGTTGCGGGCAAGAGGCGTGATGTCCCTCCAGGCATTGAGTGCCGTGGGGTTGGCCATCAGCGCCTTGCACAGGTCTCCTGGAAGCTTGTGCACGACGCCACTGGGCACTCGCGGGCTGCTCACACAACCACGGTAGCGGGTCAGGACGTTGTCACCGGTCGCGACGTGTATCCAAATGGCGCGAGCGAGACCCCGAGCGATGAAAGAGTCCTGAGGCACCTGGCGCGGCGATACCGGCCCGTCTTGGGACCCTAGAAGCATTCCCGGACCCGAACTCTTGCAGGCACTCCGGGCGGTTCAGGCGCTCAAAGTGTCGAGGTCCCGCCAGGGCTCGATTCGACTCCGGTGCGAGCCGGTCTTACGGGCTTCGCGAGCGGCCAAGACTGATGCATGTGTCTACCGGAGTGCACACTGACGTTGGAATCATCAGCCGACTGGCGTCGAGTCAGGCCCCTGATGTGTGGAAGAGGTGGCCGATTGCGAATCCGAGCGCCGCGGCCCCGAGGCCGATGAGAACCATGCGAGCTCCCTGCTTCCACCAGGATCCGACCCTGGTGAGCGCTTGGTATGCACCGACCCCAAAGAGCACGACCCCACTGAGGATTGCTGCGAGGACCAAGGCCGCCGAGCGCTCGAGAAAGACAAACGGAAGAAGAGGGACGAGGTGGCCGATCAACGTGGCCAGGGTAATTATCGCTGAGCTGCGCCTGATGTCTTGGCTGGCCACAGGCTGGAGGTGCCGCTCCTCCTCAAGGATCGTCTGGACCCACTTGTCTCGATTCGCCGTGATCGTGGCAACCACTTCATCAAGCAATGGGCCAGAGAAGCCTTTACTTCGATAGAGCTCAGTTACTTCGCTGCACTCAAGGTCAGTATCGTCACGAACAGCCGCTTCCTCGACGGCGCGCTGGGCCTCGAAAAAATCACGATCTGCAGTGGTTGAGGTGAATCCCACTGCTCCCATAGAGATCGATTCGGTGATCGCCGCCGCAAAGCCGGCCGCCAGCAACACAGTCCGATCTCCGCCACCGGAGATAACACCCAAGATGATCCCAAGGATGTTGACTAGTCCGTCTTGGCCTCCCAAGATGACGTCGCGTAACCAATCGGTGCCGCCTGTATGGGCGTGACGACGACCTTGTCTCGACATACCAATTTCGTGCGCCACGCCCGGGGGCATCTGCTCCCCGGCACAGGCCCGACCGAGTCGAGTGAGGCGATCCTGGTTGGCCTGAGGGTTCGAGGTTCCTCCACCGGTCACGGCGTCACGGTACACGTAGAGTTCACCAGTTGCGAGCGGTTCGCTCCATGACACGTACCTCCCGCGACAGCCTGATTGTGCGCTTTGCCACCATCGCTTCCGGGTAGTGCGCCACCGTGAGCGCTCCCTGACCGCAGCGCGTGCTTCATGACTTCTACCTCTCGTCGAGGTCAGTAGGGAGGAGGTGCCACGTGTGAGGGGTCGTGTCGGACAGTGCCTTCGCCTGATCCTCGTAGGCGAGGTCGGTAGCGGTCATCCGCTCCCTGTGCTGGCGCAGATGCTCGTCCCACGACGCGACCACGAAGATCTCCTCGAATTCACCCAACTGCTCACCGTTACGGAACAGTCCCCACTGAGTGGCGCCGGTCCGCAGCCGCGACTCACGAACACGAAGCATGGCGCGCATAAAGTCAGGCTCTCGTTCGGTCGGGATCGAGTAGGTCGTGCGTACCACCACCGGCCCGGCGTCTTCGTCCGTCTCCAGCGTCACATCCGGATCGGGCCGAACCACAATGCGGCGGTCCATGCCCGAAGTGTCAACGAACGGCCAAAGGCGAACCGACGCCGCGCCCAGGACCATCAGCCCGGCGGCGACGAGAAAGGTGAAGGTAAGTCCGAAAGCGTCGTCGACCGCTCCCCAGGCCACCGCTCCGAGACCTTGCGCTCCAAACAGCACCATCTGGTAGACGGACAGGCCTCGTGCTCGCACCCAGCGCGGCAGGAACAGCTGCAGCAGCGTGTTGACCGTCGCCAGCATCCCTACCCAGGCCATCCCGGCGGGGACCAGCACGATGACAACCACGACGGTCGAGCGCACCAAGATCGCGACCAGTGCGGCGCCGAACACCGCTCCGACCAGTTGGATGAGCGCACTAGGTGAAAGCCGGGCACGCACCCTCGAGAGCATGGTGGCCCCTACGATGGCCCCTCCTCCGAGGGCGGCCAAGAGCAGGCCGTACCCGCCTGGACCGAGGCCGAGGCGGCGGCTCGCGATGAGGGGCAGCAGCGCCCAAAGCGCGCTCGCTGGGACGAGAAAGAGCGCGGCCCGAAACAGGATCCGCCGGACGACCGGCGCGTAACGGACGTACCGACCGCCGGCCCGAAGTGCCGACACGAATCGCTCGGGACCCTGCGAAGTGGCAACCAGGCTCGGCCGCCAAAGAGCGACCACGATGCCGTACACAAGGAACGTTGCGGCATCGAGGACAAAGACCGCCCCTACCCCGATGTATTCGATCAGGATTCCGGCAATCGCAGGACCGATCGCCCTGGCGAGGTTGACATTGATGGAGCTGAGCTGCGCGGCAGCGGGGAGACGGTCGCGCGGGACAAGCTCGGGCACGAGTGACTGGTACGCGGGGGTAGTCAAGACCGAGCCGGTGCCGATCACGAACGTGAACAGGAGAAGAAGCGCCGGCGACATGCGACCGGCGATCGTGAGCGCGGCGAGCACAGAAGTGGCGACGACAAGGCTTCCTTGAACCGCCATCAGAAGCCGGCGCCGATCGAGGGTATCCGCAAGCACACCACCCACGATCCCAAACATCACGTCGGGGAGCATGTCCGCCGTCTGGACGAGCGAGACCAGGATCGCGGCATGAGCGGCGTGGACGAGGAACCACTGGGCGCCGACGGTCTGCATCCAGGTGCCGACGTTGCTTATGAGCGAGGCGAGCCACAACCAACGGAAGACGGTGATGCGCAGGGGTGCCCACGTCGACAAGGTTGTCTGTCCCTTAGCCATCGCACCCGAGCCCTCAGATCATGGCCTGCACCTTCCGCTTAGGCTATGGCACCTCCTGGTCTGGCGCTCCCGGGTGCGGCGCCGCCCTTATGAGGGTGCCCGACCAGCGGGGGCGGCCACCAGCATCGGCTCAGCACTTGCGGCCCGATCGCCGCCCGGCCAATGGAACTTGGGCGCCAGAGGCCAAGCGGCGCGATGCTGAGGGAATCCACTGGCTCAAATCGGCTAAGGGAGACCAATGACACAAGAGAAGCACGAGCCTGTTGCGGTCCTTGGAATCGGAACCATGGGTCATGGGATGGCAGCCTCTGCTCTGCGCGCTCGGATCCCGACGACAGTTTGGAACCGCAATCAAGAGGCCACCCGAGACCTCGCCAAGCACGGCGCCGAAGTAGCCCAAACCGCTGCGGACGCAGCGAGGTCGGCGGCCATCGTCATCACGATGGTGACCGATGCCGACGCCGTCATCTCCATTGCCCGCGACGAGGGCGTGCTCACTGCGCTTGCTCCGGGCGCGGTTCTGGTGCAGATGAGCACCATCGGCGTGGCAGGGATCGAGCGCGTGGCGGCGATGGTAGCGGCCGAGCGTCCCGACGTGATCCTGCTCGACGCGCCCGTGTCGGGAAGTAAGGACCCGGCCGAGCACGGCCAACTGACCATCTTCGCCTCAGGGCCCGACGAGGCCAGGCCGCGAGTTACCCCTCTGTTCGACGCCCTGGGCCAGCGCACGATCTGGGCCGGCAGCGCCGGGACTGGCACTCGTCTCAAGCTTGTAGCCAACACATGGCTCGCCTTTGCGGCGGAAGCGGTGGCCGCCTCCGTGGCACTCGCTCATGGCCTTGGGCTGGAGACCGAAAAGGTTGTGGACGCCCTCCAAGGCAACCCACTCGTGTCTCCTTGGCAGGAAGCCAAGCTGCATCGGATCGCCACGGGTGATTTCTCGGCTCAATTCGCACTATCACTCGCTCTTAAGGATGTACGCCTCGCCCTGCAGGCTGCCGACGACAGGCTCGGGGTCCTGGCGCGCTTGGCTGATGAGTGGCAGCAGGCGGTCGATCTCGGCTTTGGCCCCCAAGACGTGACAGTGGTGACGCGCTCACTCGAACAGGAATGGAGAGGGCGATGACCCCTAATGGATATGCGATGATGCGCGAGCGGGCGGATCCCAAGCGTCGGGGGCACACACGTCACCTCGCCGACCGGGCCTACTTCGACTCGTGGTCAACGGCCAGCCCGGGTTCGGTGTGTTGATCGCGGCCTCCCGCGAATAGATTCGTCTCCGCCACCGAGATGGAGGAGCCGACGACATGACCAACTACCTGCCCGCCGAGAACCGCTACGGGTCCATGACCTATCGCCGTTGTGGGCACAGCGGCCTCCGCCTGCCCGCCTTGTCACTCGGACTGTGGCAGAACTTCGGCGATGATCGGCCTATCGACATCCAACGCGCCATCTTGCGCCGAGCTTTCGACTTGGGCATCACCCATTTCGACCTGGCCAACAACTACGGGCCCCCGTACGGCAGCGCCGAGACCAACTTTGCCCGGATCCTCCACGACGACTTCCACCGCCACCGCGACGAATTGGTCATCTCCACCAAGGCCGGCTGGGACATGTGGCCGGGCCCCTACGGCGACCTCGGCTCGCGCAAATACCTCCTCGCCAGCCTCGACCAAAGCCTGCGCCGCCTTGGCCTCGACTACGTCGACATCTTCTACCACCATCATTACGACCCACAGACCCCCCTCGAGGAGACACTCGGTGCCCTCCACTCGGCCGTCACCTCAGGCAAAGCTCTCTATGTCGGGATCTCGTCCTACTCCGACGAGCGCACCGCCGAGGCGATCACTATTCTCCGCGGGCTCGGCTCGCCACTCCTTATCCATCAACCGTCATACTCGATGCTCAACCGCTGGATCGAAGAACCCCTCCTCGACGTGCTGGGCACTGAAGGTGTCGGCTGCATCGCCTTCTCCGTCTTGGCCCAGGGCCTGCTCACCGACCGATACCTCAACGGCATCCCCCCAGGCTCGAGAGCTTCTCAGGACGGCTCACTCACTCGCGACATGCTCAACGACGACAACCTCGCCCGGATCCGAGCCCTCAACCACATCGCCCTGGGTCGAGACCAGTCGCTGGCGCAGATGGCTATCGCCTGGGCCTTGCGTGACCGGCGTGTCACCTCCGTGCTGATCGGCGCCAGCAGCGTGGCCCAGCTCGAGCAGAACGTCACCGCCCTCGACCACCTGGAGTTCACTGCCGATGAGCTCGCGGCCATCGATCGCTACGCCGTCGACGGCGGCATCGACTTGTGGCGCATCCCGGCCACCTCCTAGGCAATACACGATCACTGAGCGCCCCAAGCCCCCAATCCCGGAGAGGCGGCCCGCTGTCTGCCCTCCGGTGTGTCCACATCAGCCGATCCACACAGCCCAGGGCGACTCATATGGTGTCATCTCCTTCTGGACGAGCGTGGTCTTGGGTCGCGACGGACTGCGTCGTGGAGACGAAGCGGCCGAATGTTTGCGATGCCATTGATGAGCACGACGAACCGTCGCTGCGTCGTACACATCGATCGACGAAGCGAAGCGCACCGCAATCCCTGCCTAGGCCACAGCAAGTTCACAGCAAGATCACAGAGTTCGACCGCACACTGGTCGCATGCATGAGGACCTCCACCTGGGCACCATTGGTCGGACCCGAGTGGGTCTGAGCTGGAGTGTCATCGTCATCGTGGGGATCATTGCCTTCAATCTCGCCACGAGTGAATTTCGCATCATGGCACCGGGGTTCAACGCCGGCATCTACTGGACGATGGCACTCGTGACCGCCGTCGTGTTCTTGGCGAGCCTCCTCGGCCATGAACTTGCCCACGCCGTCGTAGCGCGACGGCGAGGCGTCGTTGTGGACGGCATCGTCTTGTGGGCACTCGGCGGGGTCGCCAAACTGAACGGGGATGCTCCAGACGCCCGATCGGAACTGCGCATCGCCATCGCTGGTCTCGGGGCAAGCGTCGCATGCGCCTTAGTGTTCGGCCTCTCGGCGCTCGGTCTCAGCGCACTCGGGGCCTCGGCGCTCGTCGTGACCGCCCTCTGGTGGCTGGCGGAGATCAACGCTGTGCTCGCGCTGTTCAACCTCGTCCCCGCATACCCTCTCGATGGAGGACGCGTCCTTCGGGCCGGGCTATGGCGTCATTGGGACGACCGCCTACGAGCCACAGACGCAGCAGCGGGCGTGGGTGGGTTCGTTGGCTCGGCGCTCATCGGGCTCGGGCTTTTTGCATGGCTCTTCGTCCCGATGCTTGCGTTCAATGGGGTCTGGCTCGCCCTCGTCGGATGGTTTGTCCTCGGAGCGAGCCGCCAGGAACGAAGGGCGGTTCGCTTGACGTCAGCGCTCGACGGACTGTGCGTGGGCGACGTGATGCGTCCGGTCACCAGGGTCGCCCCGGCCTACGCGACGCTCGAGGATATCGTCGAGCAGTACCTGCGGCCGGAGCACCTCGATCGCTGCCCGCTTGTGGACTTCAATGGCGCCGTCGCCGGACTCGTGACCCTAGAGCAGGTGGATCACGTTCCTGCGGAACACTGGCGCTCCATGAGGGCATCCGAGGTTGCGTGGCCAATCGCGAGCCTCGCTCAGCTCGCTCCGGGAGCTGCACTCGCTTCCTTTGTCGGTCAGCTTTCATCGGTACCGAGCCACTCTGCCCTCGTATTGGAGGACAGTCGACTCGTTGGAACAGTGACGCCTCGTGACGTGGAGATGGTCATGCGCTCACCCGAGGTATTTCGAGGCCGCCCCACTAGGCCCTTCGCAACAGCCTCCGGCGGGTAACTGAAGCACAGGTCATCTGCTCCGAACTCGGCCGCCGACGGGAACGCCCACACAGATCGGCGGATTCAGCACAACACAAACTCGGCCACGCCTTCGTTGACTCCAGGCTTCCCGTGCGCCTACGTCCGTCCCTCCGATCTCGCCATCAGCGAAGCACCGGACGCCGGCACGGACACATTGAACAAGGACATCGTTCGATGACCGGGTTTACCACCCGTACACCCTGGCGGAACTTCTACGATGTCTTGACAGATGAGTCGCTGATGTCCCGACACATCACATCCGCCGCCCTCTGCATAACGGGGGCGCCGAGCTCGATTGACCGCTCGGTGGACGCAGCGTGCCGTGACCAGACGCCTACCTCCAGGCCCGAGCCCAGGAGCCGAGCGGTCATGGCGCTGCCCATGGTGCCCGTGCCGATCACGACAACTCTGGGCTGAATTATCATCTCAGGATTCTGCGTCATCACGGTGCTCCTTTTCAGTCCGTCTCGGGACTGGGGCCGGCAATGGGTGTGGCAGGGCGCATGATCTCAGCGATTCGGCGCATGGCGTCCTCGCCGAGGTCGATTTCGGCCGCGGCCAGTGCCTCATCGACATGATCGGGGTTGCGGGTGCCGACGATCGCCACGTGCACAGCGGGATTGGCCAACGTCCAGGCCACAGCCAGCTGGCCCAGGGTGATTCCGAGCTCGCCTCGAGCGAAGCGTTCGAGGTCGGCGACGACCTGGAGGTTTCGCTCGTAGGTCACTCCGTGAAAAACCTCGCTCGATGCACGCCAGTCACCAGGGGCGAATCGCGTATCGGGGCGCAGGTGGCCGCCGAGGAGCCCGTGGGCCAGCGGTCCGTACACGAGGACACCGATGTCGTGAGTGGCCGCATAAGGAAGAGCCGACGCCTCGATCTCTCGCCGGAACAGATGGTACGGGGGCTGAAGGGTCTCGACGGGCAGGAACTCGCTGAAGGCCTCAATCTGCTCCGCGGCGAAATTCGAGACACCGACGTGACGGATCATGCCGTCTACCACCAGTTTGGCCAAGGTTTCGGCCGTCTCCTCGATCGGGGTGCCGGGGTCGGGCCAGTGGACCTGGTAGAGGTCGATGTATTCCGTGTCGAGCGCCTGAAGGCTCTCGATGACGCCCTTTTCGATTGACGCTGCGCTGGCGTCGCGAACGACGCCGGAGCCCTCGGGCCGTAGTCCTCCTTTAGTGGCGATAACGAGCTCCTCACGATTTCGCCCGCGCAAGGCCTGTGCCAGAAGGCGCTCGGAAGCGCCGAATCCGTAGGCCTGGGCCGTGTCGAAGAAGGTGACCCCGCTATCAGCGGCGCGGCGGA
Organism: Acidimicrobiales bacterium; assembly: GCA_036511675.1. Taxonomy (GTDB): domain Bacteria; phylum Actinomycetota; class Acidimicrobiia; order Acidimicrobiales; family UBA8190; genus Chersky-840. Next base: position 12,096 of record DATCBU010000011.1, on the reverse strand, counting down.
TGGCGGCGGCGGCTGACTTCTCGTCTGTCGGGCCCCACTCGCCTCCGAGTTGCCAGGTCCCGAAAGCGATGCGGGATACCGTCAGGCCGCTCTTTCCCAAGGTGATGGTTCTCATGCTGTCCTCCTGATGGGATTGGGATTGTCTGTTGCTAGGGAAGACCGTGAGGTGCCGGCGTCTGCCACGGGGGGGGCGAGCACTCCGATTGGCGCTCGGGGCCTCGTGCCCAGCCAGGCAACGACGGTCCCGGTGAGCGCTACGGCCGCCGCCGCCAACATGGCGGTGCGATCGCCGTTGATCGTGCTCGTGCCAGTGCTGGCGTGGGACCCATCGGCTATGGCAACAAGGAAAGCGACCCCGAGGGCAGCGCCGACCTGGCGGGTCGTGTTCACGACTCCTCCCACGAGACCCTGGTCGGAGTCGGCCATGCCACTCGCGGCCAGGACCGTGGTCCCGAAAACGGTGCCCACAGTGCCGAATCCCACCAAGGCGACGGCGGCGAACAATGGGCTATACGGTCCGTGCAACGGGAGATGCATGAGGATCAAGAACCCCACCCCCGTGACGGCCGTCGATACCACGAGCAACCAGCGCATCCCCAGTCGCCGAGCCAGACGCGCCCCGAGCATGCCGGTGACAAAACCGACGATGCCCTGGGGTGCGATGACCATTCCGGTGACGAGCGGAGAGTCATGCAAGGTCTGTTGGAGATAGAGCGACATGACCACCAGCCCCCCGCGGTCCACACCCCGAGCAGCATCGTCAGGATCCCGGCCGTGCGCAGACCGGGCCGGCGCAACAGCCGGAGGTCGAGGAGCGGATGCGGGTGTGCGCGCTCAACCACGACGAAGCCGGCCACCGCGACCATTGCCAACACCAGCGCGCCGACGACGAGGACCTGGCCCCACCCGAGCACCGGACCTTCCGACACCGCGAACACCAGGGCCGCCACAGCGGTGGTCGAAAGGATCCCGCCGGTCACATCGACGTGGATGGCCTTGCCCCGAGGGCGGTCATGGGCCAGCAGAAAGGGCGCCACTAGTGCCGCCGTCACTCCGATAGGAACGTTCACGAGAAAGATCCACCGCCACGTCGTGTACTGGACGAGGACACCGCCGATGACCTGGCCGGCGACAAAGCCGATCGACGCCGTAGCGCCGTAGAGGCCGATGGCGCGTGTCCGCCGGGGCCCCTCGACGTAGTGGGCGGTGATGAGCGACAACGAGGCGGGTGCGACGAGCGCGGCGCCGACGCCCTGGAGGGCACGGGCGGCGACGAGGAGTCCGGCATCACCGGTGATGCCCGCTGCCAGGGACGCACCGGCGAAGAGGATCAGCCCCACCACGAACATCCGGCGCCGCCCGAGAATGTCGGCTGTGCGGCCGCCCAGGATCAGGAGCCCCCCGAACGTGATGGCATACGCCGTCACTACCCACTGCACCGAGTTCCCACCGAAATCCAGGGATCGGCGGATGGACGGGAGTGCCACGTTCACGATGCTGAAGTCCAAGACGACCATGAACGACGCCACCAGCACCAGGGCGAGCGCCCGACCAGTCAACCCACCGAGGTGGGCCACATCGCTCGTCGGGCGCACGGGCCGAATCGTGGGGCCCGGGCGACGGGATGAGTCCCGAACTCCGGTCCTGGCTCCCCCGGCGGGGCAGAAATGGACGGGCCTCTCTGTCAGGGTGCTGGACATTGTCATCCTCCTCGATTCCCGGACTATAAAACGAACCGTATCGTTTCGTAAAGGTGTAATCTGACAACATGGCATCCGACCCCGCTATTCCCGCCAGTGCCCGCCGCGGCCGGCCGAGAAGTACCCACGCTGAGCAGGCGATCTTGAAGGCCACGACCGAGATCCTCGAGGAGCGCGGCTTCCCGGCGTTGACCATGGAGGAGGTCGCCACGCGGGCCGGCGTGGGCAAGGCCACCGTGTACCGGTGGTGGTCGAGCAAGGGAACGCTCGCCTTCGACGCCTTTCTGGCCCGGTTCCTCGAGAGTCAGCCCCTACCCGACACGGGCAGCCTGCGCGGCGACCTGCTGGCCGCCCTCCGGGCGTGGATCCGGACGGTGAAGGGGACCGCCACGGGCCTGATCCTGGCTGGGCTCGTCGCTGAGGTGCAGCGCGACCCCAGACTGGCCGATGAGTGGCGGGAGCGCTTCGTCGGCGTCGTGCGCGATCACCACCGGATCATGCTCGAACGCGCCATCGAGCGGAGCGAGATACCACCGCACTGCGACACCGACGTGGTGCTCGACCTGTTGTACGGGTCGGCCTACCACCGACTCCTGCAGTCGCACCTCCCACTCACGGACCGCTTTGCCCGGGGCGTGGTCGACATCATCGTCGACGGACTCACCATTGGGAATGGTGGCACTTAGCTGGCGGGCGAGTTTACGTTCACGCAGGCCTGTGGGATACAACGACGCCGTGAGCCAACTTGTAACTCGAGGGACGTCACGAAATCGAGGTTGGAGCAAACCTTATAGGTGGTCAACCGACCGGACACGGAACCGCTTCTGAAGAGTCAGAAACGTTGTGATCGACAACGGTGAAGACCGACCGAGTCTGGAAGCTGCTGGCGGCCAGTTTTGGTACGCCGAGAAGCATGCCCGAGCCACTTGGTTGACTCCACGACCACTGTTCTGTGCCATCAGCCCGTCGCGGCGACTCGTGCTCCCGGCAGGAGGATGGCAACCATCCCTTCGGCGTGAGCACGGATCCAATCGGGGTGGCTCGGATCCCGGCCGGTGAGAAGGCGAACTTCGGGGGCGTTCACATAGGGCAACGAGGCCGCACCGACGAGCACGTAGTAGAGGATCTCGCTGTCGATAGGTGCAGCGACACCGGCGTCACGAAGGATCTGCCAGGCCAGCCCGATACCGTCGAAGAACGGCTTGACGTGTGTAGCTGTCATCCACGCCAACCGGTCGCTGGCCGCCGTGCCCTCGTGCACCATGATCTGGTTGAGCTCGGGGTGCTCGGCTGCGAACCGAACGAACCGACGTATTCCATCGGCAAACGCCGCCGCGAGCTGCGACACACCACCATCGGTCAGCGTCGTGGGTAGCACGCCATCCAACGCCTGTCCCAAGAGCCCGAAGAGGTAGTCCACCGCGGCGGTCCACAGGGCCGCCTTTGACTCGAAGTGATAGTTGATTTGCGGCTGGTGCGCCTCGACGCGCCGTGCGATCGCCCGCGTCGACGCACCGTCGAATCCCTTGGCCCCGAACTCGATCAGGGCCGACTCCAGGAGGGCCTCGCGGATATCGGTCCTGGCCCGGCGGGGCCGGACCCTCTTCGGCTCTTGGACCTTGCGTTGCATCGGGCCCAAGTGTACCGTATTATCACTCGATAATAGTAAAGGGTGGGTGAAGCATGGGCGCTGCCGAGGGGGTCACGAACCACGACCGAGATCGCTCGTCGGTGCGTCTGTTGCCGCTGTCGAAGGATCCGTTCCAGGCACCGACGGACCGGGACATGTTGCCCTCGGAGCGGCGTCTGTTCGTCGCCACCCACCGGACGGGCGTGTTCGGATACGACCGCCGGTCGGATGGGCCGGCGATGTCGATCGTCTACTACATCCCGTCAGAGAACGGCGACCTGTTCGTGGCGACCATGGCCGAGCGGGCCAAGGCCAAAGCCGTCGCCCGGAATCCCAAGGTCAGCCTGTGCATCCTCGACGAGACCTGGCCCTTCGCCTACCTACAGGTCTATTGCGACGCAGTGATCGACGACGACGGCGAGACCCTGGTGGACGTGATGATGGCGGTGGCTGAACGCATGTCGGGCGAGCCGTTGGGACCGGAGCTCCGCCCAGTGGTCAAGGCCATGGGAGAAGAAGAAGGCCGGGTGCTGGTGCGCTGCCAGCCCTACGCGACGTTCGTGACGCCGCCGCGCCACCTGCACCGCAACGACCAGGAGGAGGCGCTGACTCACTGGGTCTCGGCGTCGATGGCCTGGGGTGCTCCGGATGCTCCGGACGGAATGTGATGTTCCGATTTACCAACGTGGAGGGCAGCTCCGCGCACGTCGATGCCGAGGGTCGCTTGCTCGACGCTTCGACGGTGAGCCCCCCGGCCGGCCGGCCGTCGAGCTGAGGAGGAAGTCGTGGCCTTACACCGCCTGGCGTCGGTCACGATCGGCGTTCCCAACGTCGAAGAAACCTCTCGGTACTACGCCGAATTCGGGTTGCACCGTGACGGTGCCTGCTTTTCGACCAGGGACGGCGGCGATCAACTTCGCATCGTCGAAAGCCCCACCCGTCGGCTGATCGAGATGTCTATCGGAGCCGACGACCCCGACGACTTGGACCGTATGACCGACCGACTAGCCAGACTCGGGGTCACCAGCCAGCGGGATGATGCCAGCATCAGCGCAGTCGAGATCCACAGCGACATTCGGGCCGTGGTCAGAGTCCTCCCCCGGGTCTCCCAAGATCCAGCCCCGATCGGGCCGTACAACGGTCCCGGCCGTCTCGAGCGAAAGAACCACCGTGCACCAGCTGTCCTGCGCGAGGGTCCGATCCGCCCCCGCAAGCTCGGTCACGTCGTCATCGGCACTCCCGACGCCGAGGCCTCGCAGCGATTCTTCGTCGAAGGCATCGGATTCAAGATAAGTGACCAAGTCCAAGGCCTCGCCGCCTTCTTGCGGTGCTCTACCGACCATCACAACCTGCTGCTCCAGCCTTCTCCGGTGGCGTTCCTGCATCACACTTCCTGGCAGGTCGAAGACGTCGACGAAGTCGGCCGCGGAGCCATGCGGATGCTCGACGGTCACCCCGAACGGCACATCTGGGGGTTGGGCCGTCACTTCATCGGCTCGAACTTCTTCTGGTACCTGCGAGACCCCGCCGGCAATTTCTCCGAGTACTACTCCGACATGGACGCCATCACCGACGACCAACTGTGGACACCGGGGACATGGGAGCCGTCGCTGAGCGCCCTGTACGCGTGGGGTCCAGACGTGCCACCCTCCATGCTGGCGCCCGACGACCTCGCCGACCTCATGGCAGCCTCCCATCAGAGTTGACGAAACGGCTCCAGCCAATGAACGGACACATCCGCCTCGGTCCGAGCACCCGCTTGATCACCCACGTCGGTCGAGCGGGCTTTGGATCGGCCTGGCCCTGACCATCGCATGCACAATTGCCATTGGCGGGTGTGTGACCAATTCCCCGAGTCCGGCTGCGAGGGGCGCACTGACCTCGACGACTGGACCCCCCGTCGCCCCCGCACGCTACTCCTCGTACGCCCTCGAGAAACTCGTGGACCTGGCGAAACCGCCCATGCTGTTCGACGTCAGTGCGTACGATCCGGGCTCTCGGTCCTACCTCCTCAGCGACATCACGAATGACAGCGTCGACATCGTCGACGCGCAGACTGGCACTCTGCGGACGATGATTCCCGGTATCCCGGGGCCTTCCGGCATCGTCGTCATCTCGGGCACCGACCAGGCGTGGATCGGAGACGCCAGCAGCGAGATCAAGGTGCTGGACCTTCGCACCGATCAGGTCATCGACACGATCTCGACCCATGGGCAACTTCGCACTGACGAGCTCACCTACGACCCAGCCGACCATATCGTCGTCGTCGAGAATGATCTCGACTCCCCACCCTTTGTCACGCTCATCTCGACCACTCATCGTCGCATCATCCGAACGATCCGGGTCCCAAATGCGACACGCGGCCTTGAGGCGCCGCTCTGGGACTCCGAAATGAGGCGCTTCTACGTTGCCGTCCCAATGCTAACGAAGCAACCGGGAGGCGCACTGCTAACGATCGACGCACACGGGAACGAAACCGGTGGATTGACACTTACTGCGTGCCACCCGGCCGGTATCGCGGCCTTACCGGCTCGGCGTCTATTCGTCGGCTGCGATACCTCGGTGAAGATTGTGGATGCCACCAACGGAAGAACCGTCTTCTCCGACCCGACGGGCGCGACATCGAGCGATGAAGTCGGCGTCGCTTTAGGCTCGGATCTAGCTTTCGCTGCGACCTCTGTGGGAGTGGCAGTAGTCGATACCCGAACGGGCAAGCTCATGCAGATGATTTCGACGCCTACTGGCGCTCATTCGCTTGCCGTCGATCCGACGAGCGCCCAGCTGTTCGTTCCAGTGCCAGCCTACGGCGCGGCGCTTTTCGGAACGATCGGGAAGAGGCGGGGTTGAATGGCTTCGCCACGGTCATCGCGACGTCATTGCCGCTGGGCATCTGTGGCGCTTGAGAAAGCATCGACGCCCATGACCCGCTCGGATCACCGCGCTAGTAGGAGGCGCCCTCCGCTCTCTTCTGAGAGGATCGACGTGCGCGAGATGTGCCACAGCTCGCCGGGGGCTACAGCCCGACCACCCGCAAATAGCGGCCCAGAGCGATACTGCTCGCACCGGCTCCGTGCCCTCCTCCGACACCCGAGAAGGACCCGGCAATTCCGGATGCCCGAGCCAGATCACTCCTTCACGTGGTCTACAGGGTGAATCGGGAGGCGTTGTTTTGAGCGCTTGCCTCTCGCCAGTCGCCCAATCCATCCCTAACCTCAAGCGCCCGGCACTAAAAGCCGATGCTGAAGTGATGAGCTATTCCGAGGAACGCGTCCCCGCCCGCCGAGCCAATCGCTAAAAGACTTGTCGGCGGGTTGACCATGGCATTCTCCCAGGCAGTGAGCGGTGGAGACCTCTTCCTTGAGAGGAAGGGACGCCTCTCGCGTGCTCGAAGCCGGGGGAAGGACTCGTCGGGGCGTTTCACTTCCCCTGGTCCGGTCACTGAACGTCAAGAAGCAGAGGCAGCTCGCGTGCTCGAGGATCGCCAGAAGGTGATCCGTGTCACTCTCGCCAATGGAAGCTTCGAGAGTGTCTTTCAACCGATCGTCGAGCTGGGGTCGGGAGGTGCAGTGGGAGCGGAAGCCCTGACGCGCTTCGAGACGACGCCGATTCGTCCGCCTGACGTGTGGTTCGCCGAAGCCAGGGAGGTCGGCCTCGGCGTCGAACTGGAGATGGCCGCACTTCGCTCGGCACTTGGTCAACTCGGTCGGCTGCCCTCTGGCCTGTACCTGTCACTCAACGCTTCACCTGACACCATGATGTCTCCGGAGTTCCTGGCTCTCGTAGCGGGCGCACCCGCCGAGCGTGTCGTCCTTGAACTGACAGAGCATGACAGCATCGACGACTACGAGCTGTTCGAGAACGCCGTCAATGAGTTGCGGTCCAATGGAGTGCGGCTCGCGGTCGACGATGCCGGTTCTGGGTACTCGAGCTTCCGCCACATCCTCAATCTTCGCCCCGACATCATCAAGCTCGACATCACGCTGACGCGGGGCATCGACGGCGATCCGGCACGTCGGGCTCTGGGATCGGCCCTGCTCACTTTCGGTCTCGACGCTTACAACGCCTCCATTGTTGCCGAAGGCATCGAGACCGAGGCCGAGTTCAAGACTCTGCGGGGTCTCGGGTGCCGATTCGGCCAGGGCTACTACCTCGGACGCCCCGGCAGGCTGAAATCCCCCCGGCCGCAATCACAGGGACCTCAACAGCTTTGGCTCGGGAACGGGCCAGAGGCACAATCAAGATCGGCCCAGGATCCCGTCGAGACCGACGATGAGACGCGACCCGAGCCCAGCCCAGGAACGAAGTCGGTGCAACAACAGGTCCCTGCCTCCGTTGGAGATCCGGTGCGCGAGACGGCTGGACAGGAACGAGCTTCCCGTCGACAAGAGCAATCGAGGGACAATCACAACGAACTCCTTGCTCTCGTTGCGGAAATCCAAGCTCGACCCAAGGAGAACGGGCACGCCTGGAAAGGTGACCGATCCCGCGCCGACCTCCTTCGACGGCGCTAGTCAGTTGCAGACCGGGGCGCTACGGTGCTGCCCGGGTCGTTCCGTCGGGGGTCTGCAAAGAGCATCCGGGAAGTGTAGATATGCCGGTAATCCTCAATGCTTCCAGTGCGCTGTCACACAGACAGGCACAGAGGCTGAAAGGAGTCCGGTTTGCCTACTTCATCTCACCTACCTGGACACAAGCCCGGGGTCACTCCGTCCACGCGGTTGGGCCACCCAGCGCTCGACCGATATCTCGAGTTCGTCGAAACACGTGCTCGACACAACACTCTGCTCGCCACCGCCTCAGACCTCCGGGTGTTCTTCACCGAGGTCGACAAGGAGCCCGCTGACGTCGAGGTAACAGATGTCTTGGAGTTCATCACCGCGCAGCGCAGCCCGCTGTTCGAGGGAAAGGTGGTGAGGATCTCCGACGGTGAGTCCGGGTTGTCGGCGAGCACCATCAAACGGCGTCTGTCGTCGGTGTCGGGGTTCTTCTCCTATCTCGTGATGATCGGTGAGCGCGAGTCGAACCCGGTCCCGAAGGGCCTCGCCACCAGGCGCTCGCGAAGAGGACAGGGCTCGCTCGTCCCCCTGATACGCACGCCCCGTCTGTTACCGAAGATCTTGGAGCCCGTCGAGGTCGACGCCTTGATCGCGGCGCTGCGCCGCTGGCGCGACCGGGCCATGGTCGAAGCCATGGTTCTCGGAGGACTGCGCCGCTGCGAAGTACTCGGTCTACGCCTCGAAGACCTGCGTCCGGGCGAATCCAGGGTGTTCGTCTCGCAAGGAAAAGGTGGACATCAGCGCCTCGTCCCCGTCTCGCCCAGGTTCTTCCGGTCAGTGGCGGCCTATCTGGCCTCAGAGCGCCCCGGGGAGTCCACGACACAGCAGCTCTTCGTGGTGCTGAAGGGTCCGCGTCGAGGACAACCGCTATCGGAGGACGGCCTCGATGAGATCGTGCGCTACACGCGCGACCGGATCGGCCTCTCTCACGGCACTTGCCACGAACTGCGCCACACCTGTCTCACGAGGCTGCGCGAAGCGGGCATGGCCCTTGAAGCCATCCAGGCCCAGGCCGGGCACCGCTCGATCGAGACGACGCGGATCTACCTGCACCTGTCCAACGAGTGGCTGGCTGATGAGTACGCCCGGGCCATCTCGCTCATCGACATCCCGGTGTTCGCGGCGGTGGTCCAATGAACGCGCTGGCGGAGAAGGCTCGTCCCCTGTCATCCGACGAGCTCGAGTGGGCCCAGGTCGCTGCCGCCGCACCGCGCTTGGCGGCCACGGCCCAGCGTTACCTGGCTCAGCTCGAGGTGTCGCTGCGCCCGTCTTCGGTCAAACAGACGAGCACCTCGCTGCGGCGCTTTGCCCAGCACCTGGCCAAGACGCACTCCGAGGTGCAGGGCTTCGCGGAGGTGAGCCGTGCTCACATCGAGTCATACAAGCTCGTCCTCAAAGCACACGTGACCACCAAGGGCACGCCGCTGGCGGTCAACACCTTGCGCATGCGCCTCGGGATGGTACTGACGTTCTTCGACCGCATCATCGAGTGGGACTACGAGGACGCCCCAGTGCGCACGCCGTTGTTCATCAGCGACATCCCTCGGCCCGAGGAGCTGCTCCCCAAGGCCCTCGATGACGCCGCCGCGGCGCGGTTCATGCGCGAGGTGGCCCGAGAGCCCGACCCTCTGCGCCGGTTGGTGCTCGAGATCCTGGCCCGCACCGGCCTCCGGGTGGGAGAGCTGTGTGCGCTCGAGCAGGATGCGGTGTCATGCCGTGGCGGTGGATATTGGTTGAAGGTTCCGGTCGGAAAGCTCCGCAACGACCGCACTGTGCCGCTCCTGTCGCCGCTGGTCGAACTGTTGGCGGACTGGCAGGCCACCCATAACGGCGCCGGCGCGGGGCTGCTCCTCACCAACACCGACGGCCAGCCCCTGAACCGCCATGTGGTCACCCGCATGGTGAACCGGGTGGCGAAGCGAGCGGGCATCGGACACGTCCATCCCCATCAGTTGCGCCACACCCTGGCCACCCAGGCCGTGAACAGAGGCATGCGACTTGAGTCGATCGCCGAGCTCCTCGGGCATCGCACGCTTCGGATGACCATCCGCTACGCGCGCATCGCCAACAAGACCGTGGCCGACGAGTACCGGGCTGCGGCGGAGAAGGTCGACGCTCTCTATGCAGAACCACCCGATCTTCCCGAGACACCCGCGATGCGTCGACTCCGCCTCGAGCACCGTCGCATGCTCGGGAACGGCTGGTGCATGCGGCCAGCTGAGCTCGACTGCACCTTCGAATCACTGTGTGAAGGCTGCGGGTTCTTCGCCACCACCGTCGAGTTCAAAGAGACGCTGACGGCGCAGCGCGATCATGCCGCTGCGCACGGTCAGACCAAACGTCAGGCGCTCTACGAGAGTCTCGTCGACGATCTTCAGACCACCTCAGGAGCTGCCTCTGGGCCCTGAGCGAACCCCGTCGGCCGGACACCGGCGGGCGTCGTGCCTCGACCAACAGGCGACGCCCGCCGATTACCGGCATATCCCGCAAAGACTTGACAGGATTACCGGCATAAGTGCCGTTCCCGGTCGGGGTCATGCTCAGGGTCGAGGACAGGGTCAGATAGCGCATACTCGGGGATCCCGGTAACACCTTGTAGCCATCTCTGGCATGAGCACTGCGCCGGGGTCGGGTAACCGGGCCGGAGGCAACCCGCGCAGTATTCGCGTCGCTGAGCGATAGCGGATGGAGCATCACCCGCCCGACTCCGGGTGTTACCGCCTAGGGCAGCGGGTCACGGACCCGGCACCAAGGCCACCCCGGCTTCGGACCCGTAAGCGCGGTAGGGCCGGAAGGTATAGTCCCGGCGATGAGACAAACGAGAAGGGGCAAGTGGGGGACACTGGTCGCCGCTAGCGCGCTGGCAGCCTCGCTCCTCACGGGGGCTGCAGAGGCCTCGGCGACGACGCCGCCGCGTGTCACGAACGGGCCAGCAGGGCTCTGGTGGTGTGACAGCACACAGGCGTTCTGCGAGCAGAACGTCGTCACCAGCGGCATCACCAACGGGACCCAGGTCAACATGGTGTGCTGGGACGATGGGCGGGCCAACAACAACGGCAGCTACCCAAACCGGTGGATCTACGTCGATCTCTACAACGGTCAGGAGGGGTACCTCCCGATCTACCAGATCGCTAATCCGGTGAGCACGCCGCGTTGCTCGTCGCTCAACTGGTGGAACGTGGCGAACTATGCCATCGCCCGGCTCGGTACCCCTCCGGCCCCGGCGGACGGCGTCGGGAACTCCTGGGACAACTTCTGTCTGACCTTCGCGTCGCAGGCCTGGTCGCGTGCGGCTGGAATCAACATCGCCAACCCGATGCCTGGCGTCGTGGCTCCCTATCCGACTAACGGCAATACCACCCCGGACCAGATCTGGAACTACTACTGGGGCACAGCCAAGCTGAACCCGTACGTGCACAACGAGAGCAACGGGGTGACGAGGCCGCCGCGAGGCGCCCTGGTCTTCTGGTCTGGCTCGTCGCCGATGCTCTGGCACGTCGCGATCTCGTTGGGGAACTGGCAGGCGATCGGCACGTGGGACGCCTCGGTGCCCGGCAGCCAGGGCAACAACTTGATCTACCGGTACGACGTTCTGACCGGGGGCTACACGGGGTGGATTCTCCCGCCGGGCTCCTCGGGGCGCTGGGACAACCTCGCAACCAAGTGACTCGTCGGGGCGGCAAATCCGAGGGAACGGATAGGGGTCTGGAGTGATGCCGACCGCTGGCAAAAGGCACCCGAGAATCGGGGCTATGCGTGGCCCGTGTCTTCCTCTGCGCCCGACAGGTTGGACTGGATTCGGGTAGCCGGGCTGGATGGCCACCCGCTCGGGATCGCCGTCGCTGAGCGATAGCGGATGGGTCAAGTCGGAGGCGAGTCCGTCACCTTCGGACTGATTCGGCTGTGGCAGACGGAGCGTCGGCCGCCCGAGTCCGGGTGATATGCGCTCCCCACGGACACCTGTGATGGGCCACTCGAGGGCGCCCTGTACCCGGCAGTTGCGCTCGGTCTAGAGCCGACGATCCGGCCTGATTTGGCCGTTGTTATGCGCCTACCTCGACCGGCTACGTAGGCTGCGCGTCATGACTCTGGGGCCGATGGCGCGCATCGAGGCGACGTTCGCAGAGCGCCGTGCACCTGGTGACGACCCGACGCGCCTGCCGTTCCCCAATCGGCCGGCGGGGACAGACACCTTGCCCGAGCTTCGCCA
>DATCBU010000010.1:0-9576 GCA_036511675.1 Acidimicrobiales bacterium | reverse complement strand
CCGCGGGCCCGCGGCCTGGTCGAGCAGATGGGGGAGGTGGCGTGCGACATGTGGCGCGCCACCGCCGACGCCTATGCCGATCGCGCTCCGGTGGCCGACGAGGTGGAAGAGCTCGACGACGAGCTCGATGAGCTCCATGTCACGCTCACGGCCGAGATCGCCAGCGGATCGATGCCGCTGCCCGTCGCCATCGAGGCGGCGCTCGTGGCCCGCTTCTACGAACGCTTCGGCGACCATGCCGTCAACCTGGCCCGCCGGATCGCCGTCATGGTGGGCCGAGCCACCACAGGCGCCACCGAAAGACTGCGCGCCGCCGACAGACTGGGGCCGAGGGCGAAGTAGGAGGTCTGCGCGTCAGGAAGCTCGCCGGGCCAGGAGCGCCTCGGCGAGCTGCACGGCGTTGAGCGCGGCGCCCTTGCGCAGGTTGTCCCCGCACAAGAACAACACGAGCCCGTGGGCCACGGTGTCGTCGGGCCGCAGTCGCCCCACCAGAACCGGATCGGTGCCGGCGGCGGCCAGGGGGGTGGGCACGTCGACCCAGCGCACGCCGGGGGCCTGCTCCAGAATCTCACGGGCCCGCTCCACCGAGATGGGTTGAGCGAACTCGGCGTTGACCGACATGCTGTGGCCGGTGAACACCGGCACGCGCACACACGTCCCGGTCACCGCCAGGTCGGGTATGCCGAGGATCTTGCGGCTCTCGTCGCGCAGCTTCTGCTCTTCGTTGGTCTCCCCCGTCCCGTCGTCGAGGAATCGACCGGCGTGGGGCAACACGTTGTAGGCGACAGGACCGGGGAACACCGTGGGGGTGGGGAAATCGACGCTGGCGCCGTCGAAGGTGAGCCCCGCTGCGGCCTCCACGGTTTTGGCCAACTGCTCCTCGAGCTCGTGCGCCCCGGCCAGGCCGGCACCCGACACCGCCTGATAGGTGGAGATCACGAGGCGCCGGAGCCCGGCCTCGCGATGCAGGGGGGCCAGGACGGGCATGGCCACCATGGTGGTGCAGTTCGGGTTGGCCACGATGCCCCTGTCCATGTGTTCCAGCGCGTCGGGGTTGACCTCGGCCACCACCAGGGGCACGTCGGGGTCCATCCTCCACGCCGAGGAGTTGTCGATCACCAACGCGCCGGCGGCGGCGATCCGGGGTGCGATCCGACGCGAGGCGTCGGCCCCGACAGACATGAGGGCGATGTCGATGCCGCCGTAGTCGGCTCCCTCGGCCACCTCGACCGCGATCTCGCCATCGCGCCACGGCAGGCGGGCACCGGCGGAGCGGACCGAGGCGAAGAAGCGCACGTCGTCGGCGGGGAAGGAACGCTCGGCCAGCACGGCACGCATGACCTTGCCGACTTGGCCCGTGGCACCGACGACGGCGAGTCGCATCTCGCCCATCGTAATGCCTCGGGGTCAGCCGTCTGACAGGTCGAACGCCTGGTGCAGGAGCCGCACCGCCTCCTCGACCCGGTCGGCCCGCACGACGCACGTCAGCCGGATCGATGAGGTCGAGATCATCTCGATGTTGATCGCCGCGGTGGCGAGCACCTCGAACATGGTGGCCGACACCCCGGGATGACTGCGCATTCCCGCGCCCACGAGCGACACCTTGGCCACGCCGTCGTCGGCCATGACCTCCCCCGCGCCGATCTCGGGGGCGAGGACCCGGGCCACTTCGAGGCTGTCGGCGAGATCGATCTTGGGGACGGTGAAGGAGATGTCTGTCGTGCCGTGCACCGACGTGTTCTGGACGATGGTGTCCACGTTGACGTCGCAGTCGGCCAGGGCCCGGAACAATCGCGCCGCGATGCCGGGCTTGTCGGGGACCCCGGTCACGGTTACCTTGGCCTCGGAGATGTCGTGGGTCACGGCGGTGACGACGGCCTGTTCCATGGACGGTTCCTCCTCGACGACCCAGGTACCTGGCTCCCAGGTAAAACTCGAACGGACGTGCAGCGGCACGCCGTGGTTACGGGCGAACTCGACCGAGCGCAGGGCCAGGACGCGCCCGCCGCTGGCGGCGATGTCGAGCATCTCCTCGTAGCTCACCCGCGCCAGTCGCCGCGCCTCGGGGACGATGCGGGGATCGGCGCTGAACACCCCCGAGACGTCGGTGTAGATCTCGCAGACCTCGGCACCCAGTGCCGCGGCGAGCGCCACGGCGGTGGTATCCGAACCACCCCGGCCGAGCGTCGTCACGTCGCGCTCGAGTGAGACCCCTTGAAATCCCGCCACCACCGGGACCCGCCCCTCGTCCAGGGCCGAGCGCAGCCGGTCCGCTTTGACCTCGACGATCTTGGCCTTGAGATGCGTGGTGTCGGTGATGATGCCGGCCTGGCTGCCGGTGTAGGAGACGGCGTCGACCCCGAGCCCGGCCAGGGCCATGCACAGCAGCGCCATGGACACCCGTTCGCCCGAGGTCAGGAGCATGTCGAGCTCACGGGGGGGCTGCACCGAGCTCACATCGCCGGCCAGCCGGATCAGGTCGTCGGTGGTCTTGCCCATGGCGCTCACGACCACCACCACATCGGCACCTTGGCGCCGGGTCCGGGCCACGTGGTCGGCGACGGCGCGCACCCGCTCGGCGTCACCCACCGACGTCCCGCCGTATTTCTGCACCACCAGGGCCACAGGTCGAAGCTACCGGGCCTATCGACCCCCCACCGTCGCACCGCCCTCCTCCGGGTCGCACCCGGCCCCTCCCGAGCGTTGGGGGCGAGCGGCGGACGGTAGGGTGGCGGGCCGTGCCTACCGAGAAGCGATCCCGCAAGCGCTCAGCGCGTGAAGCGAAATTGGCAGCTCTGGAGCGCCAGCGACGGCGGCGAGCCCGGAGACGACGCGTCATCACCATCGTGGTGGTCGTCGCCGTCATCGTGGGCGTCTATCTCGCGTTGAAGCCGGGCAAGAAGGTACTCACCCTCCAGGAGAAGGCCGACGCCGCTGCCGTGGCGGGGGGCTGCGCCTCGAGCCCCACCGCCACCCTGCACAAGCCATCGTGGAGCAAGCCCCCGGCCATGACCATCGACACGGCCAAGACCTACACGGCCACGGTGAGGACCGACGACGGCTCCTTTGTCATCTCCCTCGACGCCACCCACGCGCCGCTGACGGTCAACAACTTCGTCTTCCTAGCCAAGAAGAACTTTTTCAACTGTGTGACCTTCCACCGGGTGGTGCCGAACTTCATGGACCAGACCGGCGATCCCACCGGCACCGGCACCGGTGGCCCCGGGTACAAGTTCGCCGACGAGCTCCCCGCCAAGGCCAGCCCGCAATACCCGGTCGGCGCCGTGGCCATGGCCAACTCGGGTGCCAATACCAATGGCAGCCAGTTCTTCATCGTCACCGGCTCTGAGGGAGCCACCCTGGCACCGAGCTACTCGCTCTTCGGGCATGTGACATCGGAGATCAAGGTGGCCACCGAGATCAACAAGGACGGCAACGCCAACCCGACTTCCAATGGCGTGCCGCCCAAGGTCATCCACCGCATTCTGTCGATCGCCATCTCGGCGACATAAGGAGGCACCATGTCCGTCGAACTGCCCGCCGCCGACGGCTCGAGCGCCCAGCGCCGATCCTTCAAGGGCGAGCCGCCCATGGTCATCGACTCGGCCAAGCGCTACACGGCCACCATGGTCACTTCCAAGGGGTCGATGACCATCGCCCTCGACCCGCAGGCCGCGCCGCGGACGGTGAACAGCTTCGTGTTCCTGGCCCGCTACCACTACTTCGACGGCATCGTCTTCCACCGGGTAATCCCGGGCTTCGTGCTCCAGGGGGGCGACCCCACCGGCACCGGCACCGGTGGCCCCGGCTACAAGTTCGCCGATGAGCTCCCCGCCGCGGGTCGCTACGAGCTCGGGTCGCTGGCGATGGCCAACGCCGGACCGAACACCAACGGGAGCCAGTTCTTCGTCATCTCGGGCCCCGACGGAATGCGCCTTCCCCCCAGCTACTCACTGTTCGGCAAGGTGGTGGCCGGTCTCGACGTCGTCGCCGCCATCGACGCCGTGGGGTCGAGCTCGGGCAAGACCAAGGAGAAGGTCACCATCGAGTCGGTGACCGTCGTCGAAGCGGACTGACTCGGCGATCTCAGACCGTCGGCAATCTCAGTCCGTCGGCAATCTCAGTCCGTCGGCAATCTCAGTGCGGCAGGGCGTCGAGCCCAGCGGGCTGGCCGCTCACGAACACCTGCGCGTCACCCTGTCCCGCCTGGCGCCACGCACCGTCGGGGTCGCGGATGAGTGCGGTCCGCTCGGGCAGGCCCACGACGGGCAACCCCGGAGCAGCCAACGCGATCGAACGGTGCACCTTCTCGGCGTTCTCGTCACCGAAATGCGGGATGACCGCCAGCTCCTCGACCATGCCGAGCCCGACGGTCAACGCACCGCCACGCGGGTCGACCATGGGGTCGGTGAGCACCATGGCCCCAGCCGAGGACCCCGCCACCACGGCCCCGCGCCGCCAGGCGTCGAGCAATGCCTCCCACACCGGTGAGGCCTTCAACACCGATCGAAGGTGCATGGGCGATCCTCCGCCCAGGTACACGAACCGGCTGGCCCGGACCTGCGCGGCGTTGGCCTCGTCTTCGGCGTCGGCCCGGCCGAGCACCATGAGGCCCCGCGCCCGCCCCCCGAGTTGGGCGAACCACGCCTGGGCCGTCGCCACGGCCTTTTCGGGGTGCTCGTAGGCGGCCGCCGTCGGCAGCACAAGCACCTCGTCGCCCCCCGAAGCGGCCAGGAGCTCAGCGTCGAAATCGCACCCGTCGGTCCACTCGCCCCCGCCCACCAAAGCCAGCGGACCGCAGGGCCCGGTCGTCGTCGCCATGGACGTCACTGTAGGGGGGACCGACGCCGGGCTCGGGACCGGACCGAGGCCCCGGCTCGGAGCGCGCGTGGGACCTAGGCTCGCACCGTGGCGTTCGAAACCCATTTCCAAGGACGTGTGGCCATCGTCACCGGGGCGGCCTCGGGGATCGGCACGGCACTGGCAGGCGCGTTGGCGCGGCGCGGCGCCACCGTGGTCCTCGCCGACATCGACGAGGCCGGGGCGAAGGCGGCTGCCGATGCCTTGGCGGCGGGCCCGCCCGGTCGGGTGGCGGCGGTGGCATTGGACGTCACCGACGCCGAGGCGGTGGCGTCGCTCGTCGAGCGCGTGGCCCAAGACCACGGCCATCTCGACTTCCTTTTCAACAACGCCGGGATCGCCGTGGCCGGACCGGTGCACGAGCTCACCCTGGCGCACTGGAATCGCACAATCGACGTCAACCTGCGCGGCGTGGTGCACGGCGTGGTGGCCGCCTATCCCATCATGATCCGCCAGGGTCGCGGCCACATCGTGAACACCGCGTCGCTGGCGGGACTGCTCCCCTCGCCCATGCTGACGGCCTATGGCATGACCAAACACGGCGTGGTCAGCTTGAGCGAGAGCTTGCGCATGGAGGCCGCCGGGCATGGTGTGCGGGTGAGCGTGGTGTGCCCCGGAGTGATCGACACGCCCCTGCTCGACAAGGGCAACCCTCCCGACCTCCCCCCCGTGGCGCACGCGCCCAACGCCAGGACCCTGCTCACGAAGATGATCGGTGGCGCCTACCCCGCCGCCTCGCTCGCCGAGGACGTCCTCGACGGCGTGGCCCGCAACCGTCCCATCATCGTCACCCCCCGGCACGCCCGCATCCCGTGGCGGATCTACCGGATTTCGCCCCGACTCATGATCGAGAACGGGCCTCGCTTTATGCGTCGGGCCCTGCGCAGCGCCGGGGGTTGAGGAGCCTCGCCG
Source organism: Acidimicrobiales bacterium (assembly GCA_036511675.1). Lineage (GTDB taxonomy): Bacteria > Actinomycetota > Acidimicrobiia > Acidimicrobiales > UBA8190 > Chersky-840. The sequence goes on along the minus strand of DATCBU010000010.1, from coordinate 3,804 downwards.
GTCGGACGGGCCGTGCAGGTAACCGGCCGGTAACATACGGCCCATGTCGATCAAGCGAGTGGGAATCGTCGGCTCGGGGATCATGGGCTCGGGCATCGCCGAGACCGTGGCGGTGCACGGCTTCGAAGTCGTCCTGCGCTCCCGGGCCCAGAGCACGGCCGAGGGCATGGTCGCCGCCATGGAGAAGTCGCTGGCCCGGCAGGTGGACAAGGGCAAGTTGGCCGAAGCCGACCGCGACGCGGCGCTGTCGCGGGTCACCGCCGTCTCGGACCTCGGCGAGCTGTCCGGCTGCGACCTCGTCATCGAGTCGGTCGTGGAAGACCTCGGGGTGAAGAAACACCTCTTCTCCGAGCTCGACCGCATCTGCCCCGAGCACACCATCCTGGCCACCAACACCTCCACGCTGCCGGTGGTGGAAATGGCCATGGAGACGGGCCGCCCCGACCAGGTGTGCGGCATCCACTTCTTCAATCCCGCGCCCGTGATGAGCCTGGTCGAGGTGGTCCGGCCCATCACCGCCTCCGACGCCACCGTCACCGCCGCCAAAGCACTGGCCGAGGCCTGTGGCAAGACACCGGTCGAGGTGAAGGACCAGGCGGGATTCATCGTGAACGCCCTGCTCTTCCCCTACCTCAACAACGCCGTCCGGCTCCTCGAGAACGGCGTCGCCAGTCGCGACGACATCGACACGGCGATGAAGGGCGGATGCGGATTCCCCATGGGACCGTTCGCCCTGCTGGACCTGGTGGGCCTGGACACGAGCCTCGCCATCCTCGACGCCCTCTACGGGGAGTTCCGAGACCCGAACTACGCCGCAGTCCCGCTGCTGCGACGCATGGTGGCGGCCGAGCTCTTCGGCCGGAAGTCGGGTCAGGGCTTCTTCGACTACCGCAAGTAGACCCTCGACCGCAGGGACCCTCCCCGCCTCGGGGACCCAGATCGGACAGAGGGACCGGATACCGCCGGGAGCGGGGGAGAATGGAGAGGTGAGCGACGTGGCGCCTCAAGATCGCGCTCGGGACAAGCCGTGGATGATGCGCACCTACTCGGGCCACTCCTCGGCGCGGGCATCCAACCGGCTGTACCGCACCAACCTGGCCAAGGGCCAGACCGGGCTGTCGATCGCCTTCGACCTGCCCACCCAGACCGGATACGACCCTGACTCGCCCGAGGCCGCGGGCGAAGTGGGCAAGGTGGGTGTGCCCGTCGTTCACCGCGGGCACATGGCCGAGCTCCTCGACGGCATCCCCCTCGGCGACATGAACACCTCGATGACCATCAACGCCACCGCGGCGTGGCTGCTCGGGCTCTACATCGCCTACGCCGAGGACACCGGGGTGGACCGCGCCGTGCTGCAGGGGACCACCCAGAACGACATCGTGAAGGAGTACCTGTCGCGCGGCACCTACATCTTCCCCCCGGGGCCTAGTCGCAGGCTGATCGTGGACATGATCGCCTACACGGTGCGCGAGGTCCCGAAGTGGAACCCGATCAACGTCTGCAGCTATCACCTCCAAGAGGCCGGTGCCACCCCCGTCCAGGAGGTCGCGTACGCGCTGGCGACAGCCATCGGCGTGCTCGACGCCGTGCGCGACTCAGGGAAGATCGAGACCTCGGAGATCCCCGCCGTGGTCGGGCGCATCTCGTTCTTCGTCAACGCCGGTATCCGCTTCGTCGAAGAGACCTGCAAGGTACGCGCCCTCACCCGGATGTGGGACCGGATCTGCCTGGAGCGCTACGGGGTCGAGGACCCCAAGCTGCGCCGGTTCCGCTACGGCGTTCAGGTCAACTCGCTCGGGCTCACCGAGGCCCAACCCGAGAACAACGTCCCCCGCATCGTGCTCGAGGCTCTCGGTGTCACCTTGTCGCGCGACGCCCGGGCGCGAGCGATCCAGCTGCCGGCGTGGAACGAAGCCCTCGGCCTGCCCCGGCCGTGGGACCAGCAGTGGTCGTTGCGGATCCAGCAGATCCTCGCCTTCGAGACCGACCTGCTCGAGTACGACGACATCTTCGAGGGTTCCACCGTGATCGAGGCCAAGACTTCCGAGCTGGCCGAGGCGGCCGGGGTGGAGCTGGAGGAGGTGCTCGACATGGGTGGCGCCTTCGAGGCGGTCGAAGAGTTGAAGCGCCGCCTGGTGCGCAGCCAGTCGGAGCGGGTACGGCGCATCGAAACCGGCGACCTGCTCGTAGTGGGTGTCAACTCCTTCACCGAGACTGAACCGTCCCCCCTCGAGATGGCCGACGACGGGTTGACCACGATCCTGAAGGTCGACCCCGCAGAAGAAGCAGAGCTGCGCGCCGATGTGACGACGTGGCGGGCGCGACGCGACGACGCCGCTGTGCGCCGCGCCCTGGACGAATTGCGCCGGGTAGCGGCCGACGAGTCCGAGAATCTGATGCCCACCACCATCGCCCTCGCCCACGTCAGTGGCACCACCGGGGAATGGGCCGGGGCACTGCGTCAGGTGTTCGGCGAGTACCGCGCCCCCACCGGTGTGAGCGGTGGGGTCGGGCATCGTGGCGCCGAGCTGTCGGGCGCCCGCGAGCGCTCCCGTCTCCTGGCCGAGCGTACCGGGGGCCCTCCGCGGCTTCTCGTGGCCAAGCCCGGTCTCGACGGGCACTCCAACGGGGCCGAGCAGATCGCGGTGGCGGCCCGGGACGGCGGCTTCGAGGTGATCTACCAGGGCATCCGGCTCAGTCCCGAGCAGATCGCGGCGGCGGCCCGGGACGAGGACGTCGATGTCGTGGGTCTCTCCATCTTGTCGGGGAGCCATCTCGAGCTCGTCCCCGAGGTGCTCGACCGACTGCGGGCAGCCGGCGTCGACGTCCCCGTCGTCGTGGGCGGCATCATCCCTCCCGAGGACGCCGAGGTCCTGCGGGGCAAGGGCGTGGCGGCGGTGTTCACCCCCAAGGACTTCCAACTGGGCCACATCGTCGACGAACTGCTCTCCCTCGTCGAGGTCTCCCGCGACGGCAGCACCGCGGCACGCTGATCTTCATCCGGATGTGCCGCCCACAGCGGCGGGATCGAAGCTCAGCGACTCGACCGGGGACGTTCCCGTCGCAACGCCGCCGGCTGCGTCCACCACCGGCCGCTGAAGCGCCAGGGGGGATGACCCGATCCGCCGCGTGCTTCGTCGGGAGGGCGGGGCCGCGGCCATGCCTCTTCGACGGCGGCGACGATGGCGGCCAGCACGGCGGGCTCGGGCTCAGGACTCACCGAGACGACCACGGGTGCGCCCGGTGTCCTCGCCTCGCTCACAGAGGCACGTTCCCGTGCTTGCGGCGGGGCAGCTCCTCGCGCTTGGAGGCGAGCAGACGCAGGCTGCGCACGAGGACCCGCCTGGTCTCGGTGGGGTCGATCACATCGTCGACATAACCACGCTCGGCCGCCACATACGGGTTGGCGTAGCGCTCGGTGTACTCCTCGACGAGCTCGGCCCGTCTCGCCGCCGGGTCGGCGGCTTCGGCGAGCTCGCGTCGGTACACGATCTCGACGGCGCCCTGGGGGCCCATGACCGCCAGTTCCGCCGATGGCCACGCGAAGGCGAGGTCGGCACCGATCGACTTGGAGTTCATGACGACGTAGGCACCCCCGTAGGCCTTGCGGGTGATGACCTGGATGCGCGGCACCGTCGCCTCGCAGTAGGCGTAGAGCAGCTTGGCCCCGTGGCGGATGATGCCCCCGTACTCCTGATCGGTGCCGGGCATGAATCCCGGGACATCGACGAACGTGACCAACGGGATGTTGAAGGCGTCGCACGTGCGCACGAAGCGCGCCGCCTTCTCCGAGGAGTCGATGTC
>DATCBU010000009.1:0-43452 GCA_036511675.1 Acidimicrobiales bacterium | reverse complement strand
GGACTGTTCGTGGGAGGTGTGAAGCTCCCACTGGCGTTGACGGAGCTGGGATTGATCGATGAGTACGAGTTCGTGGTGCATCCCAGGCTCGCGGGCCACGGGCCGACGTTGTTCGCGGGGCTATCGAAGTATGTCGACTTCGAGCTCGTGAGCCGGCTGGAGTTCGGTTCGGGGGCAGTGGCGATGCGGTTCGAGCCGAGAAGGTAGCCATCGGGCTTGCCCGCCCGAGCCTTGCATATCGTTTTGGATGTGGAGTTGGCGGAGCTTCGTAGCGAGCCAGGCGTCTCAAGCGTCCCTGGTCGCCATTCTCCACGCGCCGAGAACCGTCCAACCCACCAGCCAGGCCGCGATCACCAAGATCGCCACAGTTGTCGACTCCGGCAGCAACTTTGACGCGTCTCGAAGTCCCCCCTGGGCCCCGTAGACGAAACCCACTCCGCTCGGCTCGAGATGGGCCACAGCCAGTTCGACAAAGGAGCGCTGGAAGTTGATCAGGTGGGGAATCTGCACCGCCAACAGGAATGGTTTGAAGATGATCTCGTACATGATCATCAAGACAATCGGAAGGGTTCGCTGTCCCATCAAGGAGCCCAACCCAAGGCCGAAGACGAAGGCGACGATCACCTCGAGCTCGATCCACAGTCCCGTCTTGATCATCAGGACATTGGGCGGCGAGACGTAGGTCACGGCGTAGGTCGGATAGTTCTGCTCGGCTTGTCGCTCGGCCAGCGCCCTGGACAGCGGGGTGTTTGGCTCAGCTTCGTTCCCCGGGCATGGCCCGTTGTAGGGGAAGTCGCAGATGATCAGATTCGGATGATCGGCGGCCCAGGTCTCGTATCCATGGAGGGACAGGCCGAGGGGCACGGTGGTGCCCTGGAAGTCGAAACTGGACGGCGCGGAGAAGACGCAGACCGCGCAGATGATGGTGAATGCGACGGCCACCATGGGGATGATGATGGCCAAACCGGCCGGGACGCGGGCCAAGTAAAGGGCCACTCTCGAGCGCCCGGTCAGCACCTGCTGCGTGAACATCCCGTCGGCGAGGTCGGTGCAGCCTGCGGTGGCCCCCAACGTGGCCGCAACGATGAATGCGAACACGTAGAGCACGCTGGCGATAAGGGAGGTGAACACCTCGAACCCACCAGCCGGTCCGTACGAGTGCGGCACGAAGGCGTGGAGCAACAACCGGATGACGAGGAAGAGTGTCGGGATCCCAATCGTCAATGCGACCAGGGTGATCATGAGTCCCCGACGCTTGCGCAGCTCCATGAGTCTCGTTGCGATCATTGCCCGGGTGGGGATCCACGATCCTCGGCCGTCGTGCTCCCCATCATCCGTTGCCGGACCCGGTGTGCCGACGTTGGGCGCGCTCACCACTCCGAGTCGCCTAACCGCCCGGCCGCCGTGCAGGATGACGGCAACGCCTCTGATTCCGAGTTCGACGTGTCGATGGGCACCTCACCCAGGCTTCCACAGCGATGCCCGATACTGCGGCGATGCGCAGGGTCCCACCGCGTGGTTGAACCACGGCACTTATGGCGCTATCGCAATCCACCAATCAATGGCGGCGCCTCTCGAGCGACCGTTGGGCGAGCTCGGCGCGCCACGTGACGCGACCCGTTGAGCGGCTCGTTCCCCGTGGGTGACCCCAGGTCAGGTCGGGGCAGACGTCGGGTCGCTGTGGTGCGAGTCACGGCGGGTGACGGTCAGGTAGCCGACGAAGCCCACGATCAGGATGGCGAGCCCCAGGCTCACCCGCCCGTCCCCCAGCGCCCGGCCGCCTACGGCGTGCGGCTTGCCCATCCAGTCCGCGAACGAGGCACCGAGCGGCCGGGTGACGATGTAGGCGAACCAGAAGAAGAAGATCTCGTATCGGTGCAAGAGCCCGTAGGCGAGAGCGGGGACGGCGATCACAGCGGCGAAGAGCACCCCGGAGCCGAGGTATCCCAGATGCAAGGTCACCGCTGTCATGTCACCGGCGGCTGTACCAAGCGCAAAGGTGGCCCCCACGGTGCACCAGTAGAAGACCTCGCGTCGGGCGGTGGAGATGCTGTGGATCGACAGCGTCTTCTCACTGGCGTACCAGGCCGAGAACACGACGGCCAGCACCACAGCGAAGAGCACGGTCGAGACCGCGTAGGGGACATGGAACTTGATGTGCAGGACGTCGGCGGCCATCGTGCCGAATACCGCCACCATGACCACCGCCAACCAGTAGACCCACGCCACGTACCGACGGGCCCCGAACTGCAACAGCAGCGCTATTGCCAGGGCGACGGCCCCGAAGGCCACGGCCACCACCGGGTCAAAGCGATGGACCAGGTAATCCGAGGTGGACTCACCCACGGCGGTGGTGAGGAGCTTGATGATCCAGAAGAACACCGTGACCTCGGGAACCCGTCGCAAGCCGGGACGCCTCGGAGTGCCACGGGCCGCGGGCCGACCGAGTGAAGGCCCGCCGGGGGCCACGAAAGGCGACTCCTCTGACCGGGCGTTCATAGCTCAGGTGGGCTTCTTCACCCGCGGGGCGCCGGCGGCACCGACCGACATTGCCGTCGTGTCCAAGGGCATGGCACAGCGTAGGTGGCCCTCGCGCACCTCGGGGCGCACCCCGGTCGATTGTCGCGATGATGGGTCGGTGATGGTGGCGGGGCTCGACGGGTGCCGCGGTGGCTGGGTGATGGTCACCGTGTCGGTCGACGGGGCGTGCAGCAGCGAGGTCGAACGCGTCACCGATCTGGTCGGGGTGATCGGGCAACTCGAGTCGGGCCGCCTCGGTGCGGCCGGAGTCGACATCCCCATCGGGCTCCCCGAGACGGGGGCTCGTCGATGTGCCGTCGAGGCCCGCCGGCTGATCGGCGCCCGGCGGAGCTCGGTATTCCCCGCCCCGGTGCGCGGGGTTCTGGGTGCGACGACCTATGCGGAAGCGGCGGGGCGCTCGAGGGCGCTGTGGGGTCGCGGATTGTCTCGACAGGCGTTCGGCATCCTCCCCAAGGTCGGCGAGGTCGATGCCCTCATCACACCGCGGCGCCAGCGATACCCGGTCGAGGTCCGCCCCGAAGTCAGTTTCACGGTCATGGCCGGCAGTCCCATGGCGTACCCCAAGAAGACCCCCGCCGGCGGGGCCGAGCGGTTGGCCGCGCTTCGCCGCCTTCCCCGATGTCGAGCGGCACACCCGAGCCCGGCTCGACGGGGCCGGGTCCGACGACGTCCCCGACGCCTTTGCGGCGGCCTGGAGCGCGTGGCGGTGGTCGTCAGGCGCCTATGCGCAGTTGGGAGGAGACCATGACAGCCGAGGTCTGCGCATGGAGATCATCGCGTGACGGACGCCGACTCCCTGCGCATGCTGCGGCTTAGCTCATCCCGTCGGTGGGAGGCCCCCACGGCTCGCGCACGTCGCTGAACGGGATCACCTCGGGAAGCACGGCGCCGTCCGAGGTCCTCCGGATGGAGTACCCGTCGAGGTGCAGCGCCACCACCTCGAATCCCGCGCTCCAAGTTCCGAGGTAGCGGTTGCGGACCGCGACCTTCATCCCGACTTCGGACGTGGGGATCGTCCTTGGCTGTGTGGTGTTGGCGGGGACGGCGTCGACGACGCTCACGGAAAGACCTCCTTGCGGTGGTGGCCCTCGTTGGTACTGCCACGCCCGCCGAAGGCCATGCCCAGAAGCGTCGTCACGCGCCGCAGCGAACTTGAAGGAGTCACTGTCCGTGGTACCCGATGACACCGTCAGGGAACAGAGCTTCGAGGCAATACGACGACGTCGCGGTCCCAAGCCTTGCCGAGACAGGAGATCCTCGGCGTTGCACCGATCCTTCTCCACATCCGTCGAGCCGCACCACGGCCATGATGGTGACGGTACATCGTCGGAGGCGGTCATCCGCGGATGCGGACGGAGACGAGCCCACGATGTACCACGCCCGGTGCTACGGGGCGTCGGTGCGTTCCACGTCCGTCCATTCGCCGCCGCCGCTCGCCGACCGGCGCGCCGCGTCGAGCACCGCCATCTGCGCCACCCCGTCGACGAAGGTGGCCGGTTCCGGGCCCACCGAGGACACGCCCCGGATCCGGTCGCGAAAGGCGGCGGCGAGGCGCGTGTAGGGCCCGTACTCGACGCCGAAGGTGGTCATCTGTTCGTAGGTGGTGGTGACCGCCCCCGGGGGCAGAGGAGGGGCCGGCTCGTTGCGCAACTCGGCGGGCACCGCCAGGGTGCGCACACCCCCGGCGTCGGCCACCTTGACAGTGTCGCCCACGCCCTCGATCCACGCCGTGCCGGTGGAGCCCGTCACCCTGGTCTCGACCACGATGCCGCGGTCCGACGCCGTGCTCTGCAACACACCTACGCACCCGTTGGCCATCCGGAAGTGCACGACGAATCCGTCGTCGGCGGTCATGGGTCGTTCGATCACATGGGCCAGGGAGGCACTCAGCCCGGCGAAGTCCCCGAGGGTGGCTCGGATCTGGTCGATCAATTGCGAGCCGTGGGCCCCGAACCACCCACCCCCCGACGACGCGTCGGCCCACCACGACGGGACCACCGCGGCCGGGTCGACCAGCATGGGGACATGCATCAGCCACGTGGCGAGGCGGGGAGCGCCGATGAGGCCGCCTCGCACGGCCTGTGCCAGCAGTGCCTGTCCGGCGTCGTAGCGGAATTCGGTCCCCAGGAGGTGCACGATCCCGGCCCGGCGCGCCGCGCCGAGGACGGTTCTCCCCTCGGCGGTGTCCCGGGCGAAGGGCTTCTCGCACAAGACGTGTCGGCCCGCCCCGATGGCCTCGAGGGCGAGCTCGGCGTGGGTGTGGGGCGGCGTGGCGATGGTGACGGCGTCCACGCCCGGCAGCGCCAGGGCCTGGGTGAGGTTCTCGCAGGCGGTGGGTACCTCGAACATCGCCGCGCGGGCCGCGGTCTTGGAGGAGTCGCGCCCCACCAGGGCTCGGACCTCGAAGCCGGCGTGCCGCAGGGCTCGGACATGGGAGTAGCACCCGAACCCCGTCCCGACCACCACCGCGCCCAGGGCACCGGTGTCGTGGGAGGCGCTGCTCATGGTCGGGCCCATTGTGCCGCGTCGAGGGCTCGCCGGGTGGCGTCCGCCGCGGCCGCGGCGGCGCCACGCGCCCCCCGGTCGTGCAGGGCATCGGAGAACACCTCGGCCCCTACCGGACAGCGCACGCCGCTGTCGCGCAGCGCGCCGAGATAGCCGGGGAGGTCGAGCGCACCCTCGCCCGGCAGCGACCGGTCGTGCAGAGTCGCCTCGATCAGGTTGTGCTCGGCCTCGAGGGGAGCATCGGAGAGCTGGATGGCGAAGACGCGCTCGGGGGGCAAGGTGCGCAGCTCGTCGGGAGTGGTGCCGGTGCGCGCGCAGTGCCAGGTATCGATGTTCAGCCCGCCGTTGGCCCGGTCGGCACCGTGGACCACGGCCCAGGCGGTTGCCATGTCGGGGATCCGGGACCACGCCAGCCATTCGAGATGGACGAGCAACCCGTGCTGGGCGGCGCGGTCACACAGCCTGGCGAAGGCCTTCGCCGCTTCATCGACGGTCCAGGTCCCCCCGAAGACGTCGGCGGCGTTGAGCGACCTTGCCCCCATGGCCTCGGCCATGCGCAGCAGGTCGTCCTCGCCGTGGATGAAGACTTCCATGGTGTCGAGCTCGACCGGGATGTGGATCTCGCCGGCCCCCGGCGTCCACCACCAGGCCGGGTCCACCTCGGCCACGACGAGGCCGTGGTCGTCGAGCATGGCGCGCATCTCGGCGTCGCTGTGGCCGTCACGTCGGGCGCGGGCGTAGTCGCGGCCCCACAGTGAGATGGCCTCGTACCCGGCGTCCGCCCCCGCTTCGAGCCGTTCGAGGAAGCTGATGTCACGGGGAACCGTGCCCGAGCACAACACCAGTGAGTTGGGTCCGAGGGTCACGGTCCCGGGACCCGGTCAGCCGAAGTCGGCGCGGAAGGCGGCGAGGGCGTTGGGGAAGCTGCCGTTGGTGATGTCGTTGTCCTGGCCCCCGGCGGTGTCGTTGAAGGAGAAGATGCAGGTGAACGCGACGTTGTTCCCGGCGATCCATCGGGCGAACTGGTTGATGAAATAGGGATCGTCGCCGAGGCCGTGCCCGTCACTGCGGTAGTCGACGGACCATTCCGGAATGGCGATGGACCGGCCCTGCGCGGCGGCGAAGGTCGTCAGCCAGTTGAGGCCCCAGGTCTGGGTGACGGCGTTGCTCCACGACGCCTGGGGGGTGAAGGAGCTGCCCCAGGATTCGTCGTAGACATCGGTGCCGATGTAGTCGACGTAGGCCGAGCCGGGATAGGCGAGCTCGAGGTTCCAGGTCGTGGGCCCACCGCCGTTGGGATTCCACAGGAACTTGAACTGCTGACCCGGGACCGCCCGCATGGTGGTGACGATCTGGCGCCAGAACTGGGCGAAGTTCTGGGCGTCGGTGTTGTTGGTCACGCTCCATGGGTACCACGTGCCGTTGAACTCCCAACCGAGGCGGAGGATGGCGTTGGCGGCGCCGTCGTTGACGAGCGTCCGGGCCAGGATGGAGAAGTACTGGTTGTAGCTGCCTGCCGCACCGTCGGCGAGCGTTCCCCCCGAGCCGCCCGGGAGGATGGGGACCCCGAGTACGAGGCGGTATCCGGAGTTGCGCCATTGGTTGAGCATCCAGTCCTCAGAGCCTCCCGCACCGTCCATCCCGTCCCAGCCCGTGCTTCGCAGCAGGTAGTCGGAGGTGAGGACAGGATGGGTCCCGGTGATCGAGGCGAAGCTGGAGAGGGCCCCGGGCTCGCCCGAGCCGGCGTAGTCCCCGAGCAGGGTGGTCTTGGCGGTGTGTGGGCCGATGATGGCCGACGCCAGGGGACTCCCCGCCGTCTTGGCCGGAGCCTTGGCTGCCACCTTGGCCGGACTCGCATGCCGAGGTGGCGGCGGTGCCGTGCTCGTTGGCCATAAGTGGGTCGTGGTGCTCGTGGTGCTCGTGGTGCTGGGGGGGACAGCGATGGTGGTGGTGGAGGCAGGCGTGGTCACCGTGGTCGTCGGTGCGGCCAGGGCGGCGACGGGCGTCGGGGGCGCGCTGGGTGAGGTGCCGCTCGATTCGGCGACCTGGGTCTGGGCCGAGCAGTCCATGAAGTCCATGGCCACCGCCGTGGCGGTCACCAGGGGCGCGGCCACGACTTTTGTGACGGGATGGCGGATGACACCGCGCTTTTCGTGTCGAATGCCGTGACGTGGTGGCGAGAGTCGGATCAGGCTGAACACAGCAGCTCCCTGTGAACATGCGTCACACGTGTTGCTCGTGCACCAACGCTCGCCCGTCCCTCGCCCGTCACTGTGTGGCGCGTGCGCGCCGAAAGACCCTTGCGGGATGGAGGATGTGGGCAAGCAATCGACGATTGCCCATGCGGCGGCGACCTTACCGATCCCCCTGTGGCCTGTCGACTCTCCCAGGGGCATTCCGGAAGTGATATTCACCCATCGGCGGGCGAGAAGAAAATCCAAGTCCGGGCACGAGAATTCAGGGTCGGCTCGATCCCGTGTCGCATCGGCACACACGCGACGCGGCGTGCCCTCGGATGGTGATCACAACGGTGTTGGTGACCTTGTCGTGCAACGTCTGTCGCCGCGAATCCCACAGAGGGAACACCATGTCGAAGACCCAGGGCGCGATCAGCAGGACGAAGAGCACGTACTCGACGACCACGCGACCCAGGGCGCGCCCGTAGCCGATGGGCGCGCCGGTGACGGCGTCGACGGCCCTGGCGTGCACCACCGTCATCCCGACGGTCTGACCCCGCTGCGACCCGGTACACGCCGTGGTGTAGATGATCACGAAGAGGACGAAGAGCAGCGCCCCCTGGTCAGTGATCGTCACACCGAGCGTCGAGGATGGCGAGGCGTCGGCCGTCGCCCCGCCGGTGTGGCGGACGGCGTGGAGCGGGAGCAGGAGGATCGATCCGAGAATGCTCGTGATGACCCAGTCGATGAGCCATCCGACCAGGCGGGTGCCGAAGGTGGCGTACGGAGTCGGTGGCGGTCCGGTCACCGGTCCGGTGCGGTGGGGTCGAGCGACATCGGCACGCGCGCCACGATCACATCGGTTCTGGTCCGCAGCGCAGCCGAGAGCAACACCTCGATGTGGTTGTGCAACACCCGGTACCGCAGGTGGAGGGGGACCACCACCGGGATCAACACCACGACCTGGTCGTCACGCCGTCGCCGTTCCTCGTCGATGAAATCCACGATGGGGTCGACGACCGACGCATATTCGGTGCGCAGGACGTGCAGGGGCACCCCGGGATCCCACTCCTCCCACCGCCTGCTCAGGGTGTCGACGCGCTCCTCGTCCCCGTCGGTGAGCACGACGGTCACGGCCACCACCTCGCGACACAGTGACAACGCCTCGCTCAAGGCGCGCGCGGTCAGGAGCGAGATGCTCGTGATCGGCACGATCACCAATGCCCCCGTGCTGGCGTGGGGCTTGGGCGGCATCGTGTCCAGGCCGAGGAGCAGCGCGGCGCGCTCGTAGTACCGGTGGATGCGACGGAACAAGGCGATGAAGGCGACGACCGCCACCAGCACGACCCACCCGCCGGCCGTGAACTTCGAGACCAAGAAGATGACGGTGGACATGGCGGTGACGACCGCCCCCACGCCGTTGATGGCGGCTCGCCGTGCCCAGCGCGCCGGTCGGGTCCGGTGCCAGTGGACGACCAGGCCCGCTTGGCACAGCGTGAACCCGGTGAAGACGCCGATGGCGAACATGGGAATGAGGCGTTGGGTATTACCGTGCACGGCCACCAGGAGCACCGCCGAGAACAGCGCCAGGGCCACGATGCCGGTGCTGAAATTCTGGCGGTCACCGCGCACCGTGAAGATGTGGGGCAGGTAGTTGTCCCGGGCCAGGAGACTGGCGAGCACGGGTAGCCCCCCGAACGAGGTGTTGGCCGCCAGGGCGAGGGCCACGGTGATGGCCAGGGACACGACGTAGTAAGCGGCGTGTCGCCCGACCGCCTCGCCCATGATCTGGCTCAACGCGGTCTGGCCGGTGCGGGGTTGGACATGGAAGCGCACCGCCAGGAGGCCGAGCCCGAGGAGCATGGTGCCGAGGATCAACCCCAGCAGGGCCTCGGTGCGTTTGGCCCGGACCTGGCGGGGGGCGCGGAACAGCGGGACGCCGTTGGCGATGGCCTCGACCCCGGTGAGGGCGCTGCAGCCCGCGGCGAAGGCCCGGAGGACCAGAATCACGCCGACGGCCTCCAGCCCATGGGTGGCGGCCGTGGCCCGTCCGAGCTGAGACGCGTGGGCCGCCAGGGGGTGGACGAGGCCCACCACGATGATGCCGAGCACGCCCACCACGAAGATCGTGGTGGGCAGGAGGAAGGCCCGGGCCGTGTCGCCGAGGCCCCGCAGGTTGAGAACGGTGAGCACGGCCACGGTCCCCACGCACAGGGGCACGGTGGCCGAGGTGAGCCCGGGGAAGGCCGAGGTGAGTTGTTCGACCCCGGCCGCGATCGAGACCGCCACGGTGAGCGTGTAGTCGACGACGAGCGAAGCCGCCGCCACGTGGCTGGCGTTGGTGCCGAGGTTGGCGCGTGACACCGCGTAGGCGCCCCCGCCCGAGGGATAGGCGTCGATGACCTGGCGGTAGGAGAGGACGAGGATGCTGAGCAGCACCACGATCGCCCCCGTGATGGGCAGGATGAGGTGCAGGGCACCGACCCCGGCCACCGCCAGCACCACCAGGATCGCCTCGGGCCCGTAGGCCACCGAGGTCAACGCGTCCAGAGAGAGCGCCGACAGGCCCTGGACCTGAGTGATCTGCTCGTGGGCGGCCTCGCTCGAGAGAAGGGGCCGGCCCACGAGCACACGCCACACCGAGGCGGCGGACACGGCCCGGTGTGGTGCGGGGTCGGTCATGGCCTCAGACGCTCGGCGCCGGATCCGGGGTGCTGGCCCCGGTGTGGTGTTGAGCCACCCCGGCCACTCCGGTAGACCCTCTCCATGTCCGCGCTCGAAGCTCTGGCCATCGTGGGCGTGGGCCTGGTGGCGGGGACGATCAACACCATCGTCGGTTCGGGCTCGCTCATCACCTTTCCCACGCTGCTGGCCTTCGGGTTCACCCCCATCGTGGCGAACGTCAGCAACACCATCGGCCTCGTCCCCGGTTCGCTGAGCGGAGCCGTCGCATACCGCTCAGAGCTGCGCGGTCAGAAGCCGCGCCTCGTCGTGCTGGGGGCCGCCTCGGTCGCCGGCGGCGTGGCCGGAGCCGTCCTCCTGCTGGCGTTGCCCGGCAGCGTCTTCCGCCACGTCGTCCCCGTGCTCATTCTGATCGCCTGTGTGCTGGTGGCACTGCAACCGCGCCTGTCGGCTCGCCTGGCCCAACGCCACGACCGACCCACCCACGGTGGGCCGGTGCTGTTCGGGTCGGTGTTCCTCACCGGGGTGTACGGGGGGTACTTCGGGGCCGCCCAGGGGGTGATCCTCCTGTCGTTGCTCGGCATCTTCCTGAATGATCACCTCCAGAAGCTCAACGCCACCAAGAACGTCCTCGCCTTCTTGGTCAACGGCGTCGCCGGGATCCTGTTCATCGCCTTCGCCCACGTGTCGTGGGAGGCCGCCGGGCTCCTGGCCGTAGGTTCCGTAGTGGGGGGCCAGGTGGGTGGAGCCATCGGGCGCCGGCTGCCGGCGCCGTTGTTGCGCTCCGTCATTGTGGTGGTGGGCGTCATCGCCGCCATTGCGCTGCTCGTCTGATTGCGTCCAGGGTATGTCGAGGCGACGGCCGATCCGGGGAGGAGAGCACCGGTGCGCCTGGGCACCGTGACGCCGGTGGTGAACCTGAACCCCCGCTTCGACCCTCCGGCCTGGGAACGAGACAGGGGCCTCGACGACGTCCTGGAGGTGGCCCGTGCCGCCGAGCCCTCGAGCTCGGGGACGGGTGGATCCCCTTCGGCCTGTCGCTGCGCTTCCGGCACCACTCGAGGGCGCACTACATCGAAGAGCTCGAGGCGATGCGGGAAGTAGCGGGCGCCGTCGAGAACCGGTGAGCGCAGGTCGCCGACGCGAGGTCGGGTCGCTACGCTCGCCCTCCGAAACCTCGACACATCGACACGTCTCCGCCGAGACTTCCATCCGAGAGCAGACCGCCCATGCCCGACCGTGATGACAGCTCCGACGTCGCCGCCCGGACCGCCGAATTCCTGGCGCTCGGCGCGGCCACGGTGGGCGAGTCGGGGGGCCGTCCCATGCGCCCCCGCGTCAAGGCGGTGTGGCGTGGAGCGTGTCTGGCGGCACCGGCGTTTCCGGTGCGCTGTACGCCCGGCGACAACCTGGCCATCCATGTGGCGGTGGCGAGCGCCCCGCCCGGGTATGCCCTGGCGGTGGACGTGGGAGACGAAGACGAGTTCGGCTACTGGGGTGAGGTGCTGACCACCGCGGCGCAGGCCCGGGGCGTGGCCGGCCTCGTGATCGACGGTGGGGTCCGGGACGCCGGCGCTCTCGAAGCGCACGGTTTTCCGGTCTTCTCCACCATGGTGGCGTTGCGCGGCGCCTCGAAGAACCGCCCCGGGACCGTGGGTGCGCCCGTCGAGGTGGGCGGAGTGTCGGTGGCGGCCGGGGATTGGCTCGTGGGCGACGTCGACGGCGTGGCCGTCGTGGTCGCCGCCACGGTCGACGAGGTGCTCGGTGCGGGTCGGGTGCGCGCCGAGAAGGAAGAGGCGATGTTCAGCGCCCTGCGCCGAGGCGACACCACCATCGGGCTTCTGGGCCTCGATGCGTCGCCGGTGCACGGCCCCTGAGGTGCACGGCCCCTGAGGTGCACGGCCCCTGAGGGTCAGGCGGTGACCAGGTTGGTGGGCGGGCGACCGGCCAGCACGTCGCACACGCCCTGACACGCCACACGCGCCATCTGGGTCCGGGTGGCGCGGCTGGCGCTGCCGATGTGGGGGAGGAGCACGGTGCGCGGCGCGCTCAGCAGCCGGGGATGGACCACGGGCTCGTCTTCGTAGACGTCGAGGCCCGCGGCGAAGATCGTCCCGGCGTGCAGGGCGTCGGCGAGGGCCTCCTCGTCCACCACCGGTCCTCGGGCCGTGTTCACCACCACGGCGTGGGGACGAAGCAAGGCCAACTGGCGGGCGCCGATGAGATGGCGGGTCTCGGCGCGCAGCGGGACGTGGACGCTCAGGATGTCGCACTCGGCCAGGAGGTCGTCGAGGGCGGGCACGTACCCGGGCATGTCGGTGGGGTGCCGGGTGTGGTGCAGCACCTGCATCCCGAATCCCGACGCCCGCCGGGCTACCGCCCGCCCGATCCGCCCGTAGCCGACGAGCCCGAGCGTGGCGCCGTGCACGTCGTGGCCCAAGTACTGGGTGATGCCCCAGCCCGCCCATGCCCCCCCACGCAGGTCGCGCTCGGCCTCCGACGCCAGGCGCGACGCCGCCAGGACCAGGAGGAAGGCCACATCGGCGGTGGTCTCGTCGAGCACCCCCGGGGTGTTGCACACCGCCACGCCCACGCTGCGGGCGGCTTCGACGTCGATGTTGTCGTAGCCCACCGCCACATTGGCGACCACGCGCAGGCGCTGCGCCGCGCCGGCGCCCAGTACCACGTCGTCGATGCGGTCCGTGAGCAGGCACACCACGGCATCGACGGTGGGGGCCAGCTCGACGAGCTCGGTATGGGTGTAGGGCGTGTCGCCGGCGCGCTGCAGCACGTCGTGACCGTCGGCGACGAGTGGGTCGAGCCCCCCCTCGGGGAGGGCCCGGGTCACGAGGATGCGGGCCACGTGGCCCTACGACGGGTGGGTGGTGTAGTCGATGGGCCCCGAGCCCTTGACGCCGATGGCGAAGCAGAAACAGTGGATGGGGGCGTGGTCGCTCACGGGACGGAGGCTGTGGACCTTGTCCGGCGGGATGTGCACCAGGTCACCCTGGACGATGTCGCGATCTTCGCCCTCGATGGTCATGATGCCGCGCCCCGAGGTCACGTAATAGAACTCGTGGGTGGGATGCGAGTGGGGGTGGACGTAGCCCCCGCCCGCCACCTCGAACTCGTTGACGAGCTCGAGGAACCCACCGTCGGTGATCTCCTTCATCTCGCGCGACTTGAACAGCCACCACACCGGGACCGTGCCGTTGTGCTCGACGACGGGCTCCACGTCCTCGATGCTGCGAACGTCCATGGCTTTGTCCTCCTCGCTGGTGGAACGACGCGCCGTAGACTGACGGCGCCGTCAGCGTAGATCAGGGGGTCACACATGGCCGAAGCGCCAAGGCGTCTCGTCGCCGGGCCGGTCGGGGCCGAGGCGTGGGCCCCGTTCGGGTGGGTGCCCGTACCCGACACCGATCCCTCGGACGGGTCGGGTCGGTTGGAGTACCAGTGGGCGGACCCTCATGTAAACGTCATCAGCCACGCGCCCGACGAGGTGGAGCGCATCGGCGACGGGCTGCTGTGCGACCGGCTGTATCGCCACGACACTCATACCCAGGTCCTCATGGCGCTCAACGGCCCGTCGGTGCTCGCCGTGGCCCCCGCCGACGCCGATCTGGCCACCGAGGAGGGCCTCGACACCGTGCGGGCGTTTCGCCTCGAGAAGCTCGACGCTGTCGTGCTGCACCGCGGCACCTGGCACTGGGGCCCGTTCCCGCTCGGGGACGAACCGGTCCTCCTCTTCAATGTCCAGGGCCTGGGGTATGCCGACGACAACGCATCGGCGGACCTCGGATCGCGTGGTGTTCGGATCCTGGTCGTCGGGGGCTGAGCTGCCGGGACGGTATGTGGCGCGCCCGTCAGGCGGGCGATGACCAAATGGCACAGGAGTCGGTCACAATCACGGCGTCATGGACGATCGCGCGTGGCGCCATCACCGGGAGCCGGCGCCGCAGGTCGACGGCGGCAACCACGCCGCCACGCTCTCGAGGCGGCGGTTGCTCGGGGTCGCCCCGCTGGCCGCGGCGGCACTGGCGGCAGGGGGGCTGGCCGGGTGCGGGGGCAGTGATGAGGACGTCGATCACCCCCTGGGCCTGCTCGGGGGGACCGACCTGTGGGACATCGCCGACGCCGCCTGGCGTCGTGCCCTGGGCAGTCACCCGCTGGGATCCAGCGGAACGGTGCCGCCCCTGGGGACCACGGCCAAGCCGGCGAGCCGGACCAAGAGGGGGATCCCGGTGGGTGGGATCGGGACGGGCGCCTTCATGCTCAACCTGGCGGGCTCGTTCGGGCCGTGGCACCTCGACATCGGTGGCGACGATTCGGTGGGCTCGCACTGGGGGTCGCCCCGCAACAGCGGGTTCGAGGACCGCTACCTGTCCCAAGCCGCGTTCCACGTCTCGCTGACGACGGGCGGGGGCACGACCACCACCACGCTCGCCACCGAGGACGTGCTCCCGGCGTGGCCGATGCTCCAGACGGGGGACGGGCTCTACGCCGCGCTGTTCCCCAAGGCATGGTTCGTCTACCACGAGCTGTCTCTGCCGGTGGCGCTCAAACAACTCACCCCCTTCGTGGCGCGCGACTACCGGCGCTCGTCGCTACCCGGTGGGCTCTTCCAACTGGCGGTCTCCAATCCCACCAACGCCCCGGCCCAGGTGTCGTTGATGTTCAGCTTCCCCAACGCGCCGTTCCGGCTCCCCACCGCCCAGTACCAGTACACGCGCCAGGGACTGAGCTCGTCGCTGGTCCGGGGCACGGGCACCGTCGGGGTCCGGCTTCAGGCCGAGGACCCCGCCAACGTGGCACAGACCCAGCGCACCGAGTGGGTCATCGCCGCCAGCGGTCCGAGCGGCTCGGTCCTCACAGCTACCGAGGACTGGGCCGGCGACGGCGACGGCTCGGACCTCCTGGCCGCCTTCAAGCGGGGCAGTCTTCCCGACGCACCCCTCGACTCCCGGCGTCTGGGCCTGGCCGGTGCCGTGTGCGTGTCGTTCACCTTGGCGCCCGGCGAGCAGCGGGCCGCCACCTTCGCCCTGGCGTGGGACTTCCCGATCGTGCAGTTCAGCAATCCGACCGACGGGACCCAATGGCGCAAGCGCTACACGCAGTGGTACCCGGGTTCGTATCAGGGTTGGGCCATCGCCAGCGACCTCCTGGCCGATGTCTCGCGCCTCGAGCGCGGCATCGACGCGTGGTGGTCGCGGGTGGCCGACGACCCCGCCTACCCCCTGTGGCTGCGGGGTGCGGCGCTCAACGAGCTCTACTACAGCGTGTTCGGCGGTGTGTTCTGGGAGAACGGCTGTCTCACCAAGCCCAAGGTGTACGGACGTCGGCCCGGCCAGCATCTCTACTTCACATTGGAGACCGACGTGTTCCGCGACTGCGAATCCCTCGACGTCCGTCACTACGAAGCGCGCCATCTCCTCCAGCTCTTCCCCACCATCGAGCGCGACCTCCTGTTGGGTTGGAAGGACATGGTGGCGGCCGATCCCGAAGGGCGGACCCCGCACGATGCCGGCTCTCCGGTGGACGATCCCTGGTTCGTGGTGGGCCAGTATTCCGCCACCCGGCCCGGAGAGCCCCCGCTGCGCATCGACTGGCTCGATCTCCCCGCCAAGTTCGTCCAACAAGCCCACGCCTACTGGACCTACACCGGCGACGACACCTTCGGCGCCGAGGTCTATCCCACATTGGTGCAGACCATGCTGCATCTCCTGTCGCGCGATCTCGACGGTGACGGGATCCCCGACGCCAAGGGGTTCTGCACCACCTATGACGCCATTGAGATGGACGGCGCCGCCAGTTACGTCGCCGCGCTGTTCATCGGGGCCTGTGATGCGCTGGCCGACTTCGCCCAGGTCTTCGACTCCGACGCCGCCGGCGATCAGTGGACGGCGGTGGCCGCCAAGGCGCGTGCCTCGGCCGAAGCGTCGTTGTGGTCTCAGAGCGGCGGGTACTACCGCCTCAGTACCGGCGGACCGTTTGGCGACGCCTTGCTCGCCGACGCGTTGTGCGGGCAACGCTACGCGGGACGCGACGGGATGCCCGACGTGCTCGACGCCACCCGTATGGCTTCGCACCTGGCGCAGGCCTACCGCATGAACGTGGAGGGCGTGGCCGACGCCCAGATGGGGGCGACCAACGCCGTGGACCCGTCGGGCCAACCCATCGACACCCTCCAGGGCAAGGCCGTGTGGCCCGGCGGCACCTACTTCACCGCCGCCGTCATGCACGCCGTGGGCGCCGCCACCGGGCGCCCCGACCTGGTGGCTAATGCCCTCACCACGGGATACGGCGTGTACCGCACCACCTACGACGACGACGCCACGGCGTTCTGGTTCGACACCCCCGCCCTGTGGATACCCCAGGCCACGCCCGGCAGCGCCGTGCGGTACCGGGGTGCGGGCTATCAGCGGTGCCGGGCGGCGTGGGAGTTGCTGGTGGCGGTCAAAGACCCCTTCCCCGTGGGGTGGAAGCCCTCGGCGTGATCGGTGGTCATCGCCCGGGAGCCGGGCGAGCCATGATCGGGACATGCCGGGACCATCGTTCGAGCCGGGGCCGCCGGGAGGGGCGTTGACGGGGCACCTGCTGGTGGCATCGACGAAGCTGGGCGACCCGAATTTCGACCGGGGCGTGGTGCTCGTGCTCGATCACGGTGACGACGGGGCACTGGGGGTGGTCCTCAACCGACCCACGCCGGTGCCGGTCGAGGAGATCCTCGAGCCCTGGGCGGATCAGGCCCGGTTGGCGCCGCCCGGCGTGGTGTTCCGGGGGGGCCCGGTGTCCCCCGACGCCGTGATCGGCCTGGCCCGCCCCCATGGGGAGGCGCGAGCCACCGCAGGGCAGTGGCGGGGCGTGGTCGAGTCCGTCGGCACCGTCGACCTGTCCGTCGCTCCCGCCGATCAGCCCGTCGGGCTCGACGGCGCCCGCCTGTTCTCGGGGTACTCGGGATGGGCGCCGGACCAACTCGAGGACGAGCTCGCCGAGGGGGCGTGGTTCGTGCTCGACGCCCTGGCGGTCGACGTGTTCTGTGTCGATGCCGACAGGTTGTGGCATGACGTCATGCGCCGCCAGGGTGGCGAGCTGTCGTTGCTGGCCGCCTATCCCTCGCACCCCTCGTTCAACTGAACGGGTGCAAGACGCCGAGGTCGAAGGCCATCGCAGTATCGAAGGCCATCGCAGTACCATGGAGGCAGTGGCGGTCGGGGGGCCGGAGGGCGATGACCCGCATCGAGGGCGAGGACCACAACCGCGGCGGGGACGCGTCCACGCCGGTGGCGCGCCGGGCCCAGCATGTCGTGTGCCGTGTCGTCCCCGCCGATGTCGAGACCCTGGTGGAAGTGCTGGCCCGGGCGTTCGACGACGACCCCGTGCCACAGTGGCTGTTCCGGGGGGAGCGCCGGCGTCGGCGAGGGCTTCGCACGTTCTTCGCCATCCAACTCCGGCACACCTACCTCGAGCGCGGCGAGGTGTTCACGACGCGCGACCGGGCCGGGGTCGCCATGTGGTCACCCCCGGGCCGGGCCCGTCCGGGATGGCGCGACCTCGTCCACCTCGTGCCCGTCATGCCCTATCTCACCGGCCTCGGACGTGACACGCCCGAGGCGGCCCGACTGCTGAGCGCCGTCGACGCGGCGCGTCCGCAGGAGCCGCACTGGTACTTGGCCACCCTCGGCACCGACCCCGACCGACAGCGCACCGGTGTGGGATCGGCGCTGTTGGGGTCGGTTCTCGACGGCATCGACTCCCAGGGGCTCCCCGCCTATCTGGAGTCTTCCAAGGAGAGCAATCTCGCCTTCTACGGACACCACGGCTTCGAGGTCACCGGCGAGATTCGCACCCCGCGTGGCGGCCCCACGCTGTGGTTGATGTGGAGGAGGGCGCGCCCACCCGCGGCGTGAGCCGGCGCGCCCGACATGCCCGTCTCAGCCGTTGGGCATTCCCACCGCCCGCAGCGATCCCTCGGCGCGCGTCCGCTGGTCCCCGACCACAGGATGCACACCGGGAGGAAGGCGATCCGGCGTCGTCATGAGCTGGCGCAAGGTGTCGAGCACGGCCCGGGCCGGGGCCGAGGGCAGTCCCCGGCTGCGCTGGGCGATCCCGACCCGGCGCGGTCGCAGGCCGTCGACGTCCACGAGCCGGAACCGGGCCCGGAGATGGGGCGGCACCGCAGTGGCGGGAAGCACGGCCGGCCCGTATCCCTCGAAGGTCAACGACGCCAGCAGCCGCACGCCGTCGAGCTCGACCCGGGGCCGCAACCGCACACCGGCGGGTTTGACCGCCGCGTCGATCTCACCGCGAAAGGGTGTGCCGGGGGCCGGGAGCAGCAACTCGAAACGCTCCAGGTCGGCGATGTCGATCCGTTCGGCACCCGACAGCGGGTCATCCTCGACCGGGACCACCAGGACGATGTCCTCCTCGAACAGCGGCTCGGAGACGAGGTCGCGTCCGGGAACGGGGAAGGTCAGCACGGCCAGGTCGAATCGCCCCGCGGCGAGCTGGGGCTCGAGGCCCAAGGTGGTGCCGTCGGCCACCATCAGGTGGAGGCGGGGGTGGTTCTCGGCGAGATCGGCGAGGAGCATGGGCACGAGCCACCGGGCCGTGGTGCCCAAGATGCCTACCCGCACGTTGCCGGCCACCGACTCGCGAAGCGCCCCCACGTCGGCCACCAGGGCGTCGAGCTCCCCCATGACGCGGTACGCCCGGGCCACCACGACCTCCCCGTCGGCAGTCAGACGGCCCGCCGACCGGTCCACCAGGGTGGTCCCCAGCTCGCGCTCGAGCCGGGCCACGTGGGCCGAGATGTTGGACTGGACGGTACCCAGATAGTCGGCCGCGGAGGAGAACGACCCGTGCTCGGCCACCGCCACCAGGGCTTGCAGGTGTCGAAGTTCCATCTCTTTTTACGATAGTAGAAATCTGTAATAGCTGTTTGACTGATCGGAGCGGATCCTTCACAATGAAGACCAGAGACCACAGGAATCGGACGCCCCCCTCCGAGCCTGTCGAGTCCGAGCAAAGGGACCGGATCCCCCTCTGGTCCCTTTGCCGCGTCAAGGCCCTGGTGGGGGGCACCCTCCGGTCGGGGGCACGGTGGACGGCGATATGGTCTGCGCCATGGTGACGGCCCGCTCGCCGAAGACCCATGTGCACAACGGCAACGGCTCGGCGTACGACGCGCCCAAGTCGCGTCCCGCGGTGTTCGTGGACCTCGACCGAACGCTGCTGCGTGGGGCCAGCGGCCTGGTGCTGAGTGCGGCCATGCACGCCGAGGGGCTCTTCGAGGGGCGTCGATCACTGCCCGGTGAGCGGCTCTTCTACGGGTTCTACGACCTCATGGGCGAGAGCCTGGCCTTCATGGCCATGGTGCGGGTGGCACCCCGGTTCACCAAGGGCTGGCCGGTCGAGTCGGTGTGCCGCGCCGGCGAGCTGGCCGCCCCCGAGCTTGTCGAGCTCGTGCAGCCCTACGCCCCGGGCGTGCTGGCCGAGCACCGCGAGGCGGGCCACCTCATCGTGCTCACCACCACCACGCCCGCGGACCTCATCACCCCCTTCGCCGGGATGCTGGGGTTCGACCACGTGCTGGCCACGCGCTATGCCCGCCACGAGGGTCGCTACACCGGGGGCATCGAGGGCGACTTCGTGTGGTCGACGGGCAAGTTGGCGGCGGTGCGACGGTGGGCGGGGGAGTCGAACGTCGACCTGTCGGCGAGCCACGCCTACTCCGACAGCGTGTTCGACCTCCCCTTGCTCGGTGCGGTGGGGCGTCCTCATGCGGTCAATCCGGATCGACGCCTCAACGCCGTGGCCCGGCTGCGGCGTTGGCCGGTGGAGCGCTGGGACCGACCGCCCGGTGTGCCCAAGGTCGGCGGGCTCGAGCCCTACGACATGTTGCGGCCGGTGGTCCGCCCCGCCATGTTCCCGTACGCGCGCTTCGACATCGACGGCATCGCCCGGGTGCCGAGGCGCGGACCGGTGATCCTGGCTGCCAACCACCGCAGTTACTTCGACGTGGTGGCGCTGGCCATCGTGGCGGCGCGCCTGGGCCGGCCCGTGCGGTTCCTCGCCAAGCGCGAGTTGTTCGACGCCCCGGTGGTGGGCCAATTGGCCCGTGCTCTGGGTGGGATTCCGGTGGATCGCGGCAGCCGCTCGGACACGCCGTTGCGCGAAGCCCGCAGGGCGCTCGAAGCGGGTGAAGTCGTGGTGATCCTCCCCCAGGGGACGATCCCCCGGGGCGAGAAATTCTTCGAGACCGAGTTGCGGGGCAAGACCGGCACGGCTCGGTTGGCCGCCATGACCGGCGCCCCGGTGCTGCCCGTGGGCCTGTGGGGCACCGAAGCGGTGTGGCCGCGCTCGGCCCGCGTCCCCGACGTCGCCAACCTGCTGCACCCGCCGTCGGTGCGGGTCCGGGTGGGCAAGCCCGTGCATCTCGGGCTGTCGGATGCCGCCGCCGATACCGAGGCGATCATGGCGGCGATCATCACCCAGCTCCCCGCCGAGGCCCTCCGACCCCACGACCCCACCGCCGAGGAGCTGGCGCGCACCTTTCCGCCCGATCACACCGACACGTGAGCGACGCGCCCGCCGACCGCAGCGTGGCGGTGCGGGCCCGCCTGGCCGGTCGGGCATCGACGGCGGTGAGCGCGGCCTCGCGACGGCTGGGACTCGGGGGCGGGTCGGTCATCGGCGGCCGTGTCGGGCTGTTGATCGCCCCCGACCTGCTCGGCACGCTGGCGGCGGGCCGCCGAGTGGCCCTCGTGACCGGCACCAACGGCAAGACCACGACCACCCGCTTGCTGGCCGCGGCGCTGGGCGGCGCTCCCCGGGTGGCGACGTCGGCCGCCGGCGCCAACCTGCCGCCCGGGCTGGCCACGGCGCTGGCGTCGGCGGCACCGGGGGTGCCGGCCGTGCTCGAAGTCGACGAGGGCTACCTCGGTGCAGTGGCCGACGCCGTGCATCCCGAAGTGGTGGCGCTGCTCAACCTGTCGCGCGACCAACTCGACCGCGTCAGTGAGGTGCGCATGGTGGCGGCGCGCTGGCAGCGGGTGCTGGCGGGGCCGAGCCGTCGTGATGCCACGGGAGCGCCGGCGCAGATCACGGTGGTAGCCAATGCCGATGACCCTCTCGTCGTGTTCGGGGCCCGGGACGCGGCCAAGGTGGTCTGGGTGGCGGCCGGGCAGCTATGGCGACAGGACGCCGTGGGGTGCCCGGTGTGCGCCGGTCGGATCGTGTTCGCCGACGACGACGACTGGTCGTGCACGTGCGGGTTCCGTCGACCCCACCCCGACGCCGCGCTGCACGGCGACGTCCTCGTCACCGTCGACGGTCGCCGACTCCCGGTTCGCCTGGTGCTGCCCGGGCGGTGCAACCTCGCCAACGCCGCAATGGCGGCCGTGGCCGCCGCCGCGTTGGGCGTCGACGAGGCTGCCGCGCTGGCGGCCATGGCCTCGGTCGCCGACGTGGAGGGAAGGTTCGCCACCGTGGTGAGGGGAGCCACCACCGTCCGCCTTCTGCTGGCCAAGAACCCGGCGGGGTGGACCGAGCTCCTCGATCTGCTCGAGGGGGGCACCGATCCCGTCGTCGTCGGCATCAACGCCCGTATCGCTGACGGCCATGACCCCTCGTGGTTGTGGGACGTGCCCTTCGAACGGCTGGGGGGGCGTGTGGTGGTGGCCACGGGGGAGCGGTGTCGAGATCTGGCGGTGCGTCTGCGCCATGCCGGGGTGGCGCACCTGACGGTTCCCGACGATCTCGCCGCGCTGAGCGCCGCCTCGTCGCCCCGGGTGGAGTACGTCGGCAACTACACCGCCTTCCAGGCCTTGCGCCGGCACCTCGCCGGCGCCGCCCCCGGCGTCGGGTCGGGGGATTTGGTCTCGACGGCTCCGGTCGCGACGCGGCCCCCACCGGCCCCGGAGTCCCGACCGTCTCCGGCGCCGGGGATGCCCGTGCCCGTCGCGGTGGTGAGTGCGTCGACCAAGCCACGGCGCCGGGCCCGGCCCCGGGCCTCGGGGCCTTCGGCCCTGCGCGTCGTCGTGGTCCATCCCGACCTGCTCGGCACCTACGGCGACGGCGGTAACGGGCAGGTGTTGGCCGGGCGCGCCGTGTGGCGTGACATTCCGGTGGAGCTCGTCCACGCCCTCTCCGACGCGCCCCTGCCGGGCGGGGCCGACGTCTACTGCCTCGGCGGCGGAGAGGACGGGCCCCAGGTGCAGTCGGCAGAGCGTTTGCGTGACGGTGTGCTCACCGCCGCGGTCGAGGCCGGTGCCGTGGTCTTCGCCGTGTGCGCCGGGTACCAGGTGATCGGTCGGAGCTTCCCCGGTGCCGACGGGCGGCCGCATCCGGGCGTGGGCCTGCTCGACGTGGTCACCGTGAAGGGCTCGGGGCGGCGCGCCGTGGGAGAGCTGTGCGCCGAGCCCATCCGACCGGGCGCCGGCGATGGGGTGCCCGATCCCGTCGTCCTCGAGACGCTGACGGGGTTCGAGAACCATGCAGCGGTGACGAGCGTCGGGGTCGGAGCGCGTCCGCTGGCGCGGGTGGTGGCCGGGGTGGGCAACGGCAGCGGGGACGGCACCGAGGGGGCGCGCTCGGGCCTCGTCCTCGGCACCTACGCCCACGGCCCGGCGTTGGCGCGCAATCCCAGCCTCGCCGACCTGCTCCTGGCGTGGGCGACGGGATCGGTGCCCGCCCCTCTCGCCGACGTGGAGGAGCGGGCGCTGCGCTCGCAACGGCTCGAGGCCGTGGGGGCTCGAGGCTGGCGCCACGCCACCGCGGCACCCGCCGACGCCGTGCGCCGCATGCGAGAGCTCGTCAGGGTGCGCCGGTCCTGAGGTCGCGCTGAGTCCGACCTAACCTCGCGCCGGTGCCGAGCGATGTCGTATGGCTCGAGGCGGCGAGGCGCAATGCTCGATCGGTCCAGACCCTCGTGGGCTGGATCTTCTGGGATCCGGGAGCCCCGGCCCGCTATGGGTGGCTGGGTGTGCCCGGGCCCTTCGGCTCCATCGCCTCGCGGGGCGCGCCGGTCGCCCCTGCCGGCCCCGCACGCAGGGTACGACCCAGCCTCCGGGACCGACGCGGCTCAGCCCACGACGGTTCCGTACATGTCGTTGAGCGGGTACGAGAGCAATTCGAGGCGCTCGTCATCGGGCCCGGGGAAGTAGACAGAGGTCCCGTCGACGATGAAGGTCTCGATGCCCGCTGCCTCGAGCTTGGCCACGAGCCGTTCCCACTGCTCGGGGCTGACGGAGATGGCGATGTGATGCAGGCCCCCGAGCACCTCCCGGTACGCGCCGAGGTCGAGGCCAGGGAAGTCGAAGTAGGCCAGATAGTTGCCGTGGCCGACATCGAAGAAGAAGTGGGTGGAGCCCCCGTAGTCCCGGTTCTCGAACAGCTCGACCAGCGGAAATTCGAGGAGGTCCTGATAGAAGGCGATGGTCCGTTCGACGTCGCTGCACAACAGGGCGAAGTGGTGCAGACCCCTGGCTGACGAGGCCGGACGATCGGCCCTGGGCCGGAGGTGGCGAGCCTTGAGGGACTCCCACTCCGTGGTCCGGTCGATGTCGCTCCCGTGCTCGGTCATGGCCCCGTCTCCATTCAGTCGCGGCTGATCGCCCAGCGCTTCTCGTCGCTGTCGTCGTCGGCATGGGGGTCGGGGCCCAGTGCCCAGGCCCGCCGCCACGCCGAGGCGGCGGGACCACGGGGCGAGGGGGTCGTCCCGGCGCCGGCGTGCCGGCGTGCTGTCCACCAGTCCGATCGTGATTCGTCGGCCAGCACGCCGAGCACGGCGTCGATGCGCGCCTCGAGGGTGCGGGCATCCTCACCGTCGGCCGCCACGATGGGGGAGCCGAAGGTGATGCGCGTCGGGCTCCGACGCAGCCGCCTCCCACCGCGGGGCCAGATCCGGTACGTGCCGTCGATGTGCACGGGCACCACGGGACGACCCGTGCGGGTGGCCAGGTAGCCGGGTCCGCCCCGCATGGCCTGGAACCACCCGTCGTGGGTCCGGCCTCCCTCGGGGAAGATGATCAGGTTCCAACCCTGGCGGAGCAGAGCCGCGGTGTCCTCGACGGACTTGCGGTTGACCTTGTGGCGCTCGATGGGGATGGCGGCGAGGACGAGGGACCACGCGTGCGCTTTCCAGCGCCGGTCGAAGAAGTGGTCGGCGGCGGCGGCCACGACAGTCTTGTGCCGCACCGCCGCGGGGAGCACCGACAACAACAAGCCGGTGTCGATGTGGCTGGCGTGGTTGGCCACGTAGATTGCCGGTGCCTCCACCAGCGCGAGGACCTCGTCGCCCCGTACCTCGGGTGAGGCCACGATGTGGGCGAGGGGCCGGGTGACGTTGTCGAGGAGCACGGCCCGCACCAGGCGGGCGGGGTAGCGGCGGGTCCACTCGGTGTCGTAGTCGGCGCCCAGGTGCCGGCGAGGCGCGTCACGCTCGATGTGCACGGGCCAGGTGGGGGCGGCCCAGGGGAAGCCCTCGGGGCGCATGCGGCGGGCCCGGTTCACCAGGCGCTGCCCCGGGCTCATCGGACGTCGGACATGAGCAGGGGCGGCGAGTGCAGGTGGGTGATCGTGGGGTCGCGCCCCACCGTGTCGGAGGCCATCTCGAGGGCGTCGGCCATGGTGGTCGCCGGCTTGAACCCCAGGCGCCGCACGGCGGCGCGATCACCGCCCACGATGATGACCGCGCCCACGTGCTCGAGGGCGTGGGCGCACCAGTACCACATGTAGAAGGGATGCACGCCGTGGTAGGCGTTGCCCGTCCGGTAGAGGTGGATGTACCACGGGTCGGTGGCGAAGGACTCCTCGTACTTGCCGATCTCGGCGGGGTCGGTGGTCTCGGCCAGCACCTGTTCGAAGAAGTCGATGTAGCTGGGGTGATGTCCGGGGTGAAAGGCCCAGGGGGTGGGATGGCTCATGATGACCACCCCGCCGGCGCGCACCAGCGGTTGGCCCCGGTACATGTTGAAGAAGTACCCCAGCCCGAGGCACGCCACCAGAATCGGGTTCATGATCGAGTTGACGTTGTAGGGGCAGATGTAGGGCAGTCCCATGGTGAGGATGTCGCTCTGGCCCTCGACCTCGAGCAGCTGCTGGGCGTAGACGTTCTCGGTGGTGCGGGCGTGCACCGCTTCGACCTCCCCCGCCTGCACGGCGCTCATCTTGTGCGGGGCCCGGATGGAGTGGAAGATCGACCTCGCCACGCGGTCGGGGGTGGCCTGGAGCGCCTTCGACGACGCCAGGAACGCGGCCCGGTCGCGGGCTGTCCATTCCCACTCGCGGCGCTGGAGAAAGCGGAACTGCTCGGGGAACGTGTCGGTGTTGAGGTTGGTCTCGATCTGGAACACCTTGACGCCCGACGCCGCGATGAGCCGGCCCATGCGCCAGTTCGATGAGTGCAGCTCCGAGCGGTGCTGGTCCATGAACGACTTGCTCTGGGTCATGGTGTGGGCGTTGTGGTGATGGCGCAGGCTCTTGTAGCTGGCCAGGCCCGTGGCCACCGACTTGTGCCCCCCGTCCATGGCCACCAGGTTGATGTTGACGTAGACGAGCAGGTCCGAGGTGGCGGCCCGCTTGTTGATCTCGACGTCCTCGCCCTGATCGGTGAGACCGAGATGCACGAGTTGCTCGGGATCCTCGGCGTCGTGCTGCCACAGCAGGCCGTGCGGTGCGAAGGCGTCGAAGATGCGGTTCCCCAGGGCGTGGCGCAACTCGGCGTCGGTCATGCGCCGGTGCAGCGCCAACGCCGCGATCAGCACGACATCGTCGACCCCGGCTTCTGCCGCCAGCTCCAGCACCTGCTCGATCACCAATTGGCGGATGTCAGGGCCGCGCATGGGGGGAAGCGGGAGCGAGATGTCGTCGAAGGCGATGGTGAGCTGCATGCCGGCCCGGAGCTGCGACCGCAGGGGAGCGGCGTCGCCCAAGGGCTCGTCCAGGGCCCGGCGGATCGAGCCCATGGGGTCGGGGAGGGCGTCGACGGGCTCGGGGGCGTACAGGACCCGGCTCCCCACCGGGAGCTTCTCGAGCCGGTATCCCTCGCCGTGCCAGAACAGGGTCGACGGGGTGGATCGGTCGACCTCGAGGACGAAGCCGGGCCTGGGACTCATGCGTCAGGTCCTTTCGTGACGGGGGAGGTGGCGCGGTGCCGGTCCCGGGCGTGCAGGTCGAAGACCACCTTCACCGCACCGCGGCGCCCGGCCGCGCCGGCATGGGCCAGGGCTTCTTCGAATCGGTCCAGGGGGTAGCGCGCCGACACCAGCCGGCCCAGGCCTTTGGCCGCCACGACCTCCATGGCGACGTCGAAGGTGCGGCGCAGGAGGCCGTCGACGTCTTCGGTCCCGTACGCGTAGGCCCCGGCGACTGCCACCTCACGGTGCCATAGCGACGCCAGGTCGACGTTGACGCGACCGGGCATGCCCACGAGGACTACCCGGCCCCGGGGTCGCACCATGCTGAGGGACTGGGCCAAGGACTCGTCGCTCCCGACGCAGTCGATCACCACGTCGGCGCCGCCGGTCAAGGTGCCCGACGCTTCGAGCGAGCGCGAGCGGCTCCGCACGGCCCGCACCAGTTGGTCGGGGTCGACCACGACGTCGGCTCCGAGCTCCTCGGCGAGCTGGCGTTGGTGGGCGTACTTGGCTCCCACGAGCAAGGCTCCGGGCCGGCTCACCTGCGCCAGCGCCGCCACCGTGCACAGGCCCAGGGTCCCGGCGCCCAGCACGGCCACGGTGTGCGTGGCATCGACCCCGGCTGCCAGGGCGCCGTGCACGGCACAGGCCGTGGGCTCGACCATGACGGCGTCGTCGTCGGAGAGCGCCTCGGGGACCCGGTGCAGTTGGGCCTCATGGGCCACGAGCCCTCCCGTGGACCAGCCGCCGCCGGTGTCGCTGCAGAACCCGATCTGCAGGCCCGGCGCCAGGTGCCCGAAGGCGACACGTTCACAGCCTCCGGTGCGCCCCTCGGCGCACGCCGCACAGGGCGGGACGATGCCGCGCGCCACGCAACCCAGGACGGGCTCGATCACGACGCGGGTGTCGGTGTCGTCGAGGGTGCCGACCACTTCGTGGCCGGGGACAAAGGGAAAGCTCACGACGTCTTCGAAATAGCGCGAGCTGCGACCGTCGACCGTGGACAGATCCGACCCGCAGATGCCCGCCAACAGCGGATGCACGCGATGCCACCGCGGCCCCGGCAGGTCGGGCGGATCAACATCGGTCAGGCGCAGGGGCCCGACCCCGGCCCCCCGGCCCGAGCCCCCGAAAGCCGACGCCACCCGGGACGCGGCGAAGCGTGCCAGGTTGCGCTCGAACACGAGGGCCTTCATGGCCGCCCCCCGCGCCCGGTCACCGAGCCGGTGCCCGAGGTCACCGCGCCCGCACTGCGCTCGAGCACACCCTCGAGGCGCGCCCACCAGCGCGACACGCTGTGGTCGACGGGCCCGAAGGGCAGGGGCGGACGGGCCCCACCCCCGGCCTTGTCCCATTGCTCGACGTGCCATCCCCGCCGGCGGGCGATAGTAGCCAGCCGGGCCTCGGGGTTCACCGCCACCGGGAAGCCGACACATTCGAGCAGGGGCAGGTCCGATGCCGAGTCGGCGTAGGCCACGGACTCCCCGAGATCGAGGCCCTCGCTCGTGGCGTACTGCGCCAGCACCAGGGCGCGCGCCTCGCCCGTGGGCGGGAGTTGCTCCAAACGCCCCGTGAACCTGCCCTCGGCGTCCTGCCCGAGCTGGGCGCACACCACTTCGTCGAACAGTGGTCGCAAGGGCTCGACCACGAAGTCGAGCGCCCCGGTGATGAGTACGGTGCGGTGCCCGAGGGCCCGATGGGCGCGTACCCGGGCGAACCCGGCGGGAAACGACTTCGCCAGCAAGAGGTGATGGAACATGTCGAGGGCGTCGTCACGCAGCAGCTGTGCGGGTGCGCCCTCGTAGCGGCGGTAGAAGCTGCGCAGGAAGTCGCCGCGGTCGCGCCGGTCCAGGGCGAGCAAGGCGGGAGCCTGGCGCAGGATCCGGGCTGTGAAGCTGACCCGCTCACCGACGGGCAGGTGCCGGCTCGCCAACCAGGCGTAGGACTCGACCACGTTGGAGGCCACGAGCGTGTTCTCGAGGTCGAAGGCAGCCAGGTGGCGCTCGGGCGACAAGATGGCGCTGCGGGCGCGGTCGGAGCGGTTGGCGACTGTCGAGCGCCGGGGCGAGGACCGCACCCGGGCGTGTTCCACCACCGACGGCAGGTGCACGTCGCGGACGTAGTCGGGCCACGAAATCACCCCGGGGTCGAAGCAGAAGGCCTGCCTGTCGTCTTGAGACAACCGCTCCCACAGCGCCAGGAGCCGGTCGACCGAGAAGTGCGCCTCGGTTTCGGTGTAGGCGCCGTACAACTCGGTGTATCCCAGGGCCCGCTCGGCTTGCGTGCGTCGCTCTTCGACCCGGGCGGCAAGCTCGGCGCGCTCGCCCCGGATGGGCAGTGCGCCGAGGACCCGCTCAGCTGTCGTGAGCGCTTTGGTGGCGCGCTGCAGTTGGCGCTGGACGCGCCCGCGCCCGGGGAACGACCATTCCGGGACCATGATGGGCTGGCCGTCGGAGTCATACAGCGGGTGCTCGGTGAACCATGACCGCACCAGGCCGACGAGCTCGCCGTAGCGCAGCGGGTTCCGCACGCTCGACGCCACGTGGTACACCGTGGGCCCGCTGGGATCGGGACCGGCCGCGCACACCGCGATGATGGCGGCCACCACCATGTCGACGGGGATGACGTCCACGACACCCTCGGGAACGCCGGGGAATTCGCGTAACAGGCCGCGTCCGTAGGACACGATGATGGGCTCGGCCATCCGGAATCCCCGGATCCAGCCCGGGCGGGGCTCGGCCAAGGCCGACTCGATGATCGACGGCCGGACGATGGTGATGGGGAGCTCAGGGTGCGATCCCACCAGGGCGCGCTCGCCCAGTGCCTTGGTGAAGGCATAGGCATCGGGCCACCCGAGCGCCTGAGCGCGGGCCCGACCGCGGTCGACGAGCTGGGTGCGGACCCATTCGTCGCGGAGCTTCTCGGCTCGTTCCGCCAACAGGTGGGTGCCGGCCGCACCGAGCTCGGCCCGGGCCGACTTGGTCAGTTGGGCCAGGCGCTCGGGCGATCGCGAGGCGGACTCGAGGTCGTCGCGCAGACGCCGGGAGGCGGTGACCTCGGCGTCGATGTTGACCTCGGTGGTGACCGTGGTGTGGGTGCGGGCCCGAGCGCCCGATGCCAGCGCCTCGGTGGCGAGGGTCTCGGTGGCGTCACCCTGGTGGGTCCCGGCCACGTACGCGGTCGAGACGGTGACGAGATGGGTGGGCGCCGCGTCGGGATGCGCGCTCCGGCGGGCGTCGGCCACAGACTCGATGGCCGACGCCACGCGCGACGGCCCCAGAAGGTTCACCTCCACGGCGGTGTCGAGAGGGGCGTCGAACGCCACGGTGGCGGCCGAGTGCACCACCACGTCGCACGAGGAGAGGAGCCGCCGACCGTCCTCGTCGAGATTGAGACCGTCACGGCCCACGTCACCGGCCACCGCCTGCAGGCGGGTGCTCACCACGGCATTGAAGTTGTCGCCGAGCTCGAGGCGCAGCCGGTTGAAGCAGTCGTTGCGCACCACTTCCCGTGCCAACCGGGCGGCCGCGTCCGAGCGGCGGGTGGGCCGTACCAGGACCGCCACCTGACAGTCCGGGACGGCGCGCACCAGGCGCTCGACGAGGGCGGTGCCCAGGAAGCCCGTGGCGCCGGTCACCAGAATGCGCTTGCCCGACAGGGCGTCGGCGATGGGCAGGGCCCCCGGAATCCCG
This sequence comes from Acidimicrobiales bacterium, assembly GCA_036511675.1. GTDB lineage: Bacteria > Actinomycetota > Acidimicrobiia > Acidimicrobiales > UBA8190 > Chersky-840. The sequence continues at coordinate 13,716 of DATCBU010000009.1, read as the reverse complement.
GCTGCCGTGGGGGTCGTCACCTCAACCACGATCTCTGTCTACCATATGGTAGGTGGACGGGGGGAGAAGGCCCAGCACGGCGACGCACCGCCCCGAGGGGGGCACCGCCGATCGCATTCTCGACGCCGCGCTGGCCTCGTTCGGATCCCGCGGCTACGAGGCGACCTCGCTCGACGCCCTGGCCGAGACCCTGGGAGTGCGCAAGCAGTCGATCCTGTACTGGTTTCCGTCCAAAGAGGTCCTCCTCGAGGCGTTGATCGACCGTTCTGCCGCGGAGCTGGCCGGTGCCTTGGAGGAGTCCCTGGCCCGGGCCGGGTCAGGGTGGTGGCGCGTGGAGGCGGTGGTCCGGTCGGTCTTCCGCCTGGCTTCGCGCCGACCCGAGCTCCTGGGCCTGTTGCGCGAGGTGGGACGGCTCGGCCCCCCGTCGGCGACCCGGCTCATGCTGGTCCTCGAGCCGCTCGTGACTCGGGCGTCGAGCTTTCTCGAGGAGGAGATGGACGCCGGCCATATGCGGCGCCACGAGCCCCGGCTCTTGCTGTTAGCCATCTATTCCACGGTGGTGGGCATGATCACCGAGGTCGAGGTCCTGCGGGCGCTGGGAGAGGACCCGACGCCCCGTTCCTTGGTACGGCGCCGACAGGAGATCCTGCGCTTGTTGCGCTCGGCCCTGCTCGTCGACGAGGGAGCCGCCGGGTCTTCGGCTCAGGACGGTGGCGCGGGCGGGCGGGGTCGGGTGGGACGCGGCGGGGTGTAGCGCTTCGAAGGCGTCGGACCCGAGGGCGCCGGCTCCTTGCGGCCGCGCCGGCCGCCCGATTGCACGCGCTGGCGTGCCGCGGCCGCGCCGGCACGCCCGGCGGCGCCGGGACTGGCGGGCACGCGTCCGCCCCCCGGGGCACGCCCTCCCGGCGCGGCCCGGGTGCCCCGGGCGGCGGCACGTCGGGCGGTGAGGACCTTCTGATACTTGAACACGCGCCAGATCAGGTATCCCCCCAGTGCCCAGAAGGGCAGCGCGAACAACGGGGATCCCATGGCGGTGCCAAGGAAGAGGAGGGAGAAGCCGACCAGCGAGCGCCGCCGTGTCAGCGCGCAGGCCACCACCACCGCCGACAGCACGATGCGCACGCCGCCCTCGAGCAGGATGAGCGAGTCGCTCACGTGCTTGGGGTTGAGCTTCCCGTGGACACGCAAGGCCGGGTTCAGGTGGAGGGCGAAGACCGTGAGCAGGGTCCCGACGGCGACGCCGATGGGCGCCGCCGTGAGCGCCAGGAACCGCTCCCGGTCATCGAGTCGCTTGATGCGGTGGGTGATCTCCTCGGGAGTCATGGTGCCGAGGTCGTCAACGGACCGCCGGGGCCTGGCTCCTGCGGGAGCGGGATTGAGCAGCGCGCTCAGGCGTCCGCTCAGACCTGTGGGCGCGCCGGTCGTTCCGGAGTCGGAGGAGTCGTCGTCGAGTGCGGTGATGACCTCGGACTCGGTTTCCACGTCGGCGCCGTCGACATCGTCGTCGGGCCTCGCCGTGCGGACCGCACCGGAGGTCGAGGCGGGCGTTGACGTGGCGGCGCGCGCCGGCGCCGTCGGCTCACGTTGCAGGTTGGGAAGCGCCGCCAAGAGGCGTTGCCCGATGGTGAGCTTGGGCGGGGCCCCGCCGCGCCCGCCCACGTCGTCGTCAGTCACCGGTCCTCGCTCAAAGTGCACACCAGGCTAGTGCTGCAGGTGCCCCCTACCGCCTCGCCACCGACGGCGCCGGGCCCGCTCACGGGGCTGAGCCCGCCGGGCTGCGCAGCAGCACGAGCCGAGTGCCGAGGTTGTCGGCGGGCTCGACGACGCGGTCCGCTGCGTCGGTCCGGACCAGCCCGGGCACCTCGATGGGGGGCGCGCCGACAGAGGCCGGCCCCGGCGTCCCGCCGGGGACCTCGAAGGCCAGATGGTGCAGGCGTCCCGACAAACCGCCCAGCCACACGGCGAGCGGCGTCACGTCGTGCCGGGCACTGTCGCCGTCGGCGACACGGGGCGCCACGAGACGCAGGCGAGGAGGCCCCGGCCACTCCAGGTCGGTGTATTCCCACGTCCCGTCCGACCCCGCTCCGCTCCCGACGCGGTGTCCACCCAGGAGGCCTTCGAACAGGGCCAGTCCGGTGCCGAGGTCGGCGACGGCGTGGGTCACCCGCACGAGCGACGCCGGCGGGTCCCGTCGTGCGGTAGGAAAGCCCTCCGGTGGCGGCGACTCCCAGGGGTGGGCCGCCTGCGCCATCTGGACCACGATGCCGGTGGCGTGGCGGGGGTGGAGGAAGGCCTCTTTCCATTCGTCATGGCTGAGGTCGACGCCCACGGCGGCAAACCCGGCGTCGCCGGCGAGGTCGATGGCTGCGGCCAGGTCTGGCACTTTGAACGTCAGGTGGTGGGGGCCCGGTCCGTGGCGGTCGAGGAAGCGACGGAGAAAGGGGTTGTCGGCAGATTGCCAGGGCTGGAGGATCTCGACCCGACCGGCATTGGCGAACAGGAGCTGAGCGGGCCCGAAGCCGACGTTGAGCCCTCCCGAGCTCCAGTGCCCACCGAGCTCGACGGCGTAGCGGGGCCAGGCGTCGGACCAGCGTTCCACCGCCACCGCCACGTGGTCGAGTGTCGCCCCGGCGATGGTGTGAGACATCGGGCCAGGTTGCCGTGCCCGGTGCCGGCGTGTCCATCTCTGCTCGTCTGGCTCACTCGTGGTCTGGCTCACCCGTCCTCGGGGCGCCGGCACCCCGAGCGTGCTACGCGTGGGACATGGACTACCGACGTGATTCACTCACCGACCTCGCCGCCGACGTGCGGTCCGGCACTCGCACGGCCCGGGCGCTGGTCACGCATGCGTTGGAGCGCATCGAAGCGCTCAACCCCAAGGTGAATGCGTTTGTCGCCGTCGAAGCCGACGACGCACTCGAAGCCGCGCAGCGCATCGACGACGCCGTGGCCGGCGGTGAGGACCCGGGCCCTCTCGCCGGGATCCCCATCGGTGTCAAGGACCTCGACGACGCGGCTGGGTTCGTGACCTCACAGGGATCCGCCGTCTTCGCCGGTGGCCCAGCCGCGGTCTCCGACTCGCCGCTGGTGGCGCGCCTGAAGGCCGCGGGCTGTGTCGTGGTGGGTAAGACCAACACCCCGGAACTCGGGTGGAAGGCCGACACCGACAACGTCACGTTCGGCCCCACGTGCAACCCGTGGAACCTGGCCTACAGCCCGGGTGGCTCGTCGGGAGGATCGGCGGCCGCCATCGCGTCGGGCATGGTCCCGCTGGCCACGGGGTCCGATGGGGGAGGGTCGATCCGCATCCCCTCGTCGTGTTGCGGGCTGAGCGGCATCAAGCCGTCACTGGGCCGGGTTCCCTCGGGCGGCGATCACGGCTCGGACTGGCACGATCTGTCGACCAAAGGGCCCATGGCCCGGCGCGTGGCCGACGTGGTGACCGCACTCGATGTGTCGGTGGGGCCCGACCCCACCGACATCCGCTCCCTGCCGAGGCCTGAGGCCTCGTGGCCGGCTGCCCTCGACCGTGCCCAGCTGCCCACCAAGGTGGCGTGGTCCCCGACCCTGGGCTACGCACCGCTCGATGACGAGGTCCGCGCCTTGTGTGAAGAGGCGGTGGGGAGGCTCGAGTCGCTCGGGACCGAGGTGGTGGAGATCGAGGTGGTGTTCGAAGAAGATCCTGTACGCGACTGGTTGACGTTGGCGGTCGCCTACAACTGGCGCACCCTGGCGCCCTACCGGGACACCGACCTGTGGCAACGGGTGGACCCCCTGCTGGCCGCCCAGGTGGACTGGGCCGCCGAGCATCTGTCGGCTCTCGACATCGTGCGGGCGCAAGACGCCTGTCACACCATGAACCTCCGGTTGGTGGAGCTCTTTCGCGACGTACGGCTGCTCCTGACTCCGACGTGCGCGGGCTCGCCCCCGCCGCGGAGCCTCGAGGCCCAGGGCCTCATCAACGGCGAGATCGAGGCCAACTGGGCGCGCTTCACCTATCCCTTCAACATGACCCGCTCTCCGGCGGCATCGGTGTGTGCCGGATTGACGTCGAACGGCCTCCCCGTCGGGATCCAACTGGTGGGGCCCCAGCACGCCGACCTGGTCGTGATCCGCTCCGCCGCCGCCCTCGAAGCCGCCATCGGCTTCGACGATGTCGCCCCTCTCTGACCCGGCCTCCTTCGCACCCGAGCGACGGTCGCGACCGGCCGTGGCGGTGGCGACGGTCGCGGGGGAGGGCTAACGTACGTCCGCTCTGGTCGCCAGCCGGAGCGGTGTAGGCCCAGCGAAGGCCGGTGAGATCCCGGCGCTGTCCCGCAACGGTGATGCCCTCTCGGGGGACGAGCCCGGACGCCTGTCCTGCATCGGCGAAACCTGTCCTCGGAGGAAGGGCGGTTCGTTGGACACCACTGTCGGGTGTCGCAGCGGGCGCACTTCGTCCTCCGCAACCCGATGGAGGATGACCACATGCACAAGCGCACGCAGCGGAAGGTGCTCGGCGTCTGCGCCGGGCTCGGCCTGCTCGCCGCTTCCTGTAGCAGCACCCCGATCGGCTCCGCCGGCGCCAAGAGCCCGGCCACGGGGTCGTTCCCCGTGTCGATCTCGGCCGCCAACGGCGTAGCCCGGATCAAGGCCCGCCCCCATGCCGTCGTCTCGCTGTCGCCCACCGCGACCGAGATGCTGTACGCCATCGGTGCCGGGGCCCAGGTGAAGGCCGTCGACAAATACTCCGACTATCCCAAGCAGGCACCCCGGACCACCCTGGACGACCTGTCTCCGAACGTCGAGGCCATCGTGTCCTACCGCCCCGACCTGGTGGTGGTGCCCGGCGACAGCACTGGGCTCACGGGCAGGCTGAAGGCCTTCGGTATTCCCGTGTTGTCCCTTCCCCCGGCCACGACGCTGGCCGGCGCGTACGCCGAGTACGGCCAGCTGGGCCGCGCCACCGGACACGTCCAGGCCGCCGAGATCGAGGTCGCCCACGTGAAGTCGCAGATCGCGCAGGTCGTCGGTGCCGCGCCCAAGGCCAATGCCGGCCAGACGTACTACTACGAGCTCGACCAGACCTACTTCTCGGTGACCTCGTCGACGTTCATCGGGAAGGTGCTCGGTCTCCTCGGGTTGCGCAACATCGCCGATCGTGCCCCGTCGGCGGCGTCCAGCGGTGGCTACCCCCAGCTCTCGGCAGAGTTCATCGTGCAGTCCAACCCCGACTGGGTCTTCCTGGCCGACACCATCTGCTGTGGGCAGACGGCGCGCACCGTGGCGGCGAGGGCCGGGTGGTCGACCATGCAGGCCGTGCAGAAGGGTCAGGTGGTGGGGCTCAACGACGACATCGCCTCACGGTGGGGACCCCGCATCGTGAACCTGTTGCAGACCGTGGAGGACGCGCTGAGAAAGCATCCGGGCGGGACGTGAGCACCACGCTGCCACGACACGACGTCGCCGCGGTGCCGACCAGCAACCCCGGCGCGGGCGCCCTGGCGTCGGTGTCGGCACGCGGCCCGGTCGTGGTGGCCCTCGGTGCCCTGCTCGGCGCCGTCGCCCTCGGAGTGTCGATGGGCCCTGCCGACCTGTCCTTCGTGGCGGCGCTGCGCGTGGTGTTGTCGCACGTCCCCTTCGTACACTTCCATTCGGGTGTGAGCCGCATCGACGCCGACATCCTGTGGCAGATCCGCCTCCCCCGGGTCGTGCTCGGGGGTCTGGTGGGTGCGATGTTGGCGGGAGGTGGGGCCGCCTTCCAGGGCGTGTTCCGCAACCCCCTGGCCGACCCCTATCTGCTGGGGGTGGCGGCGGGAGCGGGGTTGGGCGCCACCGCCGTCATCGTGGCAGGACAGCGTCTGTCCGAGTTCCTTCCTCTGGCGGCCTTCGGCGGCGCCGTGGGTGCGGTCACCCTGACCTATGTGGTGGGCGCCACGGTCGGACGCCAGGGGGCGACGGTCTCGATCGTGTTGGCCGGGGTGGCGGTGGCGGCGCTGCTCACGGCGATCCAGACCTTTCTGCAGCAGCAGCACGCCCAGGACCTCCAGTCGGTGTACGCCTGGATCCTGGGCAGCTTGACGGTGGCGACGTGGTCCGAGGTGGTCCTGATCCTCCCCTATGTGGCGGTGAGTGCGGTCGTGCTCCTGGCCCACCGGCGACTTCTGGACGTGCTCCGTGTCGGGGAGGACGAAGCCGACAGCCTGGGAGTGCGGTCGTCGCGCGTCCGGATCACGATCGTGGTGGCCGCCACCCTGGGCACCGCCGCCGCCGTGGCGGTGAGCGGTCTCATCGGCTTCGTGGGCATCATCGTGCCCCACACCGTCCGTCTCACCACCAACGCCAGCTACCGGGTGGTCGTGCCCGTGTCGATGATCGGAGGGGCCGCCTTCCTGATCCTGGCCGACGTGGCCGCCCGCACGGTTCTTGCCCCCAGCGAGATCCCGATCGGGGTGGTGACCGCCTTTGTGGGCGCCCCGTTCTTCTTGTTCGTCCTCCGCTCACGACGAGTGGGGCGCAGCACATGACGGGACCGCGGTGATCACGTTCGACGGCGTCACGGTGCGCTACGACTCGGTGACGGCGCTGTGCGATCTGACCGAAGAGGTCGAGGCGGGGGAGTGGGTGGGCCTGATCGGGCCGAACGGCGCCGGCAAGACCACCCTGCTGCGCGCCGTGGCGCGCCTGCTCCCCCACGACGGGGAAATCACCGTCGACGGCGCCGTGGTGTCGTCGATGTCGCCCAAGCGACTGGCGCGCCTTGTCGCCTATGTGCCGCAGCAGCCCGAGCTCCCCCCCGACATGACCGTCGCGCAGTACGTGCTCCTCGGACGCACCCCCCACATCGGGTACTTCGGGTTCGAGACCCCCGAGGACCGGCGGGTGTGCGGGGAGCTGCTCGTGGCCCTCGACCTCGGCGCCATGTCCGAGCGTCGGCTCTCCACCCTCTCGGGGGGTGAGTTGCAGCGGCTGGTGCTCGCCCGGGCCCTGGCCCAGCAGGCACCGGTCCTGCTTCTCGACGAGCCCACCAGCGCGCTCGACCTCGGGCGCCGTGTCGAGGCCCTGGAGCTCGTCGATGCCCTGCGGCGCGAGCGCGGCCTCACCGTGCTCAGCGCCCTGCACGACCTCACGTTGGCCGGCCAGTTCGCCGATCGCCTGATCATGTTGGGCGAGGGACGGGCGGTGTGCACCGGCAAGCCCGACGAGGTGCTCACCGTGGAGGCGCTGGCGCGCCACTTCGGGGCCAGCGTGCGGGTCATGCGGTCCGAGGACGGTGACCTCGTCGTCGTTCCCCATCGCGCCCGATGACCCGGGAGTCCGATGACCCGGGAGTCCGATGACAAGGAGAATGCCATGACCGACGCCCACGATCTCAAGTCCGCCAGTGCTGATGACGCCAGTGCCGATGACGCGTCGGAACCCTCGTCCCGCGCCGCGTCGCTGGTCCTCATCAATACGGGACACGGCAAGGGCAAGTCGTCCTCCGCGTTCGGAGTCATGGGGAGAGGCTGGGCCCGGGGCTGGACGGTGGGAGTGGTCCAATTCGTGAAGAGCGGCAAGTGGAAGGTGGGCGAGCGCAAGCTGGCCGAGCACCTGGGCATCGAATGGTCGACGATGGGTGACGGGTTCACCTGGGAGTCCACCGACCTCGACGAGACCGCCGCCAAGGGTCGCCATGCATGGGAAATGTCTCGGGCCAAGCTGGCGTCGGGTACCTACGACCTGCTCATCCTCGACGAGCTGACCTACGCCGTCACCTATGGATGGATCGATGTGGCCGATGTGGTGGCAGGGATCACGGGGCGGGCCCCGAAGACCAATGTCGTGATCACCGGGCGCGATGCGGCGCCGGAGCTCATCGAGATCGCCGATACGGTCACCGAGATGCGCAAGGTGAAGCACGCCTATGACCGCGGCATCAAGGCCCGCAAGGGGATCGAGTTCTGATCGTGACCGACTCGTCGCCCGGTCCGTGGGGCGAGGGCATCCACCCTGAGCTCTTCGAGCACGGCCCCCCCGAGGAGCCGCTGGCCCTGCTTGTATGGCGATTCCCCCAGTCCCTGCTGGTCGTGTCCTCGGCCCCGCTGGGCGGAGGGATCGGACGGCGCGACTGGGTGATGAACGTCCAGGTTCCCCACGCCTACGCCCGTGTCGACCCCGAGACGCATCTGGGGGAGCTGGCCTTCGAGCGGGGACTCGGCGGGCCGGGGGTCGGGATGCTCACGGCCGTCGACGTTCGCGAGGTGTGGCGAGACCAGGACGCCGGTGCCCGCGTGGACGCCTCGGTCGGCATCACCCTCCCCACCTGGGCTGCAGCACCCGACGATCCTTCCGAGCCGGTCCCGGGGCCAGGAACGATCAACATCGTCGGCTTCGTCCCCGAACCGCTGTCGCGTGCCGCCATGGTCAACGCCGTGGTGACGGTGACCGAGGCCAAGGCGCAGGCGCTGTGGGACGCGGGGGTCCCCGCCACCGGCACCGCCTCGGACGCGGTGTGCGTCGTGTGCCCCGACGAGGGTGTGGCGCACGCGTTCGGGGGGCCCCGCTCGCAGTGGGGCGCCCGCCTGGCCCGTGCGGTGTACCGCGCCGTGTCCGCCGGCTGCCGGAAGGACGGCTCGTCGTGATCACCCTCGTGCTGGGCGGGGCCCGGTCCGGTAAGTCCGCCGTGGCCGAGAGCCTGGCCGGCGCCCTCGCCCCGCCGGTGACCTACATCGCCACCCTCGAGGTGGGTGACGACTCCGAACTGGCGGCGCGAGTGGAGGGCCATCGGGCCCGACGCCCCCCGGGGTGGCGCACCATCGAGGCCGGTGCCGATCTCCCCCTGGTGCTCCGGGCCGTGGAGGGATCGGTCCTGGTGGACTCCCTCGGGCCGTGGGTCGGCGCCGCGCCGGGCATGGCGGTGGACGCCGCCGAGTTGTGTCGCGCCCTGACGGGGCGGGTAGGGGACACCGTCGTGGTCACCGAGGAGGTCGGGCTGTCGGTGCACCCGTCGACGCTGGAGGGCCGCGTGTTCCGGGACGCGGTGGGAGCACTCAATCAGGCGGTGGCCGCCCACGCCGACGACGTCATCCTCGTCGTGGCGGGGCGCACCCTCCGTCTCGACCGGCGCGGCATCACCTGATGCGCAGGGCGATCGCATTCCTGACACCGTTCGGGGGAGCCGTGGTGCCGTCTCCGGGCACGCTGGACTGGTTCCCTGCCGTGGGCGCGGTCATCGGCCTGGTCGTGGGTGCGGTGTGGTGGTTGGCGGCTCGGGCGTGGCCTCCGGCAGCGGCGGCGGGGGTCGTGCTCATCTTCGACGTGGCGCTGACGGGATACCTGCACCTCGACGGGCTGGCCGATGCCGCCGACGGATTGTTGCCCCCCATGGCCCCCGAACGTCGCCTCGAGGTCATGCGCGATCCGGCGGTGGGCGCGTTCGGCGCTGTGACCCTGGTCGTCGTTCTCGTCCTCCGCTTCGGCGCCTTCGCGTCGACCGCCGCAGCCCCGCTGGTCGTCGGCGCCCTGTGGTGCACGTCGCGTGCCGCCATGGCTGTGGTCGCCCGGTGCATGCCGTACGCCCATCCCGGTGGCCTGGCATCGGCCTTCCTCGACGCCGGCGCCCGGCGCGGGCCCGGGCGGGGATCGGGCATCGGCGGGGCCGTGGTCCCCGGCCTGGTCGGTGCCACGCTGGCCCTGGGCCTGGCCATCGTCGGTGGCGCCGGCCACGGCGTGGCCGCGGTGGGCGCCGAGATCATCGCCTTCACCGCTGTCGTGGTGTTCGCCCAGCGGAGGATCGGGGGCTTCACCGGCGACGTGCTCGGAGCGGCCGGCATCGTCGGTGAGACGGTCGGCCTCCTGGTCCTGGCGGCCAAATGGTGACGTGCGCGGTGTCGAGACCCCTGTCGGCCGCGCTCGGGGTCGTGGCCGACCGCCTCCTGGGAGAGCCGCCGCCACGGCTGCACCCGGTGCGGCTCTTCGGACTTGGCATGCAACACGTCGAAGCCACGGCGTATCGCGACACCCGGGCGGCGGGGATCGCCCACGCCGCGCTCGGGACCGGCGTGGGCGTGGTGGCCGGCGCCATCGTCGGCTCCACCGCCGCCGCCACCTACGTGGCGGTGGCGGGTCGGGAGCTGCGTGGGGTGGCGGTCTCGATCGGCGCTGCGCTCGAGGCCGCCGATGTCGAGGGCGCCCGTCTGCTTCTACCGAGCCTGGTGGGGCGCGACGTGGCGAGCCTCGACCCCGCAGGCATGGCGCGCGCCGTGGTGGAGTCGGTCGCCGAGAACACGGTGGACGCCGTGGTGGCTCCGGCGTGGTGGGCCGCGATCGCCGGTGCGCCCGGGGCCCTCGGGTACCGCGCCGTCAACACCATGGACGCCATGGTGGGGCACCGCAGTGATCGGTACCGGCGCTACGGCTGGGCCAGTGCGCACCTCGACGACATCGCCGCCTTTGCGCCGGCGCGACTGACCGCCGTGCTGGTGGCCCTGGTGCGACCCCGCACCGCGGGGGCGATCTGGCGCGCTGTCATGACCCAGGCGCCTCAGCACCCGTCGCCCAACGCCGGGGTGGCCGAAGCCGCCTTCGCGGCGGCACTGGGCCTTCGCCTCGGAGGTGTGAACCGCTACGGCGCCGACACCGAGCGCCGGCCCGTTCTGGGCACGGGTGTCGCGCCCGGACCCCGGGACATCCGGCGCGCGGCGCGCCTGTCCGAAGACGTGAGCGTGGCCCTGGCGCTGCTCCTCGTCGCCGTCGGGATGGCCGGCACGACGAACCGGACGGGGCCAGGGCGACGATGACGTTGCCGCCGCCGGGCCCTCACGGTGGAGATGCCGTCACGGTGGCGGCCGCTCTCGGACTCGATCCCACGCGCATGCTCGACCTGTCGCAGTCGCTGAACCCGTTGGCGCCTGACCCCGTGTCGGTGGTGGGTCGGCACCTCGACGCCCTGCGCCACTACCCCGACGGGGGCAGAGCCACGGCCGCGTTGGCAGAGGCGATGCAGGTCGACGAGCAGAGACTGCTGCTCACCAACGGGGGGGCCGAGGCCATCGGACTTCTGAGCGCGGCCATCGGAGGGCGGGTCATCGAGCCCGAGTTCGGGTTGCATCCTCGAGCAAAGGGCCCTCTGTGGTGCTCGAACCCACACAACCCGACCGGATCTCTGGCCGATGATGCGGCGCGAGCCGATGTGTGGGACGAGGCGTTCTATCCACTGGCCACAGGACGCTGGACACGGGGGGACCGGAGCTCGGTGGTCGTGGGTTCACTCACCAAGCTGCTGGGATGTCCGGGACTGCGCCTTGGGTACGTCCTTGCTCCCGATGCCGCGACCGATGTGATCGCCGCCTGTCGCGCTCGACAGCCCCTGTGGGCGGTCAACGGGTTGGCGGCGGCGGCTCTGCCTGATCTCCTGGCGTCGGTCGACCTCGAGGCCTGGTCGGTCGGGATCCGGGCACTGCGCCACGGTTTGGGCGCGGTCTTGTGCGACCACGGGCTCCACGCCCGGCCCTCCGACGCCAACTGGGTGCTGGTCGAGGCCCCGGGATTGCGGGACCGGTTGGCCCCGCACGGCATCGTGGTGCGCGACTGCACCAGCTTCGGCATGCCGGACGTGGTGCGCATCGCCGTGCCCGGACCCGGCGGCCTGGCGCGCCTGGACGAGGCATTGTCGTCGATCGATCGAAGGAAAGGCACGTCATGAGCGGTGAGCGGTTTCTCGAGGCATGTGCGGCGGTGCGACCCGTCGACCCCGGCGTCGCCTCCACCGCGGCGCAGTACCACGACCGCTTGACCAAGCCCCGTGGGTCGCTCGGTCGCGTCGAGGACATCGGGATCCGCCTGTGCGCCATTGCGGGTGTGTGTCCGCCGCCGGTCCCCGAACCGGTCACCGTGGCCGTGTTCGCCGGCGACCACGGTGTGGTCGCCGAAGGGGTGACCCCGTGGCCCCAAGAGGTGACGGCCCAGATGGTGGCGAACTTCTGTGCCGGGGGGGCGGCCATCAACGTGCTCGCCCGCCACGTTGGAGCCGACGTGGTCGTCGTCGACGTCGGGGTGGCCACCCCGATCCCCACCGACTCCCCTGCCCTGGTGCGCAGGAACGTGGCGCCCGGTACCCGGAACCTGGCCGTCGAGCCCGCCATGACCACCGAGCAAGCGGGAGCCGCTCTCGACGTCGGGTTGGACGTGGCGCTGCACGCCATTTCGGGTGGGGCGCGGTTGCTCGTGACCGGGGACATGGGGATCGGCAACACCACTGCGGCCGCGGCATTGATCGCGGCGTGCTCGGGTCGCAGCGCAGGCGCGGTGACCGGACGCGGCACCGGCATCGACGACGCCACCCTCGAACGCAAGACGGCGATCGTGGCGCAGGCCCTCACCCGACTTCCCTCGCATCCCGAGCCTCTCCTGGTGCTAGCCGAGGTGGGCGGGCTCGAGATGGCGGCGCTGTGTGGCTTCATCGTCGGCGCCGCCTCCCGCCGGGTGCCGGTGCTCGTGGACGGGGTCATCGCCGCCGCCGCCGCCCTCATGGCCCGGGCCTTCGTACCCGACGTCGTCGACTATCTCGTGTTCGGGCACCGATCGAGCGAGCCGGGCTCGTCAGTGGTCCTCGAAGAGCTCGGCCTGGCTCCGGTGCTGGACTTGGGTATGCGCCTGGGTGAGGGATCGGGTGCGGTCTTGGCCGTCCCGACGGTGCAAGCCGCGGCCAAGATCCTGCGGGAGATGGCCACCTTCGACTCCGCCGGGGTCAGCGACAAAGCAGACACCCCGAATTGAACGGCACGATCCTCGTCACCGGGACGACATCGGGATCCGGCAAGAGCACACTGGTGGCGGGGCTGTGCCGGTGGGGCGCCAGGAGGGGTCTCTCCGTCGCCCCGTTCAAAGCCCAGAACATGTCGCTCAACTCGTTCGTCACCCGCCAGGGGGATGAGATCGGCCGCGCCCAGGCCTCGCAGGCGCAGGCGGCACGCATCGAGCCCGAGGCGCGCATGAACCCGGTGTTGCTCAAGCCCGGGACCGATTCCCGGAGCCAGCTGGTCGTGCTGGGGCGACCGGCGGGCGAGATCGAAGCCCGCGCCTACTGGCATGAGAAAGCAAGCCTCCTCGATGTCGTGGTCGAGTCCTACCGTGATCTGCGGGAGCGTTTCGACGTGGTGATCTGTGAAGGGGCGGGCAGCCCGGCCGAGATCAATCTGCGCGCCGTGGACATCGTGAACCTCGGCTTCGCCCGGGCCGTCGGGGCACCGGTCATCGTGGTCAGCGATATCGACCGGGGTGGCATGTTCGCCTCGTTGGTGGGCACCCTGGCGTTGCTCGATGACGAGGACCAGCGGCTTGTGCAGGGATTCGTGGTGAACCGGTTCCGTGGCGATCAGACGCTGCTTGAGCCGGGCCTGACCATGCTCGAGACCTTGACGGGCCGGCCCACTCTGGGAGTGCTTCCCTATGTCGAGGGTCTGTGGGTCGACGAGGAGGACCGCCCCGACCCCTCCGCCTTCCGGGATCCGGGCCAACCGATCGGGGAGGACACGTTGCGTGTGGCCGTGCTCCGACTGCCGCGCTCGAGCAACCTCACGGATCTGGACCCGCTCGCCGCCGAGCCCGGCGTGATCCTCGTCTTTGCGTCCTATCCGCAGGAGATCGCCGACGCCGATCTGGTCGTGGTGCCGGGGACGCGGGCGACCGTGGACGACTTGGCGTGGATGCGACGGCGTGGCTTCGATGCTGCGCTTGCGGCGCGCGCTGCAGCGC
>DATCBU010000008.1:0-45319 GCA_036511675.1 Acidimicrobiales bacterium | reverse complement strand
CGGAACGTACAACGGTGCCGTCGTCGAGGGTCTTCCTCAAGGAAACTACGTCCTGAATATAACAGCAGATGCAGCTTGGACGGTTACCGTCAGTCAACCACGCGACGTTGCAGGGGCGGCACTTCCTCAGACGTATAGTGGCGCTGGACAGCAAGTGGTCGGGCCGTTTTCTGCCGGAACGAGTGTGCGGATGCAATCGCAGAATACGGCCACGAATGGTGGCAACTTTATTGTAGAAATCCTTGCAAGTGATGGCTCACTTCAGGATATTCCCTTCAACTCGATTGGGAGTTTCAGCGGCTCTGCCATCAGCAATGACCTAGTTGGTGGCCCCTACTGGCTCAATGTTGACTCTGAAGGCAACTGGACCATAACGGTTTCTAATGTGACGTCCCCAGCATCAACGCCGACAACCTCAGCACGCGCAACAACCAAGGTGACATCCTCGACGTCAGGGGTGACGAACCGTGTGGTGACCGCCGCGTCTCACTCCCTTGCGTTCACTGGACCAGGGCCAAGCCTGAAGACAGCGACCATCATCGGCGCGGTCCTAATGCTGCTCGGGCTGCTGATGCTTCTCCTCGCCGATTTCCCGCGTCGAATGGTGAATCAACTTGCGTATGCGACCCCCAGGCGCCGGAAGAGCGGAGGTCGACCCGAGACGTCCTCCACCCACGGTGATCTACCAATCGAGCACGGCACCGCCAGTCACTTCGCAGAAGGTTGGTATGTGGACCCGTTCGCTGCACACGAGGAGCGACTCTTCAAACAGGGGATCGCGACTCCAGTGGTTCGCGACGGCGGGGTTTCGTCATATGACGAACCCCCCGGGTTTCACGCCGGATGAGGACAACACAGGCGCTTCAGTAACGCACAGCCTCGGTGTGCCAAGACCGGTGGACCAGAGCATCAGGCTCAAGTCGAATGTGTAAAGCATCACTCGGAGTTGGGGTCAAGGATCAGGCGAATCTGTTTGGTCCAGGATCACCCGAACCAATACACTGAGTGATGGGCCGCCCAGGGCTTGAACCCGGCACCTTGGGATTGAGAGTCTGGGGCAACGATGCCGCTGGTAGAACGCCGCCGAGGGCTATCAGGGCTTCCTGAGGATTCTTCATTTCACCGACACCATCATGCTGCACGCGCCAAGCCAGATGAGTCGAGGCTTCACAAGCGTCACCTAACGTTCTTACCTCGAATACGCGGCTTGACGCCCAGGCGGTGCAGTGAGCAGTACTCGCTATCGTTGTAAACGGAAAGGCGCGTGCCACAGCTGGACTCCGCGCACAGCCGTCCCGTGGCAAATCGACGGGGTGGACGATCACGATCGTCGAGCGACCTCACGCTGATCTCACTGCCGGTCTCTGTACGGACATGCACCAACATCGCCTTTCTGATCCTCAAGTCATCGCGCCGCCCTTGAGGCCTGGCCACCCCTTCGCCCCGACACTCGGCGGCGAAACGTGGAGCAACGAAAGGTCGGAGCTTCCGACCCGAGTCGCACTTGCTATAGGTCCGCCCTTGAAAGGGCGTTACCCCCACGCCGTCCCTCGGGGGCAGAACACTCCAACGGTGACAGATGACGGCTACGACGAATAGAGCAGAACGTCACCACAGCGTCTCCCGACGCGCCATCTAGCTCGTTGCGCCACTCTGTGTGGCTTGCGACCGAATATCACGCTGCCATCGGGGTGCAAGACTCGTCACCGAATGATGTACCGACACGGCGCGACGCCTTTGCAAGTAGGTAATCAGAACTTGTCGCCGCTCACGCTGTCTCTCCCCGTCACCTCTCTGGAGGAATGTTTGCTCGTGTTCTGCCGTTACACAATCGAGAGTCATGAGGGTTCCGATGGCGGGGTAGCCAACGTTGAAGGCCCGGTCGCGCCGAGGGGAACGATGCGAGTTTTTCCATTGCCAGAGTGTCTGGGGACCGTTGTGGTCCACCGAGGTGACGCAGTCACCTGTACAAGAGACTCTTGTCCGCGCGACCTGTCGTTGGAATCGTGGTTCGCTCACCACACGTCGTTTGCGACATGCAGCGCCCATGACTGGCCGCATTGTGGGTTCGCGGCTCCGGTGCAGTGGGCACGGATAGTAACGCGACATTGACTACGGTCCGGCGCAGTCGTCGCGGAGCCCGCCTCCTCGAACCTACGTTTCCTCGCCACGTATGGGGTTGAAAGTCGCGCTCAGTCGCATGGCGGAATATTAATTCCGGGCACGTGGTACTCCAGATTGGGGCCACGGTCCCGCGTACCTGTGGTCCTCGTTCAACGCCGATGATCTCCCTAGACGTGAGGAAAGCGATGGGAACTGCTTCCAAGGCGCAGCCTGGGGGTGCCTGCTGATCCGCTTTCCGACATTCCTGGGTCTCCATCCAAGATTGAGGAGGGACATGCGGTACGGTTGAATGAAGGCGCCTCAGACCCAGCTTCCTTCGCACCAGGCCAATGGCTTGGCAACGAACAAGGAGCCACACAACATGGGTCTCGCCGGCATGGTCTTCAGCATTATTTCGATCACGTTGGGTGCCATCTTGTGTTGGGCGGTGACGGCACAAAGTCACGGGTTCCGACTGTCCACGTTGGGGGTCATCCTCATGGTCGTGGGAGCAGTCAGTTTGATTATCTCGACGGTGATCTTCGCCACGTGTCGCCAAGCCGCTGTCGGTCGAAATCGCATCTTCGACCGGCGAGCAACAGACACTCTCGGACGCACGACCTCACTGCACGAAGAATTGAGCTAGCGGAGCGTCGAGCGCTCGACCTTGCCTCTTGTGGTCGGTGACGCGGGATCTGTGAGGCGTGAATGATGCCGTTCTCCCAGCAGATCTTGTCGAAGGGCCTCTCGGTGGGGGCGACGGCGAAACGTGGTGAAGACCTTGCGGATATCCGTGAGGATCTCGTCGGGATCCCGTGGTGAATCGGCCCGGGAATCTTGGAGGCTCTGGAGACCTTCACACCCGAACCCTCGGTGACCCTTTACATCAAAGACAACCCCACCAACCTCCAAGCAGCCGCCCATCGGGGGTTTGTTACCCACTCATTCGTGTCATCTGAGGCGCTCGCCGCTGATCTCCGCCACCGTGGCCTCATTGACGCCGTCACACAATGAGTCCGGGCTTTGCCACGTCGAAGCCGCCAGTCGGAGAATGATGAAGTCTCCTCTCCGACGTAAACCTCACTCCTCTACTTGACCGTCCTGACCCATCCCTCCGTTATCCTGGTCTCACTTCTTCACGACGAGCTGAGGCACCTGGGCCTTCGACGCTCACCAACCGACCTTCGGACACGGTGGTCCTGCCAGGTTCGATGAGGAGGCTAAATGTCAGAAGCGCCATTCCGAGAGCCAGCGCGTGGCACCAAGCGCCCTGCTCGCGCCCCGATCCCGACATGACCGATCGACGCGTGGGCGGAGCAGTTTGTCGATGCGATCTTAGAAGGTACTCAACAATCGTAATCCCGCCGGTTAGGCGTGGTCGGTGTCAACGGTTAGCGGACTCCACACGAGCAACCACGTGTGAACATTTACGACACAAGCGCTATGCACCCTTCCACGACGTTTAGCGGCAACGTCCCGGACGCGACACGAACTCGATCGTCGACATTCAGCACGAATCAACTCTCCTGAGCGAGATATCGGGCATCGACAGCCGGAGATCGATGGCTAATCCCGTACGGCGATGTCAGAGGTATTGTTGGACGCTGGGCGACTTAGCCTTTAGAAGACGTGGGGGGACGAATGGACCTTGACGGTTGGCATCCCGACCCGGTCGGGGTCCATGAGGAGCGACTCTTCAGAGACGGCCAACCAACCGCCCTGGTCAGGAACAGTGGTATCGGATCACTTGATGCGCCCGCCACCAGATGGCGCCCGACTCCGGGTGGCCCTAGGACGGTCGGGCGAAGTTCTGTGGAGAGCCACACCCGAGGAACTGCCTCCGCCGCCCAAGGAAGTCTCGTCGGAACGCTCTGGCATCCAGGGGCGAGAACCCCTATCGAGGACCACTCGGACCATGGGAAGGTGGATAAGCACTCCACTCAGCCTTGGCTGAGTATGGCCGCTCTACTGGTGGTCGTGGGCGTTCTGATCGGTGTGATTCAGATCGCTGACGGTGGAAGTGGAAATCGCAATGCTCAATCTGCCACCACACTGAACTCAGTAGCGGGTCAACTTCCTGATCAGACCTTGACGTCGCTGGAACGAGCGCTGAAGAAGCTCCCCAGAGATGCCAAGTTGAACCGAATCGAGCAGGAGCTTGAGGCACTTCCACCCAATACGACAGTGACCACACTTGTGCATGCGCTGGAAGCATTGCCACCTTCAACGACGGTGACCACACTTGAGCGCGCCCTGAAGGCACTTCCCCGAGTTGCGAATCCCACGGCGTCCAGCCCACGAGGTACCAGCGCTCCTCCGAGAACTTCCCCCACCCAAGTCACCCAGTCCGCACCGCGACCACTTCCCGGGCCGACGCCAGCCACGGTTTCAACATCGGCTGTCCCGGCAACTACAACGACGCCACACATCATGGTTGTCATGATGGAGAACAAGAACCTGGGAGAGGTCATCGGGCAGTCGGACCAGCCGTACACAAACAGCTTGGCCACTACCTACGGTCTGGCTACTCAGAGCTACGCCTTCGGGCACCCAAGTCTCCCGAACTATCTGGACATGGTGTCCGGTTCCAACCAGGGAGTCACCGATGACAATCCGCCGTCCTCGCACAGCTTCCCGGGGGCGCTGACCCTGGCAGATCAGCTCGCCACGGCGGGGATCTCGGAGAGAGCCTACGCCGAAAACCTTCCCGCTAATCCAACCAACGACTCAGGCGAATATGCGGTGCGCCACGTTCCGTGGGAGTACTTCCCTAACACGAGGATCACCGTCGTCGATGCCTCCTCACTTACCTCAGACCTCAACGGTGCGTCGCCCCCGGCCTTCGTGTGGTACACGCCCAACCTCATTAGCGACGAGCATGACGGCACCCCGCAGCAAGGAGATGCCTTCCTGTCCAGCTTCATCCCCTCGGTCCAAGCCACGAACTGGTACAAGACTGGAGGTCAGATCATTATCACGTGGGACGAGGCCGACACCGACAACACCGGGATCAACGGCGGTGGGGGTGGCCATGTTCCGACGATAGTGGTGAGTGCTGCATTGAAGGCCAATCCACAGCAATATGCGGGCAGTGTCGATACCACCGGGGTGCTGCACTCAATCGAGGACATTTACAGGGTGGGGCATCTTGGCGGATCATCGAGCGACGGGACTATCGATGCTCTGCTGAGCCCCTCATAGACCACGTCGCTACTCGACGAGGCTTGTGTCGTCATCTGGTTCACCACTCATCAGGACCAGCGCATCAGTAGACGTCGTGCAGCCCCGCTTGAGCTTCATGAGATCTTCCCCGGTCGCGAGGACATCGTGAAGACCCAAAGGCAATCAGGATTCGTGCAAATGAGGTGCCTGCGTTCAATGCGCGGGCAGTCATCACCGTGGCTACCCCACTCCTCGTCTAACTGAGTGGGTTCAAGGTGCCCAGCGCGTTGCTTTCTGACAGAGAAGACCTGGTTGGACACCGAAATGGTGCCATTGACCGAGACGGTCCGGCTCACCCAGCCTTGTGCCGAACGGTCCTCGGTCACCACACGCAGGTCAGGAGCCAGGTCGGGTTCGCATCGCTCGGCCCTTGCCTCGAAGCGTTGGGCCGGCGTGGCCATACCCAGGCTCTGATGTGGCCGCTTGGTGTTGTCGTCGCTCACCCAGGCGTCGAGCTCATCTTGGGCCACGTGCTGGGAGGACAAGATCTGCCCCCCAGGAATTCGGTGCGCAGTGTGCGGTGGAAGCGCTCGATCTTGCCGGTGGTGGTCGGCGACGCCGGTGCGGTTAGACGACGATGGATGATGCCGTTCTCGCGGCAGATCTTGTCGAAGAGGACCTCGGTGGGAGTAAGGCCGAATCAGTTGGTGAAGACCTTGCCATTGTCAGTCAAAATTCCTTGGGCACCCCGTGGCACTCGAGTGCTTGGGCGAAGAACCCGCAGACCGCCCGTCCGGTGGCTCGGAGCATGATCCCTGCGCAGATGCAGTAGCGGGAGTGATCGTCGACGCCAGTGAGCACCTTGCACTCGGTGCCGTCGTCGAGGAGCACTCCGCCCACCACATCCATCTGCCAGAGCTCCATCGCCGCCCACGTTCCCAGCGTTTGTAGGTCGCAAGACGCTTGCGATCAGCCTTGGGCTCGATCAGGCCGTGACGCAGCAGCGCCCGATAGATCCCAGAGACGGAAGGAAGCGGTGACACGCCTTCGCGCCACAGTTGGTGGCGCAGGCTCATCGGGCCCCAATGGGGCCGGTTCCGCCGCAGCTCGAGCACCCCGACCTCGATCACTGCGGGCATCTGCAGGGGCGAAGTCTTGGGCCGGTGCGAGCGGTCCTGGAGGCCTTCGAGGCCCGGCCTCATAACGGGCCAGCCAGGAGTGCACCGTGTCTCGATGCACGCCGCACTTCTCGGCTACCTCGGTGACTCGCATCCCTTCTCTGATGACGGCCAAGACGGCGTCATAACGCTGTTCCACCTTGTTGAGCTCCCTGAGCATTCGGCCACCTCCTGCGCTTGAGTGCAGATTGGTGGGGCAAGGTGTCGGGGATCACCCGAACACGCGCCGGAGATCTCCCGAAGAGGAAATGACGGGGTTCACTCGGAACAACACAACCTGGTGGTGGGCCGCCCGGGGCTCGAACCCGGCACCTTGGGATTAAAAGTCCCCTGCTCTACCTGATGAGCTAGCGGCCCCTGCTGGGAAAGCGTCCGAGAGTAGGGACCTTTCCTACTCCTGTCCTACATTCCCATCCTGCCATGGTGGCTGGTCGACACGGAGCTGGCTCGATGATCGAGCGGTCCCCGGGAGTGTGGCGTCTTCGGGCCACAGACGGATCGTGCTGGTACGACGTATCGAGTCAGGCAGATCGGATGTACCTCTCGACGGCGCCTGGGGTCATCGAATCGTCATGTTCCGCCGTAAATCTGGTACGGAGATTGGTCAAGTACGACGGTCCTTGAGCGGTTCCGTATGTCCGGATCCGCACCCCCATATCAAGGGAAACCGCTCGCCCTTGAACTCGCCTCGGCGGTCCTCGGTCGTGTGGTCGACCCCGCGGCCCTATCCCTCCAGCAGGGCCCGCGCATCGGCGTCGAGGACGACGTCCTCCACAGCCAGGTTCTCTTCGAGGTGGGCGGGGGAGGAGGTCCCCGAGATGAGAAGGACGTGGGGGCCCTGGTCGAGGAGCCAGGCCTGGGCCACCTGGGCGGGGGTGACGCCGAGGTGGGCAGCGGCGGCCCGCACGTTGGGTGCGTTCAAGACGGGGCGGTCGGCAGCGAAGGCGGAGCCGAGGGGGAAGAACGGCACGAAGGGGACGCTGTCGATATTGCAGGTGTCGAGGAGGGGCTGGTGCGTCCGGTCGACGATGTTGAAGGAATTCTGCACACATGCCACCTCACCCCGCCGCCGAGCGGCGTCGTACTCGTCCACCTCGACGTTGCTCAGGCCCACGGCGCCGATCAGGCCCTCGGCCTGCATGGCGAACATGGAGTCGAGCTGCTCGCTCAGCGGCACGTCGGTCCCGGGGTGGCGCCGCAGGTTGACCACTGGGATGCGGTCGAGCTCGAGGGTGCGCAGGTTCGCCTCCACGCCGACGCGCAGCTCCTCGGGCCTCTGCGCGCCGAGCCATCCGCCGCGGTCGTCGCGGGCAGCCCCCACCTTGGACACGATGACCAGGTCGTCGGGGTACGGGTGGAGGGCGGCGTGGATGAGCTCGTTGGCCACGACCGGCCCGTAGAACTGGGCTGTGTCGATGTGGTTGACGCCGGCGTCCGCCGCCCGACGCAGCACAGCTACGGCCTGGTCTCGGTCGGCGGGCGGGCCGAACACGCCCGACCCCGGCAGCTGCATGGCGCCGAAGCCCACGCGTCGGACGGGCACACCAGCGAGCATGACGGGATCGAGTGGCATGGCACGGCCAATCTAGCGGTGCCGTGGGGGAAACCGACCTAACTCGCTCGACGATGCCGGTCCTTGACGGACACCTCGACCTCGGCTTCAAGAAGGGAAAGGAGCGAGATCAACTGTCTGAGCGACTTGGTGTAGTTCGTAGGCTCGAGGAGTCGGTAAAGCTGGGTTGGGGAAGTGCCAAGCCATCGTGAAACTTCACGTGCGGATAGGCCTGACCTCTCGAACCGATCGTGTGCCTCTTGGGGTCAAGGCGGGTGGCACCCAAGATCAGGTGTTCACACTCGGAAGTCATCTGCTCGCCACGTTCGGCCGCCCTGACGCAGCCGATTCGTACGTCGCTGCCGGTGCCGAGGGGCCCGACACCCCTTCGATCGTGGAATACGGGTTCATCGGGTCCACCGCGCAGTTCCACGACTACCTGAACACCTCCGGTCGTCGGGGTTGTTCTCGTCGTCCGACGTGATCTAGCCACGGTCCCTCCACGGCCCGGCGCCGCTTCGAGGGTCAGGTGACGTCCCGGAACGTGATGCGGGCCCGGCGGGCCTCTCGGACGTAGCCGTTCTCTACGAACCATCGTGCCGAGTCCATGACCGCATGCTCGGCAGGGCGGGGCGAGTAGCCCAGCTCTTTGCGCGCCCGGGAGTCGTCGAACGCCATCTTCGTCGTCGACATCCGGGCCGCTTCGATGGGGACGGTGGGATGGCGCCCCAGCAGGCGTCCCTCGACGAACTCCGAGATGTGGGCCACCCCGAGCGACAGGGCCCGCGGCACGTGCCATTTCGCCTCGGGGAGACCGGTGCAGGCGGCCAGCACGCGCAGCAGGTGCTCCAACGAATAGTTCTCGCCCCCGAGGATGTAGCTGCGCCCGACGTCGCCACGTTCGAGGGCGAGGACATGGCCCTGTGCCACGTCCTCGACGTGCGCCACGTTCAAGGTGGTGTCGACGAAGCCCGGCACCCGGCCGTCGAGGAATTCGAGGATGAGGCGTCCGGTGGGCGTCGGCACCCGGTCACGGGGGCCCAACGGGAAGGTGGGCATGACGATGGTCACGGGGAGGCCCTGGGCGGCGGCGCGCAATACCTCGTGCTCGGCTACGTACTTCGAGCGCTTGTAGGAGCCGAACAGGTGGCTCACGTCGGGGTAATTGCGCTCGTCGGCGGCCGATCCGTGGTCGCCGCCGTCGAGACCGAGCGTCCCCACCGTGCTCGTGAAGACCATGCGCTCGACACCGGCGGCTCGCACCGCGTCCATGACATGGAGGGTGCCCCCCACGTTGACCTCGTAGAACAGTCGCGGGTCTCGGGCCCAGAACCGGTATAGGGCGGCGACGTGGAACACCGCCCGGCAGCCCCGGACCGCCCGGGCCACGCCCTCGGCGTCGCGCACGTCGACGTCGATCTGCTCGACGTCGAGACCCTCGAGGTTGGCGACGTCGGCCCCGGGCTCCACCAGGGCCACGACCGACGCGTGGCGCGCCAGCAGGGCGCGCACCACGGCGGAGCCGATGAACCCGCTGGCGCCGGTGACCCCGACCCGGTCTCCGGGCTCGAGCGCCACGGCGAGGTCGCGCCGGGTGTCGTCGGGCGGGGCGGCGCTCACCCCGGGGACCGCCGCAGGGCGCCCTTGGCCATGGTCTTGCCGACCTCCCAGAACAGCCCCGACCCGCTGCTGGCGGCGCCGAGGACGTCGTCGAGCGCGTCCACGAAGTACTCCACCTCTTCCTCTCCGGCCACGAGAGGCGGAAGGAGTTTCACCACATTGGTGTTGTCCGCCGCCACCTGGGTGAGGATGCCGTGGCGGTGGTAGAGGGGGACGACCACGAGCTGCGAGAACAAGGCGGTGCGCATGGTCTCGAGGGCCGCCCACCGTCGCCGCAGGGCCCGCGACTCGGGCTTGTCGAACACGAGGCCGATCATGAGCCCCTTGCCGCGTACCTCCCGGAGGAATTCGTGGCGCTCGACGAGGGGATCGAGGGCCTTGGTGAAGGCCTCACCGGTGCGACGGGCACGGTCGACGATGTCCTCTTCATCGAACGCCTGCAAGGTGGCCAGCCCTGCCACCATGGCCAGCTGGTTCATGGAGAAGGTCGAAGAATGCACCACGGCCCGGTCCATGGAGCTGAAGACGCTGTCGAAGATCTTGGCCGACGACAGCATCGCCCCCACCGGGATGTACCCCCCCGACAGTGCCTTGGAGACGGTGATGATGTCGGGCTGCAGTCCCCAGTGCTCGTGGCAGAAGAACTTGCCCGTGCGCCCCATCCCGGCTTGGACCTCGTCCATGACGAACAGCGTCTTGTGGCGCCGGCACAGTGCCTGGACGGCGCGCCAGTACTCCTCGGGGGCGAGGTTCACGCCCTTGCCCTGGATGGGCTCCACGACGAAGGCGGCCACGTCGCCCCGACGCAGCTCGCGGGCCAGGCTGTCGATGTCGCCGAAGGCGACACAGGTGCTGGGCAGGAGCGGGCCGAACCCGTCGCGGAACTCCCGTCCCCCGTTGAGCGAGAGCGCCCCCGTGGTGAGCCCGTGGAACCCGTGGTCGGCGTAGACGATGCGATCGCGCTTGGTGGCGGCCCGGGAGAACTTGATGGCCGACTCGATGGCCTCGGCCCCGGAGTTGGTGAAGAAGGCACGTTCGATGCCGGGGTGCGAGCGCTGCACGAGTGCCTCGGCCAGGACCCCGGGTAGGAGGGCGCAGTCCATCTGCACGAGGTTGGGGAGATCGGCGTCGAGGGCTTCGTGGATGGCCCGGGTCACCGCCGGATGCCCCCGGCCCAGGGCAAACACACCGAAGCCGGACAGGAAGTCGAGATACCGCCGACCCGCCGCGTCGTAGAGATAACAGCCCTCGCCTCGCTCGTAGTAGTGGTCGAACCCGATGACCTTGAGCACCCGGCCCATCTGGGGATTCATGTACTGCGCCTGCAGGCGGAAGTTCTCACCCTGGCGGGCTCGGAGAACTTCTTTCAGCTCGAACGGCATCGATGGCTCCCGGTGTGCGCGCGACGCGGCTCAGGATATCGGGGCGCCACCAGCACTCCGGTCGTCGCCGAGCTGGGTGCGCCCGCGAATCTGGCGCTGCACGCCGTGTCCCTCGCGCCGAGGACTGGCGTGTCGGGGAGACGGACCGGGGCCTCGTTTCGATCGATCCCCTGTCGAATTCGTTTGCGGAAACCCTCGGCCGCAGGGAGGCCCCGCCACCGCTGTCGGGCCGCGGGACCGAGGCCCCGGGTGTCCTGGTGAATCTCACTGTCCGTCACCGTGAAAACGCCGTGGACCAGGCGAAATCGGAAAGAATCCCTGTTTCTCTCTGCGTGAGTTAATAACCGCCATGAGTGTTCCGATACCCGAAAGGTGACGACTGATTCCTGGGGGAAAGAGCACGTCGTGACCGCTGCGACACGGGGGCTTCGCGACCGGCGGGCTCGGATCGGGTTGCTGGCGGTTGTGGCACTGACGGTGGCCCTGGCAGCCGCGGTCGTGCCGCAGAACCGCGACGCGACCACACGGGCAGCGGGGAGGAACCCCGCCCCCGCCCACCGCGTGCCGGCGACCAAGGCCGTGGCCGGCAACGGTTCGGGCAACGGCCCCGGCGGGGACCCGTCGGTCAACATCGCCCCGTCCCCCAACTTCCTCGACAACTGTGCGGGGAGCTCCTTCGACAACTCCGCCGGGTGTGAGAACGCCGTGCTGAGCGCTATCGCCAACGCCAGGAACCAAGAAGGCCTGCCCGGCATGGTGCTCCCGACCGACTGGGCCCAGCTGTCTCCGCAGCAGCAGCTCTTCGTGGTCACCAACCTGGAGCGCACCGTCCGGGGTATGCCGCCGCTCTCGGGCCTGGCCACGGCGCTCGACCAGACTTCACAGGCCGCGGCGGCGGTGAACACCGACCCCTCGGCTCCCGGCGGCTTCCCGTGGTCGTCATGGGGCGGCAACTGGGCCGGTGCGGTGGGCAGTCCTCTCGAGGCCATCTACTTCTGGATGTACGACGACGGCCTGGGTTCCTACAACATCGACTGCACGCCGCAGAACACCTCGGGGTGCTGGGGACACCGCAACAACATCCTCATGTCCCTGCGCTGCGCTCCCTGTCTGATGGGCACGGGCTACAACGCCACCGCGTACCAGGGCAACCCGAGCTGGACCGAGCTCCTGGTGGACTCCTCGGGAACGCCGGCGCTCGACTTCACCTGGAGCCAGGTGGCCGCCGACCTGCCCGGGACGCCGGGGGGCGCGGTCCTCGACGCCCCCGCCGTGGGACTCGCCTCGACACCCGACGGCCAGGGGTACTGGCTCGTGGCCGCGGACGGCGGCGTCTTCGCCTTCGGCACGGCCGGGTTCCACGGTTCCATGGGAGGCCAACACCTCGCCGCGCCGATCGTCGGGATCGCCTCGACACCCGACGGGCACGGTTACTGGCTGGTGGCGTCGGACGGGGGGCTCTTCGCCTTCGGCGATGCCGCCTTCTACGGCTCGATGGGCGGCCACGTCTTGGCCCGGAAGGTGGTGGGCCTGGCCACGACGGCAGACGGGCGCGGCTACTGGGAGGTGGCGGCCGACGGTGGGCTCTTCGCCTTCGGCGACGCCGACTTCTTCGGCTCGATGGGTGGGCGCCCCCTCACCAAGCCCGTGGTGGCCATGGCGTCGACGCCGGACGGCCACGGGTACTGGCTCACCGCGTCGGACGGAGGGATATTTGCCTTCGGCGACGCCCCGTTCCGGGGATCGACGGGCAATGTCGCCCTCGCCGCCCCCATCGTCTCGATGACCCCGTCCTCGACGGTCGGGTACTGGCTCGCCGCCTCCGACGGCGGCATCTTCAGCTTCGGGGTGCCCTTCCACGGCTCCATGGGTTGAGTCGGGGCCGGCCTCGCCGCTCCGAGCCCCTCGTCCTGTTCAGCCGCGGGCGCACGAGGCTCCGGTCTCGCGTTCGTGGCCCCGCCATCCCGGCTCGTCGCTCACGGGCCAAAAGTCGCCGGTGTCGGGGTCCTGCACATAGGAGATGGCGGGCTTCTGTCCCGTCCGGGCCTCCGCCGCCATGCGGGTGACCGCGTCGAGCAGGGCGTCGACGTCGGACTCGGTGCTCGAGATCCCGCAGCTGGCCCGCACCGCACCGGGCATGAACCGGTGGTCGCCCGCTCTGACCTGTTCCCGGTAGGTGTCGACCTCGTGCGGCGAGAGCCCGAGGAGACGGATGAGATACGGGTGCGCGCAGAAACATCCGTGCCGCACCCCGATGCCCCATTCGGCGCTCAACCGGGCGGCCACCAGGGCGTGGTCGACGCCTTCGAGTACGAAGGCGGCGATCGCCAGCGTGTCGGTGTCGAGCGACGGGCCGAGGACCCGCACGCCCTCGATCGCCGCCAGTCCTCGCCGCAGGCGTGACGCCAGCGCGTGTTCGTGGGCCGAGATGGTGGCCCATCCGATACGCCCGAGCTCCTCCAGGGCGGCCTCGAGGGCGACGGCCCCCATGACGTTGGGCGACCCCGCCTCCTCTCGATCGGGCGGCTCGGTCCACCACACCTCGTCGAGGTCCACGAGATCCACGGCCCCGCCGCCCGCCAGGAAGGGATCACCGTCGGCGAAGGTGGCCGCCGGGCCCACCAAGACCCCGGCACCGAACGGCGCGTAGAGCTTGTGCCCGCTGAAGGCCACGTAGTCGGCCTGGGCGGGAATGGCCCGGTGCGGTGCCAGCTGGGCGGCGTCGAGGACCACGGGGACCCCGCGGTCGTGGGCGGCGTCGATGATGTCGGCCAGCGGCGGCACCCATCCCGTCACGTTGGAGGCACCCGTGAGGGTGAGCACCCGGGGCCGTGGCGACCCGTCCAGGCCGGCGATCACGGCATCGGTGTCGAAGGTCCCGTCCCGGTCGCATTCGACGTAGCGCCGTGCCGCCACCCGCCCCCACGGAAGCAGGTTGGCGTGATGCTCGACCACGGTGGTGAGCACCACGTCGTCGGGCTCGAGGCGCAGGCGGTAGGCGAGCTGGTTGAGGGCCTCGGTGGTGTTGCGGCACAGGATGGCGATGTCGCCGGGTCGGGTGTGAGCGGTCGTGGGCGGCCCACCACCGGCGAAAGCAAGTGCGGTGGCCCGTGCCGACTCGTAGGCAGCGGTGGCGAGTCGCGACTTGTAGCCCGCACCGCGGTGCACGCTCGAGTACAGGGGGACGAACTGCTCGACGGCGCCCATGACCGAGGGGAAGGCGCTGGTCGAGGCGGCGGCGTCGAGGTTCACGTAGCGGCGCTCGGTACCGTCCACGCACGGGACACGCACGTCGTCGCCCACCAGTCGGGCGGGGGGTTCCACCGGGGGCGTCACGGGCGAAGTCTAGGAGCGCACCGTCGCGCCCCTCGGCGGCACCGGCCGGTACCATCGCCGGAGTGGATCACGACCCCGCAGGACCTGACCGGGGGGGATATCCCGACGCCGTCGCTTCCCGCCCGGGCGGGGAGCCGGATGCCGACGATCTCCCCGGAGGCCTCTACGACGACGCCGTCGTTGTCATCGAGGACGTCACGGGCCCCGGCGACGCCTCGACTGTCGATGACGTCACGACTGACGAGCTCGACATCGACGGGTCGTTGCTCGACTCGATCGAGCAGGAGCTCGCCGATGTGGAGCGTGCCCTGGCCTTGCTCGACGAGGGCACCTACGGGCAGTGCGAGCACTGCACCGGCGCCATCGACGACGAGGTCCTGGCGGCCACGCCCACCTCCCGCTTCTGCACAGAGCACCTGCCCCTCTCCCTGCGCTGAGGCCGCCGACCGCGGCGAACCGCCCCCGGCCCCACCGGGGGAGGTGGCGCCGGCGCTAGGCCTTCTTGGTCTCCCAGAAGAGGGTGTCGATCTCCTTGATCTGGTCGAGGAGGCCTTGGGCAACTTTGGGGTCGTTGGTCTTCTTCGCCTCGCCCGCCGCCTTGGTGGCCTTCCAGAACAGATCGTGGAGCTGGGGGTGCTTGGCCAGGTGCTCGGGCTTGAAGTAGTCGGTCCACAGCACCCAGAGGTGGTGCTTGACGAGGTCGGCCCGCTGCTCCTTGATGGCGACGGCACGCTCCTTGAACACCGCGTCGTCGGACCCGTTGAACTTCTCCATGCACCCCTTCACCGACTCGGCTTCGATCCGCGCCTGGGCGGGGTCATAGACCCCGCAGGGAAGGTCGCAGTGGGCGTGGGCGGGGCGGGGAGGGCTGATCCGGTCGACGGACGACAGCAGGCGGTCGACGATGCGCATGGGTAGGGCTCCTTCGTGCAGAGTGAAGTCATGAGGGTCTCGCTCACCTTACCCACACAGGCCAAATGGTGAACCGTGGCGGGCGGGACGGGCGGCGCCTGCCGCGGCCGGGCGGGAAGGCGGTCGGGTCGGGAGCGGTCCTCACCACGGCGGTGACGTTGGCGCTGGGTTTTGTCGCCGTGCGCCCGCGCCGGGTGGTGGTGGAGGGCAGGAGTATGGAGCCGACCCTGGCGCCGGGCGACCGCCTCCTCGTCGTGCGTCGCCGCCGGCTTCGCCCCGAGGACGTCGTGGCCGTGCGCGACCCCCGAGACCCGGGGCGGGTGCTGGTCAAGAGGATCAGCGCCGTGCTCGAGGGCGAGATCGTTGTGCGGGGCGACAACCCCGGGGCGTCCACCGACAGCGCCACCTTCGGGCCGGTGCCGACGAAGGCGGTCCTCGGCAGGGTGATCCGGTGCTACGCCCCCTCGTGGCGCGCCGGTCCGGTGCGCTGACCGGGGGTGTCGCCCGGGAGTGCAAGGGTCGCCAGGGAGCGGAGTACGCTCGCCGTGATGGCCTGGCTGGAAACGGAGCTCGAGCGCTTGCTCGCCCCTGACTACTTGGACGGCCTGCGTGAGCGCTCGCTCGAGGACGTGCGAGCCATGCGGGCCGAGTGCCAGGAGGCCGAGACGGCGGTGTCGTACCTCCGACGCATGGCGCAAGGCCGGTTGGACCTCGTCCACGCCTGCCTCGACCATCACGAGGACGGAGGGGAGAACCTCGACTCACTGGTGGAGCGCCTGCCCTCGATCATCGGCTCGGGACCGGCCCGCCCCCAGGGATACGGACGGCTCCCGTCGCAGATGTCGCCTGACCTCGACAGAGACGACCTCACCCAGGAGCTCGACGGCGTGCTCGACGCCGACCACACGGCCACGCTCACGACCATGAGCGAAGCCGAGCTGCGCACCGTCGGAGAGCAACTCACTGCCATCGAGCAGCGCATCTCCGACCAGCGCCGGGCCCTGCACGAGCGCATCGACACGCTCCAGGCGGAGATCGTCAGCCGGTACAAAACGGGCGAGGCATCTGTCGACGGCCTGCTGGCCTGACGGCGGCCCGAGGACCGAGGAGTACCAGCCGTGCCCAAGCAACTCCCGGACCGCTGGGGTGACCTCGGTGCGTTCATTCGGGAACAGCGCTCTACGGCCCGGCTCTCGTTGCGGCGCCTGTCGGAGCTGGCGGGGATCTCCAACCCGTACCTGAGCCAGATCGAGCGGGGATTGCGCCGCCCGTCGGCGGAGATCCTGCAGCAGATCGCCAAGGCCCTGCGCATCTCGGCCGAGACGCTCTACGTCCAGGCCGGCATCCTCGAGCCCGGGACGGGGGAGACCGACCTGGCGCGCGAGATCCTCGCCGACGCCCATCTCAACGAGGAGCAGAAGCAGGCGCTCATCCGCATCTACCTGTCCTTCCGCCACGAGAACGAGGGCCAGCCCGATCGTGAGGGCTCGACGGAGGGGCCACAGGACCTGTCGGCGGCGGTGGGATCGGCGCCGACGGGGGAGATCGTCGAGATGGGGGCCGACCCCGCTGAGACCGCGGCGGGGGTCTGAAGGGATCGATCGCCCGGACCGGGACCACGAAGGTCCAGGTAGGCTCCTCGCCGGTGCGTCGACTCTCAGTGCTCTCCCTGCACACCTCGCCCCTGGCCCAACCCGGGACCGGTGACGGCGGGGGGATGAACGTATACGTGCGTGAGCTTTCCAGCGCCCTGGCCCGGGCCGGCGTGGAGTGTGACGTCTACACCCGGGCATGGTCCGACGAGCTGCCGGCCACAGTGGCGGTCGAGCCCGGGTTGCGTGTCCACCACGTGCCGGCAGGCCCGTTGGGCCCCATGGCCAAAGAGGAGCTCCCCACCGTCGTCGACGAGTTCACCGACAACGTCTTGTCCCTCATGACCACCGGGGCAGGGATCGACCCCCTCGTGCACGCGGAGAGGGGCTTCGACGCCGTACACGCCAACTACTGGTTGTCGGGCATCGCCGGTCACCGCATCAAGCACGAGCTCGATCTTCCGCTGGTGTCGACCTTCCACACTCTGGCCCGGGTCAAGGCCGAGGCGAGCCCTGAGGAGGTGTCGAGCGACGAGCCCCACCGTCGCGCCGAGGCCGAGGCCGCCGTGATGCGCTGCTCAGAGGTGGTGCTGGCCTCGTGCTCGGTCGAAGCCGCCCAACTGGCGCAGCTCTATGACAGCGACCCGGCCCGCATCCGCGTGGTCGCACCCGGCGTCGATCACGCCTTCTTCGGTCCCGGATACCGGCCCCAGGCGCGCCGCGCCCTGGGCTTGCCCGGGCACACTCCTCTGTTGTTGTTCGTGGGCAGGATCCAACCCCTCAAGGGGGCCGATGTCGCCGTTCGTGCCTTGGCGGCCATGAAGGACCAGCCCGATGCTTCGCTCCTCATCGTGGGAGGGCCGAGCGGCCCCCGCGGCGAGGAGCACCTGGCGTCATTGCAGAAGCTCGTCGACGAGCTGGGTCTGGGCGACCGGGTGCGCTTCGAGGAGCCGCAACCGCACGAGCTGCTTTCGACGTACTACCGAGCCGCCGACGTGTGTGTCGTGCCCAGCCGTTCCGAGTCCTTCGGTCTGGTGGCGCTCGAAGCGGCCGCCTGTGGGACCCCGGTCGTGGCGGCGGCGGTGGGAGGGCTCACCACGCTGGTGGAGGATGGGCGTACCGGCCTCGTCGTCGATCCCTCGACGCCTGAGGCGTTCGCCTCGGCCGTCTCGGGCCTCCTCGCCGACCCCCTACTGGCCGAGCGCCTGGCCACCGCGGCCGTGGTCCGTTCCCGCCGCTACACCTGGGCGCAGGCCGCGTCGCTGCTGCGTGCCACCTACGAGGAGCTCACCGCCGAGCGACTCGTCGAGTGCCGCTGAACCGCTAGACCCCGGGCTCCCGCCGCGTGCCCAGAGCTGACATCGCCTCGGCGGAGGAGCGCGCCGCCTGCGACAGCGTCATCGAGAGGTGGACCGGGGCGCGCCTGGCCGAGGGTGGTGCGGTGGTCGCGGTGGATCACCAACCCGAGGACGGTCGCTGGTACCTGCGGCTGCGTGGGGAGGAGAAGGACTTCGTCACGGTGTGGCTCACCATCCGCCAGCGCACCTTGCACCACGAAGCACAGGTCATGCCGGCACCCGAAGTGAACATCGAGGCGACGTTCGAGTACCTGTTGCGTCGCAACGCCGACCTCCACCAGATGCGATTCGCCCTCGGAGCCGAGGATGCGGTGTATCTCGTGGGTGAGATCCCGGTCAACGCGGTCACCGAGGACGAGCTCGATCGCATCATCGGGTCGAGCCTCGCCTATGTCGACGACTACTTCCCGACGGCGATGAGCATCGGGTTCGCGGGCCGTTACCGCCGCCGCCGACCAGCCTGACGCGCCACGCGCCCAAGTGGTGCGCGACGCGGCGCGCAAGTGAATCGACGCGGACGCGACATGTCTTCGGCGCGCGTCGCGCGCGCGGGCTAGGGTGCGGATGCGTGCGGCCCGAGGGGCTGGTGATGTCGGTCGATCGGGGAAGTGCGACCGGTGTCCAGGGTTCCTCGGGCCGCGCCGCGTCACCATGCTCGGTAGCGTGACGCCGATGGAGCCAAGGTTGCTTGTCGTCGGCGGAGGCCGGATGGGCGGCGCGCTGGTCCACGGGCTGCTCGGCGCGGGGCGGAGCCCGGCTGCCATCGTCGTAGCCGAGCCCTCCGCCGCTCGTCGGGCCGAGCTTGCGGCTCAGCTCCCGGGCATCGAGGTCCGGGCAGACGTCACCGAGGCCGCCGCCGCCGTCCTCGCCGTCAAGCCGGCCGTAGGCGAAGAGGCGTGCCGGGCGCTGTCGGGCGTCGGGGTCTCGAGGGTGCTGTCGATCATGGCGGGGGTTCCCCTGGCCCGTCTCGAATCGTGGCTTCCCGGCTCCACGGCGGTGGTCCGGGCCATGCCCAACTCGCCGGCCACGGTGGGGGCCGGGATCTCCGCCGTGGCGGGCGGGTCGAGGGCCACCGAACAGGATCTCGCCTGGGCCGAGGACCTGCTGGGGGCGGTCGGCCACGTGGTCCGGCTCCCCGAGACCTCGCTCGACGCCGTGACGGGACTGTCGGGGTCCGGGCCTGCCTATCTGTTCCTCGTGGTCGAAGCCCTCATCGAGGCAGGTATGGCGGTGGGCCTGTCGGAGGAGGTGAGCCGGCTCCTGGTCACAGACACCCTGGTGGGGTCCGCCCGCCTCCTCGCGGAGTCGGGGGAGACGCCCCAGAGCCTCCGAGAGGCGGTGGCCTCTCCGGGGGGGACGACCGAGGCCGGCCTGCGCGTGTTCGAGGATCGAGGGGTCCGGGAGGCCATTACCGCCGCGGTGGCCGCGGCCACCGAGCGCTCCCGCCAGTTGGCGCGATGACCACCCCTGGTGGGGGCCGGAGGCCCCGTTCGGGCCCCTGGGACGGGCGGCGGTGACCCCGGGCCGGGATTCTCGCCGGACCCCGGTTTCCGGGGCCCCGGACCGGCCGGTTGGGCTGAGCAGCAGTTTTCTGGCCCGCTCACTTTCCAACATTCACCACATTGGCGTACAGTCGCCTCAGGCGGGAGAGGGGTGATTCCACTGAGCGCAGATGACGTCACCAGCGCTCGCTACCTGACTGTACGCGAGGTAGCGACCACGCTGAGAGTGTCCAATATGACGGTGTACCGACTGATCAATGCAGGAGAGCTCCCTGCGGTACGCGTCGGCAAGTCGTTCCGTCTCCGCGAGGATGACGTGAACCGGTACCTGGCGGACCGGTACACCCAGGCCGGCTGACACCCGCCGGCCGCCTTGGCGACGAGGGGGGCAGGTGGCGGGGCGAGCTGGTGGGTCGGTCTTTCTGCTGACCGATTACGGGCTGGCCGACGAATTCGCTGGTGTGGTGCGAGCGGCTGTGTCGCGCCATGCGCCGGGGGTTGCGATCATCGACCTGACTCACGACGTGACACCGTTCGATGTCAGAGCGGGCGCGTTGGCGTTGGAGCGCGCCGCGCCACACCTTGGGCCGGGCGTGGTGATGGGAGTCGTCGATCCGGGCGTGGGCACGGCGCGACGAGCCGTCGCCATGTCGGTGCGGTCGGGTGAGGAAAGAGGCGGACCACAACATTTCGTGGGGCCCGACAACGGGCTGTTGTTGTGGGCGGTCGAGCTCCTCGGTGGTGTGGCACGCGTCGTCGAGATCCAGCGGTCCTCTGCGCCTCCGTCGTCGGAGCCTGCTTCGTCGGGGCCTCCGATCACGGCCACCTTCGACGGTCGAGACGTCTTCGCGCCGGCCGCGGCCCGGCTGTGGCAGGGAGTGTCGTTGGCCACGCTCGGCCCCGAGCTCGATCCCGCCGCGCTGGTGCGTCTGTCAGACCCGCACCTCGCCGTGTGCCCCGGCGTGCTCGAGGCCGAGGTGTTGTGGATCGACCGCTTCGGCAACGTGCAGCTGGCCGCCGTCCCCCGTGACGTCACCGCGGCGGCGCTCGGTGACGAGCTCGAGGTGCGCGCCGCCGTCGGACATCGGGCCCGACGGGTGGCGACGTTCGCCGCCCTCGAGCCGGGCGAACTGGGTCTCATCGTCGACGCCAATGGACACATCGCCGTTGTCTGTGACCGGCAGTCGGCCGCTACCGTGCTCGGGGTGCAACCCGGCGACCTCGTCACGCTCCGAGCGGTCGCTCCCGGTCGTGCACCATGAACCTCGCCACCCTCGCCGATCATCATGCGGCCGGCGACCGTGCTCTGTATGCCGAGGGTGTCTGGCACACCTGGGGTGAGGTCCGACGCCGAGCCGTGGCTGTTGCCGCCGGATTGCGAGAGCTCGGTGTCCGTCCCGACGACCGCGTGGCGATCGTGTGGCCGACCTCGGTCGACTTCGTCGTGGCCTATCTCGGGGTCCTGGCCGCCGGAGCCGTGGCCGTTCCCCTCAACCCCAACAGCCCCCCCAACGAGCTCGGGCGTGAGCTCCGCGTGGTCGAGCCCGTCGTTGTGCTGGCCCACAGCCTGATCGGCGCGGTACCCAGGGTTCCGCACGTGGTCCTGCCCGCCGCGGCGAAGGTCGCTGCGATGGGCGAGGCGAAGGTCTGGGAGGAGTTCTCGGCCACCGGGGCGGGTGAGCCGGCCGAGGTGGCCCCCCCGGGCACGGGCGAGGACGGCGAGCCCGGCGAAGATGTCGAGTCGAAGGAGTCGACCGCAGGGACCGACCACCCGGTGGGTGCGGTGGATCGGGACGAGTCTGACCTCGCCGTCTTGTTGTTCACCTCGGGGACCGCCGGCGAGCCCAAGGCGGCCATGTTGACCCACGGCAACCTGACGGCCAACCTGCGCCAGATGCTCGGCATCCCCGAGATCCTCCGCGCCGACGACGTCGGGCTCGTGGCGCTGCCGCTGTTCCATGTCTTCGGATTGAACGTGGCCCTCGGCCTCGCCCTCGCGACGGGTGCGGCTCTGGTGTTGGACTCGCGATTCGACGCGCAAGAGTCGCTCCGCCAGGTCCAGGAACTGGGTGTGACGACCTTGCTCGGCGTTCCCACCATGTTCGCGGCGTGGGCCGACACCGTCGCCTCCAGCCCGAACGCGCCGTCCCCGTTGGCGGGCGTGCGTCGCGCCATCTCGGGCGCGGCCGCGCTCGACGCCGATGTGGCGCTGCGCTTCGAACGTCGCTACGGGATCGAGATCTGGCAGGGCTATGGCCTCACCGAGGCCGCACCGGCGGTGTCCACGTCGCTCGGCACGGGTCGCAACCGGCCGGGCTCGGTCGGTCGACCGTTGCCCGGTGTCGAGGTGCAGTTGGTGGACGAGGAGGGCGAGCAGGTTCTCGAGGGCGACACGGGCGAGATCTGGGTGCGGGGCGACAACGTCTTCACCGGCTATTGGGGGGATGCGACGGCCACCTCGCGCGTGCGCTCCGACGACGGCTGGCTGCGCACGGGGGACATCGGTGTCATCGGTGAGGAGGGCGATCTCTTCGTCGTCGACCGTTCCAAGGATCTCGTCATCGTCTCCGGCTTCAACGTGTTCCCCGCCGAGGTGGAGCGCGTCGTGGGGTCGGTGCCCGGTGTCGCCGAGGTGGCGGTCATCGGCCGGCCCGATCCCACCACCGGCGAAACCGTCGAGGCCGTGATCGTCGTCGCCACCGGGGCGGTGGTGACCGAGGAGCTCGTGCGCGCCTACTGCGCCGCCAACCTGTCGCGCTACAAGTGCCCGACGGTGGTCAGGTTCGTGTCCGAGCTTCCCCGCGGGCTGGTGGGCAAGGCCTTGCGTCGGGCGTTGCGGGACTAATCCGCCTGACTTGGTGCCGGCCACCCCGGCATCGGTACGATCCGCCCAATGGTGGTCCCGAACCCGCGCCGCATTCCTGAGGCCACGGTCGCACGCCTCCCCGTCTACCAACGGATCCTCCTCGAGTTGGTGCGGGCGGGGACGACCACGGTGTCTTCCGACCAGCTGGCCGAGATGGCCAGGGTCAACGCCTCCAAGGTCCGCAAGGACCTTTCGTTCCTCGGGTCCTTCGGGACGCGCGGCTCGGGATACGAAGCCCAATTCCTGCTCACGCAGATCGATCGCGAGCTCGGCCTGCACGGCGACTGGCCCGTGGCCATCGTGGGGCTCGGGAATCTGGGTCGGGCCCTGGCCAACTCCCAGGGGTTCTCGTCGCGAGGGTTTCGGGTGGCTGGACTCTTCGACGTGGAGCCGGCCCTCCTGGGGAGCGAGATCGGGGGGGTTTCCGTCCATCACGTGGACGAGTTCGAACGGGTGTCGGAAGCCGATCCCCCTGCCATCGGCGTCATCGCCACGCCCGCCTCGGCCGCGCAGGACGTCGCCAACCGGATGGTGCAGGCGGGGGTGGGGTCGGTCCTCAACTTCGCGCCCCGGGTCCTGACCGTTCCCCCCGAGGTTCTCCTGCGCTATGTCGACCTGTCCATCGAGTTGCAGGTCATGAGCTTCTATCTCTCACACCGTGACATCCCCGGCACCGCCCCTGCCTGGTCCCCTCTGCCGCACGCCGTGGGTCTGAGCTCGGCCGAGCCCGGCTGAGCCCTCGCCCGACCGCTCTGGCACGGTCACCCCGGTCTGGCACACCGGAGCGCCGACCGGCATCCTGGTAGGGAGGGACCGGCCCACCCAGGGCCTGGTGTCGTGCTGCGGGTGGCCCGCCCGCCCAAGGAGCTCTGCGAGACGTTGTCGGTCATCGTCGTTGGACTCGAGCAGCACCAGGTGCCGCTCGACGTGCTCGAACGGGTCGCCATCTCCGAGGACGACCTCGGCAAGGTGGTCGCGGGTCT
The DNA here is from genome assembly GCA_036511675.1 of Acidimicrobiales bacterium. GTDB lineage: Bacteria > Actinomycetota > Acidimicrobiia > Acidimicrobiales > UBA8190 > Chersky-840. Next base: position 21,773 of record DATCBU010000008.1, on the reverse strand, counting down.
GCGCGATAGGGCCAATCTGGTCGAGGTGGTGGTGCTCTCGACCTGCATGCGGACCGAGCTCTATGCCGTGGTGGAACGCTTCCACGAAGGGGTGACCGATCTCCAAGAGCTCCTGGCCGGGATGGCGGGGACCACGGTCGACGCCCTCGACGGCAGTTGGACGGTGTTCTTCGACGACGCCGTCACCGGTCACCTGTTCGAGGTGGCGGCGGGGCTGCGTTCGAGCGTTCTGGGGGAGACCGAGGTCCTCGGGCAGGTGCGCCGTGCCCTCGAGCGGGCCCAGGCCGAGCACGCCACCGGCCCCGTGCTGGCCGGCTTGTTCCGTCATGCCGTGCAGGCCGGTCGTCACGTCCGGTCGACCACCGCCATCGCTCAGGGCGCCACGTCGTTGTCGCACGTGGCCGTGGAGCTCGCCGCGTGGAGGCTGGGTGGATCGCTGGCCGGGCGCCATGTCGTGGTGGTGGGGGCGGGCGAGATGGGCGAGGGCATGGTGGAAGCCCTGGGCGGTCACGGCGACCTGGCCCAGGTGGTGGTGGCCAACCGCACCGTGGGTCGGGCCTCGACCCTGGCGGCGCGCATCGGGGGGACCGGGGTGGCCCTGACCGGTCTGGGCGAGGCACTGGCATCGGCCGACGTCGTCTTCGTCTCCACCGGGGCGTCGCTTCCCGTGCTCGACGCCGAGCTGGTGGCCCCGGCGGGCGCGGCGCACGCCTCGGCCGCCGGCAGCGCACCGCTCGTGGTCGTCGACCTCGGGGTCCCGCGCAATGTCGATCCCGCCGTGGGCGCCATGCCGGGGATCGACCTCATGGACATGGACGATCTCACCGAGCACGCCGAACGGGCGATGGCGGGACGCCGGGCCGAACTGTCAGCTGCCCAGGAGATCGTGGCCGGGGAGGTGGAGCGCTACCGCGCCGAGGAGCGGGCGCGCGGCGCTGCTCCGGTCGTGTCCGCGCTGCGCACCCGGGTGGAGGAGTTGCGCGGTGCCGAGCTCGAGCGTCATCGGGGGCGGCTGTCCGATCTCGACGAGCGGCAGTGGACGGAGGTGGAGTCGGTCGTACGCGACGTGCTGGCCAAGCTGCTCCACCAGCCGACGGTGGCGGTGAAAGAGGCGGCGGGCACCCCGCGCGGCGAGCGCCTGGTCGAGGCGCTGCGCACGCTGTTCGACCTCTGACGAGGTGGTGACCCCGATCGGCGGGGACCGACACGGCCGCACCCTGCGTCTGGCGACCCGTGGGTCGCCCTTGGCGTTGTTCCAGGCGCGACGGGTGGCCGACAGGCTGGGCGCGCTGCCCGGGGCCCCGCGCTGTCAGGCGGTCGTGGTGCAGACCACCGGCGACGCGCTCGTCGATGTCCCCGTCGCCCAGCTCGGAGGACAGGGCGCCTTCGTGAAAGAGGTGCAACTGGCCGTGCTCGACGGTCGGGCCGATCTGGCGGTGCACTCGGCCAAGGACCTGCCGTCACTGACTCCGCCCGGGCTGGTCCTGGCGTGTGTGCCCGAGCGTGTCGATCCCCGTGACGCCCTCGTCGGTGCCACGTTGGAGGGTCTGGCGACGGGCACAACCGTGGCCACCGGCTCGGTGCGCCGTCGGGCGCAGCTGGCGTGGCTCCGCCCCGATCTCACCTTCTGTGACCTGCGCGGCAACATGGCGACCCGGCTGCAACGGGCGCTCGAGGTGGGAGCCGGGGTCCTGGCCTTCGCCGCACTCGAGCGCCTGGGCCTGAGCGCGCAGGTGGCCGAGGTGCTCGATCCCCGCACCCTGCTCCCCCAGGTGGGCCAAGGGGCGCTGGCGGTCGAGTGCCGCCACGACGACTCCGCCGTGCTCGAACTGCTCGCCGCGGTCGACGACCCCGAGGCGCACACCGCGGTCGAGGCCGAGCGAGGCTTCCTGGGCGCGCTGGGCGGAGGTTGCACCTTGCCCCTCGGGGCCCTGGCCGTGCTCGGTGACGGCGCCACGCGGCTGACCATCGACGGGTTCCTGGCCAGTCGCGACGGACGGATCCTGCTGCGCCGCAGCATCAGCGGGCCGTCGTCGGCACCCGAAGAGCTCGGTCGACGCCTCGCCTATGTCCTGCTCGACGAGTGCGGGGGCCGGTCGCTCGACGACTGGGCCGATCCCGACCCCACCGGGACCCCGGTCCGGTCCCGGTGACCGTCTACCTCGTGGGAGCCGGTCCCGGCGATCCGGGGCTGCTCACCCGCCGGGGCGCCGACCTGTTGGCCCAGGCGGACGTCATCCTCTTCGACCGGCTGGTCGACCCCCGCCTGCTGGAGCTCGCTCCCACGGACGCGCAGTGCATCGACGTGGGCAAGCGACCGGGCCAACTCCAGCACCAGGACGAGATCAACGCCCTGCTCCTCGAGCACGCCCGGCTCGGGAAGCGCGTCGTCCGGCTCAAGGGGGGCGATCCCTTCGTCTTCGGGCGAGGCGGGGAAGAAGCCGAGGTGCTGCTCTCCGCCGGTATCGATTTCGAGGTGGTCCCGGGCGTCACCTCCGCCTTCGCCGCCCCCGCAGCCGCGGGGGTGGCGGTGACCCATCGCGGCCTGTCGTCCTCGGTGACGGTGGTGAGCGGGCACGTGACCGACGCCGACGCTCCCGGTGCTGTGGACTGGTCCTCGCTGGCGCGCACCGGGGGCACCTTGGTGGTGCTGATGGGCATGGCGGCGCGAGCCGAGATCGCCCGTCGGCTCGTCGAGGCCGGGCGCCTCCCCGACACACCGGTGCTGGTGGTGCACCGAGGCACCACGTCGGCCCAGGCCAGTGTGCGGACCACGCTCGCCGGCCTGGCGGCGGTGGATCTCGGGCCTCCGTGCACGATCGTCATCGGGCCCGTGGCCGCCCTCGACCTGCGCGCTACCTCGACGCGTCCTCTCGCTGGGCTCACGGTGGTCGTGACCCGGGCCCGTGCCCAAGCTGCCGCACTGGTCTCGCTCCTCGCCGATGCCGGGGCCGAGATCCTGGCGCTCCCCGTGATCGCCGTGGTCGACCCACCCGACGGTGGCGTGGCGTTGCGGACCGAAGCGGCTCGCGCCGACACCTATGACTGGGTCGTCCTCACCTCGGCCAACGCCGTGGAGCGCTTCATCGGCCTGCTGCGCGACGGGCGCGCCCTCGGCCGTGCCCGGTTGGCGGTGATCGGTGCCGCCACGGCACGGGCGTTGTCGGCCTACCACCTCGTCGCCGACCTGGTCCCCGAGGACGAGTCCGCGGCCGGTCTGGTGGCGGCCATGGCGCCGGCCCCCTCGGGGGGTGCACGACCGGGGCGCGTGCTCTTCCCCCGCGCCGTGGAGGCGCGCGACGTGGTGGCGCCCGGACTCCGGGACAAGGGCTGGAACGTGACCGAGGTCGAGGCGTACTGCACCGTGGCGGCGGGCCCCGAGCACGGCGTCGGTGCCCACGAGCTCGACCTGGCCTCGGGTGCCGATGTCCTCACCTTCACCTCTCCTTCCACGGTGAACTTCTACACACAGCTGGCGGGGCGACGCCGCACCCCCGCCGTGGTGGCGTGCATCGGGCCGGTCACGGCCGAAGCCGCTCGCCGGGCCGGCTTCGGTGTCGACGTGGTCGCCGCCGAGCACAGCGCCGAGGGGCTGGTGGCCGCGCTGCGCGCCCACTTCGGCGCCGCCCGCCCGCCCTCCACGTAGGCTGGCGTGCCATGAAGAGCAGGCCCGTGCACGGGACCGGCAGCCCCGGATTCCCGGTGCGGCGCATGCGCCGACTGCGCCGGACGCCCGCCCTGCGGCGACTGGTGGCACAGACCACCCTCGGGGTCGACGACCTGGTGGCCCCGTTGTTCGTCAGAGCCGGCGTGAAGGACCGGGTCCCGATTTCGTCGCTGCCGGGACACTTCCAACACTCGCCGGCGTCGCTCGTCGTCGAGGTCAAGCGCCTGGCGTCATTGGGGATACCCGGGATCGTGCTGTTCGGGGTCCCCGACGTCAAAGATGCGGTGGGGTCCGGCGCGTGGGACCCCGACGGGATCGTGCAGGTGGCCCTGGCCGAGTTGCGCAGCGCACTAGGCGACACCGTGGTGCTCATCGCCGACCTCTGTCTCGACGAGTACACCGACCACGGCCACTGCGGTGTGCTGGGCGACGACGGTGCCGTCGACAACGACGCCACGCTCGAGCTCTATCGGCGCGTGGCCCTGGCCCAGGCCGTGGCAGGCGCCGACATCGTGGCGCCCAGTGGGATGATGGACGGTCAGGTCGGCGCCATCCGCAGCGCCCTCGACGGCGCCGGGCACATCGATGTCGCCGTGCTCGCCTACGCCACGAAGTTCGCCTCGGGCCTCTACGGGCCCTTCCGAGAGGCCGTCGACGTCACCATCACCGGGGGCGGAGATCGACGGGGGTACCAGCAAGACCCTCGCAACGGCCGCGAAGCGCTCACGGAGGTGGCGCTCGACATCGCCGAAGGTGCCGACATGGTGATGGTGAAGCCCGCCCTCGCCTACCTCGACGTCATCGCCTCGGTGGCGGCGCACGTCGACGTCCCCGTGGCCGCGTACCACGTGAGCGGTGAGTACTCGATGGTGAAGGCCGCGGCCGAGCGGGGATGGATCGACGGTGATGCGGTGGCGCTCGAGCACCTCGTGGCGATCAAGCGGGCCGGCGCCGACATCATCCTGACGTACTTCGCCGGAGAGGTCGCCGAGGCCCTGGGTGCCTGAGCGCCCCGGCGTCGTCGGCGGGGGAGCCCGGGCCGGAGTCGGCGCCGCCCCCTCCAACGCGGCGTGGTTCGAGCGGGCCCGGCGGGTGATCCCCGGCGGTGTGGACTCCCCGGTCCGTTCGTTCGCGGCGGTCGGCGGGACCCCGTACACGGTCGAACGTGGTGCGGGGCCCTACGTGTGGGACGTCGAGGGGCGCCGCTACATCGACATGGTCCAGTCCTACGGCGCCGTGCTGCTCGGCCACGCCCATCCGGTGGTGACCGAGGCCGTGACCCGGGCCGTCGCCCTGGGCACCACCTTCGGCGCGCCCACGCCGGGCGAAGTGCTCCTGGCCGAAGCCATCTGCGCCCGCGTGCCGGGCTGCGAGCAGGTCAGGTTGGTGTCATCGGGCACCGAGGCGGCCATGAGCGCGGTGCGGCTGGCCCGGGGGTTCACCGGACGGGACCGCGTCGTGAAGTTCGACGGCTGCTACCACGGGCACTCCGACATGTTGCTGGCCGGCGGAGGGAGCGGCGTGGCCACCCTGGGGCTGCCGGCGTCGGCCGGAGTCCCGGCGTCGGTGGTGGCCGACACCGTGGTGGTGCCCTACAACCTCGTCCCCGCCCTCGACGAGCGCGTGGCGTGTGTGATCGTGGAGCCGGTGGCGGCCAACATGGGTCTGGTGGCACCGGCCCCGGGGTTCCTGGCAGGCCTGCGCCACGCGTGTGACGACGCCGGCGCGCTCCTCGTCTTCGACGAGGTCATCACCGGGTTCCGGGTCGGCGTCGGGGGCATGGCGGCGCGCGCCGGGGTGTCGCCCGATCTGTGGTGTTTCGGCAAGGTGATCGGCGGCGGTCTCCCCGTGGGTGCCTTCGGAGGACGGCGCGCCGTCCTGGCCGCGCTGGCGCCGGAGGGTTCTGTGTACCAGGCCGGCACCTTGTCGGGGAACCCTCTGGCCACCGCCGCGGGCCTGGCGGTGCTCGACGCCGTCACGTCCGGGGACTACGAGGCCCTGTGTGCGCGCGCCGGACGCTTCGCCGATGGGCTGCGGGCCGCCATCTCGGGTGCGGGGATCGCCGTCCAGGTCCCGGTGGTGGGCCCGCTCGTCGGCCTGTTCTTCGGGACCGTGCCCGTGACCGACTACACCTCGGCGCGCGCCGTCGTGGACGGTGGGGTCTATGCACCGTTCTTCTCCGCCATGCTCGAGCGGGGCGTGGCCCTGGCACCCGGACCGTACGAAGCGATGTTCCCGGGGCTCGCGCATCTCGACACCCATCTCGACGCCGTGGTCGAGGCGGCCGCAGAGGCGGCTGCCCAGGTGGTGCGCACCCACGCGCCGACTGCCTGATCTCCGCCGTCGACCCAGGTACAAGATCCCTGGTGGCGGTGGGTGACACCGATGACCCGTCACGGAGGCGGACCACCGTGTCGTTTACCATGCGACGCATGGACGGCCTGCAGGCGCCACCGGTCGGGCCCGACATGACCTCCACCGACACAGTCCCCGCCGACGACGCCATCCGTGTCGAGCCCTCAGCGCCGCCTCACACCGCACCCGTACTGACCGGGTCGCCCGTCGCCGCTGGTGAAGGCCGGGCCCTGTCACCCCGGATGACGCGGCTCCTGGTGGTGGGTGCGGTGGTGGTGGTGGTGTTGGGCATCGTCCTGCGCTTCGTGGCCAGCTCCGACATGTGGCTCGATGAAGCGTTGACGCTCAACATCTCCCGGCTGCCGCTCGGGCAGATCCACGGGGCCCTGCGTCGCGACGGCGCACCACCGCTCTACTACTACCTGCTGCATTTCTGGAGCGGCGCCTTCGGGAGCTCGGACGTGGCGGTGCGGGCGTTGTCGGGGGTCCTCAGCTGTGCCACGTTGCCCTTCATCTGGCTGGCGGGCCGGCGTCTTGGTGGCAAGACCGTGGCCGCCGCCGCCCTCGTCCTCGTGGCGACGTCGCCGTTCGCGGTTCGCTACGCCACCGAGAACCGCATGTACGCGTTGGTGGGGTTGCTCACCGCCGCCGGCGCCGTGGCCCTGCAGCAGGTCTTCCGCCGCCGCACCCCCTTCAACGTGGCCGCCGTCGCCATCCTGACCGGACTGCTCCTCTACACCCATTACTGGGCGCTCTATCTCGTCGGGGTCACGGGCCTGTGGTTGGCCTTCCAGGGGTGGCGGGGCCCCGAGGGACGCCGACCGGGGGCACGGGTGTCACTGTTGGCGATGGTCGTCGGGTGCGTGGCGTTCGTGCCCTGGGTGCCGACGTTCCTCTATCAGGCCCACCACACCGGGACGCCGTGGGCCAAGCCGGCGGACTTCGCCGCCATGGTCAACGCCGTGACCTCGTTCGCGGGCGGGGCCACCAATCAGGGCCGTGCCCTGGCGCTGGTCTACTTCGCCCTCGTGGGCCTGGGGCTGTTCGGCGCGGCCCGGGGCTCGTTCCACGTCGACCTGGACCTGCGCACCCGGCCCCGGGGGCGGGCGCTGGCTCTGGTGCTCACCGGCACCCTGGCCGCGGCGGTGGTGGGGGGGTATATCAGTCGCAGCGCGTTCCAGGCCCGGTATGCCTCGATGGTCTTCGTGCCGCTCGTGCTCCTCGTGGCTCTGGGCCTCGTCACCTTCGCCGACGGCCGCATCAGGGCCGGGGTACTGACCGCCACGGTTGCCTTCGGCCTGGCCAGCGGTCTTCCCAGTGCCTGGACGAGCCGGACCCAGGCGGGCGAGGTGGCCGCCACGCTCGCCCAGTTGGGCCGTCCCGGTGACGTCGTCGCCTACTGCCCGGACCAGATCGGCCCGTCAGTGAACCGTCTCCTGGCCCCCGATCGCTACCGGCAGATCACCTTTCCGCGTGGGACCGGCCCGGAGTTCGTGAACTGGGTCGACTACGCCACGGCGTCCGACCGGGGCCACCCCGCGTCCTTCGCCACCCGGCTGGAGCAGTTGAGCGCACCCGCCCACCAGATCTGGCTGGTGTGGGCCCCGGGGTACCAGACCTTCGGGACCAAGTGCGAGCAACTCGAGGCCGCCCTGCTCGGCGACACCTCTCTGGGCGCCCACGAGATGTTCCCGTACAAACAGGTGACGGACTCCTGGATCACCTACGAGTCCATGGAGTTGGTGCGTTTCGTCCACGTCGGCTGACCGACGACGACGCATCGGTCGCCACGGCCCGCCCGGTGGCGACCGGTCGATTGGCACCGGCTCAGGTTATGAGCCGTTTGTGCCGACACCTGATCACAGGAAGCGGTCAAATCCAGCGCGCGTGGTCGGGGGGGTCAGCGTGGTCTTGGCACGGATGCGTCGGCTGGCAAAGGTGCTGGCGACGTTGCCCGTCGACGGCGTGCTGACCGCTGTGGGCGCCCTCCGCCTCTCCCTGCGCTTTGCCCCGACCCCGGGCGCGCCCGTCCGGGGGCGAGCTCGGGAAGGGCGATCACCAGTCACTGGCTGACAAGCCGAATCGGAGGAGGGCAGACGATGGGATCACTCGGGCTCGGGAACGGGAGCCTGCGCATGGACGACGTCTACCTGGAAGGGGCCACTCCCGAGGGTCCGGCCGTCGTCGGCCACCTCTCGGTGATCGTCGACACCGAGGGCATCACCTTCCTGGGACCAGAACCGGGCGAGCGACGGACGGTGGGATGGGAGCGCACGACCCCTTTGGAGTTCGGCGCCCCCGCCGCCCTTCCCGACGGAGAGCAGGGTACGTCTCTGGAGTTCGTCATCGACGGGCGGCCGCTCCGCCTGCTCGTGCCCTCGAAGCGAGACCCCAATGGCGAGGAGCCCCACGGGGGGGAGCCCGACGTTGAAGAACCCGACGTTGAAGAAGCAGTGACGACCGGCGGACAGATCGCTGAGGTTCCCATGCCCGTCCTGGTCGCCGAGCCACGCCTGTTCATCGACGTGCCCCAGCCGGCGCCCGTCCTGGCCACCCTCCCCGCCCCGGAGACCGAGCTCGCCGAGCCACCGGCGCCCGTCCCCGCCGCCGAAGCACCCCCGGAGCCCGAGCTCGCTGAGCCACCGGTGCCCGTCCTGGCCAGCCTCCCCGCCCCGGAGCCCGAGCTCGCCAAGCCACCGGCGCCCGTCCTGGCCACCCACCCGGCCCCGGAGCCCGAGCTCGCCGAGCCACCGGCCCCCTCCCCGCCCCCGCCGTCCGCGCCAGTGCGTCTCGAGCCCCCGTCGCCGGTTATGGCCACCCCGCCGGCGCCCGAGCTCGAGCCTGAACTAGAGCCCGAGGTCGTCGAACCACCGGCGGCCGTCGGCGTGGTCGACGACACCTTCACGGTGGCCGAGCGGTGGGAGGCCGACGACGATGCCGTGCCGGTACGGCTTCCGGCGTGGCTCCGGTATGCGCCGCGCCAAACCCGACGGTCACGCAAGCGCGAGTCGAGTCGTGCCCAGGGTCTGGTGCGGCTGATCGTCTTCACGGTGCTCGCCGGGCTCATTCCCGTTGCCGCGGGGGTCCGGTACTTCCAGACACAGGGAACGACCGGCCACATCTCGGGGGTACCGCTGTCGGACGCCGCCATCGCCGCGCACGTCGGGATCCAACCGACAGACCTCCCGGGTTGGAGCGCGGACGCTCCCACCATGGTGAACGTCTTCGCCGCCGGCGCCACCACGAACGGCGCGGCCGCGCTCCAGATCGCCGAAAATGCCTCGACCGTGATGGCCCGGTGTCTGCGCGTGCCGCTCTCGGCCGTGGCCGGGGCCCTCGGCATGGGTAGCGCGGCCTTGGCGCGCACCGCCGAGGTGATCTCGCCGTCCTACGCCGATCCCGCCGGCAACGGAGGGGCGGTGAGCTCGGTGGTCGACGTGGTCGACAGCCCCGCGACCCAGGAGGCCGACGCCACGGTCTTCCAGGACCCGGCACTGTTCGCCACCTGCTACCAGCCCTTTGTCCAGGCGATGTTGCCCTACGCGCCCGGCGGCGGCGGCGGGGCGGGCTTCGCCACCGCCACGGTGCAGCCCGTCGTGCTCCCCGTGCCCGCAGGTGCGAATGCGGTGACGGTGGCCGGGTTCCAGATCGCGCGCATCGCCAACGACAAGGGACAGACCAAGACCGTGGTGACCATGGCGACCGCCGTGTTCGACGGGCGGGTGCAGGCCACGCTGGGGTCGGTGAGCAACCTAGTGTTCTCACTCAACGCCCAGGACGAGCTGGTCCGTGACCTCGAAGCCCGGGCCATCGGCGTGAGCCAGCTCTGAGGGGGCTTCGCTTTCGAAAGCCCCACGTGGCCTTCGAAGTTCAGCCCGGCGTCAGCCGGCCGATGGTGCACAAGGCGCGGTAGGCGGCCTCGGCCGGACCGACCTCGTCGGGCCGCACCAGATTGGCCATGATGCGCAGCAGCCATTCCATGACACTGCGGGAGTGCATCCCGCTGCGCACGCAGATCTGCATCAGCTCGGGCCTGCTGATCAGCCGGACGAACTCCCGGGCCATCCGGTAGTAGAGGCCGTAGGCCGCCTGGAGCTGTGACTCGTAGTCGACGAGGGCGTGGACCCCTTCGCCCGAAAGCGCCCGCGCCACGCATGCCGCCGCCAGGCGTCCCGTCTCGTAGCCGTAGGCGATGCCCTCGCCGTTGAAGGGGTTGACCGAGCCCGCCGCGTCCCCGATGACGAGCACGTTGGGGCCGATACGGGGTCGAACCGACAGGCCCATGGGCAGCTTCCCGCCCGTCGGCGGTCCACACAGCGTCTTGTGGGACAGGCCCCACGAGCGCGGGGCCCAACCGATGAAGGCCTCCATGAGCTGGGTGGTGTTGGCGCCTTTCCAGCGGCCCTCGACCGAGAGGAGCCCCACCCCGGCGTTGACCCGGCCGTCTCCCATCGGGAACACCCAGCCGTACCCGGGCACGACCGCTCCCGAGGCATCTCGGATGTCGAGGTGGGACTCGATGAAGGGCTCGTCGTGGCGCGGCGAGCGGAAGTACCCCCGCAGAGCCATGCCGAGGGGATAGTCACGATCCCTCGACGTGCCGAGGGCCCGGCCGAAGCGCGAGTTGGCCCCATCGGCGACCACGGTGTAGCGGGCCCGCACCTCGCGCTGGCGCCCCGCATCGCGATCGAGCACGTTGGCCCCCGCACAACTGGGGAGCACCTCGGCGCTCGTCCCGGCTCCGCCGACGTGGCCGGCGGTAGCGGGGTCGAGGATCGGCCCGATGGCCTCGGCTCCCTCCCACACCGTGGCGCCCGCCTTGGCGGCTCGCTCCGCAACGATCTGGTCGAGGTCGTGGCGGGTGATGACGTAGCCCACCGGAGGAAACGCCGGGTGATCGGGCCAGGGCATCTCGATGCTCATCCCGTAGGCACACGCCCGCAGGCCGTCGAACCGGTGCGCTCCGGCCAAGGCGCCCGACAGACCCATGTCGCTCAGTTGGCGCACCGCCCGTGGGGTGAGCCCGTCGCCACAGGTCTTTTCGCGCGGGAAATGCTTTTTCTCGACGAGTACCACGTCCCAGCCGGCATCGGCCAGCCAATAGGCGCACGCCGAGCCCGAGGGACCGCCGCCCACCACGACGACGTCATGGACACGGGAGTCCTCGACCGCCTCAGGACGGCCGGAGGAGGTCGATGGGGAGGGGGTTCCGGGGTGGGTCACCGGCTAGATCGTAGGGCGGCGGCGGGCGTGTCGGCACCCTCGGCGGCCCCCGGCCCGGGCCCTGTCGGGCACGGATTCTCAATGTGCTCGTGCGCAGGGTGTCGTGGTAGAACCGCATTCGGTCATGAGCGCCTACCTGCCGATCGTCGTGCTATTCGTGCTCGGCGTGCTCTTCGCGGGCCTGTCCTTCCTCGCTTCGGGCCTCCTCGCCCCCCGGAAGCGTCCCACCGCGGCCAAACTCGCACCCTACGAGTGCGGGATCGTGCCCGACCGGGAGCCGCCGCTGCGCTTTCCGGTGCGGTTCTACCTCGTGGCCATGATCTTCATCATCTTCGACATCGAGATCGTGTTCCTCTATCCATGGGCGGTCGTCTTCCGGTCGGACCTGCACACGTTCGGGCTCATCGAGGTCCTGGTGTTCGCCGCCGCGGTGTTCATCTCCTTCCTCTACCTGGTGAGCAACGGGGCGCTGAATTGGGGTCCGGCGAAACAGCTGCGCGAATCCCTGCCCGAGCGCACCACAGAATCGACCATCGCCCGCGTGGGGCCCGGTCAGGGGCCGGGCGCCGGACAGGCTGCGTAAGCGGGGCGGGGCGGCATGGGGCTCGAGGACCTTCAGCACAACTTTCTGACCGGGCGCGTCGAGGACCTGGTGAAGTGGGCGCGCCGCAACAGCGTGTGGCCCGTCACCTTCGGCCTGGCGTGCTGTGCCATCGAGATGATGTCGGTGGGCGCGGCGGACTTCGACATCAGCCGCTTCGGGATGGAGGTGTTCCGGGCCTCGCCCCGCCAGGCCGATCTCATGATCGTCGCCGGCCGGGTGTCGCAGAAGATGGCCCCGGTGCTCCGTCAGGTCTACGACCAGATGATGGAGCCCAAGTGGGTCATCTCCATGGGGGTGTGCGCGTCGACGGGTGGCATGTTCAACAACTACGCCATCGTCCAGGGTGTCGACCAGATCGTGCCGGTGGACGTCTATGCCCCGGGGTGCCCTCCGAGCCCCGAGATGCTCCTGCACGCCATCCTCACGTTGCACGAGAAGATCCGGACCGGTGAGATCACCCGCCGGCGCGGCCCCACCTCGCAGCGACCGGAGGAGCTCGCCGGTTGGGTGCCCGAGCGCCCCGACGCCGTGCGGCTGGGAACCCCGCGTTGAGCCCAGAGACCGCGCCTGACGAACTGTCGCTTCCCGGCGTGCCCCGATCCACCTCGGCGGACGGGCACGACCTGGTGTTCCCCGACCGCGCCGCCTACCACGACGTGGTGTCGGCACACCGGGAGGCGGGGTTCGAGATGCTTGCCGCCCTCACTGCGGTGGACTACCTGGGCCATCCCGGGCGCCCGCTGCCGGCCGGGGTGGTGCCCGAGCGGTTCGAGTTGGTGGTGATGCTCTTGTCCATGGCGCAGGTGCGCCGGGTGCGCATCCGGGTGCAGGTCCCCGAAGACGCGGCCGAGGTGTCGTCGTTGTGGGATCTCTATCGGGGCGCCGAAGCCATGGAACGCGAGGCCTACGACATGTACGGCATCTCGTTCGTGGGGCACCCCGACCTGACCCGGATCCTCATGCCCGAGGACTGGGAGGGCCACCCGCTGCGCAAGGACTTCGGTGTGGGCAGGGTCCCGGTCCAGTTCAAGCACGCCCCGGGGCCCCGATGACCGGCCCTGACACGACGTCTCCGTTCGTCAAGGAGACCTTCGAAGGATCGCAAGAGCTCGCATCGCGCCACGACACATCGCCCGAGGAGCTCGAGCGCGAGGTGGGCTCGGTTCTGCGCCTCCCCGAGAGCCACGGGGTGGAGGTGTCGGATCTCGACGTCGAGCGTCCCGACGACGAGACCATGATCATCAACATGGGTCCCCAGCACCCGTCGACCCACGGGGTGCTGCGCCTCATGATGGAGCTCGACGGCGAGACGGTGCTGCGCACCAAGCCCGTCATCGGGTACCTGCATACCGGCATGGAGAAGACCGCCGAGGAGCTCACCTATCAACAGGGGTCCACCAATGTCACCCGCATGGACTACCTGTCGCCGCTGAACAACGAGCTGGTCTTCTCGCTCGCCACCGAAAAGCTCCTGGGCGTCGAGCTCCCGCCGCGCGCCATATGGATCCGCATGCTCTTGTCCGAGCTCCAGCGGATGTCGTCACACCTCATGTGGTTGGCCACCAACGGCATGGACGTGGGGTCGACCACCATGATGATCTTCGGCTTCAGAGAGCGTGAGCTGGTGCTGGGCTTCTTCGAGAAGACCACCGGCCTGCGCATGAACCACAATTTCATCCGGCCCGGCGGTACCGCCGCCGACCTGCCCGACGGGTGGGAGGACGACGTCGAGGTGATCCTCGACAACGTGACGGCGCGTCTCAGTGATTACGACGCCCTGCTCACGGGTCAACCCATCTTCAACGAGCGCATGGAAGGCGTGGGGTCGCTCAGCGCCGAGGAGGCCATCGCCCTGTCGGCGACGGGCCCCATCCTTCGCTCCACCGGTGTCGCCTGGGACCTGCGCCGCACCATGCCGTACCTCGCCTACGAGGAGGTGGACTTCGACGTCATCATCGGCACCTACGGCGACAACTTCGATCGCTATGCCATCCGGATCAACGAGATCCGGGAGTCGGTGCGGATTCTGTGGCAGGTGCTGGACAAGATGCCCTCGGGTGACTACCGGGTCCAGGACAAGAAGGTCACCCCACCGCCGCGCGCCCGCATCGACGAGTCGATGGAAGCGCTCATCCACCACTTCAAGATCTTCACCGAGGGCTTCAAGGTTCCCGAGGGTGAGGTGTACGTGGCCATCGAGTCGCCGCGCGGGGAGCTCGGGTGCTACCTCGTGTCCAACGGGTCGTCCAAGCCGTTCCGGATGCACATCCGGGCCCCATCGTTCGTGAATCTCCAGAGCCTTCCCGTCATGATGCACGGGGGGCTCGTGGCCGACGCTGTGGCCACCATCTCCTCGGTCGACCCGGTCATGGGCGAGGTGGACCGGTGACGCCCCCCGCCGTCGACGGGCACCTGTCGAGCGACATCGTGACGCGCGCCCGTGAGCTCGTGGCCCTGTACCCGCACCCGCGCTCGGCACTCATCCCCATCTGCCACCTGGCCCAGGAGCAGGACGGCTGGCTGCGCCCCGAGGCCATCGACGAGATCGCGGCCCTGGTCGGGCTCACGCCGGCCGAGGTGCTGGGGACGGCGTCGTTCTACGAGATGCTGCGCACCGAGCCGGTGGGGAACTACGTGGTCTCGGTGTGCACCAACATCGCCTGCATGCTGCGAGGCGCCTACGAGCTGCTCCACCATGTCGAAGACAGCTTGGGTGTCCGGTCGGGAGCCACCACCGCCGATGGGATGTTCACCCTCGAGGAGACCGAGTGCATCGCCGACTGCGGCCGGGCCCCGTGTCTGGCGGTGAACCACCGCTTCGTCGGCGACGTGACCCCGGAGTCCTTCGACCACCTCGTCGAGGGCCTGCGCGCCGGGACGCTGGCCGACGACATCCCTCGGCACGGCACGCTCGTCCGAGTGCGTCGCCAGGGTGGGCTGCGTGTCGACGACGACACGATCCGCGCCGAGCGCGAGGCGGCGTCGGCGAAGGCAGCCGGGGGCGCGTGATGGACGTCACCGAGACCCCCCGGATCGTGACCTCGCGCCTCGAGTACGAGGACTCGCATACCCTGGAGCGCTACCTGGCCACGGGGGGGTACGAGGGCCTGCGCAAGGCGCTCGGGATGTCTCCGCAAGACGTGGCCCACGAGGTTGACGCCGTCAGCCTGCTCGGACGGGGTGGAGCCGGCTTCCCGGCCGGTCGCAAGTGGTCGATGCTGCGCAAGGCGCCGACGACCTATCTGGTGGTCAACGGCGACGAGAGCGAGCCCGCCACCTTCAAGGACCACCTTCTGGTCGAGCGCGACCCGCATCAACTGATCGAAGGCGTGCTCATCGCCGCCTATGCCATCCAGGCCACCCGGGCCTTCATCTATGTGCGCGGCGAGTTTGCCCTCGGCCTCGAGCGCGTCCAGAGTGCGCTCAACGACGCCTACGAGCACGGTGCGGCGGGTCGGGACATCTTCGGGTCGGGCTTTTCCATCGACGTGGTCGTGCATCCCGGGGCCGGCGCCTACATCTGCGGCGAGGAGACGGCTCTACTCGAGAGCCTCGAGGGCAAGCGGGGCTTCCCCCGCATCAAACCCCCGTACTTCCCGGCCGCCATCGGCCTCTACGGCGAGCCCACCGTGGTCAACAACGTGGAGACGCTGTCCAACCTGCCGTGGGTGATGCTCAACGGGTCCGGCGCCTTCACCGCCCTCGGGGCGGGCCGCTCCACCGGGACGCGTCTGTTCGCGCTGGCCGGCCACGTGCGCAATCCGGGTGTGTACGAGGTGGAGATGGTGAAGACCACCTTCCGCCACCTGGTGTTCGGCCCCGAATACGGCGGGGGGATTCCTGGCGACCGGCAGCTGAAGGCGATCATTCCCGGGGGGGTGTCCGCCCCCTGGTTCGGCTCCGAGCATCTCGACCTTCCGCTGGGCCAGGACGAGGTGGGCGAAGCCGGTTCCATGCTCGGGTCGGGCTCGATCGTGGTGATGGACGACACCACCTGCGTGGTGCGCGCCGCCTGGCGGATCACCCGGTTCTTCTGGCGCGAGTCGTGTGGACAGTGCACGCCGTGTCGCGAAGGCAGCGGGTGGCTGGAGAAGATCCTGCAGCGCATCGAGGACGGGGACGGGCGCGAAGCGGACGTCGACCTGCTCATGGACGTGTGCGACAACCTGGCGCCGGGCGTGTCGTGGCCGCCCCAGCAGACGACGATCTGCGTGTTGGGATCGTCCATCCCGTCGTCGATCGCCTCGGCCATCCGGATGTTCCGCGACGACTTCCTGGTGCACGTCAAGGACGGGGGGTGTCCCCATGGCTGACCCCGTCGTCACGTCGCACCACGGCATCGCCCCCAGGGTCGAGGCCGACGCGACGGTCACCTTCACCCTCGACGGCCGCGAGGTGACCGCGTCGGCGGGCCAGTTCCTGATCGCCGCGGCCGAGCAGGTGGGTACTTTCATCCCGCGCTTCTGTTACCACCCGCGCATGAAGCCGGTGGGCATGTGCCGCATGTGCCTCGTCGAGGTGTCGGGCCCTCGTGGTGCCACCTTGCAGCCGGCCTGCTACGTCCCCGTAGCCGAGGGTATGGCGGTCGACACGACCTCGGACAAGGTCAAGAAGGCTCAGGACGGAGTGCTCGAGTTCCTCCTCGTCAACCACCCCCTCGACTGCCCGGTGTGTGACAAGGGCGGGGAGTGTCCGCTCCAGGACCAGGTCCTCGCCTACGGACCCGGCGAGAGCCGGTTCTTGGAAGAGAAGCGCCATTGGGCCAAACCCATCCCGATCTCCGAGCTCGTGCTGTTGGACCGCGAGCGCTGCATTCAGTGCGGTCGCTGCGTCCGATTCGCAGCGGAGATCGCCGGTGAGGCGCAGATCGACTTCCTCGGACGCGGCGACGCCATCGAGGTCAATGTCTTCGAGGACCACGTCTTCACGTCGTACTTCAGTGGGAACACGGTGCAGATCTGCCCCGTGGGTGCGCTGACCGCATCGCCCTACCGGTTCACGGCGCGGCCCTGGGATCTCGACCAGGTCGAATCGACATGCACGTTGTGCGCCTTCGGATGTCGCGCCGCGGTCCAGTCCTCCTCCAACCGGGTCACCCGCCTGCTCGGGATGGACAGTGACCCGCTGAACCAGAGTTGGCTGTGCGACAAGGGGCGGTTCGGCTTCGAGGCCGTCAACGCCGAGGACCGCTTGGTCGAGCCGCTCGTGCGCAGGGCCGGACGTGGCAGCGATGAAGACGACGAACTCGCCGCGGTGTCATGGAGCGAGGCCCTGGCCACCGTGGCCGAGCGCCTGGCCCAGGTCCGGGCCGATCACGGGCCCGAGGCCATCGGGGTGCTCGGCGGGGCCCGGCTCTCCAACGAGGACGCCTACGCCTGGGCCAAGCTGGCCAAGTCGGTGATCGGGACCGATTCGGTCGACGCCCAACTGGGGGACGGGCTTCCCGCCGAGGTCGTCCTCGGCCTGCCCCGGGCCACGATCGACGAGGCGTGCGAGGCGCAGTGCGTGGTGGTGCTGTCGGGCGACCTGCGGGAGGAATTGCCCGTCCTCTTCCTGCGACTGCGGGGCGCGGCCGTCGATGGGGACGTGCCCGTCGTCGAGATCGCGGCGCGTGCCGGTGCGCTCAGTGAGTTCGCCACCGCCGTACTCCCGTATCGCCCCGGCGAGGCGGCGACCGTGGCGCGCGCCCTGGGGGCAGGGGGGGAGGAGCATCCCGACTCGATAGACGCCGACGCCTGGAGTGCAGCACGGGTGGCGTTGGGTCGCGCCGGTGACGGCGGTGCGGGGATCGTGGTGGTGATCGGTCGTCCGTCGCTGGCCGAAGACGGGGCGCTCGTGGCCGAGGCCGCCGCGGCCATGGCCGAGGCATGGCCCCAGGCGCGCTTCCTCCCCGCTCTGCGCAGGGGCAACGTGATGGGCGCCCTCGACATGGGTCTCGCCCCCGGAATGCTCCCGGGCCGGGTGGGCCTCGACGACGGACGGGCCTGGTACGAGGCGGCGTGGGGATCGGTGCCGGCGGGACGCGGCCGGGACGCGGCAGGCATGCTGCGCGCCCTGGTGGACGGGTCGATGGCGGCCATCGTGCTCGTGGGCTCGGACCCCGTGGGCGACTTCCCTGACCGCGCCCTGGCCGAGGAGGCCCTCGGTCGTGCCGGCTTCGTGGTGGCCGTGGACGGCTTCCTCTCTTCTTCGGCGGCGCTGGCCGATGTCGTGCTCCCCGTGGCCATCGCCCACGAGCGGACGGGGACGACGACCAATATCGAAGGACGGGTCACCCGACTGGCCCAGAAGCTGGTGTCGCCCGGGCAGTGTTGGCCCGATTGGATGGTGGCCGCCGAGCTCGCCGACCGCCTCGGTGGCGGTCTGGGGGTGTCGAGCGCGGCCGAGCTGTGGGATGAGATCGAGCACCTGGCGCCATCGCACGCCGGGATCACCCGAACCGCCCTCGACGCACCGACGGCACGCGACGGGATCGTCGCCCCGCTGCCGGCCTCTGCGGTCCGGATTTCGGCGCGCCGCGCCTTGGCGCCATTCGACCCCATGGCCACACCCGGGATCGACGCCGTCGAGGCCCAGGGCGCGCCCCCTCGGGCAGGTCTGGCCGAGCCCCTCGGAGGCGACGAGCTCCCCGGGGGACGAAACGGTGCCTCCGCCAACGGCGGTGCGCCGGCGCGGCCCCGGTCGTTGCGCTGGCCCGTGGCTGTCGAGGCCCCCCCGCTTCCCGGGCTCGACAGCTACTCGTTGCGCCTCGTGGCACCCCGTCGGCTCTACGACCACGGCGTGCTGCTCGAGGCGTGCGGTTCCCTGGCGCCGTTGGCGTCGGCGGCGACGGTGCGGGCCAACCCTTACGACCTCGGGCGCCTCGGGGTCACCACCTCGACGCGCGTCCGGGTGCGCTCGTCGCGGGGCGCTCTGGAATTGGAGGCCGTGGCCGACGACGGTGTGCCGCCCGGGGTCCTCAGCATCGACTTCAACCTCCACGGGGACGACTCGGCGGCCCTCCATGCCGGCGCCTCGGCGCTGATCGACGCGGGCGAGCCCGTCATCGACGTGCGCCTGGAGACGCTGTGATGGGGTCGCTCCTCGGTCTGGGCGATCCGCTCTTCGGCCACGGCGTCCACTGGGCGCAGCTGTTGATCGTCGTCATCAAGGTCCTGGTGGCCTTCGGGGCGCTGTTGGTGTCGGTCATGCTCATGATCTGGTTCGAGCGCAAGGTGATCTCGGACATGCAGGCGCGCATCGGGCCCAACCGCGCCGGCCCGTGGGGGCTGCTGCAAACGCTGGCGGACGGGATCAAGCTCTTCTTCAAGGAGGACCTCCTCCCCGAACGGGCCGATCGGACCATCTTCAAGCTGGCGCCGTACCTGTCGATCCTCCCCGCCTTCCTGTCCTTCGCCATCGTGCCCGTCGGAGGCGTGGTGACGGTGGCCAGCCACACCTTCGAGCTCCAGGTGGCAGACCCGCCGGTGGGCATCCTGTTCCTGCTGGCCATGTCGTCGATCTCGGTCTACGGCGTGATGCTGGCCGGGTGGTCGTCGGGATCGAAGTACCCGCTGCTCGGCTCGGTGCGCGCCTCGGCGCAGATGATCTCGTACGAGGCCGCCCTGGGGCTGACCGTGGTCATGGTGGTGTTGCTAGCGGGGTCGCTGTCGACCCGGGCCATCGTCGACAGCCAGGCCCACACCTTCATCGGGAGTTGGTATCTCGTCCACACCGGCATCCTCCCCTTCTTCTTGTTCATGATCGCCATCACCGCTGAGCTCACCCGCCCCCCCTTCGACCTGGTGGAAGCGGAGCAGGAGCTGGTGGGGGGCTTCAACACTGAGTACTCGTCGATCCGCTTCGCGCTGTTCTACATGGCGGAGTTCATGAACACCATCACGATGTCGGCCATCGTCGTGACGTTGTTCCTCGGGGGCCCGGACGGGCCCACCGCGCATGTGTTCATCCTTTCGTGGGTGATCCCCGTCCTGTGGTTCTTGGGCAAGACCGTGGTCTTCCTCTTCATCTACGTGTGGCTGCGCGCCGCGCTGCCCCGACTGCGCTACGACCAGCTCATGGACCTGGGCTGGAAGGTCCTCATCCCCCTGTCTCTGGGGTGGGTCCTGGTCATGGCCGCCTTCCTGGTGGGCCGGTGGTGGGGGATCGGCGTGATCGTGGCCCTGATCGGCGCCGCCACCCTGCTGTTGCGCTCGGTCCTGGTCGGGACGGGTCGAGACGAAGTCATCGAGGCCCCCGATCCGTCCCACGTCGATGCGCCGGGAATCGACGCGCCCGGGGCGGTGACCTGATGGGGTTGTTCGACGGGCTGCGCGATGACTTCAAGTTCTTCGGGGGGTTCAGGGTCACCCTGGCGCAGATGGCGCGCCAGCGCGTCACCCGGCAATACCCGGCCGAGAAGAGACCCAAGCAGGCCCGGAACCACGGTCGACACGTCCTCAACCGGTACGAGGACGGGATGGAGAAGTGCATCGGCTGCGAATTGTGCGCCGGAGTCTGTCCCGCTGACTGCATCTACGTCCGCGGCGCCGACAACACGCCGGCGGACCCGGTGTCTCCGGGTGAGCGCTACGGGTTCGTGTACGAGATCAATTATCTGCGCTGCATCCACTGCGACCTGTGCGTCGAGGCGTGTCCTACCGAGGCGATCACCGAGTCGAAGCTGTTCGAGTTCTCCTTCACCAACCGTGCCGATGCCATCTACACCAAGAAGGAATTGCTCGTCGACGACGACGGCCGTCCCCAGCGGCTCCCGTGGGAGGACTGGCGCGAGGGCGACGACCTCCACACCTCGGGTTGGATGCGGGCCACCTCGCCTTCGGGGGTGGCGGCCTATGAAGGGCGGGTGCAGTGGTCGGGCGAGCTCGGCTACGGGGTACGGGCGCCCGAGGGCGGCCAGAGCGAGCAGCGCGACGACGCCCTGACCGGCAGTCGTCAGCTGCGCGAGACGTTCTCCTCGCATCTCGACGACATCGACCGCCTCCCCGACCAGCAGGGGATGCGGGGCGTGGCCAACCGGATGCGGGCCCGCATGGAGCAGCGCATGCCTCCTCAGCTCCGGGCGCGGATGGAGCAGCGCAGCGGGGGAGGACGAACCCCGGCCGACCCTCCCGCTCCCACGCAATGGGTGTCGAATCCCACCACCACGAGCGACGAGTCCTGATGCCCGTACCTCTGTTGGCGGCCACCACCGTCGACGCCCTGACCTTCGCCATCGCTGCGGCCGTGGTGCTCGCCGGCGCCGTGGGCGTGGTCGTGGCCCGCAACCCCGTGCACTCGGCGCTGATGCTCGTCATGACGCTGTTCGGGGTGGCGGTGCTCTTCGTCGAGCAGCAGGCCAACTTCCTGGCTGCGGTGCAGGTCATCGTCTACGCCGGCGCCATCGTCGTGCTCTTTCTGTTCGTCATCATGTTCCTGGGCGTCGACCGCGAGGAGAGCCTCGAGAAAGAGCCCCTGCGGGCCCAGCGCCCGCTGGCGGTCGGCCTCATGGTCCTGGGTCTGGCCGGTCTGCTCCTCATGGGGTTCGGTGCGCACTGGTCGGTGGGGGCGAAGTCGGTGGCCGGGCCCTCACAAGGACAGCCCGGCGGTGACGTGGCTGCCCTGGGTCGGTCGGTGTTCACCACGTACCTGTTCGCCTTCGAAATCACCTCCGCCCTCCTCGTGATCGCCGTGGTGGGCGCGGTGGTGCTGGCCCGGCGTCCCGGCGGCGTGCTCGGCGGGTCCGACCCCGAGGCCGACGCTCCCGACACCGACCTCGACCCCGGCGCCGAGACCGAGCCCGACGTCGGGAACGGTTCCGACTCAGAGGCCGACCCCGCTACCGCCACGGACGCCTCCACCACCGGGGAGGTGGCGCGATGAGCCTCAGCGGTGCGTGGTACCTGGGGCTGGCGGCGGTGGTGTTCTCCATCGGCGCCCTGGGCC
>DATCBU010000007.1:0-46098 GCA_036511675.1 Acidimicrobiales bacterium | reverse complement strand
GGCGAGGGAGTGCAGGCCCTCGCGTTCCTCGTTGACCACGTCCTCGAGCTCCTGGGCGATCTCGTGGAACGCCCCCCCGAGATCTCCGCTCTCGAGCTCCTCCTGACGCCGTTGGCGCAGGCGCTCCATGAGCTCACGCAGTCCCTGGACCTGCTCGCCGTCGGGCCGGCGGAACCCCGAGGTGAGCAGCCGGCGCAACGCCGCGTCGGGGTCGCCGTGATAGAGGAGGTCGTCGGCGAGCTCGGAGAACAAGGCGTCGACCTCGTCCTCGAACCCGGTCTGGGAACCGTCCCAGCGCCGGTAGTCCCAGCGCCGTGTCATCCCCGGCCCCGGTAGGTGGCCTTGGCCCCGGCGGCCTCTTTGTTGAGGCGCTTGGTGAGGTGGAGGCCCTCGAGGATGAACTCCGCCGCCGAGGCGACCGCGCCCGGGGTCTCCCCGCCCGCCAGGGCCAGCACAGGCCCTTCGAGCGCGGGGACCTGGGCCAGGATTTCGGCATAGGCCGAGGCGGGCAGGTCGTCACCGGCGTGGACCACCCGGGCCTCGTCGAAGGCGTTCACGATCGGCCCGAGCTGCTCGGTCGGACAACGACGGCGGAACACACTGAGCACCGAGGCGGACAGGAGCCCCTGGAGGATGCGCTCCTCGCGGCCCTCCTCAAGCGCCTCGATCTCGATCTTGCCCTGGGTCGAGGCGATGAGCGAGGCAAGGTCGCTGATGCGGGGCACGGCGTCGGGCTCGCCCAGGCGCAGCGAGCGGCGCACGGCGTTGGCGGCCAGGGTCTCGTAGTTCGAGATGCTGAGGCGGACCGAGACGCCCGAGCGCTGGTTGACGTGCGGGCTCTGGCGGGCCAGCTGCGACAATTCGGCGACGATCTCGGCCATGAAGTCGGGGATCTCCACCCTGGGGCCGCCCGGCGCGCTGATGGGAGGTCGGGCCTCTTGGTGGACGATGGCGAGCTCGGTCTCGGTGTCCTCGGGGTAGTGGGTGCGGATCTGGGCGCCGAAACGGTCCTTGAGCGGCGTGATGATCCGGCCCCGGTTCGTGTAGTCCTCGGGGTTCGCCGTCGCCACGAGCACGACGTCGAGGGGTAGCCGGACCGTGAAGCCCCGGATCTGGACGTCGCGCTCCTCGAGCACGTTCAACAGGCCCACCTGGATCCGCTCGGCGAGGTCGGGGAGCTCGTTGATGGCGAAGATCCCCCGGTTCGACCTCGGGACCAGCCCGTAGTGGAGGGTCAATTCGTCCGACAGGTAGCGACCCTCGGCGATCTTGATGGGGTCGACCTCCCCGATGAGATCCGCGATCGAGGTGTCGGGCGTGGCGAGCTTCTCCGAGAAGCGAAGATCCCGGTGCACCCACGACAGCGGGGTGGCGTCACCCTCCTCGGCCACGAGGTCGCGGGCGTGGCGCGACACCGGGAAGTAGGGGTCGTCGCGGATCTCGGACCCCGCCACCACCGGCAGCCACTCGTCGAGGAGCGTTGTGAGCGACCGGACCAGTCGGGTCTTGGCCTGGCCCCGCTCGCCCAGGAGGATGATGTCGTGCCCGGCCAACAGGGCGTTCTCGAGCTGGGGCAGCACGGTGTCGTCGAACCCGAGGACGCCGTCCACCAGCGCCTGGCCCCCGGCGATCCGGGCGGCGGCGTTGCGGCGGAGCTCCTCGTGGACCGGCGTCGACTCCCATCCCGACGCCCGGAGCTCGCCGAGGGTGGAGGGAAGGTCGGACGGGGGGTCGGGGGGGAGGGTCGCGCTCATGGGCCGAGCCTAGGCCCCGCCGACGCGCCCTTTTACAGCGCCCGGTCGACCCCCGACGGGGGCCCGGCGCGATCGGATTGCGCCCCGCGTCCCCGAAAGGGCGGCACTCTGGTGCCCGCCCCCTCCGAAGTGGAAAGATGATCAGCCGTCAGAGCCCGGGAGCGTCGCAGCGTCCGACCGGACAGCGGCGACCCGGGCCGGTGCGAAGTGTCAGGGGTGGCCGCGCGCGCCGTCACATGGGAAGTCGGCAGATTCGGGGCCGGCAGATGGGATGGAGGACAAGAGCGCGTGAGTACGACACTCCAGGATCTCAAGCCGGTGCCGGTCGAGCTGGGCGGGGTGCGGGGCGGGCCCGAGGTCCGCACGCTGCGCCGGGACGGCTGGTGGCGCAGCCCGGCGGCCACGGTGGCGTTTCTGACCGTCGTCGTCGTCTACACCACGTGGGCCGTGTTCCAGAACTCGCACTACTACGTGGGTGCCGCCGCGCACCGAGACCTCATCTCCCCGCTGTACTCCCCGTGCCTCACCGGGAGCTGTGTGCACGGGGCGGGTGGGAGCTTCGCCCTCAATTGGTGGAAGATCTCGCCGGGCCTGCTGGCGCTGGTCATCCCGGGCGGGTTCCGGGCCACGTGTTACTACTACCGCAAGGCCTACTACCGAGGCTTCTGGCAGTCCCCCCCGGGGTGTGCGGTGGCCGACGGCCACGGCCGCTACACCGGTGAGACGCGGTTCCCGCTCATCCTGCAGAACCTGCACCGCTACTTCTTCGTGCTGGCCCTGGTGTTGAACGTGGTCCTCACCATCGACGCCGTCATGGCCTTCCGCCTTCCCGGTGACGGTGGGATCGGCCTCAGCGTGGGCACGCTCGTCCTGGTGGCCAACGCCACCTTGCTGTGGCTCTACACGGCGTCGTGTCACGCCTGTCGTCATCTGTGCGGCGGCCAGGTCAACGAGTTCTCCAAGCACCCCATCCGGTACCGGCTGTGGAAGCTCGCCACCCCTCTCAACGCCCGGCACATGCAGATCGCATGGGCCAGCCTGGCCATGGTGGCCTTGGCCGACCTGTACGTGCGGCTTGTGGCGAGCGGCGCGTTCACCGACCCCAAGATCTTCTGAGCGGTCCTGTGCCTGTGAACGCGAGTCAAGACCACGAGAGCCACGACTACGACGTGGTGGTCATCGGCGCCGGCGGTGCCGGGCTCCGGGCCGCCATCGAAGCCCGCGAGCTCGGACAGCGCACGGCCCTGGTGTGCAAGTCGTTGCTGGGCAAGGCTCACACCGTGATGGCCGAGGGGGGCGCCGCGGCCGCCATGGGCAACGTGTGGTCCGAGGACAACTGGAAGGTGCACTTCCGCGACACCATGCGGGGCGGGAAGATGCTCAACAACTGGCGCATGGCCCAGTTGCACGCCCAGGAGGCACCCGACCGCATCTACGAGCTGGAGCGCTGGGGGGCGCTGTTCGACCGGACCAAGGACGGCCGCATCCTCCAGCGTGACTTCGGCGGTCACCGCTACGCACGGCTCGCCCACGTCGGCGACCGTACCGGGCTCGAGCTCATCCGGACCCTGCAGCAGCGGGCCATCGCGCTCGACATCGACGTGTTCATGGAGTGCAAGATCCTGCGGCTGCTCAAGGGCTCCGACGGCTCGGTGACCACGGCTGTGGGGTACTGGCGACCGAGCGGCGAGATGGTGAGCTTCACCGGCAAGGCCTTCGTGCTCGCCACGGGCAGCATCGGCAAGTCGTGGCTGTACACCTCGAACTCCTGGGAATCCACCGGTGACGGGCACGCCATGGCGGCGTGGGCGGGTGCGGATCTGATCGACATGGAGTGCGTGCAGTTCCACCCCACCGGCATGGTGTGGCCGCTGTCGGTGCGGGGCATCCTCGTGACCGAAGGGGTGCGCGGCGACGGCGGGGTGCTGCGCAACACCGAGGGCCGGCGGTTCATGTTCGACTACATCCCCCCCATGTTCGCGGCCGAGACGGCCGACACCGAGGAGGAGGGGGACCGCTGGTACGACGACCACATCAACAACCGCCGTCCCCCCGAGCTGCTGCCGCGCGACGAGGTGGCGCGCTCGATCAACTCCGAGGTGAAGGCGGGGCGGGGCGGGCCCCACGGCGGGGTGTTCCTCGACATCGCCACCCGGCGCAGCGCGGACGAGATTCGCCGCCGCCTTCCGTCGATGTACCACCAGTTCAAAGAGCTTGCCGGCGTCGACATCACGGCGCAGCCCATGGAAGTGGGACCCACCTGCCATTACATGATGGGGGGCGTGCGCGTCGACGCCGAGACCGAGCAGTCCACGGTGCTGGGGCTGTTCGCCGCGGGCGAAGTGGCCGGGGGCATGCACGGGGCCAACCGGCTGGGGGGAAACTCGCTGTCGGACCTCCTCGTGTTCGGCCGCCGGGCGGGCATGGCCGCGGCGGAGTTCGCTCAGGGCCGCAGCGCTCCGCACGGTGCCGATGCGGCCGAGGTGGCGGGGGTGGTGGCCGAGGCCGAGGCGCCCTTCGGGCGCGACGGTGGCGAGAGCCCCTATGACCTCCAACACGACCTCCAACAGATGATGCAGGAGCTGGTGGGCATCATCCGGACCGACAGAGAGTTGCGCCAGGCGCTCGACGAGCTCGACACATTGAGCGAGCGGGCCCAGAAGCTGTCGGTGTCGGGCGGGCCCGCCTACAACCCCGGTTGGAACCTCGCCACCGACATCCCGTCCATGCTCACCACCTCCCGTCTGGTGGCCAAGGGGGCCCTCGAACGACGAGAGAGCAGAGGGGGCCACACCCGCGAGGACTACCCGTCACCCGATCCCGAGTTCGGGAAGGTCAACCTGGTGCAACGCATCGACGCGGAGGGGCGCTACACGCTCGAGCCCGAGCCACTGCTCGAGATGCCGGCGGAGCTCAAAGAGCTCTTCGAGGAGGAGCCTCACTGATGGCCGACGTGACGATGCGGGTGTGGCGGGGAGACGAGGGGGGTGGCACGTTCACCGAGTACGTCATGCCCGCCGTCGAGGGTGAGGTGGTCCTGGACGTGATCCACCGCATCCAGGCCGGGCCGGCGCCGGACCTGGCGTGCCGGTGGAACTGCAAGGCGGGCAAATGCGGCTCGTGCTCGGCCGAGATCAACGGCTTGCCCAAGCTCATGTGCATGACCCGGATGGACGTGCTGCCCGAGGGCGAGCCCGTGGTGGTGGCGCCCATGCGCGCCTTCCCCATCATCCGCGACCTGGTCACCGACGTGTCGTTCAACTACGTCATGGCCCGCCAGGTCCCCCCCTTGAAGCCCCGCGAGCCCGAGGCCGACGGCACCTACCGCATGCAGCAGATCGACATCGAGCGCGGTCAGGAGTTCCGCAAGTGCATCGAGTGCTTCATGTGCCAGGACGTGTGCCATGTCATCCGGGACCACGAGGACAACAAGGCCTCCTACGCCGGGCCACGCATGTTCATCCGCTTCATGGAGCTCGAGTCGCACCCCCTCGACACCGACGACCGGCGCGAGCTCCTGCGCCAGCGCATGGGGCTGGGCATGTGCAACATCACCAAGTGCTGCACCGAGGTGTGCCCCGAGCACATCAAGATCACCGACAACGCCATCATCCCGTTGAAAGAGCGGGTCGTGGACTCGTCCTATGACCCCGTGGCGTGGCTGGGTCGCAAGATCCTGCGCCGGACCAAGCGCACCGCCGTCGAGGCCGCGCTCGACGCGCCCGGTCAGTACGCGCCAACCCGTCAGGAAGAGCCCACCCGCCCGCCGGCGGCCTCCGACCACGCCTGAGTGTCGGGGTCACCCGGCATGACAGGATCGTCGGGCACGGCGCGCCCGTGATGCGGTTTCTCGGTCCGGAGTGGGTCGACGCCTTCAATCACGCCCTGGTCGACGTCGTCATCGCCCCCCCGGGCCCCGAGGCGGGCCTGGCGGTGCGCGACGGGCGCTTCAGCATGGGTCAGGTGGTGACCGGGGGGCCGGACGGCGACGTCCACACCACCCTGCGCGTCGTGGAGGGACGCGTCACCATGACCGGCGCCGATGGGCAGGACGCCGAGGTGACCATCCGCCTGACCTGGGCCGACGCCGTGGCCATGGCGGCCGGCGAGCTCGCCCCGGGCGAGGCCATCGCTGCGGGCCGGGTGCGGGTCAGGGGGGACCTGTCGGTCCTGGCCGAGGCGCAGGCGGTGCTCGCCGAGGTCCAACCACATCTCGAAAAGCTGCGGGATCTCACCGAGTACTGAGCGCGCCACGGGGGTACAGTCGGACACGAGGAACGGCTCTCGAACAGAGGGCCGACGAGGGGAGGTTCCGTGACCGTGCCCGGCGTGCTGGACGACCAGGCCCTCCGTCGCTACCGCGAGTTGCTCGACGCGGAGGATGCTGCATTCGACGAGTTGGAACATGCGTACGAAGAGGGTGATCGGGCCCACTACGAAGCCGACCTCTCGGCCTGGCGTCAGTCTCTGGCACGGAAGCTCGCCTTCCTCCAGCGCATGGGAATCGACATCCCGCAACCGGCGGTACCCGCAACCGTCTGATTCACCACATCGCCTCGCGGCCCGGCGCGGGCGTCGGGCACGGGTGGTGACGGTCAGCCCAGAAGGTGGCGCACCGCGGCGCGCTCGGACTCGAGCTCTTCGGTGGTGGCGCGGATGCGGTCGGCCGCGAAGTCGCTGTGGCCGAGACCCTCCACCACATGCCACGTCGTGGCGTCGGATCGGACAGGGAACCCGAAGACGAGGCCCTCGGGCGCGCCGTACTCGCCGTGGGACACCACCGCCAGGGACACGCAGTCGCCCTTGGCCGTGGGCGTGACGATGCTGCGCACCGAGTCGACCACGGCGTTGGCGGCCGAAGCCGCCGACGATGCCCCGCGCGCCTCGATGATCTGCGCACCGCGCTGCTGGACCGTGGCGATGAACTCACCGCGGAGCCACGCCTCGTCGTCGATCACGTCGGGAACAGGCTTGCCGTCGATGCGGGCGTTCTCGAAGTCGGGGTACTGGGTGGAGGAGTGGTTGCCCCAGATGGCCACGCCCGTGACCGAGGTCACCGGCACACCCGCTTGGCGCGCCAGGAGGCTCTGGGCCCGGTTCTGGTCGAGACGGGTCATGGCGAAGAACCGGTCGTCGGGGATCTCCGTGGCGTGCGCCCGGGCGATGAGGCAGTTGGTGTTGCACGGGTTGCCCACCACCAGCACCCGCACGTCCGAGGCGGCATGGGCGGCGATGGCCTCACCCTGGGGCCCGAAGATGCCGCCGTTGATGGTCAGGAGGTCGTTGCGCTCCATCCCTGCCTTGCGGGGGATCGAGCCCACCAACAGAGCCCACGAGGTGCCGTCGAACGCGGTCTTGGCGTCGGCGGTGGGCTCGATGCCGACCAGGAGTGGGAAGGCGCAGTCGTCGAGCTCCATCACCACGCCCTGGAGCGCGCTCATGGCCGGCTCGATCTCGAGCAGGCGCAGCACCACGGGCTGCTCGGCGCCGAACATCTGTCCCGAGGCGATGCGGAACAACAGCGAATAGCCGATCTGCCCGGCGGCGCCGGTGACGGTGACGTGGACTGGGGTCTTCGACGGGGACATGGATGCCGAGGCTACCGGCTGTTAGAGGCGGTCGACGATGGCGGCGGCGAACTCCGAACACTTCACCTCGGTGGCGCCGTCCATCAGCCGGGCGAAGTCGTAGGTGACGATCTTGTCGGCGATGGTGGCCTCCAGCGCCCGCACGATGTCGGCGGCGGCCCCGGCCCAGCCCAGGTGCTCGAACATGAGCACCCCGGAGAGGATCAACGAGCCGGGGTTGACCTTGTCCTGGCCGGCGTACTTGGGTGCGGTGCCGTGTGTCGCCTCGAAGATGCCGTGGCCGGTGACGTAGTTGATGTTCCCGCCCGGGGCGATGCCGATGCCGCCGACCTGGGCGGCCAACGCGTCCGACAGGTAGTCCCCGTTGAGGTTGGTGGTGGCGATCACGTCGAAGTCCTCGGGCCGGGTGAGGACCTGCTGCAGGGTGATGTCGGCGATCGTGTCCTTCACGAGCACCTTGTCGCCGGGCTTGCCGTCACAGTCGTCCCAGCCCACGGCCACGTCGGAGAATTCCTCGCGCACGAGGTCGTAGCCCCAGTTGCGGAAGGCGCCCTCAGTGAACTTCTGGATGTTGCCCTTGTGCACCAGCGTGACGCTCTTGCGGTCATGGCCCAACGCGTACTGGATGGCGGCGCGCACGAGGCGCTTGGACCCGAACTCGGAGATGGGCTTGATCCCGATGCCCGACTGGGGCCGGATCTCCCACCCCAGCTCGTCGCGCAGGAACGCGGCGAGGCGCTCGGCCTCGGGGGTGCCGGCCTGGACTTCGAGGCCGGCGTACACGTCCTCGGTGTTCTCCCGGAAGATCACCATGTCGACCTTCTCGGGACGCAGCACCGGCGAGGGAACCCCGGTGAACCAGCGCACGGGGCGCAGGCAGACGTAGAGGTCGAGGATCTGGCGCAGGGCCACGTTGAGCGAGCGAATCCCCCCGCCGATGGGCGTGGTGAGCGGGCCCTTGATGCCGATGAGGTGCTCGCGGAAGGCCTCGACGGTCTTGTCGGGGAGCCAGTCACCGGTCTCTTTGAAGGCCTTCTCCCCCGCCAGGACCTCCTTCCAGGCGATCTTCTGGCCGTGCTTGGCCGCCGCGGCATCGAAGACGAGGCGCGAGGCGGGCCAGATGTCGACGCCGGTCCCGTCACCCTCGATGAAGGGGATGATGGGCTCGTCGGGAACCTGCAGGGTCCCATCGGGACTCATGGTGATGCGCTGTGCCATGTCCAGCGAGCCTAAGCGTTCGCCGACAACCCCAACGCGGCGTAGATCTCGCGGGTGGCGTTCGAGCGGTTGAGCGTGTAGAAGTGCAGGCCCGGCGCGCCCGCCTCGAGCAGCTTCTCGCACAGCTCGGTCGCCATGGCCACCCCGGCCTGGCGCACCGCCTCGTCCCCGCCCCGGGCCGACGCGTCTTCGAGGCGGGCCACGGCCCAGGCCGGGAGGGCGGCGCCCATCTCGGCCATCCGGGGCACCGACCGCAGGGCCGTCACGGGCATGATCCCGGGCAGGACCGGGGTGTGCACACCCCGCGCCGCCAGGTCCCGCATCAGCCCGACGTATTCGTCGACATCGAAGAAGAACTGTGTGACGCCGAAGTCCGCCAGGCGGAGCTTGGCGGCGAGCAGGTCCCGGTCCGATCGCATGTCGGGTGACGCCGGGTGGCCCGCCGGGTGGGCGGCCACGCCGATCGAGAACCCCCCGATGGCCCGGGCCAGCTCGACGAGATCGACGGCGTGCAGCAGCTCACCGGGCCCGGCCGAGGGGTCCGTGGGGGGGTCGCCCCCCAGGGCCATGAGGTTCTCCACGCCCGCCTTGCGGAACGACACCAGGATCTCGGCCAGCTCCAAGCGGGTGTGGGCGACGCACACGAGATGGGCCATGGGGGTGAGCGCGGTGGTGCGCAGCATCCCCGCCACCAGGTCGTGGGTGCGCTGTCGGGACTCGCGGCCCCCCCGGTAGGTCACCGATACGAACGACGGCCCCAGGGGCTCGAGCTCGCGCAGGGTCCGGACCAAGGTGGCCTGCTCGGCGTCGTTCTTGGGCGGGAAGAACTCGAACGAGTAGGTGGCACCGCGCTCGAGCATCTCCGAGATCAAGGCCATGACCAGGTCATTGTAGTGCCGGGCGGTTCCGTAGTCCCTGGCCCGCGCCTGGGGAGCGGCGCCAGGCGCTGCGTTAGGCGCTGCGCTAGGCGCTGCGCTCGGCAGCGCGCACGGCGTTGCGCAGGAGCATGGCCCGCGTCATGGGGCCCACCCCCCCGATCCGGGGTGTCATCCATCCGGCCACCTCGGCCACCGACGCCTCGACGTCGGACAGGACCTTGCGGCCCTCCCAGGTCGTGCCGGCGCCCACCACAGCCGCGCCGGGCCTGACCATGTCGGGGGTGACCAGCCCGGGCGAGCCGGCCGCGGCCACCACGATGTCGGCCCGTCGGACGTGCTCGGCGAGGTTGGCCACGCCCGTGTGCACCACGGTGACCGCGGCGTTGCACCCCGGGCGCTTGAGGGCCAGGAGCAGGGCCAGGGGGCGGCCGATCGTGATGCCCCGACCGATGACGACCACGTGGCGCCCTTCCACGGGCACGTCGTAGGCGTGGAGGAGCTCGATGATGCCCGCCGGGGTGCACGGCAGGGGCCCCGGCGTCCCCATCACCAGCCGCCCCAGGTTGACGGGGTGCAGTCCGTCGACGTCCTTGGCGTCGTCCATCTGCAGCATGGCGGCCTCCTCGTCGAGGCCCTTGGGCAGCGGGAGCTGGACGAGGTAGGCGTGGACGGCGGGATCGGCGTTGAACCGGCGGATCACCGCTTCGAGCTCCTCCTGGCTCGTCTCGGCGGGCAGGTGCTCGTGCACCGAGGCGATGCCGACCTCCTTGCAGTCGGCGTGCTTCAACGCCACGTAGCGCTCGCTGGGGGTGTCGTCGCCCACGAGGATGGTGCCCAGCCCGGGTTGGATGCCCTCGGACCGCAGCCGCGCCACCCGATCGGTGATCTCGGCCCGAAAGCGCGCCGCCAGGGCCTCGCCGTCGAGGACCCGGGCCGTCAAGGCCTGCCCCTCAATGCCGGAAGTGGCGCTCGCCGGTGAGCACCATGGCGATGCCGTGCTCGTCGGCGGCGGCCACGATCTCGCCGTCTCGCACCGATCCACCCGGTTGGACCACGGCCGCCACCCCCGCCGCGCCCAGCACGTCGAGCCCGTCGCGGAAGGGGAAGAAGGCGTCACTGGCGGCGGCGCCGCCCCGGGCCCGCTCGCCCGCCTTGCCCACGGCGATCTGGGCGGCCTCCACCCGGCTCTGCTGCCCGGCCCCGACCCCGAGGGCCTGGCCGCCGGCGGCGACGACGATGGCGTTGGACGACGTCCGGGCACACACCCGCCACGCCAGCTCGATGTCGCGCCACTGGTCGTCGGTGGGAGCCACCTTGGTGGGGACCTGCCAGTCCGAGCGCGTCGTGGCGAGGTGGTCGGCGTCCTGGACCAGGAAGCCCGCCCCCAGGCTGCGCAGCTCCACCGGGGCGGCACGGTGGGGTGGGGCCGAGAGCAGCCGCGTGGCCTTGCGCCGGGCCACGAGGGCCTCGACGGCGTCGGGTTCGAACGACGGTGCCACCACCACATCGGCCTGGGGGCCCTCGGCCACGGCCCGAGCCACCTCCAAGGTGCAGGGGCCGCCCAGGGCGACGACCCCCCCGAAGGCGGAGACCGGGTCACATTCGAGGGCCCGGCGATAAGCGTCGGCCAGCGTGGGGGCGAGCGCGGCGCCGCACGGATTGGCGTGCTTGATGATGGCCACTGCCGCTTCTCGGCCGCCGCCCAGCTCGGACACCAGACGCCAGGCGGCGTCGGTGTCGAACAGATTCAGGTACGAGAGCGCGGTCCCACCGTGCTGGACGACGCCGTCCCACCACGTGGCCAGAGTCCGGTCGCGGTAACGGGCCCCACGCTGGTGGGGGTTCTCGCCGTAGCGGAGCTCCTCCGCCCGCTCCAGGGCCAGGTGCAGGGTGGGCGGGAGCAACACGGGCTCTCCGCCGGCACCGCCGGCGTCGAACCACTCCACGATGGCGGCGTCGTAGGCGGCGCTGTGGGCGAAGGCGGCGCGGGCCAGGCGCCGCCGCGTGTCGTCCGACAGCGAGCCTCGGGCCCGGAGCTCCTCCAGGACGGCGGCGTAGTCGGCCGGGTCCACGACCACCCCGACGTGGGCGTGGTTCTTGGCGGCGGCCCGCACCATGGTGGGACCGCCGACGTCGATCAGTTCGATCGACGGGTCCGAGGAGAACGGGTAGAGGTTGCACACCACCAGGTCGATGACCTCGACGTGCTGGGCTTCGAGGTCGGCGAGGTGGGCGGGGTTCGAGCGGTCGGCCAGGATGCCCCCGTGCACCTTGGGGTGCAACGTCTTCACCCGGCCACCCAGCATCTCGGGGGCCCCGGTGACCTCGGCCACCTCGGTCACGGCGATCCCGGCGTCGGCGAGGGCGGCCGAGCTCTTCCCGCTGGCGATCAGCTCCCACCCCAGCCCGCTGAGCCCAGTGGCGAAATCGACGAGGCCCGTCTTGTCGTACACCGACAGCAACGCCCTCATCGCCACGTCACCCGATCAGCGGTCTCCGAAGAATCGCAGGCCCGACACGTCACGCTCTGACACTAGATGGGCGGTGTTGGTGTCGCGTCCACCAGGGAGGCGATGTACTCCTTGAGGACCCTCGGATAGAGGCGGCGTTCACACTGCTTGATCCGTTCGTGCAGGGACTCCACCGTGTCCTGGGCGAGCACGGGAACCTCCTCCTGGGCGAGCACCGGCCCCGCATCGGTCTCCTCGGTGGCGAGGTGGACGGTGCAACCGGTCACCGCCGCGCCGGCACCGAGGGCCTCTTCGACGGCATGCCAGCCGGGGAAGGCGGGGAGCAGGGCGGGATGGGTGTTGAGGATGCGGCTGGGGAAGGCGTCGAACAGGGGCCGGGCGAAGACCGTGCCGAACCCCGCCATGGCCACGAGCTCCACGTCACGGGCCTGGAGCACGTCGGTCACCCGGCGCGTGAACGCCCAGCGGTCGAACCCAACGCCGTAGCCACCGAAGTCCCGGCGATCGACGAGCTCGACATCGACACCGGCGGCCCCGGCGATGTCCAAGGCGCGACATGATCGATCCGCCAAGACGAGTGCCACGGGGACCTTCTCGGCCAGCATGGCGTCGAGGATGCTCCCGGCACCCGACACGAGCACGGCCACGCGCACCTTCGCCACGCTACCAGCGGCCTGTCGGGGGTCTGCCTTCCGAGACCAGGTCTTGGTGCTCAGGCGAAGGTCTTGACGATCTCCACCATGCGCTCGCCCGCTTCGGTGGGGTTCAACGCCACCGTCGCCCCGGCGTCGGCCAGCGCCGCCATCTTGGCCTGAGCGGTGCCCTGGGAGCCCGAGATGATGGCGCCGGCGTGTCCCATCTTGCGCCCCGGTGGCGCGGTGACCCCGGCGACATAACAGACGACCGGCTTGGACATGTTGTCCTTGATGAACTCGGCCGCCTCTTCTTCCGCCGAGCCGCCGATCTCCCCGATCATCATGACGGCGCGGGTGTCGGGATCCTCCTCGAAGGCGGCCAGGCAGTCGATGAAGCTCGTGCCCGGCACGGGGTCACCGCCGATCCCGACGCAGGTGGTCTGGCCCACCTTGTGCTGGGACAGCTCGTGCAACGCCTGGTAGGTGAGGGTCCCCGAGCGGCTCACGATGCCCACGGGACCCCCGGGGAGCGCGATGTCACCCGAGGTGATGCCGATGTTGCACTTCCCCGGCGAGATGACGCCGGGGCAGTTGGGGCCGAGCAGGCGCACCCCGGGGTGCTCCCGGCGCAAGATGTTGTAGAAGCGCGCCTCGTCCTGGGCGGGGATGCCCTCGGTGATGCACACGATGAAGCTGACGCCCGCCGCGGCGGCCTCCAGGATCGCCGCCGACGCCCCCTTGGGGGGCACGACGACGAAGGAGGCGTCAGCCCCCGTGGCGCGCACGGCGTCGCCGACACTGTCGTACACGGGAACCCCGTCCACGTCGGTGCCACCCTTGCCGGGGGTCACCCCCGCCACCACCTGGGTGCCGTAGTCGCGGTTGCGCAGGCCGTGGAAGCGGCCCTGGCTCCCGGTCAGGCCCTGCACGATCACTTTGGTGTTCTCGTCGACGAAGATGCTCACTTGTCTCCTCCCGCCAGCGCCACGGCACGCCGAGCGGCGCCGAGCATGGTCTCGTCCACGACGAGCCGATCAGAAATGTGCGAGGCGAGGATGGCGTGGCCCGCTTCGGCGTTGGTCCCGTCGAGGCGCAACACGATGGGAGACCGGAGGTCGACCCGCCCCAGCGCCTCCACGATCCCGTTGGCCACCTCGTCGCAGCGGGTGATGCCCCCGAAGATGTTCACGAAGATCGACCGCACGGCCGGATCGGTGTTGATGACCTCGAGCGCGGCCGCCATGACGTCGGCATTGGCGCCGCCGCCGATGTCGAGGAAGTTGGCGGCCGTGCCCCCGGCCTGGGTGACCACGTCGAGGGTGCTCATGGCCAACCCGGCGCCGTTGGCGATGATGCCCACCGATCCCGACAGGCCGATGTAATTGAGGCCCTTCTCCTTGGCCAGCAGCTCACGCTCGTCGGAGGTGTCGGTCCCGGCGAACTGCTCCCACTCCGGATGGCGGTAGGCGGCGTTGTCGTCCAGCGTGACCTTGGCGTCGAGGGCGTGGACGCGCCCGTCGGTCGTGAGGATGAGGGGGTTGATCTCGGCCAGGTCGCAGTCGCCCTCGACGTAGCACCGGTACAGGGCCACGAGGAGCTCCGCCGCCGGCGCCCGGGCTTCGACGTCGAGGCCCGCTTCTGCCACCAGGGCGGCAGCGGCCGCCACGGACAAGCCGTCGACGGGGTCCACGTGCAGCCTGGCGATGGCGGTCGGATCGGTGGCGGCCACCTCCTCGATCTCCACTCCCCCCTTGGCCGACACCATGCAGAGGTGGAGCTTCGCCCCCCGGTCGAGGGTGAAGCTGGCGTAGTACTCGCGGGCGATGTCCGAAGCGTGCTCGACCCATAACCGCTGCACGACGTGGCCGTGGATGTCCATGCCCAGGATCCCCTGCGCGTACGTCCGCACCTCGTCGGCGTCGTTGGCCAGCTTGATGCCGCCCGCTTTGCCCCGGCCTCCCACCTTCACCTGGGCCTTCACCACGACCGGGTACCCCGCTGCGTCGGCCTGCACCACGGCCTCGTCGACCGTGTCGGCCACGCCGCCCGGCGACGCGGGGATGCCGTAGCGGGCGAAGTACTGCTTGCCCTGGTACTCGTAGAGATCCACCGGTGCTCCTGCTCCTCTCCGCCGCCTTGTTGGCTGGCGCCCGTCCGCTGCGTCGCTACTTCCTGGGTGGCCCACGTTGGGGTGGCCCACGTCCATGGCTCAGCCCCCGGCGGTGGCCTCCTCGCGCCCGTCGAGGGCGTCGGCCAGCCAGTGCACCATGGTGTCGAGCGACGCCCCGGGCGTGAACACCGCCGCCACGCCGAGGTCCGTGAGGGCGGGAATATCGCCTTCGGGGATGATCCCCCCCACGATCACGAGCACGTCGTCGAGGCCCTGGGCCCGCAGGCCGTCGATGACACGCGGGACGAGCGTGAGGTGGGCGCCCGACAGCAGCGACAGCCCGACGGCGTCGGCGTCCTCTTGGACCACGGCCTGGACCACCTGCTCGGGGGTCTGGTGCAGGCCGGTGTAGATCACCTCGAACCCGGCGTCCCGAAAGGCGCGGGCGATGACCTTGGCACCTCGGTCGTGACCGTCGAGCCCGGGCTTGGCCACCACGACCCGATAGGGACGCTTCATCGGGCACCGAGTGTAGGCACCTCGGCCTGAGAAGGCGCCAAACGGCCCGGAACCGCCGAAGATAGGGCGGAGGCGCATGGTAGCGTCGTGATCGGCCACAAGCGGGTGGCAGCCCATGCGCTTCCGGCCCGTTGGCCCGACAACTATGGTCCGCGCCGTCACCAGCCAGTGGGAAGGACAGCCCGAGCCGTCCGTTCCCAGGGCGCCGTCCTCGACGCGGTGGTCGGGGTTGCTGCGCATCGCCAGGCCGCGCCAGTGGGCGAAGAACCTCCTCGTGTTCGCCGCTCCCGCCGCCGCCGGCGTGCTCTCGCACGGCACCGTGGCCGCCCACGCCGCCGGTGCCTTCGGGGTCTTCTGCCTGGCCGCCTCAGGGACGTACTTCGTCAACGACACCCTCGACGTCGAGGCCGACCGTCACCACCCCGTCAAGCGTCTGCGGCCCATCGCGGCGGGCATCGTGCCCGGTCCCCTCGCCGCCTCGGTGGGGGCGGTCCTCATGGCCCTGGCCATCGGCTTGGCGTGGGTACTGGCCGGGAGCCATCTCGCCCTGGTCATCGCCGTGTACGTGGCCGTGACCACCGCCTACTCGGTGCGGCTCAAGCACGAGCCCGTCGTGGACCTGGCCTGTGTCTCGTCGGGCTTCGTGCTCCGGGCCATCGCCGGGGGGGTCGCCACCGGCGTCCCGCTGTCGGACTGGTTCATCATCGTGTCCTCGTTCGGGTCGCTGCTCATCGTCACGGGCAAGCGCAGCGCCGAACACACCGAGCTGGGCGAGCAGCGCGGCGACCACCGTCCCGCCCTGAACGCCTACCCCGAGGCGTTCCTCCGCTCCGTCCGCCTCCTGGCGGCGGCGGTGACGGTGAGCGCCTACTGCCTGTGGGCCTTCGAGCGCTCGGCCCAGGTGGGGCGCGGCCATCACCCCATCTGGTTCGAGTTGTCCATCGTCCCGTTCGTGATCGCCATCTTGCACGTCGAGCTGCGATTCGCGCGGGGCCAAGGCGGCGCCCCCGAGGAGTTGGCCCTGCGCGACCGCATGCTGCAATTGCTCGGCCTGGTGTGGGTGGCCCTGGTGGCTGTCGGCATCTACTCGTGACGAGCTCGGCGCCGACACCCGATGGCGCGCCCACCACGCGCCGGGCCCTCACAGGGTGGGGTCGCACCGCGCCCAGCGCCTGCGACGTGATCTCGGCGCGCACCGGTGAGGACGTCGACCGGGCTCTGTCGAGCGCGGCGGCCGACGGGCGCAGCGTGGTGGCCCGGGGGCTGGCCCGTTCCTACGGCGACGCGGCCCAGGTCGCCGGCGGCGTCGTCGTCGACGTCACCGGGCTCGACGCCGTACTCGAGGCCGACCTCGACCGCGGCGTGGTGCGGGTGGGGGCGGGCACGAGCCTCGACGCTCTGATGCGCGCCTTTGTGCCCCGGGGCTGGTTCGTCCCCGTCACCCCCGGCACGCGCCACGTCACCGTGGGCGGGGCGATCGCAGCCGACATCCACGGCAAGAACCACCACCGCGACGGCTCGTTCTGCTCGTATGTCTCGCGCCTGAGCCTGGCCACCCCTTCGGGGCGGATCGAGGTCTCTCCCCACGACGACCCCGAGTTGTTCTGGGCCACCGCCGGCGGCATGGGCCTGACCGGGATCGTGGTCGACGCCACCCTGCAGTTGCTCCCCGTGCAGAGCGCCACCATGCGGGTGGACACCGAACGGGCCGACAACCTCGACGACTGCCTGGCCCGCATGACGGCGCGCGACGGCGACTACCGCTACTCGGTGGCGTGGATCGACTGCCTGGCCCGGGGTTCGAAGCTGGGCCGGGCCGTGCTCACCCGTGCTGAGCACGCCAGTCTCGAAGAGCTCCCCCCCGCCCGGCGACCCGATGCGCTTGCCTTCGACCCCCTCGTGCGCGCCCGGGTCCCGGTGACACCACCCTCGGGCCTCCTCAACGCCATGACGGTGGCGGCGTTCAACGAGGTGTGGTTCCGCAAGGCCCCCCGGTCCCGCATCGGTCAGCTGCAGTCGATGTCGGGGTATTTCCACCCTCTGGACGGGGTCGGCGACTGGAACCGGATGTACGGACCCCGGGGCTTCGTCCAGTACCAGTTCGTGGTCCCCTTCGGCGCCGAGGACGCCCTGCGAGACGTGGTGACGCGCCTCGGCGACCAACGCATGCCGTCGTTCGTCACCGTGCTCAAACGCTTCGGCCCCGGAGACCCGGGGCCTCTCTCCTTCCCCATCGAGGGATGGACCCTGGCCTTCGACCTGCCCGTGGGGCCGCCCTCGCTCGGGGCCCTGCTCGACGCGCTGGACGTGATCGTCGCCGGAGCCGGCGGCCGGGTCTATCTGGCCAAGGACTCGCGGCTTCGACCCGAGCTGCTCGAGGCCATGTACCCGCGCCTGGCGGAGTGGCGCGCCACGCGGGCCCGGGTCGACCCCGCCGGCACGCTTGTGTCGGACCTGGCCCGTCGGCTCAGCCTGGTGTCGTCGCCGCCACGGCGCCGCGCCGCGCGCCGGCGACGGCCCACGGCGGCGACCGCCACCGGCGCGGCGTCGGGAGGTGCGACCGGATGAACGACTCCCTGGGCATGCCCCAGAGCGCGGTGGTGGTGGGGGGCACCTCCGACATCGCCCGGGCAGTGCTCCGGTCCCTGGTGGCGCGCCGTCTCCGGCGCGTCGTGCTGGTGGGCCGCGACGAGATCGGCCTCGCCGCCGCGGCCAAGGAGCTCTCAGCCCTCGGTCCCCTCGAGGTCGACACCATGACCCTCGACGTCACCGACACGGCCCGCATCCCCGTCGTGGTCGCCGAGGCAGCGGCGCGCCTAGGCCGGGTCGACCTGGTCCTGGTGGCCGCGGGGATGCTCGGCGACCAGGCCCACGACGAGGGCGACTTCGACGGCGTGGCCCGGGTGCTCAGCACCAACACCACCGGGCCCGCCGCCGTCATGACGGCCTGGGCGGCGGTGTTGCGCGCCCAGGGACAGGGCCGCATGGTCGTGCTGTCGTCGGTGGCCGGGGTCCGCGTGCGCAGAGCCAACTATGTCTACGGGGCCTCGAAGGCGGGGCTCGACGCCTTCGCCCAGGGCATGGCCGAGGCCCTGCGGGGATCGGGTGTGTCGCTCATGATCGTGCGCCCCGGATGGGTGGCCACCAGGATGACCGAAGGGCGCGAGCGCGCCCCGTTCGCCACCACGCCCGACGCCGTGGCGGCCGACGTCGTGGCGGGCATGGAACGGTCGAGCACCGTGGTGTGGTCCCCGGCGCCGCTGCGGCTCGTGTTCGCCGTGATGCGACTGCTGCCGGGCGCGCTGTGGCGCCGGCTCCCGGGCTGAACCGACGGATCGAGATCAGGGGCCACGCCGGGCGCTGATGTTGAGGCGCACGTAGTCGATAACAGGCTCAGCCATGGCCGCCGCCACCTGGTGGAGGAAGCGCGCCCGTTCATGGCGCGACATCCCGGTGACGTGGGTCCGGAGGCACACCGTCTCGAGATAGGTCTCGAGCTCCTCGCCCTGTTCGAGACGCGTGGGCTCGGGGTGGGTCCACACCTCGATGTCGTCGAAGCCGGCCCGCTCCAGCCGGGCGCGCGTCTCCTCGGGGGTGGCGTAACACCACTGCCCGGCGCGCTCGGTCCCCGTGGACCGCACCGCCTCGACGAGGTTGGCGATGTTGCCCGCCGCCCCACACTGCGCGGCGAGCACCGCACCGGGGCGCATGACGGCGGCCAGGTTGGCGAAGAGCCGGTCGTGGTCGAGCACCCAGTGGAAGGTGGCCGTCGACAGCACGGCGTCGACGGGCGAGTCCGTGCCGAGGAGCGCGGGCGAGAGGTCGAGGAGGTCGCCCTCGACGAAGCGCACCCTCCCCTCGAACCGGGCCAGGCGCCGGTGCGCCTCGACCAGCATCGAGGGGGCGGCGTCGAAGGCGACGGCACGCCCCGTGGGGAGGCGCTCGAGCAGCATCTCGGTGACCCGACCGCTTCCCGCCCCGGCGTCGAGGACGATCTCGTCGCCGCTCAGCTCCAGGCGCGCCAGCACCTCCGCACCCCAGCGTGTCATGGGGTCGGCGATGCGGTCGTAGGTGGCGCCGTCCCAGTCGCGCGGCGCGGCGGCCTCCTCGGCGCCACGGGCGGGCCCGGGGGGCGGGGCGGTCACGGCCTCGGCGTGGTGCCGTTGCGCCACTCCGCCATCTTGGGCAGCCGGCTCGTGCGGCCCGGCACGCGGGCCCCGGCCGAGCTCGGCGCCGGGCGCCGGGTGCGAGGCGTCGGCCGGGGCGCGACGGCGGGCTCGGGCTCGGAGTCTCCCCACGGGTCGGGGTCGTGGAAGTCCTGGGCCCACTCGCCGGTGCCGTGGTGGCCGTCGTGACCGGTGTCGACGTGCCCGGCGGCCGGCTCGTCGACCCCCTCCCAATCCTCCGATGCCGGTCCCCGCATCCCCACGCGTCGGCGCGACCACGACGAGCCCCGCAGCGGGTCGGGCCGCTTGTTCCACGACGAGCCCACGTCACGCACCAGATCGGCGGGAAGCTCGGACAGGAACCGGCTGGGGATGGCATGGCTCGTCGAGCCCCACAGCGTCCGGCTCCAGGCGTGGGTGAGGTACAGCTGCCGCCGGGCCCGGGTGATGCCCACGTAACAGAGCCGGCGCTCCTCCTCGAGCTGGAGGGGATCTTCGAGGGCGCGCAGGTGGGGGAACACCCCGTCCTCGAGACCCACTAGGAAGACGGCCGGGAACTCGAGTCCCTTGGCCGTGTGCAGCGTCATGAGCGACACGCGCCGGTCAGAGGCGTCGAGCTCGTCACTGTCGGCCACCAGAGCCACCGACTCCAGGAATTCGTCGAGGCTGTCGTACTCGCCGGCCGCCCCCGCCAGCTCGGCGATGTTCTCCATGCGACCGTGGGCTTCGATGGTGTCCTCCGCCGCCAGGGCGGCGCGGTACCCCGTGCGCTCGGCCACGGTCTCCACGATGACCCCGGGGCCCGCCCCGCGTTCGACCATCTGTCGCAGCTCGTCGAGCAGTGCCCGCAGCTCTGCCGCCCCCTTCACGGCCTTGCCGGTCACGCCCGCCTCGACGGCATGGTCCAAGGCGTCGACGAACGAGCACTGGTGGTCCCGGGCCCATTGGGCCAGGCGGTCGACCGAGGCATCTCCCACCCCCCGACGCGGCACGTTCACGATGCGCCGGGCCGACACCTCGTCGGAGGGGTTGCCGAGCAGGCGCACGTACGCGAGCAGGTCCGTCACCTCGCGCCGGTCGTAGAACCGGGTGCCACCTACCACCTTGTAGGAGATCGCCGCGCGCACGAGCTCTTCCTCGAGGGCGCGGCTCTGGGCGTTGGTCCGGTAGAAGACGGCCACGTCGCCGTACTCGATGCCTTCGAACTCCCGCAGCCTGCCGATCTCGGTGGCCACCCAGGCGGCCTCGTCGTACTCGTCTTCGGCCCGGTACCGCACGATGGGGCCGCCGGCCTCGCCTTCGGTCCACAGCTCCTTGGGCACGCGGGTCACGTTGTTGGCGATCACGGCGTTGGCGGCGTCGAGGATCGTCTTGGTCGAGCGGTAGTTCTGCTCGAGGGGGATCACCGCCGCGTCGGGGAACGCCTCTTCGAATTCGAAGATGTTGCGGATGTCGGCACCCCGCCATCCGAAGATGGACTGGTCGCTGTCTCCCACCACGCACACGTTGTGGTGCTCGGCCGCCAGCATGAGCACGATCTCGTTCTGGGCGCGGTTGGTGTCCTGGAACTCGTCGACAAGGATGTGCTTGAAGCGCGTCCGGTACCCGTCGAGGACATCGGGGGCGCTCTGGAACAGCCGCACGGTGAGCATCAGCAGATCGTCGAAGTCCATGGCCGAGGCGGCGAACAGGCGCTGCTCGTACTCCTGGTAGATGTCGGCGATGCGCCGCTCGAACACCGAGCGCGCCCCCTCGGCGTAGGCGCCGGCGCCGGCCAGCTCGGCCTTAGCCCCCGAGATCGCCGCCTGCACGCCCCGGGCGGGGAGCTTCTTGGCGTCGATGTTCAGATCGCGCAGGATGTGCTCGACAAGGCGGCGCGAGTCGGCGTCGTCGTAGATGGTGAAGGCCTTGCGGTACCCCAGCCGATCGGCGTGGGCCCGCAGCATGCGCACACAGGCGGCGTGGAAGGTCGAGACCCACATGCGTCGCGCCACGGGCCCGATCAGGCCCACGAGGCGTTCGCGCATCTCGTCGGCGGCCTTGTTGGTGAAGGTGATGGCGAGGATCTCCCACGGGGTGGCGTCCCCGGTGGCGATGAGATGGGCGACACGGTGGGTGAGCACCCGGGTCTTGCCCGAGCCCGCCCCCGCCACCACCAACAACGGGCTGCCCCGGTGGACCACGGCGCGGCGCTGGGGGTCGTTGAGGCCCACCAACAGCTCCTCGGGCTTGGGAAGATCGTCGATCCAGCGCTCCCGGCGCGCCGCCGGGGCGGACGGCCCGGCTCCGGACGGCCCGGCTCCGGACGGCTCGGGGGGGACGAGATCCTCGAACTCGTCGACGCCGTCGAAGGATCCGAGTCCACCGAGACGGGGTAACGGAGCGGCGGCCACGCTCACTCCCATTCAATGGTTCCGGGTGGCTTCGACGTAATGTCGAGGGCCACCCGGTTGACGCCGTCCACTTCGTTGATGATGCGCGAGGACAGGCGCTCGAGCAAGTCGTAGGGCAGTCGGGCCCAGTCCGCGGTCATGGCGTCGTCGGAGGTGACGGCGCGGATGACCACGGGATAGGCGTAGGTCCGCTCGTCGCCCATGACGCCCACGGTGCGAACGGCGGGGAGCACGGCGAAGCTCTGCCACAGCTGGCGGTACAGCCCGGCCCGACGGATCTCGTCGATGACGATGGCATCGGCGGCGCGCAGGATCTCGGCCCGCTCCGGGGTGACCTCGCCGATGATCCGCACCGCCAGCCCGGGACCGGGGAAGGGCTGGCGCCACACGATCTCCTCGGGCAACCCGAGCTCTTCGCCCACGGCGCGCACTTCGTCTTTGAACAGGGGCCGTAGGGGCTCCACCAGTGCGAAGGCCATGTCCTCGGGGAGCCCGCCCACGTTGTGGTGCGACTTGATCGTGGCCGCGTCGCGCGTACCCGACTCGATGATGTCGGGATACAGCGTGCCCTGCACGAGGAAGCGCGCGTCCTCGACGTCGGTCGCCACCTCCTCGAAGATCCGGATGAACGTCTCCCCGATGGCCTTGCGCTTGGCTTCGGGATCGGTGATGCCGGCCAGGACCCCGAAGAACCGGTCGGCGGCCTTGACGTGGATCAGGTCCATGTGGAACTGGCTCCTGAAGGTCTCCTCGACCTGGTCGGCCTCGCCCGTGCGCATGAGCCCGGTGTCGACGAACACACACGTGAGCTGGTCCCCGATGGCCCGGTGGACGAGCGCGGCGGCCACCGCCGA
Source organism: Acidimicrobiales bacterium (assembly GCA_036511675.1). GTDB lineage: Bacteria > Actinomycetota > Acidimicrobiia > Acidimicrobiales > UBA8190 > Chersky-840. The sequence goes on along the minus strand of DATCBU010000007.1, from coordinate 23,512 downwards.
GTCCACACCCCCCGACAAGGCGCACAGGACGCGGGCGTCAGAGACCTGGGCCCGCACGGCCTGGACCGCGGATTCGATGATGTTGGTGTGGGTCCACAGCGGACGCGCACCGCACACGTCGAAGAGGAAGCGCTCCAACAGCTCCTGGCCGCGTTCGGTGTGGACCACCTCGGGGTGGAACTGCACCCCGTAGATGTGGCGGTGCGCATCGCTCAGGACCGCCACCGGCGCTTCGGGTGTCGAGGCGTTGGCCACGAAGCCCGGGGGCACCTCGGTGATCGAGTCGGCGTGGCTCATCCACACATCGGCGGGGCCCTGCGGGGGCCAGTCGGCGAACAACGGGGAGGTGGCGGTGCGGGTGAGGGCGGTGCGCCCGTACTCGCCCCGGCCCGTACGCGACACCGTGCCTCCGAGCTGCTGGGTGAGCAGTTGGGCGCCGTAGCAGATGCCGAGAATGGGGACCCCGGACTCGTACACGGCGGGGTCCATCGCCGGCGCCCAGTCGGCATACACGGACTTGGGCCCCCCCGACAGGATGATCCCCTTGGGGCGTCGCGCCAACAATTCCGATGCGGGGGTGTCGAAGCGGACGATCTCGGAGTACACCCGGGCCTCGCGCACCCGGCGGGCGATCAGCTGGGCGTACTGGGCGCCGAAGTCGACGACGAGAACGGTGTCGGGGGCGTCAGGCACTGCGGATGGTGGCGTCGGGTGGGGAGGGAAGGGACCGGCTGGTGCTCAGTGCCCCATCCCCACTCCCTGGGAGCGTTGCAGCGCCTTGCCCTCGGTCTGCAACGCGGGGGCCACCATGACCTCGGCCTTCTGGAATTCCTTGACCGTCTCGTAGCCGCAGGTGGCCATGGCGGTCCGCAGTGCACCGAAGAGGTTCATGCGCCCGTCGTTCTCGTGGGCGGGGCCGAGGAGGATCTCGCTCAACGTCCCCCGCACGGTGGTGCGCACGCGGGCGCCGCGCGGGAGGGTGGGATGGAAGGTGGCCATGCCCCAGTGGAACCCGCGCGACGGGGCTTCTTCGGCCGAGGACAGCGGCGAGCCGAGCATCACGGCGTCGGCCCCACAGGCGATGGCCTTGGCGATGTCGCCCCCGCGGCTCATCCCGCCGTCGGCGATGACGTGGACATAGACACCGGTCTCGTCGAGATGCCGCATGCGGGCGCCGGCCACATCCGCGATGGCGGTGGCCTGGGGCACGCCCAACCCGAGGACACCCCGGGTGGTACAGGCGTTGCCCGGCCCCACACCGACGAGCACGCCCACCGCCCCGGTGCGCATGAGGTGCAGGGCGGCCTGGTACGAGGCGCAGCCCCCCACGATCACGGGCAGGTCGAAGGCGCGGATGAACTTCTTCAGGTTGAGCGGTTCGACGGTCTTCGACACGTGCTCGGCCGACACCACGGTCCCCTGGATGACGAGCATGTCGAGCTCTCCGGCCAGGATGGCGGGCGCCAGCCCGGTGGTGCGCTGGGGCGTCACCGACGCGCACGACACCACGCCGGCCGACTTGATCTCGCGGATCCGCTCGGTGACCAGCTCGGGGTTGATGGGCTCGAGGTACATCTGTTGCATCCGGGCCGTGGCCTTGTCGTCGTCGAGCCTCGAGATCTCCTCGAGCAGCGGCTCGGGGTCCTCGTACCGGGTCCACAACCCTTCGAGGTTGAGCACCGCCAACCCCCCCAGCCGGCCGATCTCGATGGCCGTCCTCGGGCTCACCACCCCGTCCATGGCGGCCGCCATGAGCGGGAGGTCGAAGCGGAAGGCGTCGATCTCCCAGGAGATGTCCACGTCCTCGGGATCTCGCGTCCGGCGGCTGGGCACGATGGCGATGTCGTCGAAGCCGTAGGCACGGCGCCCCGATTTGTAGATGCCGATTTCGATCTCAGCCACCTGCCGCCTCCTGCACGTCGGTCGTCGCACCCGCCTCGCCCGCGGCGTTCCTCCACGATACCGTCCGCCACCCCCGGCCCCGCGCCCGGGACCTGCGGCGCGGGCCCCCGGCCGGCGCGGGTCGGCGCCGCCGCGAACGGCCAGGTGGCGAGGGGGCCGGGTCGGGAATTCAGACGTCGAGGACGAGACGCAGGAGCTCGACGAGCATGCGTGCCGTGGCTCCCCACACGGTGTCGTGGGGAAGCTCGAAGAACCACACCGGGAACGAGCCGTCGGCGCCCGAGTCGGCGACGGGCATAAGACGGCCGGGCACGACCCAGCGCTCCTCCCGGAACACGTCGTCGGCCGCCAACTCCGCCAAGGCGACGTCGAAGACGTGCTCCACCTCGTGGGGATTGGCCACCAGGCGGGGCCGGGCGGGGAGGAGCCCCACCACTGGCGTGATGCTGGCGCTGGAGGAGAACGTCACGAGCGGGGTCAGGCGCCCGACCACCTTCACGTCCGAGGTGTCGAGCCCGACCTCCTCGGCGGCCTCGCGCAGGGCGCCGGCTTCGGGGGTCTCGCCGCCGTCGAGGCGGCCCCCGGGGAAGCTGACCTCTCCGGTGTGGGTGCGCAGGTGTGCGGCGCGCCGAGTGAGCACCACACGGGTCTCGCCCTCGTGCTCGAAGAGCGGGACCAACACGGCGGAAGGCGCGCCGGGATCGGGGAACCCGTCGAAGGTGACCCGCTCGACGGCCTCGAGACCCCGGTGATGCGCCTCCACCGCCGCCCGCACCCGGCTGAGCTCGATGCCGCGGCGTTCGGTCGGCTCCAGGGCGCCCCACGGCGCCGGGGCCCCGGCGTAGGCCCGGGCCGGGCGGGGGATGACCTGGCGCCCAGCCGGGGGAAAGGCCTGGGGGGAGCGATCGGGGTCGGCGGCGTCGGCGGATCCCTCCATGGTGGAGCACGCTACCGGCGCCACCCCCGACGACGAACGGCCGGGCCACGAGGGCCCGGCCGCATCGTTCGACTCCTGCCCGCCAGTGGCGGCGGCCCGTCGAAGGGCTACATCATCCCCATGCCGCCCATGCCACCCATGCCGCCGCCCATGCCACCCATGGCTGCCGCGGCTGCGGCGGGGTCGCTCTTCTCGGGCTTGTCGGCCACCACCGCCTCGGTGGTGAGCAGGAGCGCGGCCACCGATGCGGCGTTCTGCAACGCCGAGCGGGTGACCTTGGCGGGATCGATGACGCCGGCCTTGACGAGGTCCTCGAAGTTCCCCGTGGCGGCGTTGAGCCCCACGGCCCCGGACTCGCTCTCGACCTGGCGAACCACCACCGCACCCTCGAGCCCGGCGTTGATGGCGATCCACTTCAGCGGCTCGTCGAGCGCGTGCGCCACGATGCGCGCCCCGGTGGCCTCGTCGCCGTCGAGGCTCTTGGCGAGCTTCTCGACCGCGGCCCGGCTCCGGACGAGGGCGACGCCGCCCCCGGCCACGATGCCCTCTTCGATGGCGGCACGGGTGGCCGACAGCGCGTCCTCGATGCGGTGCTTCTTCTCCTTGAGCTCCACTTCGGTCGCCGCGCCCACTCGCACCACGGCCACACCCCCGGCCAGCTTGGCCAGGCGCTCCTGGAGCTTCTCGCGGTCCCAGTCGGAGTCGGTGTCCTCGATCTCACGCTTGATCTGCGCGATCCGGCCCTTGACGTCGCTCTCGGCACCGTCGCCGTCGACGATCGTGGTGTCGTCCTTGGTGACGATGACCCGGCGGGCCCGGCCCAGCAGGTCGATGGTGGCGTTCTCGAGCTTCAGCCCGATCTCCTCGGAGATGACCTGGGCCCCGGTGAGCACGGCCAGGTCCTGGAGCATGGCCTTGCGGCGGTCACCGAATCCGGGCGCCTTGACCGCCAGCGACGTGAATGTCCCCCGGATCTTGTTGACCACCAGGGTGGCCAGCGCCTCGCCTTCCACGTCCTCGGCGATCAGCAGGAGGGGCTTGCCCGTCTGCATGACCTTCTCGAGCACGGGCACGAGGTCGTGCACGGCACTGATCTTCTGGTTGGCGATCAGGATCAGCGGCTCCTCGAGGATCGCCTCCTGGCGCTCGGGGTCGGTCACGAAGTACGGCGACAGATACCCCTTGTCGAACTGCATGCCCTCGGTGAACTCGAGCTCGAGCCCGAAGGTGTTCGACTCCTCGACGGTGACGGTGCCGTCCTTGCCCACCTTGTCGATGGCCTCGGCCAGCACCTCGCCGATCGACGCGTCGGCGGCGGAGATGGATGCCACCTGGGCGATCTCATGGCGCGAGTCGATCTCCTTGGCCTGCTTCTTGATGGCGCCCACCGCAGCCTCGACGGCCTTCTCGATGCCCCGCTTCAGCGACATGGGGCTGGCACCGGCGGCCACGTTGCGCAGGCCCTCGTGGATGAGGGCCTGGGCGAGCACCGTGGCGGTCGTGGTGCCGTCACCGGCGACGTCGTTGGTCTTGGTGGCGACCTCTTTGACCAGCTGGGCGCCCATGTTCTCGAACGGGTCCTCCAGCTCGACCTCACGGGCGATGGTCACGCCGTCGTTGGTGATGGTGGGGGCGCCGAACTTCTTGTCGATGACGACGTTGCGGCCCTTGGGGCCGAGCGTCACCTTCACCGTGTCGGCGAGCTTGGCGACACCGGCCTCCAGGCCGCGGCGCGCCGCCTCGTCAAACTTCAGGATCTTGGACATCGCCGGTCGCCCCTACTTCTTGCTGATCTTGGCGAGCACGTCACGGCTGGAGAGGATGAGGAGGTCCTCACCTTCGAAGGTGATCTCCGTGCCGCCGTACTTCGAGTAGACGACGGTGTCGCCGGCGGCGACGTCGACGGGCACGAGGTCGCCGGTGTTCTCGGCACGGCGACCCGGGCCGGCGGCGATCACCTCACCTTGCTGGGGCTTCTCCTTGGCGGTGTCGGGGATCACGAGCCCGGAGGCGGTGGTCTCTTCCGATTCGCCGGGGCGGACAACGATCCGGTCCTCGAGGGGGTGGAGCTTCATAGCAGGTGAGCCTCCTGTAGGCACTTAGCACTCGAACCTTGCGAGTGCTAACGATAGCGGGCGCCGGGACGCCGGGCAACCGGGGCGCCGCGCCCCACGGGCCCCTCAGGCGAGCAGGGGCAGGCGGAGATTGGGATCGGCGCCGGTGTCGAGGGGGGACGGTCCCACCTGCTCGAGCTGCCACCAACCGGCGGCGGCGATCATGGCCGCGTTGTCGGTGCAGGTGGCCAGGCTGGGCAGATAGGCGGGAAGGCCCAGCTCCGTACAGGCCTCGGTGACGGCCCGGCGCAGGACGCCGTTGGCCGCCACCCCTCCGGCCAGGCACACCCCCCGAGCCCCCACCGACACCGCGGCCCGGGCGGCCTTGGCCACGAGCACGTCCACCACCGCCTGCTGGAACGACGCCGCCACGTCCTGGTCCGACGCCTCGGGCGTTCGACCCACGGCCCGCACCACCGACGTCTTGAGCCCGCTGAAGGAGAAGTCGAGGCCGTCGCCGACCTTGGCTCGGGGAAAGGCGAAGGCGGCCGGGTCCCCCGCCACCGCCACCCGCTCGATGGCCGGCCCGCCCGGGTACCCCAGGCCCAGGAACCGGGCCACCTTGTCGAAGGCCTCGCCCGCGGCGTCGTCGACGGTCTGGCCCAGGAGCCGGTACCGCCCGGGCCCCTCCATCGACACCAGCAGGGTGTGGCCCCCCGAGACCAGGAGGACGACCACGGGCCACTCGATGCTGGGATGGTCCAAGAGGGCGGCGAAGAGGTGGCCCTCGAGGTGATTCACACCCACGAAGGGCAGGCCCCAGGCCAGGGCCAGCGCCTTGGCTTCGCTCACCCCCACGAGCAGGGAGCCGATCAGCCCGGGGCCGATGGTGGCGGCCACGGCGTCGAGGTCTCGCCCCACCACCCCGGCGCGCCCGAGCGCCTCGGCGATGACCGGGGTCAGGAGCTCGAGATGCGCCCGGCCGGCGAGCTCGGGGACCACCCCGCCGTACATGGCGTGCAGGTCCACCTGGCTGGAGACCACCGACGACAACACCTCGGTGCCGCCCTGCACCACCGCCGCGGCGGTGTCGTCGCACGAGGTCTCGATGCCGAGCACCACCGCGCCGTCGTCGCTCACGTCCCTGAACCGATCCGGGCGTCGATACCCGCCAACCGTTGCGCGTAGTCGGCCGTGTCGATGTCGCGCGCCCACATGACGATGGCGTCCTCGCCCGTCTCGGGGTAGTAGTTGCGGCGCACACCCACCGGCGCGAAGCCGAAACGCTGGTACAGCGTCTGTGCCGATGCATTCGACGCCCGCACCTCCAACGTGAGGTGACGCACCCCCAGGACGGGGGCGGCCCGGGCCTGGTCCAGGAGCAGCACGGTGCCGATGCTGCGACGGTGCCACGCCGGGTCGACGGTGAGGGTAGTGATGTGGCCGTCCTCGGCCACCACCATGAGCCCGCAGTAGCCGACCACGAGCGGGCCGATGGTGGCCACGGTGTAGCGACGGGACCGGCGTTGGGCGAGCTCGGAGAGAAAGACAGTGGAGGACCACGGTCGCGGGTAATTAGCCTCTTCGATCTGGACGACGGTGCGCAAGTGCTTGCGGCGCAGCGGCATGATGCGCACCGCTCCCGCCACGTGCGCCGACGTCGCCTCCGGCGCGTCGTCGGGAGGGACGGGCCCCTCGTCGTCCCATGCCGGGGGCACTCAGCCCTCCACGCCGGCGCGCGGCGCCCGCGTCGCCCAGTTGATCCGGGTATCGGCGTCGCGCAGGTAATGAGGGAGCACGGCGCGCGGATCGGCGCTCTCGCCCCCGGCGGCTCGGGCGTGCACCAGGGCGGCGAGGACACCCGGTGGAGGGAAGTCGAGGGCTTCGCCCACGAAGACGGCGCCGGGCACGGCGCCCAGTATCGCCCGGTACCGGCGCGCCCCGTCGCCGGCCAAGACGACCGGTTCGCCCAGGGCGCCCAGTTCGGCGGCGAGCGCCTCGGGCGCCCTTCGCACCTCGGACTGCTCCCACGACAGGCCGTCGGCGGTCATCCGGAGGCGGGCGGTGAAGACCTCTCCCCGCCGGGCGTCGACCACGGGGACCACGAGCGTGCCCGGCGTCGTGCCCGACGTCGCCACGGCGTGGGCCAGGACCTCGAGGCTCGACACGCCGACCAGTGGCCGCTCCAGCGCGAACGCCAGTGCCTTGGCGGTGCCGACGCCGACTCGCAGCCCGGTGAACAGCCCGGGGCCCACGTCGACGCCGACGGCGTCGAGAGCGGACAGGCTGACCTCGACCCGGCGGCACAGGAACTCGATGGCGGGGGTGATCGACTCGGCGTGGTGCCGGCCGCGCGCCACGGTGACCGTGCCGAGCACGCCACCCTCATCGGCCAACGCCACTCCCGCCAGCTCGGTGGACGACTCCACCGCCAACACCATCATGGCGTCGCCCACTTCGCCACGAGCCCGTCGAGCTCGCCGCGTCGCGGGGCCGCCGACCCGGTGACGCCGATCGTGACCCATCGCTCGTCGTCGATCGGCCCGGGGGCGAGGCGCACCGAGATGGCATCGCCGCCGAGCACGGGCTCGGCCACGTCCCCCCACTCCACCACGGCCACGGCGTCGTCCTCCACCAATTCCGCCAGGGCGAGGTCCACCACCTCACCCGTGGTGTCGAGGCGGTACAGATCGGCGTGCACCAGGGTCCGTATCGTCGGGGACCCCGGGCAGGGGTACGAGCGCACCAGGGTGAACGTGGGGCTCGTGACGTGGTCGGCGACCCCCAGGCCCACCCCGATCCCCTGGGCCAAAGTGGTCTTCCCCGCCCCCAGGTCTCCCGCCAGGAGCACGACGTCGCCCGGACGCAACCCCCGGGCCAAGGCGGCGCCGAGGGCACGGGTGTCGTCCGCCGAGTCGGTCCGCAGCCGCACCGGGGCGTGGTCCCCGGTGGCCGGGCTCACGATCGATCGCCGGCCAGGAGCAGCTTGGCCCGCACGAAGTCGGCGCGCATCTCCGCCACCACCTCGGCCCCACCCCGCAGACCGGCGGCCGGATGGTACGTCGGGACCAGCTGTCCAGCGCGGAACGGATAGGCGCGCCCGCGCAGCTTGCGGATGCCCTCGCTCGTGTCGAGCAGGAGGCGGGTGGCGAAGTTCCCGAGGGTGACCACGACGCGAGGCGAGATCAGCTCGATCTGGGCCTCGAGGTAGGGACGGCACGACGCGATCTCGTCGGGGAGCGGGTCGCGGTTCCCGGGGGGGCGGCATTTCACCACGTTGGCGATGTAGCACTGGCTCCGTTCCAGGCCAATCTCCTGATGCAGGAGCTTGTCGAGCAGCTTCCCGGACCGGCCGACGAAGGGCTCTCCGACCAGGTCCTCCTCGCGCCCGGGCCCTTCCCCCACGAACATGAGCGACGCGGCGGGGTCGCCCACCCCGAACACCACCTGGGTCCGGCCCGACGCCAGCGCGCAGCGCGTGCAGGCCAGGGCCTCGGTCTGGAGATCGGCCAAGGTGCCCACCGGCCGCATGGTATCGCCGGAAGCAGGCCCGGCCGCCGGGGTCAGCCGATCTTGACGGCGAACTCCTCGATGAGCCGGGTGAACTCGCGGCGACGCTCGATCATGGGCATGTGCCCGCACCGGGGGAGCTCGACCAGCTCGGAATGAGGCAACGCCGCCGCGGTGCGCTGGGCATGACGCGGCGGCGTGAGGCGGTCGTTGGAACCGACCACCACGAGCACGGGGAGATCGAGCGACCCGAGCCAGGACGAAAGGTCGAACAGCGCCAGGGCCGGGAGCAGCTCGGCCACGGTCTTCGACGACGTGGCCAGGTGCAGCCCCTCGACGAAGCGGACCTGGGCCGGCGGCGCCTCGGCCCCGAACCCCACCCGGGTGAGCCACCAGCGCACGTCGGGCGAGGCCACGGTGCGCACACCCCACCGGTCCGCCAACCCCATGGCCCGGGCCGAGACCGGGCCGGCCAGGCGCGCCATGCCCCCGAACCCCGGCAGGCGCGAGAAGGGGCCGCCGGTCGTCGACACCAGGGCCAGGCCCGCCACGCGACGGTGCAGCTCCTCGGCGGGGGTGTCGTGCGCCATCTGCAGCGCCACCATGCCGCCCATCGAGTGCCCCACCACCAGCGCGTGCTCGACGTCGAGGGCGGCCAGGACGCTGCGCACGTCCATGGCCATGCGGCGCACGGCGGGAGATCCCTGTTGGGCTTCGGCCATACGGACCTCGGCGCGCAACTCGTCCACCGCGCCCGAGGTGCCCACCATGGAGAAGCCCGCCGCGCCCTCCACCGACGAGCCGTGGCCCCGCAGATCGGGTGCGATGACCCGGTGGTGCTCGGCGAGGTCGCGCAATTGGTGCGCCCACAGCGTCGCGCTGAGCATGAAGCCGTGGAGGAGCACGACCGGAGACCCCTCGCCGCGCTCGATGACGTGGATACGACCTCCGTCGTCGGCGTCGACGACGTGGCTGGTGCAGTCGGCGGGGACGGTGAGGCCCTCGGTGGCGATGTCGTCGGGGGTCGCCTTGGTGCGGGCCACCAGACGGTGCTGTGCCGCCCATCCCGCCGCCAGCGCCGCCCCGGTGCCGGCGGCCACGCCCCGAACCACCCGGCTCCGGTACAGCGGTCTGCTGTCGCTCACTGGTGACCCTCCCCCTCGACCACGACGCGCGGCACCCGTGCACCGATGCCGCAGAACACTTCATGGGCGATGGTGCCGAGCACCTCGGCCCAGTCCGTCGCCGTGAGTGCCTCGGTGCCTTGTCGACCTATGAGCACCACGTCGTCACCCACCGCCACGTCCGCATCCGGGCCGCAGTCCACCACGATCTGGTCCATCGTGACCATCCCGGCCAGAGGGCACCGGCGGCCGCCCACCAGGACCGTACCGCCCTCGGTGAAGTAGCGCCGGGGGACGCCGTCGGCGTAGCCGAGGGGAACCGTGGCCACCGTCGAGGCGACGCGCAGTCCGTAGAGGCGGCCGTAGGAGGGCCGCTCGTCGGCGTCGAGCCGGCGCACCAGCCCCACCTTGGCCCGCAGCGACAGCACCGGACGCAGTCCCATGGCGCCGGTGTCATCCATCACCGACGCCAACCTGGGGTCGAGCACCGGGAACGGCGACACCCCGTACAGGGCGATCCCGCACCGCACCATGTCCAGGCGTGCCGCGGGGTAGGCGAGCGCGCCGGCCGAATTGGCAGCGTGCACCATGGGCGGGGCGAGCCCGGCGCCCGCCAGGACGCCGCGGGCCTCTTGAAGGCGGTGCAGCTGCGCCTCGGTGAAGGACCGGTCCTCACCGGCCACCCCGTCGGCCACGGGGAAATGGGTCCACAAGGCAGCAAAGCGAAGCCACGGCTCTTTCGACAGCGCCCCCACCACCTCGAGCAGGTCGTCGGGCGCCACGCCGACGCGGTGCATGCCGGTGTCCACCTTCACATGGACATCGGTCACCACCCCGGCGCGCCTCGAGGCCGCGGCGGCGGCCGCCACAGCGGGGCCCGAGTACAGCGTCGGCGTGAGCCCGTGTCCGACGACGTCGGCCATGGCCTCGGGAGGGGGCTCGGACAAGACGAGCACCGGAACGCCCATCCCGGCCCGGCGCAGGTGCAGTCCCTCTTCGGGTGTCGCCACCGCCAACCACGTGGCACCACCTGCCAGCGCGGCCCGGGCCACCGCCACCGCGCCATGGCCGTAGCCGTCGGCCTTCACCACCGCACACAGCGCCGCCGGTGCGGCCGCGGCGCGCAGCAGGGAGGCGTTGTGGCGGACCGCACCCAGGTCGACCTCGGCCCACACCGGGCGCGACCCCACTCCCGCCGGGACGGCACGGGTGTCGTGGCGAACATCGGCGTCGCTCATGGGCCGATCCCCGACAGCCACGTGCCCAGGAGCTCGGCGAGGTCTCCCGCCACCAGGCCTTCGGGAGGGCCGAGCTCGGCGGCCCGGCCGTGGACGTGCGCGGCCAGGGCGGCGGCGTGCTGCGTGTGCACCCCTCGGGCCATGAACGCCCCGATGACACCCGAGAGCACGTCGCCGGTACCCGCCGTAGCCAGCCGAGGCGACCCGGCCGTGGCCAACAGCACGCTCCCCGTCGGCTCGGCCACCACCGTGGTCGGCCCCTTGAGCAAGACCAGGGCACCGCACCGCCGTGCCAACGCGCACGCCGCGCTGATCCGGTCGATGCCCGGGGGAGCACCGGCCAGCCGGGCGAACTCTCCGTCGTGGGGGGTGAGGACCGTCGGCGTGCCGGGGGCGGCGCCCACCACGGCGCCGATGGCGTCTCCCGTGCCCAGCGCATAGAGGCCGTCCGCGTCCACCACCGTGGGCACCGTGGCCCGCGCCACGACGTCGCGTACATCGGCCACCGTGGTGTCGGCCCGGCCAAGCCCGGGACCGACCACCAGCGCCCGGCACCGCTCGGACATGACCAGCGCGTCGCCAGCCCAACCCGCCGACGCCAAGGGGGCCCCGACCGCTTCGCTGACGGGGAGATCGGAGGGATCGCCACCGGGGATGCCCACACGGACCATCCCCGCCCCGGCGCGGTAGGCGGCGCGGGCGCAGAGTCCGGCCGCGCCCGTCATGCCCGGCGACCCCGCCACCACGGCCACCGCCGACTGCCACTTGTGCGCGTCCCGTGGTCGTGGCCTCAGCAAACGGGGCACATCGGCGTCCTCGATCACCCACATAGTGGCCCCGCTCACGTCGAGGCCGATGTCGACCACCTCCACGCGTCCCGCCAGCAGGGGGCCGTCCCCTTGGAGGAGGCCCGTCTTGAGCGCGGCGAAGGTGACGGTGAGATCGGCGCGCAGCGGCTCCCCGCACGCCTCGCCGCTGTCCCCGTCGACACCCGAGGGGATGTCGACCGCCAGCACGGGCACGCCGGTGGGCACGGCCGGGGCCCGGTAGGTGCCACGGAAACCCGTCCCGTAGGCGGCGTCGATCACGAGGTCGACGGTCCCGGCCGTCCCGATGCGATCGGGGGCGTCGCCGGCCTCGACCACGGTCACCCGGGCGCCGCGGCGCCGCAGCCGGGCCGCCGCCACCAGCCCGTCGGCGCCGTTGTTGCCCTTGCCCGCCACCACCACCACATGGCGCCCGTAGGTGCCGCCCAGCATGCGCACCGCCCATGTCGAGACGGCCGTCCCGGCCCGCTCCACCAGGGTCTGCTCCGACACCTGCTCGAGCGCGGCGGCATCGACGGCGCGCATCTCGTCCACGCGCAGGACCGGCTTCACGATGCCGGTCCCTCGGCGATCACGGTGGCGACGGCCACGGAATCGGTGTGGGTCAGCGACAGGTGCCACCGGCGCACCCCACGACGCGCGCTCAGCGCCGCGGCCCGCCCCGACAACGACAGACCCGGCTCGCCGTTCTCGGCCCGGACGACCTCGACGTCTCGGAACCCCGCCGCCCCCACACCGACGCCGAGTGCCTTCAACACCGCCTCTTTGGCGGCGAAGCGGACGGCCAGGCGGGGACCGGGGTCACGGCTGGCACCGGCGTAGGCGCGCTCGGCGTCGGTGAACAAGCGGTGCACGATGCCCGGACGGCGCTCGAGGACGTGCCGGAACCGCACCACGTCGACGGCGTCGACGCCGATACCACGGACGCCCCCCACCCCGAGATCGCGGCGGGGCGCGTTCACTCCACCGTGACGGTTTTGGCCAGGTTGCGGGGCCGGTCGACGTTATGGCCGTGCAACCGGGCGATGTGGTACGCGAACAGCTGCAGGGGGACCACGTCGAGCACGGGGGCGAAGAGCGGGTGGGTCCTCGGCACCCACAAGACCTCGTCCGCCTGTGCCGCGGTGTCGTTGTCCTCCTCGTTGGCGACGAGCACGACGGTGGCGCCGCGGGCGCGGACCTCGGCCACGTTGCCCATCATCTTCGCCCACAAATGGGTGCGGGTGGCCACACCGACGACCACGGTGCCCGGCACGATCAGCGCGATCGGGCCGTGCTTGAGCTCGCCGGCGGGGTAGCCCTCGGCCCGCATGTAGGAGATCTCCTTGAGCTTCAGCGCACCCTCGAGCGCCACCGGGAACCCCACGTGGCGTCCCAGGAAGAAGAAGTCGCGGGTGTCGGTGAACTTGCCGGCGATGGCGGCCACCTCGGCCTCGCGCTCGGGAGTAAGAGACCGCTGCACCAGCTCGGGCAGCCGGGCCAGGTCGTGGAACAGCACGCGGGCGTCGGCGGGCTTCTCGAACCCCCGCAACTGGGCCAGGTACAGCGCCAGCAGCTCGAGCGCCACGATCTGGGTCAGGTGCGTCTTGGTGGCGGCCACGCCCACCTCGGGGCCGGCCCGCGTGTAGAGGACGCCGTCGGCCTCCCGGGCCATCGACGAGTCCACGACGTTGGAGATGACCAGGATCTTGGCGTCCCACTGCCGAGCCTCGCGCATGGCCTGGAGGGTGTCGATGGTCTCGCCCGACTGGCTCACCCCCACCACCAGCGTCCGTTCGTCGAGCACAGGATCGCGGTAGCGGAACTCCGAGGCGATGTCGATCTCGGTCGGCAGTCGCGCCAGGCTCTCGATGGCGTACTTGGCCACCATGCCGGCGTGGTAGCTCGACCCGCAGGCCACCACGAACACCTTGTTGACCTGGCGCAGCTCGTCGTCGGTGATCCGGCACTCGTCGAGCTCGACGGTCCCGTCGGGCAGCAGCCGACCGAGCAGGGTGTCGGCGATGGCACGGGGTTGCTCGTGGATCTCCTTGCCCATGAAGTCGGGGTACCCGCCCTTCTCCGCCGCCTCGAGATCCCATTCGACGTGGAGCTCTTTGGGCTCGACCTCTTTGCCCTGCAGGGTCGTGACCAGCATCGAGCCCGGACGCAGGATGACGACCTGATCGTCGTCGAGGACCCAGAACCGTCGCGTCCGGCCCAGCAGGGCGGGGATGTCCGAGGCGAGCAGGCCCTCGCCCGAGTCGCCCTCGCCCATGCCGATGATGAGCGGCGACACCCGGCGCCCCGCCACGATGGTGCCGGGCTCGCCGGCGCACATGACCGCCAGGGCGAAGGCGCCGCGCACTTCGCGCAACGTGGCGCGCACGGCGTCGGGCAGCGAAGAGCCGCCCGAGAGCTCCCTCTCGACGAGATGGGCGAGTACCTCGGTGTCGGTGTCGGTCACAAAAGCGTGTCCCTCGCCGCGCAGCTGCTCGGCCAGCTCCCGCCAGTTCTCGATGATCCCGTTGTGCACGACGGCGACGTTCCCGCTGCAGTCGAGGATGGGGTGGGCGTTGGTCTCGGTGGGGTGCCCGTGCGTAGCCCAGCGGGTATGGCCGATGCCGGCGGCGACAGATCCCGGGCCGTCTTCGACGACCTTGCGCAGGTCCTCGAGCGACCGCGTCCCGGTGGCGGCGCGGGCCCGCCACAGGACCCCGGCGGACTGCAAGGCCACGCCGGCCGAGTCGTAGCCGCGGTATTCGAGGCGCTCGAGCCCCCGGAGCAGGACGTCCAGGACTTCGTCACCGCCGGTGGCTCCGATGATGCCGCACATGGCCCCAAGGCTACGGGGTCGTCGACCTCGGGCGGGACCGCCGCGACCTCGGGGGAGTGCTCCCGTTCCTACTTGGGGGCCTCCGAAGCCACCAGGGCCTTCTCCACCACGCTGCACAGGCGCTGCGCGGCGGCCTGCGCCGCCTCGATGTTCTCGGCCTCCACCATCACCCGGACCAGGGGCTCGGTCCCGCTGGCCCGCAGCAGCACGCGCCCGCGCCCGCCGAGCCGGGTCTGCACCGCCACCACCTCGGCCTGCACCGCCGGCGAGGCCACGGTCTGGTCGGGCCGGGGCGCCACCACGTTGAGCAGCACCTGGGGAAGCCGTTGCATCGACCCGTGCGCCAACGCCGCGAACGATGCCCCGGAGCGCTTCACGAGGTCGAGCAGCAGGACACCGGTGAGCACCCCGTCTCCCGTCGTCGCCAGCTCGCGGAACACGATGTGCCCCGACTGCTCACCGCCCAGCGTGAGCCCGTGCGCGTTGAGCTCCTCGAGGACATACCGGTCCCCCACCTGGGTCTCGCGCACGGTGATGCCGCGCTCGGCCATGGCGAGGCGGAAGCCGAGGTTGGTCATGACCGTCACCACGACGGTGTTGCCGGCGAGCCGGCCCCGGCCGGCCAGATCGGTGGCGAACAACGAGACCAGCTCGTCCCCCGTGGTCATCGCCCCGGTGTGGTCGACGGCCAGCAACCGATCGGCGTCCCCGTCCAGAGCCAGCCCCAGATGCGCGGCCCGGGCCACGACTTCGGCCGCCAGCGACTCGGGATGGGTCGAGCCACATCCGTCGTTGATGTTGGAGCCGTCGGGCTCGTGGGCGATGGCGTGTACCTCCGCACCGAGACGAGCCAGGACCTCGGGGGCCACCACCGACGCGGCGCCGTTGGCGCAGTCCACCACCACGCGCAGGCCCGAGAGGTCGCGCCCGTCGAGCACACCCACGAGATGTTCGACATACCCGTCCCGGGCGCTGGTGTCGACCGACACCGTGCCCACCCCGTGGCCCACCGGGGCCCGCCACGGTGGTCCCGCCGCCGCCAGCACTCGTTCGAGCTCCACCTCGATGGCGGTCTCGGTGGGATCGGGCAGCTTCAGGCCACCGGCGGCGAAGAGCTTGATGCCGTTGTCGGCGAAGGGGTTGTGCGAGGCCGAGACCACCGCCGCGGGGTAGCCGCGCTCGGCCGCCAACCACGCCACACCGGGGGTGGGAAGCACGCCCACGTCGATGACGTCGGCTCCCTCGCTCGCCATCCCCGCCGACAACGCGGCCTGCAGCATCGGGCCCGATCGCCGGGTGTCACGCCCGACCAGGAAACACCGGGCGGGGAGGGCCCGGGCCGCGGCGCGCCCCAGGGCCATGACCAACTCGGCACCCAACTCTGCGTTGGCGACTCCGCGAATGCCGTCCGTGCCGAACCGCAGGCCCACGATCCGCTACCGCTTGGAGTACTGAGGTGCCTTGCGCGCCTTCTTGAGGCCGTACTTCTTGCTCTCCTTCTCGCGGGCGTCGCGCGTGAGGAGACCGGCCTTCTTGAGGATGGCACGCAGCTCGGGGTTGAGCTCGACCAGCGAGCGGGTGATGCCCAGGCGCATGGCGCCGGCCTGGCCCGACACGCCCCCACCGGCGATGGTGGCGTCGATGTCATATCCCTCGGTGAGATTGGTGACCCGCAGGGGCTCGGTCACCACCATGCGGTGCGTGGCGGAGCTGAAGTAGTCGTCGAAGGCCCGTCGATTGATCGTAATCTTCCCTTGGCCGGGCCGGATCCTCACGCGGGCCACCGCCGCCTTGCGCCTGCCCGTGTTCTGGCAGAGGGGGGTGCCGAGCTTGACCTTTGTCGTCACGTTCCTGGTTCCTGTCTCTTCGACGGGCGGGGCGTGCCGGCAACCCGGGGGATCACGACGGCACCCGGGCGCCGGGCACGTCGAGGGGTTGGGGCTGCTGCGCCTGGTGGGGATGCTCGGGGCCGGCGTACACCTTCAACTTGTGCAGCTGCTGACGACCGAGGCGGGTGCGGGGCAGCATGCCCCGGACGGCGCGGCGCACGACCTCCTCGGGTCGTTCGGTCATCAGGTCGCCGTACTTCTTCTTGGTGAGCCCACCGGGGTACCCGCTGTGGTGGTAGACGAACTTCTTCTCGGCCTTGTCCGCGGTGAGCACGATCTTCGCCGCGTTCACGACCACGATGTGGTCGCCGGTGTCGATGTGGGGGGCGAAGATCGGCTTGTGCTTGCCACGCAGGCGCGAGGCCACCTCGGTGGCCAGTCGTCCGAGCACCATGTCCTCGGCGTCGATGACGTGCCAGGACCGGATGATGTCGTCAGCTTTGGGCGAAAACGTGCGCACGGAGAATCCTCGTCTTGTGTCCCGGGCCCAGACAGGCGTCACGGCACCTCCCGGCTCGGGTGCCGGCCGCGGGGCCACCCACACAGAGGGGCAGCTCCTGCACTTAGCCAGCGGACAACGTTAGGCGCTGCACGTGCCCCGGGCAAGCGGCGCGAGACACCCCGGCCCCCGAGGGTCACTCGTCGTAGTCCACACCGACCAGGCACAACCCCTGGGGCGGGGCGATGACGCCGCCGACCCGGGAGCGGTCGCCGCTCTGCAGCAGCCAGTGCACGTCCGAGGCCCGACGGCGGCCCCGCCCGACCTCGACGAGCATCCCCACCACCGATCGCACCATCTGGTGGCAGAAGGAGGTGGCCCCGATGTCGAACCGCAGCAGCCGGGCGCCGGGGCCGAGCTCGCCGGATCGGACCGGCACCTCGGCGAAGCGGGCATCGAGCACCCGCCGACGGATGGGCGTGCCGGCCTCGGTCCCCGGCACGCGCCGGCAGAAGGCCCGGAAGTCGTGCTCCCCCAACAGGGCATCGGCCGCGCTCGCCATGGCCCTGAGGTCCAGAGGCCCCGGCACGTGCCACGACACGGGGTCCAACAGGGGGTCCGGGGTCTGGTCCTCGAGGATCAGGTACCGGTAGCGCCGGGCCCGGGCCGAACGCCGAGCATCGAAACCCGACGGGGCCACCTCGGCCTCACGCACCACCACGGCCGGCTTGAGCAGGGTGTTCACCGACCGGACCAGTCGGGCACGGTCCACGTCTTCGCGCACATCGACGTGCACCACCTGGCCCCGGGCATGCACCCCGGCGTCGGTACGCCCCGCGCACACAAGCTCGACCCGGTGCCCGACGACGGTGGCGATGGCATCGGCCAGCACCCCCGACACGGTGCGCTGGCCGGGTTGCACGGCGAAGCCGCGGAAGCCCGCACCGTCGTAGGAGATGGTCAACTGCAGGCGCGTGGTCGCCTCGGGGATCTCGTCACGCCCCCGGGCCGCCGGGGACGAGACGGGGCTGTCGGCCACAGGAGCAGGGTCGGTCCTCGTCGACCCCACCTCGGCGGCGGCCCCGGGGGCGGCCGTGAGGTCGGGGTCGAACAGGGTCACACCAGTTCGATGCGCGCCATGGGCGCGCTGTCTCCCTGGCGCGGGCCGAGCTTCAGGATGCGGGTGTAGCCGCCGGGCCGGTCGGTGTAGCGCGGGGCGATCTCCGCGAACAGCTTGTGCGCCATGTCCTTGTCCCTGATGAGGGCGACCACGTTGCGATGGCGGTGGATCCCACCTTTCACCGCGGCGGTGATGCACTTCTCCGCCACCGGCCGCAGGGCCTTGGCCTTGGCCTCGGTCGTCACCAGGGACTCCGCCGCGATGAGCGATGCCACCAGGTTGCCGAGCATGGCTTTCTGGTGCGCCGCGTCGCCTCCCAGTCGCCGTCCCCTCCGGGGTGTGCCGCGCATGGCCCGCTCAGTCCTTGATGCGGAGCGCCAGGCCCCGCTCGTCGAGGCGCTGGATGACCTCGTCGAGTGACTTCTGTCCGAAGTTGGTGATGGCCAGAAGGTCGTCGGCGGTGCGCTCCACCAGCTCGCCGATGGTGTTGACCTGGGCGCGCTTGAGGCAGTTGCGGGGCCGTTCGGAAAGGTCGAGGTCCTCGATGGCGAGATCGAGGTCGGGCGAGCCGCTCGTCGAGGTGCCCACCTCACCGAGCTCCAGGCCCTGGGGCTCGTCCTCGAGGTCGGCCACCAGGCCCACGAGGGACCGCAGGGTGTCTCCGGCCGAAGCCAGGGCCTCCCGGGGCGACAGCGATCCGTCGGTCTCGATGTCGAGGACCAGGCGGTCGAAGTCCGTGGACTGCTCGACCCGCACCGGCTCCACCGAGAACGCCACCCGGCGTACCGGGGAGAAGATGGAGTCGACCGGGATCACGCCAATGGTGTTGGAACGCTTGTTGCGCTCCGCCGAGGCGTACCCGCGACCCCGTTCCACGGTGACGTCGATGGCCAGGCGACCCTTGCCGTTGAGGGTGGCGATGTGGAGATCGGGGTTGAGCACCTCGACGTCGGCGGTGAGCTGCATGTCCCCGGCGGTCACGTCCCCCGGGCCCCGCTTGTCACAGCGCAGCGTGACGGCCTCGTCGGCGTGGACCCGCAGCACCACGTCCTTAAGGTTCAAGATGATGTCGGTGACGTCCTCTTTCACCCCGGGCAGCGTCGTGAACTCGTGGAGGGCGTCGTCGAACCGGACCTGGGTCACCGCCGCCCCGGGAATCGACGACAACAGTGTCCGCCGGATCGAGTTGCCGAGCGTGTGGCCGAAACCGGGCTCGAGGGGGCTGACGGCGAACCGCTGGTGGTTGGCCTCTTCCTCGCCGATGGCCTCGACGGTGGGGCGCTGGATGATGAGCATGCGACTGGCTCCTGGGGTGTCGTGGGGGGCTGAGTGTCTGGGCTCGGAGAGGGACGGGGTGTTACTTGGAGTAGAGCTCGACGATGAGCGACTCGCGCACGGGCTCGTCGATGTGCTCACGCTCGGGGAGCGTGGTGACGCGTACTTGGGTGCGGGCCTCGCCTGACTCCAACCACAGGGGAAGGGGGCGGTCGAGGGTGTCGAGGTTCCGTCGGACGAAGTAGAGCTCTCGCGACGAGGGCTTGAGCGTGACGACGTCACCCTGGCGCACCCGGTAGCTGGGAATGGTGACCCGCTTCCCGTTCACGTGGATGTGGCCGTGGCGCACCAGCTGGCGGGCCTGGGCCCGGCTGGCGCCCCAAGTGGCCCGGAACGTCACGTTGTCCAGGCGCAGCTCGAGAAGACGCAGCAGGTTCTCGCCGGTGATCCCGGGCTGGCGGCTCGCCTCGGCGTAGAGGTTGCGGAACTGCCGCTCCAAGAGACCGTAGATCCGGCGGGCCTTCTGCTTCTCCCGCAGCTGGGCCAGGTACTCCGAGCCCTGGCGCATCCGGTCGCGACCGTGCTCGCCGGGCGGGTAGGCGCGGCTGTGACGATCCGTGACCGCTTCGCTGACCGGGCACTTGAGCGAATAGCACCGCTCGCCCTTCAGGAACAATTTGGTCCGCTCCCGCCGACACAAGCGGCAGACCGGACCCGTGTAACGAGCCATTGAGGTGGTACTCCTTCCGTTCCCGCTAGACCCGGCGCCGCTTCTTGGGGCGGCAGCCGTTGTGCGGGATGGGGGTGACGTCTTTGATGCCGGCGACTTCGATGCCGACCGCGGCGAGCGACCGTATGGCGGTCTCGCGGCCCGATCCGGGGCCCCGCACCAGCACGTCGACCTTGCGGACGCCGTGCTCCATGGCCCGGCGGCCCGCCTGCTCGGCGGCGAGCTGGGCGGCGAAGGGGGTGGACTTCCGTGATCCCTTGAAGCCCACGTTCCCGGCCGAGGCCCAGGCCAGGACGTTCCCCTCGTGGTCCGAGATGGAGATGATGGTGTTGTTGAACGAGCTCTTGATGTGCGCCACTCCGTAAGCGATGTTCTTGCGCTCGCGCTTGCGGGGCCGGCGGACGGCCGCCGCTTTGGTCGTGGTCTTGGCTGCCTTCGATGCCTTGGCTGTCTTTGCCATCAGTTCTTCCGAACCTTCTTCTTGCCGGCGACGGTCTTCTTGGGTCCCTTGCGGGTACGGGCGTTGGTGTGGGTCCGCTGGCCGTGGACGGGCAGGCCCTTGCGGTGGCGCACGCCCTCGTAGCAGCCGATCTCCATCTTGCGCTTGATGTCCTGGGCGATGTCACGCCGCAGGTCACCTTCGACCTTGAAGTTGGCGTCGATGTAGGAGCGGAGGCGGACCACTTCCTCGTCGGTGAGGTCCCGCACCCGAGTGTCGGCGCTGAGGTCGGTGGCCGCGATGGTCTGCTGCGCCCGGGTCCGACCGATGCCGAAGATGTAGGTGAGGGAAATCTCCAACCGCTTCTCGCGGGGGATGTCCACACCGGAGATCCGTGCCACTTGTGTTGCCGCTCCTCTCGTCCTGGTCGGTCAGTCGGCCGGGGCTCAGCCCTGGCGCTGCTTGTGCCGAGGGTTGTCGCAGATCACCATCACCCGGCCGTTTCGGCGGATGACCTTGCACTTCTCGCAGATCGCCTTGACGCTCGGTCGAACTTTCATCGATGTCTTCCCTGCCTCGAACCGTGGCCGTGTCGGTACCCGGCCTCCTTGATGCCGTGCCCTACTTGTACCGGTAAGTGATCCGTCCCCGGCTCAAGTCGTAGGGCGTGATCTCAACCTGCACGCGGTCGCCGGGGAGGATCCGGATCCTGTGCATGCGCATCTTGCCCGAGCTGTGCGCCAGCACCTTGTGGCCGTTCTCGAGCTCGACACGGAACATGGCGTTCGGGAGCGGCTCGACGACCGTCCCCTCGAGCACGATCGCATCCTCTTTGGGCTTGGGCAGGTGACTCCTCCTCGTACTGGTCGAATGGCACGCCGCGCACCGGGACACGATTGGCCGGACGACGCCCGACCGGACCCGAGGGCCCGTTACTGCGACGGTGATTCGGCCCACCGCCAACCGAGCCGGAGGGGGGCCTCCGCTCGGCGAGCCGACCTACCAGCATAGCGCCCCATTCCGCTCCCGGCCAGGGCGTCCTGGCTGCACCACGGCGCTACGCCGGCGGCAGTCGGCCCCGGGCGGCGTGGCCCGGGGGCCGTCAGGGGAGGGTGAGGACCTCGGGCCCGTCCTCGGTCACGGCGATGGTGTGCTCGAAGTGGGCCGACAGCCTCCCGTCGGTGGTGACCACGCTCCACCCATCCTCGAGCACCCGGGTTCCAGGCCCCCCGGCGTTGACCATGGGCTCGACGGCGAAGACCATCCCGGCCTTGAGCATGGGCCCGCCCTGGCCCGGCCAGTAGTTGGGCACCTGGGGCTCCTCGTGCATGGCCGTCCCGATGGCGTGGCCGACGTACTCCCTGACCACGGAAAACCCCGCCGACTCGGCCACGTCCTGGACGGCCCGGCCCACTTCGTGCAGCCGGTTCCCGCTCCGCAGCTGCTCGATCCCGGCCCACAGGCTGCGCTCGGTCGTGTCGATGAGCCGGGCCGCCTCGGCCGACACCTCCCCGATGCCCATGGTGAACGCCGCATCCCCGTGGTAGCCCTCGATGATGGCTCCGCAGTCGATGGAGAGGATGTCGCCCTCCTCCAGGGCGTAGTCCCCGGGGATGCCGTGGACGATCATGTCGTTGGGCGACGTGCAGATCACCGCCGGGTACCCCCGGTAGTGCAGGAAGTTGGACTTGGCGTCCCGTCGCTCGAGGACCTCACGGGCCACGGCGTCGAGCTCGGCCGTGGTCACGCCCGGCTTGGCCGCCTCCCGGGTGGTCTCGTGCATCTCCGCCACCACCCGCCCGGCGCGGCGCATCTTGGCGATCTCCTCGGCGTTCCGTCTCATCGGGCCTTCCCTCGACCCCGCCGGTCCTCCACGGCTCTGATGATCCGGCGCAACACGGCGTCGGGCGAACCCACTCCGCTGACCTTAGCGAGCTGCCCCCGTGACTCGTACCACTCGATGAGCGGCGCCGTCTGGCGCTCGTAGAGCTCGAGGCGGCGGCGGATGGCGTCCTCGGTGTCGTCCTGGCGCTGGATGACCTCGCCTCCGCACACGTCGCACATCCAGTTGACCTTGGGCGGGGTGGACACCGAGTAGTTGGCCCCACAGTCGGTGCACACGCGACGACTGGCCAGCCGGCGCAGGGCCTGGGCGGTGGGAACCTCGATGTCGACGGTCAGGTCGAGGGCCCCGGGCATGAGCAGGGCGGCCACCGACTCGGCTTGGTGGGTGGTGCGGGGACAGCCGTCGAGGATGAAGCCCCGGGCCTTGGCGTCGGGCTCGGCCAGGCGCTCGGCCACCATCTCGATGATGAGGTCGTCGCCGAGGAGCTCGCCGTTCTCCAAGTTCTCTCGCACCTTGAGGCCCAGGGCCGAGCCCGTCTTCACCGCGGCGCGCAGCATGTCGCCCGTGGAGATGTGCGGGACCACATAGTGGTGCGACAGGCGCACGCACTGAGTTCCCTTGCCGGCCCCCTGCTTCCCGAGGACCACGAGCCTGACGCCGGGTACCACCGTCAGCTACTTGAGGAAACCCTCGTAGTTCCGCATCATGAGCTGGCTGTCGATCTGCCGCATTGTTTCGAGCGATACGCCCACGGCGATCAGCAGCGTCGTTCCGTAGAACGGGTAGCCCTGGATGTTCCACAGCGCCATCAGCAGTGATGGCAACACGGCCACCACTGCCAGGTACAACCCCCCGGGAACGGTGATGCGGTTCAAAATGCGCGCCAGATAGCGCTCAGTAGGCGGGCCGGGCCGAATGCCCGGGATGTAGCCGCCCTGCTTGCGGATGATGTCGGCCTGCTGGTGCGGGTCGAACGCCACGTACACGTAGAAGAAGGTGAAGGCGAAGATCAAGATGCCGTACGAGACCACGTACAAGAGACTCGTCGGCGTGATGTGGTTGTTCACGAAGGTCCGGAACCCCGTCCACGGGATGATGTTGGCCAGCAGCACGGGGATGTAGAGCAGGGAGTTGGCGAAGATGATCGGGATCACACCCGACTGGTTGACCTTGAGTGGGATATAGGTCGAGGACCCCCCGTACATCCGTCTGCCCACGACGCGTTTGGCGAAGGTGACCGGGATACGGCGCTGGCCCTGTTCCATGAAGACCACGACCACGAGCAGCACCAGGGTCACCGCCACGATCACCCCGAATTTGAGGCTGCCGCCCTGGGTGAGCACGGCAGTGCCACCGGCGGGGATGCC
>DATCBU010000006.1:0-3601 GCA_036511675.1 Acidimicrobiales bacterium | reverse complement strand
CTTCTGCCAGTACCCATCCCTGCGAATGGCGCTCTTGACCTCGTCGAGTCTGGACAGGTTCCTATTGAGGGCGGCATCGCCGATCTGCTAGATCCGGGAATCTCGTTGGCCATGAGATGAGTTTGCCCGACCCCCAATCTGGGTGCCCATAGTCGGAAACCGGGTGACCCCAAGGTGCCTCGTTGGGGGCAGGCATTGTGCGCCGACATGATTTCGCCATTGCAAGCTCGGCCCGACGACTCCCGTCAGTTCTCAGCTGTTCCCGCTGAGACCTCCAGAAGTCGATGGCAATAACGAACACTCGCCGGGGCAGCATTCCTGCTCAAGAAACGGGCCGTGCCATCTCGACTTGCAACTTTGGTCCGTAAACCACACCGGGACGCAGATGACAGCCTTCGGGGGGCGGCGGTCACCTCGATGTCCTTGGGGGCCGGGCAGTTCACCGGCAGAGAACATCGGCCGAGCGAAGTTGCTGTTCGCGAGCTGAAACGGGCCGCCCCGCTGCCAGTGTTCGAGGACAGGGTCAGCGCTTCGTCGCCCACCCGAACACGTCCAGGAGCAATCAGTCGTGCGTGAAGTTGACGACGGAGGCATCTGGTCCTGGGAAGAAGAGATCCTCGTGGCCTGTATCCCCCCACCGCACGAGGTATGGAGGTTCCCCGTTCTCATGGCGAACCTCCAGGACTTCGCAGTCACGATCATGCTCGCCCACGTGATGTCCCTTGACGACAATCCTGTCCCCGACTTTCGCTTGCATCTGGGCTCCCTTCACTGCGTAGAGGATTCATAGTCATGATCGACCCCCAGGCGAACCGCCACCAGAGTCCGAGGTCACTGTCCTTCCGACCCGGCGTTGGGGGACTTCTGTCGACCAGACTGCAACGACTACCGGAAGGGCCGTGAAGCAGTCATGACTCCTTGAACCGCTGCGATCACTGGCATCAGCGAATGTGGTGCTTTCCCCCTGTGACTTGCCAGTCCCATGGGACCACCCTCGTTGCCAGCAGCATGGGACCACCTCGCGCCCACATCAGCCAGCCGGCGTGATCATCACTGTGGCTGCCAGGCGTGTCAAGCGCGCCGCTGACGAGGCTTCGGCGGTGGAAGGTTTGTGGGGTCCTCGCTGAGGGCAGGCTTCTCGTTCTTCCGATAGGACTCGCCCTCGATGACGAGTTCCCACGCGGCACTCTTCATCCTGTCGACAGCGGACTGTGCGAGCAGTGGGTCGGCCATGACCGCCAGCCATTCGCTCGGGTCGCGATTGGATGTCAGCACGGTCGCTGCGGAGTGGTGCCGCTCGACCACGAGCTCATAGATGTCCGACGTCTCTGCTGCACCGAGGGCGGTCAGCGCGAAGTCGTCAATGATCAAGAGATCGACACCGATGAGCTTGCGCATCTCGGCGTCGTGGCTCGCATCGAGTCGTGCCGCCTTGAGTCGCTTGTGCAGCTTCTCGGCCCGCTCGAAGTGGACGCTGATGCGGCGGCGGCAGGCGATGTGGCCGAGGGCGGTGGCCATGAACGTCTTCCCGACGCCGACCGGGCCGAGGATGAACGCGTTGCGTGCCTGCTCGACGAACCGCATCGACACGAGCTCGGACCAGACCTCGCGGTCGTAGGTGATTTTGGCGTCGTCGTCCCACGCCTCGAGCACCATGTGCGGGTCGAGGCGCGCAGCACGCGCCCGTCGCCCGGCCGAGTCGCCCTCGCGGCGGGTCACCTCGTCGGAGAAGAGCTGCTCCAAGAACTCCACGTGGCTGAGGCCGTGCGTCTTTGCCAACGCGAGGCGCTCAGGCAGGGTGTCGTTCAGCCGTCCGAGCTTGAGCTTGCGCATCAGAGCCTTCAGCTCGGGGGACACGGTGGGGACTTGTGTACTCATCGGCCGACCTCGGTCGCCGAGGCGAACTCCGACGCGTCGCGTTGGAAGCGGCCCTGCACCACGACCCTGTCCGGCGGAGTGTCTGGCTCGGCGTCTGGCTCCTTGTCCTCTCGTGCCCGCTCGAGCATGCGGCTGACGAGGTTGACATCCACCGCCTCGGCGTCGAGCGCTCGGCGGCATGCCTGGTCGAGCCGTCCCGAGCCCCACTTCCGGGCCAGCCCCACCAGCCGGTAGACCTGGCGCATCTTGGTCCACGGCAGCGGGTTTCGAGGATGGCCTGTGCGTAGGCGGCGACCGACGGCCCGTGGGTGGCTGCCATGCGTGTGAGCGACTCCACATCGCGCGTGGCGTAGACGCCCTTGCCCGGTGGGAAGTCCGCTGGATCTGTGGAGCGCTGACCAGCAGCGACGCGAGGATGGACCTTCACCAGCTCACCGCGGAGATAGAGCTTCACCGTGGTGGAGTCACGCCTGGCCCGGAGCATCTTGCCCACCAACGTGTAGTTCGCCGAGTACAGCGACTTGGCGACCTGGACGTGGCAATCGCGATGGAGCTTCGGGTCGGACCACACCGGCGTGTCGAAGGGCGCGCCCGGGGCGGGGAGCAGAAGCGGCAGCTCCTCGGTGCGAAACGACTCGACCGGCCGGCACTGGGTCGTGCCGTGGATACGCATGCCCGCTGTCGTCGCACACCACGTCTCGGCAGCCGCCCGGCAGTCGGCCAAGTCCACGAAGCTCTCCCCGGCGAAGAAGTTCTTCTGCACGTATTGGACGACCCGTTCGACGCGTGGCTTGTCCGTTGGGGTCCGCACTCTCGCCGCGTCGATGACGAAGCCCCGGTCCTGCGCGTACTCCAAGAACACGTCGTTGAACCGTGGCGCACACTTCTCGGCGTGGATGACGATGGACTTCATGTTGTCGGGGATCACCACCGGGAACACACCGCCGAAGAACCCCCATGCCGCCTCGAACCCGCGGATGACCTCCTCGGTGGTCTGTGCGAACGTCGGCCACACGAAATGGTGCCGGCTGAAGGACGCCGTGACGATCAACCCCTGGCACACGCGTTGCTTGTCCCCGTCGGGAAGCAGCCCGAGCCGGCCGAAGTCGACCTGCAGCTCGGTCCCCGGCGGCGGGTCGTCGACGCGCACGGTCGTGGTGCGCTTACCCGCTCCGCAACGCTCCACCGCGAAGCGCGCCAGCGTCCGGTGCGGCACGACGACGCCTTTGCGATTGAGGAGGATCCCGATCTTGACGACGGTCAGCTCGTCGTCGTTCACCCACTTCCTGATCTGCTCCTCTTCGGCGAGCAGTGACCGCCACGCCTCGCCATGGCCGTCGGTGCGGACCGGGCGGACCGCCTCGACCAGGCGGCTTATCAGCTCGTCGGTGAGTTGCTCTTCTCCGCCTGAGCGGTCGAGGCCGAGCTCGACCGCGGCTGCGATGTAGCGCCTCGCCGTCTTCCGGTCGACGCCGATCCCGTTGGCGATGGGGCGCTCGCCCTCACCCCGCAACCAGCGCCTGAGCGCCTCTCGAATCTGGACCACTGTGACCTCCCTGAATGCCATGGGGCCTCCTCCGCATCGGCGTCGGAGGCCCAGCCGAATGTCTCTTCGGCCGGCATTGGTGGATCCTCAGGGTGGTCCCATAACTGGCAACGAGGGTGGTCCCATGCCGCTGGCAAAACCAACAGCTAGCTGGTCCTATGTCGCTGGCAAGTGACA
>DATCBU010000005.1:0-3381 GCA_036511675.1 Acidimicrobiales bacterium | reverse complement strand
TACAGGGGTCAGGCACAACTGGTCGGCCCACGGGGCGAGCCGGTCGAACAGCGGGCCAGCGTACGTCCGATCCCGGCATGCGATAGCGGCGGCGGCGTAGTCGACCATTGCGGTCAACCACACTCCGTCCTCAGGGAGATCGAATCCTCTCGTAGCGAATCCCTCCAGGAGTTGGCGCGCCTCGTTGGTACGATCGGCATCCGCCAGTGCCAGAGCAAGTGCCGATGTGTAGACGTTGGCGATACTGCCGCCATCTGCGATCAACTGTTCGATGAGTGGGATCAACTCACCAACAGTCCCCCGTTGGATGTTGATCACCAGGACCTGTGAACCGAAGAACATGGTCGCGTCGGGTTGGCCGCTATCGGTGCCTATCTGAAGAGCCAGAGTGGCCATTCGTTCGGCCAGTTCGATGTCCCCGGCGATCTGTGCTCTTGTGGCGCGGTAGAAGGCGTCGTTCCAACTCAGAATCGGCTGGTCGAGTCGCTCGGCCAGCGGCCGCATGATCTCCAAGCAACGATCCATCTCCTCGATGTCACCGAACTGCCCCGCAGGTGTTAAGCGCGCCAGAGCCGCCAGGAACAGCAGCATCGGGTCACCGACCTGCTCGGCACGAACGAGGGCCTCAGCTGACCACGGCAAGGATTGCCCCATCAAGGAGTGCGCTGTAAGCGGGTAGGCAACGCTGTTTAGAACGCGCACGACAATGACGTCGTCGCCTGACGACTGGGCAATCTCTACGGCTTCGGCTGCTAAGGATTGGCGGCGCTCTAGAGTGCTTCCCCAGGTGAGTTCTGCACATAGGATGGCGAGCACCAGTGCTCTGTCGGCGTCGTTGGCGGAAAGTCGGCTGAGCGCCAACTCCAAGACCTCGACCTTCTCAATGTCGATGGTGCCGACGGCAGTGAAATAGCCTCGATTGTTGGCCACGGCAGCCGCCACGAGGCGCTCAGTGTCATCAAGGCGCCATGCTCGACGAGCGGCGTCGAGGAGGGTGCCACGAAACCCGGGGTCACCAATCTGACGCTGGGCCGTGCCGAGCCCGATGGTCAGGTCAAGCGCCAAGACAGGATCGGGGTTCGTGGCCTCAGGGTAGAGGTCGAGCGCCTGCGCGTAGTAGGCCAAGGCGTCAGCGGGGGCCAATGCAGCAAGGGCAGCGTCACCTGCCTGGCGGCTATAGCCGATCGCCTTGGTCACGTCGATGGGCTGGGTTGCGCTGACCCAGTGACGGGCGAGTTCTCCCACGCGCGTCCCCGGACGGCCTCCACAGAGTTCTTCCAACGCCTCAGCCACTTGCTGGTGGGTACGCGCGCGCCGGGTAGGACCAAGGTCCT
The DNA here is from genome assembly GCA_036511675.1 of Acidimicrobiales bacterium. Taxonomy (GTDB): domain Bacteria; phylum Actinomycetota; class Acidimicrobiia; order Acidimicrobiales; family UBA8190; genus Chersky-840. The sequence goes on along the minus strand of DATCBU010000005.1, from coordinate 2,047 downwards.
CAAAAAGTGTGTGTTGAATCAGTGCGTGGGCGAAGTTGTAGCGGCCAGGAGAGTCGGAGAGTTCCCGCACTAGGGAGGCGGTCGTGGCGGCGGCGAGAGTGTCGAGGACCTCGTCTTCCGAGATCTTGGTCGCCCTAGTCAGAAGATCGAGATCGAAGTCCCGACCGATGACAGCGGCCGTCGCCAGGACGCGTTCTGCGTTCCCTCCCAGTCGGCCGACCCGAGCCCCGATTACCTCGCGGACGCTGTCGGGGAGTGCGACCTCGTCGACTGAGTGGTCGGACACCCATCGTCCCGTCGCATCTTGATAGATGGCCCCCGTTTCAGCCAGGTGCCGCAACACCTCGTTCACGAAGAACGGGTTTCCGTCGGTTTCCCGGTAGACGGCGTGGGCCAGTCCCACCCCGGCCTCGTCGAGGGTCTGACCTGCAGCCGCCTCCATGAACGCCATCACTCCGGAGTCGTCGAGCCCGGCTAGTTCAATACGGCTCACCCCCCCTTGGCGGCGCAGGGCTGCCAAGGTGTCGGTGAGCGGGTGCGCCTTCGACAACTCGGAGTCTCGGTAGGTCCCGAGCACCATCACTCGCATAGCCGGATCTGAAGCCGCCAGGTGACGCAGCAACAATAGGCTTCCCTTGTCGGCCCACTGGAGGTCGTCGAGTACCACGACGACGGGCTGGTCCTGGGACACTTGACCCAAGAGTCCCACCACAGCGGCAAAAAGCAGGTACCGCTCCGTGTCGCTGTCAGTGGCCTTAGACGGCGGCAGGTCGGGCATCCGCTTGGCCAGTGCGGGCACCATCCGGGAAAGTTCCGACCCATGGTCCTGCACATGGGCACGGAGCTTGTCCTCAGGGGCGTGGGTGACGAAGTGGCCGAGGGCTTCGGCGAAAAGCTGATGGGGGGTGGCGAGGTCCTCCTCGCAGTGGCCAAAAAGGATCACCGCCCCGTTGTCGAGGGCGGACCTCGCGGCCTCGGCCACCAGCGTCGTCTTACCTAGACCGGCCTCGCCCGAGACGAGCAGCACCTCCCGCCCCTCGCCTCCGGCCACGCGCTTGTGGGCGTCGGTCATCGCCTGCATCTCGGACGCACGACCCACGACACCCACGGCGGGGCGCACGGCGAGGCGACCGGGAAGAGGGATGGCGGCGCTGGCATCAGCACCTGCGAGGGGTTCCCACACCACTTCGACGCTCGCCACGGGTTCGGGTAGTCCCTTCAGACTGAGTTCACCGACGGATCGGCACTCGTGGCGGTTTCTGCGACCGGCCATGGCCCGCACCACGTCCGTGGCCAGAATCTGGCCGCTCTCGCAGGTGGCACAGAGCCGCGCCGCCTCGACAACCGCGTCGCCGAAGTAGTCGTCGTCCTCTCTGGCGACCTCACCGGTGCTCAGGCCGACCCGCAGGCCCACCGAGGGTTCCCGGCCCCGGTTGTCGCGTTCGACTCCCTGCTGCATCGCCACCGCGCAGGCCAGGGCGCCAGAGGGAGAGGTGAAGGCGACCATGAGCCCGTCACCGAGGTTCTTCACCTCGGTGCCACCGACCTCGGCGATGGCTTGGCGCAGGATCGAAAAGTGTCCCCGGCGCTCCTCTTCGGCCACCTCGGGCGACAGGCGCTGGGAGAGTTCGGTCGAGCCCACCACGTCGGTGAACAGGATCGCCACGTTCTCGGTCGCCAACTCTCACCCTCCCCCCTTGGAGAGTGCCAGCGTAGGCGCAGATGCAAGTACCGGGCCGAGGCGGAGGTGGGCGCCATTACGGGCCGAGGGGCATCTGCGCCCTTGTCTTGGGGTGCTCACAGTCGCGAGCGCGACCTCGTAGCGCGGTGGTGAGTGCCGTCAGCTAGGGCATCCGGTACGTGCGGGTACCGGTGGGCGTCTGGCAGGAAGCCCTCCACCGTCGGAGCCACGCATCTAAACAGTCCTGAACACCTTGAGCTCGGCCTCCGGGTTTTAGGGTGCATCGAGTTGATCCCTGTCTTGCCTCGCCTCGGGAACCACGCCGGAGCGGCAAAGCCGACTTCTGAAATATGAAAGGCGGGCAGG
>DATCBU010000004.1:0-42452 GCA_036511675.1 Acidimicrobiales bacterium | reverse complement strand
CGGTCGCCGCCGCCTGGTGGTGTGCGACACCACCCACCCCGCGACGGTCTCGGCGCTGGATCTGTCCGACGCCTTCGTGTTGGTGTCGTCGAAGTCGGGAACCACCCTCGAGCCCAACGCGCTGCTGGGCCACGCCTGGGCGCAACTCCCCGACCCGTCGCGCTACGCCGCCATCACCGACCCCGGAACCCCGCTGGCGGCGCTGGCCGCCGAGCGCGGCTTCCACCGCTGCTTCGCCAACCCCCTCGACATCGGCGGGCGATACTCCGTCCTCTCGTACTTCGGGATGGTCCCCGCCGCCCTCATCGGGTACGACGTGGCCGAGCTCTGCGCCCGTGCCCTCGACGCCGATCTGGAGGAGGCCGCCGGTCTCGGCATGGCCATGGGCGAGGCCGCCCGCGCCGGGCGCGACAAGGTGACCGTCGTGGTCCCCCCCGAGTACGCCTCGTTCGGGCTGTGGGTCGAGCAGCTGATCGCCGAGTCCACCGGCAAGCAGGGCACTGGATGCGTCCCGGTCCCCACCACCGAGCCCGAGGTGGGCGACGACCGCCACGTGGTGCCGCTGCATCTCGCCGCGCCAGCCGACCTGGGCGAGCAGTTCTACCGCTGGGAAGTGGCCACCGCCCTGTGCGGCCACGTGCTCGGGATCGACCCTTTCAACGAGCCCAACGTGGCCGAGTCGAAGAAGAACACCAACGACGTGCTGGCCCGGCTGCCCCTGCCCGAGGTCGAGACGGCCGACCCTGCCGGTGTGCTGGACTGGCTGTCCTTGACGGTGCGACCGGGCGACTACGTGTCGCTGCAGGCTTATGTGCCCTTCGGCCAGGACGGCGCGCTGGAGTCGCTGCGCCGCACGGTCCGCGACCGTCTGGGCGGGATGGCCACCACCGCCGGGTACGGCCCGCGCTTTCTGCACTCCACGGGCCAGCTCCACAAGGGCGGTCCCGACTCCATCGTCGCCGTGCAGATCGTCGACGCTGGCCCCATGCCCGAGGTCCCCATCCCCGACGCGCCTTACGACTTCGCCACACTCATCTCGGCGCAGTCCATCGGGGATCACCAGAGCCTGCTCGCCCACGGTCGACGCGTCCTGCGGGTGGGGGCGCCGGACCTGGGCGCCATCGGGTGAGGCTCGGCCAGCACGTGCAGGCGACGACGAAAGGACGATCGACGTGAAGATCGGCATGGTGGGTCTGGGCAAGATGGGCGCGAACATGACCCAGCGCCTCATCGAGAAGGGGCATCAGGTCGTGGCCTTCGACCTGTCCGACGACGCCCGCACCGCGGTGGCGGCCAAGGGAGCACAGACCGCCGCCACCCTGGCGGAGATGGTGGCCAAGCTCGATCCCCCCCGGGTGGCGTGGGTCATGGTCCCCGCCGGGGCCCCGACCACGTCCACCATCGACACCCTCAAGGGCCTCATGGAGCGCGGCGACGCCGTGATCGACGGCGGGAACTCCAACTACAAAGAGGCCGCCCCCGCCGCCGCGTCACTGGCCGAGAAGGGCATCGGCTTCGTCGATGCCGGGACGTCGGGTGGGGTATGGGGCCTCGCCAACGGCTATTGCCTCATGGTGGGGGGCGAGAAGCCGGTGGTGGCGATCTGCGAGCCGGCGTTCCTCGCCCTCGCCCCCGAAGGCGGCTACGCCCACGTGGGCCCGGTGGGGGCGGGACACTTCGTCAAGATGGTCCACAACGGCATCGAGTACGGGCTCATGCAGGCCTACGGCGAAGGCTTCGAGATCATGGCCAAGGCCGACGAGTTCTCTTTGGACCTCCACGAGATCGCCTCGATCTGGCGCTACGGGTCCGTGGTCCGCTCGTGGCTCCTCGAGCTGGCCGAACGCGCCCTGGCGCCGGGCTCGGGCTTCGAGAACGTCGAGGGCATCGTGGTGGACTCCGGCGAGGGCCGGTGGACGGCCCACGAGGCCATCGAGCGCGGCGTGGCCGCCCCGGTCATCACCACCTCGCTCTTCGCCCGCTTCGCGTCGCGCGACCAGAACTCCTATGCCAACCGCCTGACAGCGGCTCTGCGGAACCAATTCGGGGGCCACGCCGTGGTGACCGAGCCCGGAGCCGGGTCGGGGGCGAAACCGTGACACCCGACCCCACCGCCGTCATCGAGGGCGTCGACATCGACGACCAGGAGCCGGTGGAGAAGATCACCCACGCCCTGGACTCGGTGGCACCCCCGCCGCCGCTGGCACTCGTCGTGTTCGGCGCATCGGGCGACCTGGCGTCGCGCAAGCTCCTGCCCGCCATCGCGGCACTGGCCGAGCACAAGGCGCTGCCCGACGGCTTCACCGTGGTGGGAGTGGCCCGCACACAGTGGAGCGACGACCAGTTCCGCCAGGCCGCTTTGGACGCGGCGCCGTACGCCGGGCCGGAATGGAAGAAGGTCGTCAGCCGGTTCCGCTACGTGGCGGGCGAGTACGCCGAGAAGCCCACCTTCGACAAGCTGAAGAAGGTCCTCGACGAGGCCGACGCCAAGCTGGGCACCGGCGGAAACCGCGTCTACTACCTGGCCACCATCCCGGCCGTGTTCGGTGCCGTGGCCGGTGCCCTGGCCGAGCACGGCTGCAACCTCCCGGGAGAGAACGGGGCCTTCGCCCGCATCGTGGTGGAGAAGCCCTTCGGCCGCGACCTGCACAGCGCCCGGGACCTCGACGCCACGCTGCACGGGGCGTTCGACGAGGGACAGATCTTCCGCATCGACCACTACCTGGGCAAAGAGACGGTGCAGAACGTCCTGGCCCTGCGTTTCGGCAACGCCATCTTCGAGCCCATCTGGAACCGCCGCTATGTCGACCACATCCAGATCACCGTGGCCGAGGAGCTCGGCGTGGAGCACCGCGGTGGCTTCTACGAGACGGCCGGGGCATTGCGCGACATCGTGCAGAACCACGTCATGCAAGTCCTGGCGCTCACCCTCATGGAGCCTCCGGCCACCGTCGACGCCCAGGGCATCAGAGACGAGAAGGTCAAGCTGCTGCGGGCGGTGATGATCCCCGACGTCGACGAAGCCGTCATCAACTCGGTGCGGGGCCAGTACGCGCCCGGGGTGATCGACGGCGACCCGGTGGTCGGCTACCGCGAGGAAGAAGGCGTCGACGCCAGGAGCCGGACCGAGACCTTCGTGGCCCTGCGACTCGTCGTCGACAACTGGCGCTGGGCCGGGGTCCCGATCTACATCCGCACCGGCAAGCGCCTGCCCAAGCGTGCCACCGAGGTCGTCCTGCAGTTCCAGCGGGTTCCCCACCTCGCCTTCGGGAGCCAGCTCACGCGCGACCTGCGCCCCAACATGCTGCTGCTGCGCATCCAACCGGACGAGGGGATCTGTCTGTTCTTCGGGGCCAAGGTCCCGGGCGAGGCCTTCCGTCTGCGCTCGGTCGACATGGACTTCAGCTACGCCGACGCCTTCCCCGGCGCCGAGGGCGGGGGCTACGAACGGCTCCTGCACGACGTCATGATCGGCGACGCCACGCTGTTCATCCGCACCGACGAGGTCGAGCGGGCCTGGCAGATCGTGGACCCCCTCCTCGAGGCGTGGAGCCAGGACGGCGTGCCCCTGTCGCAGTACCCCGCCGGCACGTGGGGGCCGAAGGAGTCCGACTCGCTCCTGGCACGCGACCTGCGCCAGTGGCACGAACCGTGAGCGACCCGCCTGTGAGCGACCCCCGATGAGTGGGCCGCCGGGAACCGTCGACGTCGTCGACGACGTGGCCGCCGCCTTCGCCGAGACGGTCCGGCGCGCCTACGCGGCGCGATCGGGGCCCCGCTTCTCCCTGGTCCTGTCGGGCGGGCCGACGGCCCGGCGTTGCTACGAGGCCCTGGCCGCCGTGGCGGGGCGTATCGACTGGTCGGTGGTCGACATCTACATGGGGGACGAGCGCTGTGTGGCGGCCGAGGACCCCGACGCCAACCAACGCCTGGTGCGCGAGGCCCTGATCGACCCCGTCGGCGGGGTGGGCTCGTTCCGTCCCATGTCGTGCGACGAGGGGGCCGAGGCCTACGAGCGGCTGGTGGCCGACGTCGCCGCCTTCGACGTGGTGCACCTCGGGCTCGGGCCCGACGGGCACACCGCCTCGTTGTTCGCCAACTCCAGCGCCCTCGAGGCTCCCCCCGGTCGGCTGGTGGTGCGCTCCGCCGATCCCAATGATCGCAATCCGCACGACCGCATGACGCTCACCCTGGCCGCACTGGCCCGCGCCCTGCTGGTGGTGTTCACGGTGTCGGGCGCGGCCAAGCACGATGCCTTCGCGGCGGTGTCGGGCGGCGCGGACCTCCCCGCCGCCCGGGTCCGGGCGCGCCAGGTCCTGTGGCTGGTCGACCGCGAGGCCGCCGGTCAGGTCGGGCCCGCCGCCACTGCGGGCTCGTGACCGGCCGGTTCCACCGAAGGCGACGGGTAAGGTGACCGCCGTGGCCCCCGACGACCTTCTGGCGGCCACCACCGTCGACCTCCAAGCCGAGGCGCGTGCGCGGCGGTCCCGGGCCCACGGGAACCGGGTGACCTATTCGCCCAAGGTCTTCATCCCGTTGACGATGCTGTGTCGTGACCGGTGCGGCTACTGCACCTTCGCCAAGCCGCCGGCCCGCGTGCGCTCGCCCTACCTGTCCGCTGACGAGGTCCTGGCCATCGCCCGCGCCGGCGCCGCCGCCGGGTGCCACGAGGCCCTGTTCACCTTGGGAGAAGCGCCCGAGGCGCGCTATCCGGTTGCCCGGTCGTGGCTCGACGACCACGGGTACTCCTCGACCGTCGACTACCTGGTGGCGATGTGCGCGCTGGTGCGCGACGAGACGGGGCTCCTCCCCCACGCCAACGCCGGTGCCCTCAGTGCCGACGAGCTCGCCCGCCTGCGCCCGGTCTCTGCCAGCCAGGGCATGATGCTCGAGTCCCTCGACCCCGACCTGGCCTGTCACCGGGGGGCCCCGGACAAGACCCCGGCACGACGGCTCGCCACCCTGCACGCCGCGGGGGAACTGGCCATCCCTTTCACCACCGGGGTGCTGGTCGGGATCGGTGAGTCGCGCGCCGAGCGTGTCCGCACCTTGTCCGCCATCGCCGACGCCCATCGGCTCCACGGCCACGTCCAGGAGGTGATCGTCCAGAATTTCCTCCCCAAGGCCGGCACCGCCATGCACGACCACCCGCCGTGCCCGCCCGAGGAGCTGGTCTGGACCATCGCCGTGGCCCGACTGGTGCTCCCCGCCGATGTGCACGTGCAGGCGCCACCCAACCTCTCCGACGACCTGCGCCCTCTGCTCGACGCCGGCCTTGACGACTGGGGCGGCGTGTCCCCGGTCACCGTCGACCACGTCAACCCGGAGCGGGCCTGGCCCGCCCTGGACCTCCTGCGCGCCGCCACCGAGTCGGCCGGGCTGACCCTGGCGGCACGCCTCACCGTCTATCCCGGGTACGCCACGGACCCCGAGCGCTGGCTCGACCCGGCCATGCGGTTCCCGGTCCTCGACCACGCCGATGCCGACGGCCTCGGACGCGAGGACCCCTGGTGCTCGGGCGGGGTGGAGCCGCCACCCCTGTTGATCGGCACCGCCCAGGGACGACGGGCGCCGGCCGGCGGTGCCGTCGCCGAGGTGCTGGCCGGGGTGGGCCTGGGCCAGGAGGTCGACGAGGACCAGATCGTGACGCTGTTCTCGGCGCGCGGCCCCGAGGTGCGAGCGGTGGCCGAGGTGGCCGACCAGTTGCGGCGCGACGAGGTCGGCGACGTCGTGACGTGGGTGGCCAACCGCAACATCAACTACACCAACGTGTGCACGTTCAAGTGCAAGTTCTGCGCGTTCTCCAAAGGCCCGCTGTCGCTCAACCTGCGGGGCGCCCCGTATCTGTTGGAGCTGAGCGACATCACCGAGCGCGTGGCAGAAGCCGAAGCGGCGGGCGCCACCGAGGTGTGCCTGCAAGGGGGCATCCACCCCAGCTTCGACGGCGACTACTACCTCGAGGTGATCGGGGCCGTGCGCGAGGCGTCGGACCGCATCCACATCCACGGGTTCACCGCCCTGGAGGTGACCGAGGGGGCCCGGCGCCTTGACGAGCCCCTCGTCGACTACCTGCGACGCCTCAAAGAGGCGGGGCTGGCCACGCTGCCGGGCACCGCAGCCGAGATCCTCGACGACGAGGTCCGCGCCGTGTTGTGCCCCGACAAGATCAACACCGAGCAGTGGCTCGAGGCCCACCGCGCCGCCCACAGCATCGGGCTGCGATCCAACGTCACCATCATGTTCGGTTCTATCGAGCGGCCACGGTCGTGGGCGCGGCACCTGGTACGGACCCGGGACCTGCAACGCCAGACGGGGGGCTTCACCGAGTTCGTTCCCCTGCCCTTCGTGCACATGGCCTCGCCCATCTATCTCCAGCGCAAGGCCCGACGCGGCCCCACCTTCCGCGAGACACTGCTCATGCACGCGGTGGGACGCATCGCCTACCGCGGGTGGATCTCCAACATCCAGGCCAGCTGGGTGAAGATGGGCGCCGCCGGCGCCGCCCAGGCCTTGCAGGCCGGCGTGAACGACCTCGGAGGCACGCTCATGGACGAGAACATCTCGCGCGCCGCGGGGGCCAGCCACGGCCAGCTCATGGACGAGGCGGGATTCCACGCCCTGGTCGAGCCTCTGGGGCGCCGGCTGGAGCAGCGCACCACCCTCTACGGTCGCGTTCCCGCCCCCTGCTGAGGTGTCCGACGTGCGCGGCGCGGGCCCCGACGAGCACGGTGACGCCGACGCCGACGCCGACACCGAGATCGGCGCCGGCATCGGCGTAGGTGGTTCGGACCTCGTCCCCCCGCTGGCAGCGGACACGGCGGGGCTCGAGGACCTCACCCCGGCCGAGAGCCTCGACCCCGGCGAGCAGAACCTCGTCGACGAATTGCTCGACTCGGTGGGGGTCACGCAACGACGCGACCTGTACCGGTCGATCATCGGGACCGTGGTCCATCTGGCCGAGGAGCGCACCGACCCCCTCGACCTGAAACTGGCCCGGGCCGCCATGGCCGAGATGGCCGAGGCCTTTCGCGTGTTCCGTCCCTTTCGCGAAGAGCAGAAGGTCACCTTCTTCGGCTCGGCCCGCACCCTCCCCGAGGACCCGCTGTACCTCCAGGCGCGGCGTCTGGCCGAACGGATGGCGGGCCACGGGTGGATGGTGGTCACCGGTGCGGGCCCCGGCATCATGGCGGCGGGGATGCAAGGCGCGGGACGAGAGCGCTCGCTCGGGGTCAATATCCGCCTGCCCCACGAACAGGGCGCCAACGAGTTCATCGCCCAGGACCCCAAGCTGGTGGAGATGCGCTACTTCTTCACCCGCAAGCTCATGCTCATCAAGGAGTCCGACGGCTACGCCGTGCTTCCCGGCGGGTTCGGAACCCTCGACGAGGCGTTCGAGCTCCTGACGCTGCTGCAGACGGGAAAGGCGCAACCCGCCCCGCTCGTGCTCCTCGACGTCCCCGCCGGCACGTACTGGAAGGGATGGCAGCACTTCCTCGACACCGAGGTCGCCGCCGGAGGGCTGATCTCGCCCGAGGACCGTGCCCTGTACGTCATCACCTCCGATGTGGACGCGGCCGCCACGGAGCTGCTCGGCTTCTACCGCAATTACCACTCGTGCCGATGGGTCGGAGACCTCCTCGTGATGCGGCTGCACGTCGCCCCCACCAAGGCGCAGCTGGCAGAGCTGAACACACGCTTCGCCGACATCGTGGTGAGCGGGTCTATCCGCCCCACCAAGCCTCTCGGCCCCGAGCGCTCCAGCGCAGACCACGTCGAGCTGCCCCGGGTGGCCCTGCGCTTCGACCGGATCCACTACGGGCGGCTGCGCCAGCTCATCGACGCCCTGAACGTGCTCGTCGACTGAAACCCCCGAGGTCCGCGCTACGTCAGGCGAAGGAGTCAGACTCGCCGGCGGAGGTGGGCGCCCGGCGCAGGGTCACCACGGCCTTCTCCACGGCGCGGCGCGCCCGGGTCAGACGCTTCTCCTCGGCCACCACGGCAGGATCGGGGGTCCCGGTGCGACGCGCCCCGCTCGTGGCTTCGCGCAGCCGGTCGAAGGCAAGATCGCCGAGCTCCTCGGCGATGGCCTCGAGCCGATCGGCGACGTCGTCGAGATCCACTCCCCCGGCCCCCACCGCTACCGGTGGGCCGGGATGTCGACCTCGTTGATCTCGAGGGTGCCGTCGGCCGCCTTGGCCCGCAGGACCTTCTTGTCGAACTTCCCGACCGAGGTCTTCGGGATCTCATCGGCGAAGGCCCAACGCTCGGGAAGCCACCACCGCGCCACCCGGTCCGAGAGGAACGCCAGGATGTCGGCCGGCTCGGGGTGCTTCCCTTCGGCCGACACGATGACCACCAGGGGGCGCTCGTCCCAGCGGGCGTCGGGAACACCGATGACGGCGGCCTCATAGACGTCGGGGTAGGCCATCACCTCGTTCTCGAGCTCGACCGACGAGATCCACTCCCCCCCGGACTTGATGACGTCCTTGGTGCGGTCCGAGATCTGCATGAAGCCCCGGCCGTCGAAGCTCCCCACGTCCCCGGTCCGAAGCCATCCGTCGTGGAAGGGCTCGGGGCTCGGGTCCCCGTAGTACGAGGCGGTGACCCATGGTCCCCGGACCTCGAACTCGCCGACGGACTTGCCGTCGTTGGGCAGGACGCGCCCCTCTTCGTCGACCACGCGCAGCTCGACCCCGGCGATGATGCGTCCGGTCTTGGCCCGCCAGTCCATCTCCTGCTCGGGGGGGACACCCTTGGGAGCCCGGCCGAAGGCACACACCGGGCTGGTCTCGGTCATCCCCCAACCCTGGATCATGGCGATGTCGAATCGCTCCTCGTAGGCCTCCATGAGCGAGCGTGGCACCGCCGCGCCCCCGGCGGTGAGAAGGCGCAGGGAGGAGAGATCGGCCTCGTGGCTCTGGGAGTAGTGCAACAGGTCGTTCCAGATCGTGGGGACACCCAGCGACAGTGTCGGGCGCTGCTCGGCGATGATCCGGCACAGGGGCTCGGCCTGGAGATAGCGCTCGGGGAAGATGAGGTCGGTCCCTCCGAAGAACGCCGTGTACGGCATGCCCCAGGCGTTGGCATGGAACATGGGTACGATCACGAGCACACGGTCGCCTTCACTGGCCCCCACGCAGTTGGTGCTCATGCCGGCGAAGGCGTGCAGCCACGTCGAACGGTGGCTGTAGACGACCCCCTTGGGATTCCCGGTGGTGCCGCTCGTGTAGCACATCGATGCGGCCTGGCGTTCGTCGAGCTCGGGCCATTCGTACCCCGGCTCCTCGGCGCCGATGAAGTCGTCGTAGGAGATGGTGTCGCCCAGACCGGTGGTATCTCCCTCACCGACGATGATGATGTGCTCCACGGTCTTGCACTCGTCGCGGACGCGGGCGAACAGCGGGGCGATCGACCCGTCCACGATGACGACCTTGTCCTCGCCGTGGTTAACCACGTAGGCCAGTTGCTCGGGGAACAGTCGGATGTTGAGCGTGTGGAGCACCGCCCCCATCGACGGGATGGCCAGATACGCCTCGAGGTGCTCCTGGTCGTTCCAGGCGAAGGTCCCTACCCGGTCGTCGGCACCCACGCCGAGCCGCCGCAACGCCTTGGCCAATTGCTCGGCGCGCGCCCCGACCTCGGTGAAGGTCGCTTCCCGGTACCCGTCGGACTGGGCGGTGACGACCCGACTCTCGCCGTACACCGCCTGGCCCCGACGGAGGATGCCACTCACCAGGAGCGGCCCGTCTTGCATCGTGCTCAGCATTCCCCGAGCTTACCGGTGCCCCCGGCGCGGGCCGGGCCGATTGCAATAGCCTGCGGTGTCATGGACATCACCACCGCGCTGGACTTCATCGCACTCAACCACCGGGCCGTGCTGGCCACCACGCGCGCCGACGGCAACCCCCAGCTGTCTCTGGTCGCCGCCGGGGTGGAGGACGACACCGTCGTCGTCTCGACCCGTGAGACGGCCATCAAGACCAAGAATCTCCGCCGGCGGCCCCGGGCCTCACTGATCGTCTTCACCGACAATTTCTACGGGAACTCCGTGCAGGTGGAAGGCCCCGTCGAGGTGGTCTCGCTCCCCGAGGCCATGGACGGTCTGGTGGCGTACTACCGCCAGATCTCTGGCGAGCACCCCGACTGGGACGACTACCGGGCGGCCATGGTCCGAGAACAACGGGTCCTGGTGCGGATCACCGTGGAGCGCGCCGGGCCCGACACCGCCGGCTGATCGGGCCCGCCGCTAGGGTACGGCCGACCCGAACGACGGTCGAGGCGGAGGAGGGGTCCATGGGGCAGGTCAACACGGTGCGCGGCCCGATCGACGCCGGCGAGCTGGGCGCCACGCTCATGCACGAGCACGTGTTCGTCCGCTCGCCGGAGGTGGCGTCCAACTGGCCCACCGGGTGGGACCGCGCCACGCAGGTGGCGCGCGCCGTCGACCGACTGCACGAGCTCAAGGCCGCCGGCATCGACACCATCGTCGACCTCACCGTCGTCGGGCTCGGCCGCGACATCGAGACCGTCCAGGAGGTGGCGGCCCAGATCGAGCTCAACATCGTGGTGGCCACCGGCCTCTACACCTACAACGACCTGCCGCACTACTTCGACTACCGCAGCGCGCCGTTCCGCCCCACGCGTGTCGACATGTTGGACGAGTTCTTCCTCCACGACATCGAGAACGGCATCGCCGGGTCCGGGGTCCGGCCCGGCATCCTCAAGTGCGCCACCGACAAACCGGGGCTCACACCCGGGGTGGAGCGCATCCTGCGCGCCGTGGCCCGAGTGCACCGCGCCTCGGGGCTCCCCATCTCCACCCACACCGATACCGCCACCCGGCGAGGCCTGGACCAGCAACGCGTGTTCACCGAGGAGGGCGTGGACCTGGCCCGGGTCGTCGTCGGACACAGCGGCGACAGCACCGACCTGGACTACCTGCGCGAGCTCCTGGCGGCGGGCTCGACCTTGGGCATGGACCGGTTCGGCGTGGATGCGTACTGCTCCACCGAGCAGCGGGTCGAGACCGTGGCCCAGTTGTGCGAAGGTGGTTGGGCTCCGTGCATGGTGCTGTCGCACGACGCCGGATGCCACATGGACTGGTTCGACGACGACTTCCTGCACAAGGTCCAGCCCAACTGGAACTTCCTCCACATCAGCACCGACGTGCTGCCCGCCATGCGCGCCCGGGGCGTCAGCGACGAGCAGATCCACACCATGCTCGTCGACACTCCACGCCGCATCCTGGACTACGGGCCCGGCTACTGACACCCGCCCACACGTGAGCGCGTGCCGCGACCCGAGTCGGCCCGGCACCGGCATGGGACTGTCGGCTCCGGGCCCTGACGTCGGGTCGTGTCGCCGCTGAACCGCTCGTTCCGACGACGCTCGCAGTGTGGGCACTCGGGATCAACCGGCTCCCATCGGTTCCCCAACATCTCGGCAACGGGAGCTCCCCCGCCCGGCGCGCGCCGCATGGCCTTGGATACGCTCGCGCCCACGCAACCCCAGACGAGGTGACAGTCGTGGTCGAGTTCGAGTCCTACCTCCCGGGGACGCCGTCGTGGGTGGACCTGTCGTCCCCCGACCTCTCGGGCGCCAAGGCCTTTTACGGTGCGTTGTTCGGCTGGGCGGCCACCGAGGGGAGCCCCGAGGCCGGCGGGTACTGCATGTTCCAGAAGCAGGGCAAGAACGTGGCCGGCCTGGGCCCTGTGATGGACCCCGCCCAAGCGCCGGCGTGGATGACGTACGTGTCGGTGCACGACGTCGACGCCACCATGGCCAAGGTCGGGGCCCACGGTGGCACGACGCTGGTGGCGCCCATGGACGTGCTCGACGTAGGCCGTATGGCGGTGTTCCTCGACCCCACCGGGGCGGCCCTGGCCCTGTGGCAGCCCCGGGCCCACATCGGGGCCGACCTCGCCAACGAGCCGGGGACCTTCACCTGGAACGAGTTGCAAACCCGCGACACCGCCGCGGCGGCGGTCTTCTACGGGGCGGTGTTCGGGTGGGGTGCCGCCAGCCGGGAAGACGGCTACTTGACGTACACCGAGTGGAACCGCGGCGGCGACAGCGTCGGCGGCATGATGGACATGCCGTCCGAGATGCCTCCCCAGATACCGGCCTACTGGCTCGTCTACTTCGCCGTCGAGGACTGCGACGCGTCGGTGACACGGGCCACCGAGCTCGGCGGCGCCACCCTTCTCGACCCCATGGACATGGCGCCCGGGCGCTTCGCCGTTCTCAGTGACCCGACCGGCGCGGTGTTCGCCGTCATCGCCATGCACGGCACCGGATAGCCACAGCGCGCACCGCAGGCTACGGCCAACCAAGAGTGCGGCCCGTGGTGGTCGTGATGGCCCTGTTGGCCGCGTTGATCGCAGGGTGTTCGGGCCCGGCGGTCGACGCGGTCAGCCTTCCGAAGGTCAACGCCGGCGGTGTGCCCCTCGGCGTGTATGTGGGATCGGGACAACCGAACAACGTCGCCCACTTCGCCCGCCGCACCGGGGCCAACCCCAGCTTGGCGTCGGACTACCTGCCCCGCACCGACGGCTGGACGGGCATGGTCGGAGTCAAGCCGTTGCAACGCATCCTGGCACCGTGGCAGACGAGCCGGTACCGGCTCGTGCTCGGGGTCCCCATGCTCCCCACCAAAGACGGTCGGGTCGTCGGCACCATGACGGCAGGAGCCTCGGGTCGCTACGACGCCGAGTTCGCCACCTTGGCCCGGACCCTGGTGCACTACGGCGAGGGCGACGCCATCTTGCGTGTGGGGTGGGAGTTCAACGGCACCTGGTACCCGTGGTCGGTCACCGACCGGACCCAGGCCGCGCACTACGCCGCCTTCTTCCGCACCATCGTGACGACCATGCGGATTGTGCCCGGCACCGCATTCCGGTTCGTGTGGAACGCCACGTCGGGGCCCGAGCCTCAGGCCGCGTCCGATGCCTACCCCGGCGACGCCTACGTCGACTACGTCGGCCTCGACCTCTACGACCAGGTGTGGGGCATCCCCTTGGTCCCGGCGCTGGCGTGGCCCCGCTACGTCACCGAAGTCGACGGGCTGCAATGGCTGTCCTCGTTCGCGGCCGCCCACCACAAGCCCGCCGCCATCCCCGAGTGGGGCGTCACCATCCGCTCCGACGGTCACGGGCTCGGGGACGACCCGCTCTACGTCGCCAAGATGGCGCAGTGGACCACCACCCACGACGTGGCCTTCACGAGCTACTTCGACGTGGACGCCCCCGACGGCCACCACGACATCGTGGACCGGGCCTTCCCCCGGTCCCTGGCCGCCTTCACCCGGTCCTTCGCCGCCCCCCGTCCCCGGGCCCTCCCCGTCCCCGCCGGCTAGGACCCCGGGCTTCGGGCCCAGGATGGGGCCGCGGAAACGGGCTCCACCCCGAGCGTGGGAGGCGTGGGAGCAGTGGTGGACCTGAGCGTGTTGGGTCGGTGTTGACAGCGTGTTGACCGCGTCATGAGGTTGAACCATCACCATGCGTTGCAACCAAGACCGGCGAAGACAGGGAGAGCTCCAATGCGGAGCCATGAGGGCGAGGGTCCGAAGCAGTTCAAAGTCGGCTTCCGAGGTTACCGGCGCGACACCGTCGACGAGTACGTCGAGCGGCTCCACCAGTGGCTCGTCGATTCCGAGGCCCGGGCCGAGCAGGCCGTCGAGGTCGCCACGGCGGCCGTCGGCGAGCGGGCGGCAGAGATCCTGCGCGCCGCCCTGGACGTGGGCGAGAAGGCCCAGCAAGAGGCCGACGCGGTCAAGGCCGCTGCGATCGACAACGCCCAAGCCGAGGCCGACCGCATGATGGGCGACGCCCACCGTCAGATCGACGCCCTGCAGCAGAGCATCGACAACCTCGCCGTCCGCAGGGCCAACGTCGTGAGCGAGTTGGGACGACTGCAGAAGTACCTGGCCGCCGCCGCCCCTGACGGCGTCGCCCGCGACGCCGGGGTCGACACCGACCACGACGTCGACGCTGACGACGCACACGAGATCGACGAGCCCATGAGTGCCGCGCCGGACCTGCACCCGGTATCGAAGAACGGCGACCGCAGCGTCGCCAAGTCGGCCTGACACTGGCACCTGACACTCGACACCTGACACCGGCGCTTGACGCCGGCGCTTGACGCCGGCGCTTGACGCCGGCGGGGTGCTCAGCGCAGGGCGAGTTGACCCGGCACCAGCGGTGCCGGCAACGCGGTGTCACCCATGATCCAGCGGTCCACGCTCGACGCGCAGGACCGTCCCTCGGCGATGGCCCAGACGATAAGGCTCTGACCCCGGGTCATGTCGCCGCACACGAACACGCCGTCACGACTCGTCTGCCATTGCTCGTCGCAGGCGACGCTCCCCCGGGCGTCGAGCTCGAGGCCCAGCTCGCCCACCACCCCGCGACGCTCGGAACCCAAGAAACCCATGGCCAGCAACACGAGCTCGCACGGCAGTTCGAATTCGCTGCCCGGCACCGGCTCGAGCACGGGCCGCCCACCGTCGTCGCGCATATCCACCCGATGCCCCGCCAGAGCCCGGACGGCTCCGGTGTCGTCGTCGACGAAGCGGGTGGTCGTGACGCTGTAGATGCGGTCACCACCCTCCTCGTGCGCCGCCGAGGTCCGGAGGATCAGGGGCCAGGTGGGCCAGGGGTTGTCGGAGAGCCGTCCGTCGGGAGGACGGGGCAGGATCTCGAGTTGATGCACCAGGGACGCCCCTTGGCGATGGGCGGTACCCAGGCAGTCCGCGCCCGTGTCCCCCCCACCGATGATCACGACCCGCTTTCCCTCGGCGGTGATCGGTGCAGTGTCGAAGGCGCGCTCGCGCACCAGGTTCGAGGGCTTGAGGTAGTCCATGGCCAGATGGACCCCGTCGAGCTGGCGCCCCTCGACGGGCAGGTCACGCGGCAACGTGGCTCCCCCCGCCAGGACCACGGCGTCGAACTCCGCCAGCAACGACGATGCCGGCACGACACGGACGTCGGGGGCTGACGCGGTGCCGAGCCCCCGCTGCTCACCGGGCTCGGGCCCCGCACCGGCATCCGCACCGGCATCGTCATCGGGGGCGGCGGGCGACCCCACCGTGGTGGCGCAACGGAATTCCACGCCCTCGGCCCGGAGCTGCGCCAGACGGCGGTCGAGCACGGCCTTCTCCATCTTGAACTCGGGGATGCCGTAGCGCAGCAGCCCGCCGGGCCGCTCCGCCCGCTCGTAGACGACGACGCTGTGCCCGGCCCGGGCCAGCTGCTGGGCGCAGGCCAGACCGGCCGGCCCCGAGCCCACCACCGCCACGGACTTGCCGGTGCGCACCGACGGCACCTGGGGGGTCACCCAACCCTCGCCCCAGCCCCGCTCGGCGATCTCGTACTCGATGCGCTCGATGGTGACGGGATCGGCATTGATGCCCAGCACGCACGCGCCTTCGCACGGCGCCGGGCACAGGCGCCCGGTGAACTCGGGGAAGTTGTTGGTGGCGTGCAGTCGCTCGAGCGCTTCGGGCCAGTCGCCGCGGTACACGAGGTCGTTCCACTCCGGGATCAGGTTCCCGAGCGGGCATCCTTCATGGCAGAAGGGAATGCCACAGTCCATACAGCGCGCCCCTTGACGCACGGCGTCTTCCTCGGGGAACGACTCGTAGACCTCGCACCAGTCCCTGAGCCTGACCGGGACGGGGCGGCGCGTGGGCAGCACCCTGTCGTACTCGAAGAACCCGGTGGGCTTGCCCATGATCGTTGTGCTCCGCTCGGCCTGCAGCGTCAGCCGCGCGCCGCGGCCATGACCGCCTCGTCCACCGACACGCCCTCGTCCATGGCCCGGCGGGTCGCTTCGAGCACGCGGCGGTAGTCGCGCGGCATGACCTTGACGAAATCGTCGAGGGCGTTGCCCCACTGCTCCAGCAGACGCGCCGCGACGGCGGAGCCGGTCTCGACCTCATGACGGGTCACGGTGTCGAAGAGCCACCGGCGATCGTCCGCATCGAGCGGCTCGAGGTCGACGAACTCGAAGTTGACCCGTTCCGTGAAGTCCCGGCCGGGGTCATGGACGTAGGCGATCCCGCCCGACATCCCGGCGGCGAAGTTCCGGCCCGTGGGCCCCAGCACCACCACCCTGCCCCCCGTCATGTACTCACAGCCGTGGTCGCCGACGCCCTCGACCACGGCCGTGGCACCCGAGTTGCGCACACAGAAGCGCTCCCCCACCTGGCCGCGCACGTAGCACTCCCCCGCCGTCGCCCCGTAGAGGATGACGTTGCCGGCGATGATCTGCTCCTCGGCCAAAAAGGGCGACGCCTCGTCGGGGCGCACCACGACGCGACCCCCCGACAGTCCCTTGGCCAGGTAGTCGTTGGCGTCACCGATGAGCCGCAGCGTCACGCCTCGGGGGACGAAGGCGCCGAAGCTCTGGCCCGCCGATCCCCGGAAGGTGAGGGTGATGGTCCCGTCGGGGAGGCCCGCCCCGCCGTGGCGCGACGTGATCTCGTACCCGAGCAGCGTCCCCACCGTCCGATCGACGTTGGCGATGGGGAACTCGAGGGCGACGGCGGTCCCGTCGTCGATGGCGGGGCGGCACGCCTCGAGGAACCGGTGGTCGAGCGCTTTGTCCAGGCCGTGGTCCTGGGTCTGGCGGCACGAGCGGTCGGTGGGTGGGCCGGCCTCGGGCTGCGCCAGGATGGGGGCCAGGTCGAGCCCCTTCGCCTTGAAGTGCTCGGTCGCCACCACGGCGTCGAGCAGGTCGACGCGCCCCACCGCCTCTTGGATCGACCTCAGCCCGAGTACGGCCAGGTACTCGCGCACCTCCTCGGCGATGAACTCGAAGAAGTTCTCCACGAACTCGGGCTGGCCCGTGAAGCGCTTGCGCAGCTCGGGGTTCTGGGTGGCGATCCCCACCGGGCAGGTGTCGAGATGGCAGACGCGCATCATCACGCACCCCGACACGACCAGCGGCGCGGTGGCGAAGCCGAACTCCTCGGCCCCGAGCAGAGCGGCGACGATCACGTCGCGGCCGGTCTTGAGCTGGCCGTCCACCTGCACCACGATGCGGTCCCGCAACCCGTTGAGGATGAGGGTCTGCTGCGTCTCGGCCAGGCCCAGCTCCCACGGGATCCCGGCGTGCTTGATCGAGGTGAGCGGGCTGGCCCCGGTGCCGCCATCGTGGCCCGAGATGAGCACCACGTCGGACTTGGCCTTGGCCACGCCCGCTGCCACGGTCCCCACGCCGACCTCGGCCACGAGCTTGACGTGCACGCGGGCGTTCGGGTTGGCCGACTTCAGGTCGTGGATGAGCTGGGCGATGTCCTCGATGGAGTAGATGTCGTGGTGCGGCGGCGGTGAGATCAGCCCCACGCCGGGGGTGGAGAACCGCGTCTTGGCGATCCACGGCCACACCTTGTACCCCGGCAGCTGCCCGCCCTCCCCGGGCTTGGCCCCCTGGGCGATCTTGATCTGGAGGTCGTCCGCGTTCACCAGGTACTCGCTGGTGACGCCGAAGCGGGCCGATGCCACCTGCTTGATGGCACTGCGACGAAGGTCGCCGTTGTCGTCGGGGACATAGCGCTCGGCGTCCTCGCCCCCCTCCCCCGTGTTGGACTTCCCGCCCAGGCGGTTCATGGCGATGGCCAGGGTCTCGTGCGCCTCGGCCGAGATCGACCCATAGGACATGGCGCCGGTGGCGAAGCGCTTCACGATCTGCGACACCGGCTCGACCTCGTCCACCGACAACGCCGACGCCATCTCCTCGCGCAGCCGCAGCAGACCGCGCAGCGTGGACAGCTGGGCCGCTTGGTCGTCGACGAGCTTGGTGTACTCCTTGAAGATGTCGTAGCGCTTGGCCCGCGTGGCGTGCTGGAGCTTGAACACGGTCTTGGGGTTGAAGAGGTGGATCTCCCCCTCGCGTCGCCACTGGTACTCGCCTCCCCCCTCGAGCTCGCGATGCGCCCGCTCGGTGGGCCGAGCCAGGTGAGCCAGGCGGTGGCGCGCCGCCACCTCTTGGGCCAGCACCTCCAGGCCGACCCCGCCGATGCGGCTGACGGTGCCGGTGAAGTACTCGTCGACCACGTCGGGGGCGAGGCCCACCGCCTCGAAGATCTGCGCCCCCGTGTACGACGCCACCGTCGACACCCCCATCTTCGACATGATCTTGATGACGCCCTTGCACGCCGCCTTGATGTAGTTGGTGCGCGCCTGGCGCGGCGACACGCCCTCGAGGATGTTCTTGTGGGCGATGACGTCGTCGATGGTCTCGAAGGCGAGGTAGGGGTTCACCGCCGAGGCGCCGTACCCGATGAGCAGGGCGATGTGATGCACCTCGCGGGCGTCACCGGACTCCACCACCAGGCCCACCCGGGTGCGCGACTTCTCCCGCACGAGATGCTCGTGGACGGCCGCGGTGAGCAGGAGCGACGGGATGGGGGCCATGCGGGCGTTGGAGTTGCGGTCCGAGAGGACGATGACATTCGATCCGAGGGCGATGGCGATGCTGACCCGGTTGCGGACGTCCTCGATGGCCGCCCGCAGGGCCTCGCCCCCGCCGGTGGGGTCGAACAGCCCGTCGATGGCGAAGGCCTTGTACCCCGGCGTTTCCCCGTGCTCGTTGACATAGGCCAGCTTGGCCAGCTCGTCGTTGTCGATGACCGGATAGGGCAGGACGATCTGCCGGCACGAGGCCGCCGTCGGCTCGAGCAGGTTCCCCTCGGGACCGAGCGTGGAACGGCTGGAGGTCACGAGCTCCTCGCGGATGGCATCGAGGGGCGGGTTGGTCACCTGGGCGAACAACTGGGTGAAGTAGTCGAAGAGCAGGCGCGGCCGTTCGCTCAGCGCCGCGATGGCGGCGTCGTGGCCCATGGAGCCGAGCGCCTCGCCGCCGGTGCTGGCCATGGGGGCCAGGAGGAGACGCAGTTCCTCGTTGGTGTAGCCGAACAGCTCCTGATGGGTCACGACCGAGGCGTGTTGCGGGGTGAGCATCATGCGCGGCGGGAGGTCGCCCAGGTTGACCTGGCCCTCCTCCAACCACCGGTCGTAGGGGTGCACCGCCGCGAGCTGCGCCTTGATCTCGTCGTCGTCGACGATCCGGCCCTGGGCCGTGTCGACGAGGAACATCCGCCCGGGCTGGAGCCGGCCCTTGCGCACCACCTTGGCCGGGTCGATGTCGAGCACGCCCACTTCCGAGGCCAGCACGACGAGCCCGTCGTCGGTGACCCAGTACCGGGCGGGGCGCAGCCCGTTGCGGTCGAGGACGCCGCCGGCGACGGTGCCGTCGGTGAAGATGACCCCCGCCGGCCCGTCCCACGGCTCCATGAGCGAGGCGTGATAGCGGTAGAAGGCCCGGCGGGCCGGGTCCATGGTGGTGTGGTTCTCCCACGCTTCGGGAATCATCATGAGCACGGCGTGGGGCAGGCTCCGACCCCCGAGGTGGAGGAGTTCGAGAACTTCGTCGAAGGTGGCCGAGTCGCTCCCCTCGGGGTCGCAGATAGGGAACAGCCGCTCGAGGTCGCCGGGGATGAGGTCGCTGGCGAGCAGGGCCTCCCGGGCCCGCATCCAATTGCGGTTGCCCCGCAACGTGTTGATCTCGCCGTTGTGGGCCAAGTACCGGTAGGGGTGGGCCAAGGGCCACGACGGGAAGGTGTTGGTCGAGAACCGCGAGTGCACGAGGGCCAGGCCACTGTCGAACGCCGGGTCCGAGAGGTCGGGGAAGAACTGCGCCAGCTGATGCCCCGTGAGCATCCCCTTGTACACGAGGGTGCGGGCCGATAGCGAGCACACGTACACGCCGTGCACTTCGTGCTCGACGCGCTTGCGCAGGCAGAAGGCGAGCCGGTCGAGCGCCAAGGCGTCGTCCACCGTCGATGGCGCGGGGCTCGGCCCCGCGGTCGGCACCACCACCACCTGCGCCATGTGCGGCATGGCCCGGCGCGCCGAGGCTCCCAGGCTCTCGGGCTCGACGGGGACGTCGCGCCATCCCAGGACGGCCAGGCCCTCTTCGGCGGCGAGCTCGGCCACACGCCGTCGTGCCTTGGAGGCGTCGTCGCTGTCCACGGGCAAGAACACCAGGCCCACCGCGTAGCCGCCCGGTGCAGGGAGGTCGAAGCCCCCGGGGCCGGCGAGGAATCGATGCGGCACCTGGACGAGGAGGCCGGCCCCGTCTCCGGTGGCGACCTCGGCCCCCGTTGCACCCCGGTGCGCCAGGTGTTCGAGGGCGGTGACGGCCTGGCGCACGAGCCCGTGGCTGCGGCGCCCCTGGAGATCGGCCACCAGGGCGATGCCGCAGGCGTCGTGCTCGAAGGCGGGGTCGTACAGGGGCGCGCCGGGGTGCGTGGGCAGACGCCCTGAAGACGCAGGGTGCTTGGCTGTCGTCACTGAGGTCTCTCCGTGATCGGTCACGCGGAGTGGCTTGCTGACGCTCGGGACGACACTGGCCCTGCTGCAGCACCCGTAGGATACCCCCGTGCACCGGCTACCTGCGCACGGGCCAGCTCCTCTCACCACACCAGCCACTCCGACGACGGCAGGGCCCCGGCTCCGGTGACACGACCCGACCGCTATGACGTCGTCGTGGTCGGCGGAGGCGTCATCGGCCTGGCCTCGGCCTGGACCATGGCGGCGCGGGGCATGACCGTGGCGGTGGTGGACCCCGAGCCCGGACGCGGTGCCTCGTGGGCCGCGGCGGGCATGTTGGCGCCGGTGAGCGAGGTGCACCACGGCGAGGAGCCCCTCCTGGCCCTGACCCTGGCGTCGGCGCGTCGGTGGCCCGCCTTCGCCGCCGAGTTGACTGGGGCCGTGGGCCGGCCCATCGGCTACCGGACCTCGGGGACGCTCATCGTCGCCGCCGACGACGGGGACCGGGCGTGGGCGCACGAGCTCTTCGCATTCCAGCGCCAGCTCGGCCTCGGGTCGCAGTGGCTCACGGGCCGCCAAGCCCGGCAGCTGGAACCGGGCATCGCACCCGGCGTGCGCGCCGGGATCTGGGCACCCGGGGACCACCAGGTCGACAACCGCCTGCTCGTGGGGGCGCTCCTCGACGCCGCCACCGGGGCGGGCGCCGCGCTCCACCGCACACTGGCCGCCGCGCTCGAATGCTCGGGAGGCACGGTGTCGGGGGTGCGCCTGGCCGGGGGACCAACGCTCGGCGCCGCGGCCGTGGTCCTGGCCGCCGGGAGCTGGTCGGGGCAGCTCGACGGCGTCCCCACCCACGCCGCTCCGTCGGTTCGTCCCGTGAAGGGACAGATCCTGCGGTTGCTCCCGAGCGAGCGCGCCCCGGTCTTGACCCGCACCGTGCGCGGCATCGTGCAGGGCTCGTCGGTGTACCTCGTCCCCCGAGAAGACGGCACGGTGGTGGTGGGCGCCACCGTCGAGGAGCGGGGCTTCGACGTCGCGGTCACCGCCGGAGCGGTCTACGAGCTGTTGCGCGACGCCCATCGGGTGGTGCCGGGGATCACCGAGATGGTCCTGGGCGAGGTCACCGCCGGACTGCGCCCCGGCTCCCCCGACAACGCGCCCATGGTGGGGCGCGCCTCGGGCCCGGGTGTCGACGGTCTGGTGGTGGCGACGGGCCACTACCGCCAGGGGATTCTGCTCACCCCGATCACAGCGCAGGCGGTGGCCGCCATCGTCGCCGGTGACGAGCCCCCCGACGAACTGGCGCCGTTCGGTCCCGGACGCTTCACCCCTGTGTCGGGGCGCGCCGGCCCGTGAGCGAGGTGCCATGCTGGGCCGGTGGCTGACCGCCTTCGACAACCTGAGCCCGCCACCGACGTCGTCGTGAACGGCGAGATCCGCGCCCTGGCGCCCGACGCCACCGTGGCCGATCTCGTCTCCGCCTGGTGCGCATCCCGAGACGGCATCGCCGTGGCCCGCAACCGCGAAGTGGTGCCCCGCAGTGAGTGGGCCACCACCCGACTGGCCGCCCACGACGTCGTCGAGATCGTGACCGCGGCCGCGGGTGGTTGAGGTGGAGCACGGTGGCGACGACTTCACCATCGCCGGTCGGGCCCTGGGCTCGCGCCTCATCCTCGGCACGGGCGGGATCTCGAGCCCCGAGGTCCTCGACGCCGTGGTGGTGGCCTCGGGCTCGTCGCTGGCCACCGTGGCGGTCCGGCGGGTGGACGCCGCGGCACGAGGAGGGGTCCTCGACGTGCTCCGGGCTCACGGGGTGGGGGTGCTCCCCAATACCGCCGGCTGCTTCACCGCGGCGGAGGCCGTCCTGACCGCCAAGCTGGCGCGCGAGGCGTTCGACACGGATTGGGTCAAGCTCGAGGTCATCGGGGACGAGGACACCCTGCTGCCCGACGCGGTGGAGCTGCTCGACGCGGCCGAACAGCTGTGCGACCAGGGATTCGTGGTGCTGCCGTACACCAACGACGATCCCGTGCTGGCCCGACGCCTCGAGCAGGTGGGGTGCGCCGCGGTCATGCCCCTGGGCGCGCCCATCGGGAGCGGTCTCGGGATCCGCAATCCGCACAACATCGCCCTCATCGCCGAGCGGTGTGCGGTGCCGGTGGTCCTCGACGCCGGCATCGGCACGGCATCGGACGCCACCTTGGCCATGGAGCTCGGGTGTGCCGGGGTCATGGTCGCCACCGCCATCACCCGGGCGCGCCACCCGGCGCGCATGGCGGGCGCCTTCCGCGCCGCGGTCGAGGCCGGCTACGAGGCGCGCCTCGCCGGCCGCATCCCGCGGCGCTACCTGGCCCAAGCGTCGAGCCCGGTGGAGGGGACACCGCAGCTCTGACCTACGGTGACGCCGTGGATCCGCCCGTGGCCATGACGATCGCCGGCTCCGATTCGGGTGGCGGGGCGGGGCTGCAGGCCGACCTGAAGACCTTCGCCGCCCACGGCGTGTTCGGCACGAGCGTCGTCACCGCCGTGACGGCGCAGAACTCAGCCGAGGTGCGTGGGGTCGTTCCCATCGACCCCGATTTCGTCGAATTGCAGATCGACACGGTGGTGGCGGACCTTCCCGTGGCGGCGGTGAAGACCGGCATGCTGGCGTCGTCGGCCACCGTGGCCGCCGTGGCGCGCTGGGCCGCCGCCGGTCGGCTCCCCAACCTGGTGGTCGACCCGGTGCTGGTCGCCTCGACGGGCCGTCCCCTCCTCGATGCCGGCGGCGTCGAGGCCTATCTCCGGCTGCTGCTCCCCCATGCCCTCGTCGCCACGCCCAATACGCGCGAGGCCGGCCTGCTCACCGACACCGTGGTCGACGACGTCGAGTCCATGGTGCGGGCGGCCCGTCGCCTGGCCGACACCGGTGCCAGGGCCGTGGTGGTGAAGGGAGGGCACCTCGGCGGGGACCACGCCCCCGATGTCGTGCTCGTCGAGGGTGAGCTCCACGTCCTCGACGGCCGCCGCCTCGTCTCCGCCAACGACCATGGCACCGGGTGCACGCTGTCGGCCGCCACCGCCGCGCTGTTGGCGCGCGGGGTCGAGCTGCTCGAGGCGCTGGCCCAGGCCAAGGCCTTCGTGAGGACCGCCATGGCGGGCTCGTCGACGTGGCACCTGGGCGCGGGGCACGGCCCGCTCGACCACTTCGGGTGGGGCCCCGTCTCGCCGCCCGGCTCGTGAGGACCGGGGCGAGGAGGAGACGCGGGGCGACGAGCGCATCGCTCGTCGGCCCCGCCCCCCGTAGACGCCCAACAGCTGGGCGAGTCACCCCCCAAACACGGCGCCAGCGCGACTAGGTCGCGGCGCCGCCCCCCCGGGGCCCTCTCGGGCCTCGGTGTCGGGGGACACTGTAGGCCCCTCGGAAATCGGCCGTCAACGCGAATTGTAGATGTAGTTTCACTCTGAGCAGTCGGGCCCCGACCTCGGGGCCTACCCCTCGTGGTGAGCTCGACACTCCCGTGGTCATCGCCGGCCGGAGTGGGACGACGGTGCCCTTGTACACTGACCTCGCCGACGCGGGCGCCGGGGTGGCCATATGGCTCGCCGTTCGTTCTCCGCCGAGGCCACCGAACCATGCCGAGCCCCGACGACCTCCCCGGTCCCCCCCGCGACACCGTGCCCGGTGCGCCTGGCACGGCCGTCGACACCCGGAGCAACGGTCATGCCGACGCCCCCGGGCGCGGGTCCAACGGCCATGGGCCCTCCCCCGACCCCGGGCCCGAGTCCCCCCGGCGCCCCCCCGGCCCCAGCACCAAGCCCGCGCTCGTGGTCCTGGGGATCACGCTGGTGCTGTGCCTGGTGGGCGTCGGTCTCGAGGTGTTGAGCGGAAGCCAGAGCAGGCCCACGGCCTCCCCCACGAGGATCGCCACCGCCAAAGGGGCGGTCCTGCACGCCGTGCCGGCCCGGCCCCTGCTCAAGGACATCGTGGCGGGAGGGCAACCCCCCGACGACCTGTTGAACGCCCTGGCCGTGCCCAGGGGGGCCACGCCGGTCTCGAGCTCGGCGGTCGACCAGGGCGTCGAGACCTACGACCGGTCGTTGCGCTTCGAGCTGCGGGCCCCCGAGCAGGCCGTCATCTCGTTCTTCCGGGCCGAGCTCCCGGCCCTGCACTGGCGGCGGCTCAGCCAGGGCCCGACCGGCACGGGTGACACGCAGTACCTCGTCCTGGAGCAGCACCCCGCTAGCGACGGGCTCGAATGGGACCTGGGCGTGACCGTGTCACCCACGGACTTCGGCTCACCCACCAGCGCGGGCACCACCGCCTTCACGCTCCGGCTCTACGCCGTGTCGGACCAGGACTGACACCAGAACTGCCCCAGGACTGCCCCAGGCGCTGGACCAGCCACTGACGCTGGGCGGTGAGGACCCGGTTTCGATCCGGTCCTGGGTCACGGGCCGGCCCTCGGCCCGAGAACGCTCCGTCGGGGCTGGTGTGCCCGTCGCCGTCGGGGCCGGTCCGCTCACCGGGCTCGCCCCGATCCAGCGCGCCCCGATCCGCCGCTCCCACGGGGACCGGTCGACGCCGGCCCGCAGCGTCGTCCGGAGGCGGATCGACGGTGTCCTCGCTGCGCAGGAGCCACGCCCACACGAAGAAGTCCACGGGATAGAGCAGGTACCCGACCCGGGTGGCCGGGGCCAGCAGGATGGCCACGGTCATGATCCATCCCACCAGTCGCGACAATGCCGCCGGGCTGGTGGGCCGGCGCCTGACCAGGACGTAGCTCAGCACCAGGAGCCCGAGCCCGGCCACGGCCACGGTGAAGACGCGGTGGATCCCGGGGAACAACGACACCACGAAGTGCCCGATGAGCGGGCTGGCGGCGGGCGAGCTCACCCCGGCCAGGCCGAGCGGAAAGCGGACGACGTTCTCGATGAACGCCGACAGGTTCTCGGTGGCGGTCGGGAGCACGGCCGGGATCATCACCCCCACAATGCCCACCGCCACCGCCAGCGACGGCCGGCGGCCCCGCGCCCCGCTCTTGTCCCGTGCCACCAGGAACGCCAAGGCGGCCAGGGGCCAGGCCGTGATCTTCATCGATGCGGCGATCCCCAGGGCCACTCCCGCCCACAGCGGTTTTCGTCGTTGCAACAACACCAGGCCGAGGAGCAACAGCGCCGCCACGGGTAGGTCGTCGCCTCCCGTGGCGAGGGGAAGCGCCGCGGTGGGCAACACCGTCATGCTCTGCAGGGCCAGGACCCGGGGCCCGGTCGGGCCCCGGCACAAGGCCATGGCGATCACCACGATCAAGATGGTGAACACCGAGAAGGCCACTCGGGCGTCGGTCAGGCGGGGAGATGCGTGGGTGCTGCGCGGTCCACCGAACAACGACATGAGCGGCAGGTACGGGTTGTAGACGTCGTAGGTGGGCTCACCGGCCGGGACCGTGACCTTCTGGTGAGGCTTGATGAGCCGATAGGGGTCCTGGCCGTTGACGAAGGCCACGCCCGAACGCTCGACCACCGCCACCTCGGGCTGGACATGCGCCGTCCCGCCCGTGTCGGTCCGCCACAGGACCTCCAGGGACAACGGCATCAGCGTGGCACCGAGCAGGACCACGAGGAAGATGACCGCACGCGGGGTCGTCCAGTGCCAGGTTGCTCCCCCGTGGGCCGCCGCCCCGCCGCCGCCGCCGCCATCCACCACCGGCACTGGCCCCCCGGCAGCCGGGGCGTGGCGTCGGGCCCGACGGGCCGCGATCGCCGATGCCACCGCGCCCGCCGCGTAGGGCCCGACGGCGAGGCGCCCCCACTGCTGGTACAGGCTGATGGAGGCGAACTGCGCCGTGCCGATGGCGAACAGCGCCGATGCGGCGTAGAGCACGGCATCCCGCTCCACGGGGCTCCACGACGCCATCGCCCGGGCACCCCGCCCGAGGAGGCCGGTGGACATGGTTCCATGGTAGGCGGGCGCCACCCCGACCGGCGGGCACCGAGCCCGCGCCACGCGGCCCGTAGGCTACGAGGCCGTGTCCCACGACCGCTTCCCGGCTTTCGTGGTGCGACGCCAGGACGACGCCGTCTCGAGTGGGGTCGAGGAGCTCGGACTCGACGACCTCCCCGCCGGCGAGGTGCTCGTCGAGGTGTCGTGGTCGTCGGTCAATTACAAAGACGGCATGGTCACCGTGCCGGGTAACCGGGTGGCGCGCATCTCGCCGCTCGTACCCGGGGTCGACCTCGCCGGCGTCGTGGTGGCGAGCGACGACCCGTCGGTGGCGGTGGGGACCGGGGTCCTCGCCCATGGCGGCGACCTCGGCGTGGCGCGCCACGGTGGGTACGCCCGCTATGCACGGATCCCGGCGACCTCGGCCGTGGCGCTCCCCGACGGGCTCTCGGCGCGCCAAGCCATGGCCATCGGCACGGCGGGCTTCACCGCCGCGCTGTCGCTTGACCAGCTCGAGCAACGCGGCCTGCGTCCCGGGGACGGGCCCGTGCTCGTCACGGGAGCCTCGGGTGGCGTGGGATCGTTCGCCGTCGACCTGTTGGCGGGGCGCGGCTACGAGGTGGTGGCGAGCACCGGCAAAGCCAACGAACATCCGTGGCTCGAGCGCCTCGGTGCCGCGGCGGTGATCGGGCGCGACGACCTCGACGAAGCCGGTGGCCGTGTGCTCGGCCCCGAACACTGGGCCGGGGCCGTCGACTGCGTCGGAGGCGAGACCCTGGCGAGGATCCTGCAGACGCTGCGCTACGGAGCGGCCGTGGCCGCCAGCGGTCTCACCGGCGGCACCGCCCTGCAGACGACGGTGTACTCCTTCATCACCCGCGGCGTGGCGCTGCTGGGGGTGGACTCGGTGCAGACGCCGACCGAGCGCCGGCGCCATGTCTGGTCCCGGTTGGCCACGGACCTGCGACCCCCGCATCTCGACGACCTCATCGCGGGCGAGGTCGGGCTCGACGACGTGGCGGGTGCCCTGTCCGACATCCTGGCGTCACGGGTACGCGGTCGGCTGCTCGTGCGCGTCGACGCCGCCGCTGCAGAATAAATGTCAGGGTTGGGACGGCGCCGTGGTCTGCACCTGCGGTGAGCTCTGGCTGAACACCGGCGATACCGTCAGCGTCCCGCCGTTGCACACCGTGGCGTTCACCGCCACGACGTCATGGTCCACGGCGTGGGGTGGGGTCACCTGGATCTGTGTCGCCGTGGGACACGTCGTCTCGGTCCCCGAGGGCACGTCGGAGTAGGCCAGGTTGACATACGCCGTCGCCCCTGGCGCCAGGGTCACCGGGGCAGGAGCGAAACTCGTGAACTGGTAGCTCCCGCCGCTCACCACATGGGTGGGGAGCTGGGTCCCCGACGCGCCGACGAGCTGGGCCCCGGGATAGCCGTTCATGGGGCACGGCGCCCCCGAGATGTTGCGGAGCGCGAACGTGAGCTCGAATGTCCCCGCCGCGCCCTGGGAGCCCGCCACGCTCATCACGAGGTCGCGCGCCGCGCAGGCCAGGCCCGGGATCGACGACGTCGTGGTCGATGACGTCGTCGAGGTCCCCGTCGACGCCGTGGCGCCGGTCGTGGGTGTGGTGTTCGACGGCGACGAACACGCCGCCAGTGCCAGCGCCCCCACGGTGACGGCGACGAACAAGCCCGGACGCCACCACCGCCGGGGGCGATACGCCGTCTGGCACCGGCGCCACCGGTGCGGTGCCGACGCGGTCAGGAGCTGAAGTCCTCGGGACGGACGGTGTCGAGGAACTGACGGAACTCCCCCACCAACTCGTCGGGGGTCGACGGGTCGCCGTCCTCGTCCTCGTCGTCGGTGGGCAGCAGGATCCCTTCGGCGTCCATCAGATCGTCGGCCACGTACAACGGGCTTCCGGTGCGAACCGCCAGGGCCACGGCGTCGGACGGCCGGCTCGAGACGTTCATGGTGCCCGTGCCGCGCTTGAGCTGAAGCTCGGCGAAGTACGTGGCGGAACGCAACTCGGTGATGACGACGCGCTCGAGGCTCGCACCGAGCGCCTCGACCATGTCGCGCAACAGGTCGTGGGTCATCGGTCGCGGTGTGGCCACGCCCTGGATGGCGAAGGCGATGGCCGTCGCCTCGGGTGCGCCGATGAAGATGGGGAGCGTCCGGCCCAGGCCTTCGGCCTCGGTCAGGAGCAACACGGGCGTGTTGGACTGCAGGTCCACCCTCACCGCGCTCAGCCGCACCTCGACCATGGCTGAAACTTACCGCCCGTAGAGGGCCGGGACATACGCGTCGGGGTCGGAATCGAGCGTCCGGGGGTCACCGGCGGCGACAAACGGCAGATTGCGGTAGCGGCCGGCCACGTCGAGCCCATACCCGAGGAGCAGGTCATCGGTGGCCTCGAAGCCCGAGAAGCGCACCGCCACGGGGACGATCCGCCGCACCCGGCGATCGAACAATGTGCACACCTCCAGCGACCCGGGTCCCCGGCGCCCCAGCTCACCGAGGATGTACGTGCAGGTGAGGCCGGTGTCGACGATGTCCTCCACCAGGACCACGTGCCGGTCGTGCACGTCGTGGTCGAGGTCCTTCACGATCCGCACCCGTCCCGTGCCCTCGGTGTAGGTGGAGATCCCCAGGAAGTCGACCTCGCACGGGACGGTCACGCAGCGGGCCAGGTCGGCGACGAAGGGGAGGCTCCCTATCAACACCGCCACCAGGAGCACGCCGTCGGGGTAGGCGTGGGACAACTCCTCTCCCAGTCTGGCCACCGTCCGGGCCAGCGCGTCGCGGTCGTACAGGATCCGTGCGCCGCCGCGCTCGGTCACCTGGCGCGCTCGGTCACCTGCCGAGCTGGTCGCGCAACGTGGTGCGCAGGAGCACCTCCCGCAGTGCCTGGCCCAGCTGGGTCAATTCCGTGACGATCTCATGGGCGCGCAGGCGGGCCTCGGGATTGCGCTGCTTGAGCAGGGGCAGGACGATCTGCTCGATGAACCCGGCCTCACGCTCCGCCGCGTGCTTGTGCAGGCGGAGGTGCCTCGCCTCCACGCCGTAGCGGGCCAGGCCGCCTGCCACCCTTGCCACGGTGAGCGCGTCCTCGTCGTAGTACGACACCCCGCCGACCACGCGTCCACACAGCAACCCGTAGGATTCGAGCTCCTCGACCGCGGCGATGTCGACGCCACTGCCCTGGGCCAACTCCTCGATGGTCATCGTCGCGCCCGACAACGCGCCCACCACCAGCTCGTCGGTGAGCTCGTCCGGGGGGGCTGGCGCCGTCGCACCGGCCCCGGCGTGAGCGCCCCGGGCATGATGCGAACTGAGGTCGGTCGAGCCCATGGCCGCCCGCGGCACCTTGGTGGGTTCGGGCGTGGGCGCCCCCCGGGCCCGGGGCCCGGCCCCCGGCGCCGCGCTGCGGGGATCTCCCGATCCTGTGCCCTCGGCCGGGCCGCCCGGTCGTGGCGCGGCCGACGACGGCGACGAGGGCCCCGCGCCGGTCCGGCCCGGTGAGCCCGGCGACCGGGGCCCGCTCGGACCGGGGTCTGCCACGGTGCCGGCCCCGGACAACGTGCGGCCCGAGACCATCGGAGCGGTCGCCACGGCCCGGCTGCGGGACGGGTCGGGGCCCCGGTGGACGGCCTCGGCTCGCTGGGCCTCGAACCCCGGGAGCTCGCGCCCCGCCGCCCGAGGGCCGGCGGGGCCGGTGGCACGTCCGACGAGGACGGGCTCGGGGGTCCCCGGGACGCCGTCGTGCCCGTTGTCGTCGCCGTAGTCGGCGACCTCTTGTTCGAGGCGGCCCTTGATGACCTTGAGGGGCAGGAAGTGCTCGCGCTGCTGGCGCAGCACCCAGCGCAAGCGCTCCACGTCATGCTCGTAGAACTTGCGGTATCCCGACGGGGTCCGCTCGGGGTTGACGAGTCCCTGGCTCTCGAGAAAACGGATCTTGGAGATGGTGACGTCGGGGAACTCCTGACGCAGCAGCGCCAGCACATCCCCGATCGAAAGGTATGTCCGGCCGCTCATGGTGTCGCGCCGCGGGGGCTCACTCGTCCGCCGCCGCCAGATAGACGAGTTTGAACTTTCCGATCTGCACCTCGTCGCCCGACGCCAGCACCGCTTCCTCGATGCGTTCGCGATTCACGTAGGTCCCGTTGAGCGAGCCCACATCCCGCACGGTGTAGCCACCGTGGCTCTTACTGAACTCGGCATGGCGCCGCGACACGGTGATGTCGTCGAGGAAGATGTCACTCTCGGGATGACGCCCGGCGCGCGTGACCTCGGTCACGAGGTCGAACCGGGTGCCGGCGTTGGGTCCCCGCTTCACCACCAGGAGTCCGGTGCCGCTGGGGCGATCGGGAAGGGTCACGCTGAGCTCCTCGTCACCCGTTTCGCCCTGGGCGTCGACGGGGTGCAGGGTCACCGTCGTGTCGGACGATCCCGCGCTGAGCACTGCGCCGCACGACGAGCAGAAATTGGCATCGCCGGGATTGCGATGCCCGCAGTTGTTGCAGAACACGCCGTCCACGCTAGCCCGTCCCTCCGAGCCCACCCGACGTCGGACTACTCGGAGATCAGCGCGGTGTAACGCGCTGCGTCCAAGAGCGCGTCGAGCGCGCCCGGGTCCGTGGGAGCGATCTCGCTGATCCACCCGGCCCCGTAGGGGTCGGTGTTGAGCAGCTCGGGTGTGTCGGCCAGGGCGGTGTTCACCGCCACCACCTCCCCCGCCACCGGCGCATAGATCTCGGACACGGATTTAGTCGACTCCACCTCACCGAGCACACCACCGACGTCCACGTGAGCACCCACGGTGGGCACGTCGACGTAGACGACGTCACCGAGTGCATCCTGGGCGTAATCGGTGATGCCCACCTGTACCTTGCCGTCGACGAGGCGCGCCCACTCGTGGTCGGTGCTGTAGCGGCGGTCGTCGGGCACCTGCATGGCCGGGACGATACCGGAAAGGCCTTGTGGGTGCCCGGGACGCGACGACTCACCCCGACGTCACTGCATCATCTGCCGGATGCGGATGGCTTGCTCCTGGGCCCGCGCGCGCGCTTCGGCTTCACTGGGGGCTTCCGCCCAGACGTGGGTGACCGGTTCCTCGGGGTCGGGCACGACCAGGGTCCACCCGTCGGGCTCGGGGAGCTTGACGCCGTCGACGAGGATGACGTCGCGACCCTGGGCCCGTTCCACGGTGGTGCGCATGACCGTACCCTTTTGCTCCCAGGGGGTGACGATCTCTTCGTGGACGATGTGGATGGGAGGCAGCCGGCTCGCCAGCTTCGACAACCGCTCGTCGATGCGGGCCAGCATGCCCAGCAGGTGCACGAGGGTGGCCACGCCGTCGAAGGCGGGCAGAAAGCGCGGGAAGATGTAGCCCCCCATCTGGCTGGCGGCGAAGGTCACGCCGCCCGTGCTGGCCACCTCCATCAGGTGGGTGGCCGAGAGCTTGGTCCACATGATCTCGGCCCCGGCCTCGGCACAGATGTGCTCGGCCGCCATGGGCGTCGACACCGGGAGGGCCACCTTGGCGTGACGCACCCGCGAGACCACCAGGTCCAGGAGGAGCAGGAGGGTCTGGTTGTCGGAGAAGACCTTGCCTTCGTCGTCGACCAGGGTGATGTTCTCGCCCCCCGGGTCGATCACCGCCCCCAGGTGCGCCCCCGAGGCCCGCACCAGGTCGGCCACGTGCCCCGCCGCGGCCCGGGGGTCGCTGGCCATGACCGCGGCGGTGGCGGCATAGGGGTTGACCACCAGGACCTCGGCGCCCAGCTTGGCCAGCACGTTGGGCATCACGAAGCTGGCGGTGCCGAACGAGTAGTCGAGCACCATCTTGAACCCGGCCCGGGCGATGGCGTCGACATCGACGGTCTCGCTCAGCGCGGCGGTGTAGAGCTCGAGGGCGCGCGGCGCGTAGCCGATGTCACCAATCTCCGACGCCAGGGCCCGCCGGAACTCCTCTCGGTGGTACAGCCGCTCGATCTTGCGTTGGCCGGGCTCGGCGATGTCGATGCCGTCCTGGTCGAAGAAGCGGATCATGACCGACTGGGTGTCCTGCTCGAACAGACGCACGGTGATGCCGCCCAGGCTCCGCCCCGAGCGCGCCTGGAACCGGGTCACGGGCACCGTGGCGACCTCGAGGTCCTCCACGTTCACGCCGGCGGCGTTGCACCCCACGATCATGGCCCGCTTGAGCACACGTGCGGCCCGGGAGGTGTCGCGCGAGGCGGTGATGGTGCTCCCTTTCTCCAGCGTGCTCGCCCACGCCATCGACAGTCGCATGACCAGCTCGGGGCTGATGTCGACGTTGGCCAGGCCGGTGATGCCGAGGCGGCCGAAGAGCGTGCGGGCGCCGCGCGACTCCCACACGATGGACGTGTTGACCGTGGCCCCGGCCTCCACCGTCTTGAAGGGGTACACCTTGACCCCGGACTTGATCACGGCGTGGGCCCCCACGAAGGACTCGTCCCCGAGGACGACGCCCTCCTCGCAGCGCACCCCCTGGCGCAGGTCACAGGACCGGCCCAAGACACAGCCGTCGAGCCGCACCCCGGCCCCCAAGAAGGCGTTGTCGTGGATGACGGTGCGCTCCAGCGAGGCGTTGTCCCCGATGCGGGCGTTGGCGCCGATGACGCAGTACGACCCCAGCACCCCGGCCGCCCCCACGTGACAGTTGTCCCCGATGATGACCGGGCCCCGGA
Source organism: Acidimicrobiales bacterium (assembly GCA_036511675.1). Classification (GTDB taxonomy): domain Bacteria; phylum Actinomycetota; class Acidimicrobiia; order Acidimicrobiales; family UBA8190; genus Chersky-840. The sequence continues at coordinate 9,473 of DATCBU010000004.1, read as the reverse complement.
CCTCGGCCGTGGGGTCGAGCTCGGCCCCCTTGCCCAGCCACACGCCGGGGCGCAGGGCAAACCCGCTGATCTGGACGGCGACGTTCTCGTCGAGGATGTCCTGGTGCGACCGGAGGTAGGCGTCCAGGGTGCCCACGTCCTCCCAGTAGCCGCCGGCGACGTAGCCGAACAGGGGTTTCTCGGCCTCGAGGACGGCCGGGAAGACCTCTTCGGAGAAGTCCACGGCCCGGCCCTCGGGGATGAAGTCGAAGATCTCGGGCTCGAGGACGTAGATGCCGGTGTTGATGGTGTCGCTGAAGACCTGGCCCCAGGTGGGCTTCTCCAGGAACCGCTCGATCGACCCGTCCTCGCGGGTGATGACGATGCCGAACTCAAGGGGGTTGTCCACCGCCTTGAGGGCGATGGTGGCCAGGGCGCCCTTCGACTCGTGGTGCTGCACCAGCGTGGTGAGGTCGAGGTCGGTGAGCACGTCACCGGAGATCACCACGAAGCGCTCGTCGAGCTCGTCGCGGGCGTTGCGCACCGAGCCGGCGGTGCCCAGGGGCGTCTCCTCGGTGGCGTAGACCATGCGCACGCCGAACTCGGACCCGTCACCGAAGTAGCTGCGGATGGCGTTGGCCATGAACGCCACGGTGACCACGATGTCCTCGAAGCCGTGCTGGCGCAGCAGGTTGACAACGTGCTCCATCATGGGCCGGTTGGCCATGGGCAGCATGGGCTTGGGCTGATTGGACGTGAGGGGCCGAAGTCGCGTGCCCTCGCCACCCGCCATGATCACGGCTTTCATGCCAACACCATGTTCACGCGACCACCGAGGCGACCCTACCCCGCCGCTATCCGGTTCGCGCGACCTCGGGCCAGGGCGCGTCGCGACACCGGGATGTACGCCGCCGCCGCGATCCACGCCAGGGTGAGAGCGGGAACCGCGCTCACCCACGCCACGATCTCGATGGGGTGCTGCCACCCGGCATGGCCATGGGCGAGGAGGAATGTGGGGTAGGCGACCATGAGCCCGAAGGTTCCCGCCTTTCCCACCCACAGCACGTCGATACGCTCGGCTCCCAGCCCGGCCAGCAACAGCACCGCGGCGGACACGAGGACCTCGCGCACCACGGTGAGGACCCCGAACCACACCGGCACCGCACCCGCCACGATCACCGAGATCACCGCCGTCGCCACCAGGAGCCGATCGGCGGTGGGGTCGAGCACCTTGCCGACGGTGGACACCTGGTGCCAGCGCCGGGCGACGAACCCGTCCACCCAGTCCGTGGCCCCCAACACCGCCAGCACGATGGCCGCCGCGATGGTCCGGTGGTCCCCGAACAGCAACCACACGAACACCGGGATGCAGGCCAGGCGGACCAGGGTGATGGCGTTGGGCACGGTGAGGATGCGGTCGACCCCGGGCTCGACTTCCTCGAGGGGCGCGGTCACGATCGCCAGTCTACGAGCCGGGTCGGTCGTCCCCCGCCCTCACCCCGGTGTGCTACGCAAGGCCGATGCCCCGATTCCGGCCCTTCCTCGGCCTCCGCTACGACAAGTCCCTCCCCCTCGACAAGGTCATCGCCCCGCCCTACGACGTGGTGGGGCCCGAGGAGCGGGCCGTGCTGGCGGCGCGACATCGCGCCAACGCCATCCACGTGGAGCTCCCCGTGCAGGACACCCGCACGGGGCTCGACAAGTACCGCTCGGCGGCACAGATCTTCGCCACCTGGCGCGCCGACGGCGTCCTCGTGGCTGAGGCCGAGCCGGCGTTCTACGCCTACCGGATGACCGTTCCCGGGGGCGGGTCCACCACCGGGGTCATCGGGGCGCTGCAGTGCGAGGAGCCGGGGGGCGACATCCTTCCCCACGAGCAGACCATCCCCAAGGACAAGAGCGATCGGCTCGACCTGTTGCGGGCCTGTCGGGCCAACCTCTCCCCCATCTGGGGCCTGTCGCTCTCGCGCGGCCTGGCCGCCGCCTACGAGCCCGACGGGGATCCGCGGGCCGAGGCCGTCGACGACGACGGGGTCACCCACGCCCTGTGGGTGCTCGACGCCCCCGGGACGGTGGAAGAGATCATGCGCGCCGTCGAGGCGGCCCCGGTGGTGATCGCCGACGGCCACCATCGCTACGAGACGGCGCTCACCTACCAGGCCGAACGGCACGCCGCGCGCCACGGCGAGGGGGGCGACGACGACCTGGTCATGGCGCTGGTGGTCGAGCTTTCCGAAGGCCAGCTGTCGGTCGGTCCCATCCACCGCACCATCGCTGCGGTCCCGGCCGGGCTCGACGTGGTGGAGTTGTTCGGACGGTGGTTCGACACCGTGCACGCCGGGCCCCCCGACGACGCGCTGGTGGAGTCGGTGGCGCAGTCCCGGGCCCTGGCCCTGGTGACCGAACAGGGGGTGTGGTTGCTCACCCCGCGTGAACAGACCTACGCCGAGGCGGGGTCGGACCTCGATTCGAGCCTCGTGGCCCTGGCCACCGACGCCGTTCCCGAGGCCACGGTGGCCTATGTCCACGACTGGCGCGCCGCCGTCGCCGACGTCACCGCCGGCCGGGCCGACGCCGCCCTGCTGTTGCGGCCCGTCACGGTGGACCAGATCTCGGAGTGGGCGCACGCCCGGCGGCGGATGCCCCCCAAGAGCACCTACTTCTATCCCAAGCCCCGCACCGGGATGGTGTTCAGGACGGTCGAGGAGTAGACGACCGAGGAACACGGGCGCCGCGGCGCGCCCCCCTGCGTGGCAGCGTCAGCTGCGCACTGCGCCGCGGGCGCCCTGTTCCTGTACCCCCCCTTGAGGCCTCCGAGCCACATCCCGCCACAGGATGGCTCGAAGTGCCCACGGGGGTATCGGCGTCGCAGCGGGGACGGTTGAGACAGCCGGGGTAGGACCCTGGACTTGTCTTTGGGGCTGTCACCGGCTGTCTCTGCGACCGCGGGGCGCGGCCCGGGTGGATCAGGCTTCGACGGTCCAGGTCCCGCCCGAGGCGAGCAGGCTGGTGAGGTCGCCCGCCCCCCGGCGTTCGTTGGCCTCGAGGAGCTGGCGGGTCATGGCCGCGCCGTACTCGGGGCGCTCCACGGCGCGGAAGATGCCAATGGGGGTGGGCTCGTAGGGGCCCCGGGCCAGGCGACTGAGCTGAAAGGCCAGCCCCGGCTCGTCCCGGCGCTCGTCGTGGACAAGCAAGGCGTCCTCGCCCACGTCCGCCACCTCGGCGATGCGCAGTCGGCCGTCGGGCTCCATGACCACGCCGTGCTCCTGCTCGGCGCCGAAGCGGATGGGCTGGCCGTGGACGAGGGGGATGAGGTTGTCGGCGCGGGCGTCCTTGGCCGTGATCTTCTCGAAGGCGCCGTCGTTGAAGACGTTGCAATTCTGGTAGATCTCGACGAAGGCGGCCCCGTTGTGGTCGTGGGCCCGGCGGAACATCTCCTGCATGTGCTTGCGGTCCATGTCGTGGGTGCGAGCCACGAAGCTGGCCTCGGCGCCGAGGGCCAGGCTGACCGGGTTGAAGGGGGTGTCGAGGGACCCGAAGGGCGTCGACTTGGTGACCTTGCCCTGTTCGGAGGTGGGCGAGTACTGCCCCTTGGTCAGGCCGTAGATCTGGTTGTTGAAGAGCAGGATGGTGATCTTGACGTTGCGGCGCAGGGCGTGGATCAGGTGGTTGCCGCCGATCGACAACGAGTCGCCGTCCCCGGTGATCACCCACACGTCGAGGTCGGGCCGGGTCACGGCCAGGCCGGTGGCGATGGCGGGGGCGCGCCCGTGGATCGAATGCATGCCGTAGGTGTTCATGTAATAGGGAAGGCGCGCCGCGCAGCCGATACCGGACACGAAGACGGTGTTCTCGCGCCGCACCCCCAGGTCGGGCATGAGCATCTGCAGCGCGGCCAGGATCGAGTAGTCCCCGCACCCCGGGCACCACCGGACCTCCTGGTCCGAGGTCCAGTCCTTGCGGGTGGTGAGAGGGATCTGGGTGTCGGTCATCAGCTGGCCACGTTCTCTTCGTCGATGGTGGTGCCCGAGGTGACGCCGAGCATCTCGAGCACCACCTCTTCGATCTCCGCCGCCTTGAACGGGACGCCCTGGACCTTGCTCAGGGTCCGGGCGTCGACGAGGAAGTCGGCGCGCACCAGGCGGGCCAGTTGGCCCAGGTTGGCCTCGGGGACCAGGACCTTGTCGTACGCCCCGAGCACGTCGCCCAGGTTCCGGGGGAAGGGGTTGAGATGCACGAGATGGGCGTGGGCCACCGACAACCCCCGGGCCCGCACCCGGCGCACCCCCGCCGCGATGGCCCCGAAGGTGGATCCCCATCCCAGTACCAGCACGGGGGCGCCCCCGATGCCGGCGGGGTCGTCCACCTCGAGCAGGGGGATGTCGTTGGCGATGCCCGCCACCTTGGCGGCCCGGAGGTGGACCATGCGCTCGTGGTTGACGGGGTCGTACGAGACGTTGCCCGAGCCGTCCTCCTTCTCAAGGGCGCCGATGCGGTGCTCGAGCCCGGGCGTGCCGGGCACGGCCCAAGGACGCGCCAGGGTCTGCTCGTCGCGGACATAGGGCCAGAAGGCGGGGGTGCCGTCGTCGTCGGTGTGGTTGGTCTCGGTGGCGAACTCGACGTGGAGGTCGGGCAGATCGGCGGGGTCGGGCAGGCGCCACGGCTCGGCCCCGTTGGCCAGGTACCCGTCCGACAGGACGATGACCGGGGTGCGGTACTTCACCGCGATGCGGGCCGCCTCGATGGCGACCTCGAAGCAGTGCGAGGGGGTCATGGGCGCCACGATGGGCACGGGCGCCTCGCCGTGGCGGCTGTACATGGCGTGGAGGAGGTCGGACTGCTCGGTCTTGGTGGGAAGCCCCGTCGAGGGGCCACCGCGCTGGATGTTGATGACGAGGAGCGGGAGTTCGAGGCTCACGGCCATGCCCACGGACTCCGACTTGAGGTCCGCCCCGGGGCCGCTGGTGGTGGTGACCCCGAGCGCGCCACCGAAGGCGGCCCCGATGGCGGCCCCGACACCGGCGATCTCGTCCTCGGCCTGGACGGTGCGCACCCCGAAGTGCTTGTGCTTCGACAGTTCGTGGAGGATGTCCGAGGCCGGGGTGATCGGGTAGGAGCCCAAGAACAACGGGAGATGGGCCTGGTGGGCGGCGGCGATGAGCCCCCACGCCAGGGCGGTGTTGCCGGTGATGTTGGTGTACACGCCGGGCTCGAGGGCGGCCGGGCGGACCTGGTAGTTGACCTCGAACAGCTCGGCCGTCTCGCCGAAGTTGTACCCCGCCTTGAAGGCGCGAGTGTTGGCGTCGAGCACCAAGGGGGTGGAGGCGAAGCGCTTCTCGATCCAGGCCAGGGTGCCGTCGATAGGCCTGCTATACAGCCAGCTCACGAGGCCCAGGGCGAAGAAGTTCTTGGACCGCTCGGCGTCCCGGGGCTTCACGCCCGCCGCTTTGGCCACCTCCATGGTGAGCGAGGTCATGGGGACCTCGTACACCTTGTAGGCGACCAGGCTGCCGTCGGTGAGGGGGTTGGACGTGTAGTTCGCCTTCTCGAAGGCGCGTTCGTCGAAGGCGTCGACGTTGACGATGACGGTGCCCCCGGGGGCGACCGCCCCCACGTTGGTCTTGAGGGCGGCGGGGTTCATGGCCACGAGCACGCTGGGTTGGTCCCCCGGCGTGAGGATGTCGTGGTCCGAGATGTGGACCTGGAAGGCCGACACGCCGGCCAGGGTGCCGGCGGGGGCCCGGATCTCGGCCGGGAAGTCGGGAAGGGTGGCGGTGTCGTTCCCGAACATGGAGCTGACCGAGGTGAATTGGGTGCCCGTCAGCTGCATCCCGTCGCCCGAGTCGCCGGCGAAACGGATCACCACCCGGTCGAGCTCGGTGGTCTGGTGACGTGTCGCGGTCGACACCTGCGGCCCCCTGTCTAGGGATCGGCCGCCCCCGAACCGTCCTCGTGGTGCGGGGCGCGCGAGCACCGACCCTTCACGGCAGCATACCGCCGTCACCGACCGGCTTCGGGAACTCTGCCCTCCCATAGCGCTGTTTCGGGCAGAGATACGGCTTTTTGCTTGGCGATTCCTAGGCGCCGCTGATTCCTAGGCGCCGCTGATTCCTAGGCGCCGCTGATTCCTAGGCGATCGTGACCGAGCCGTCGAGGAAGACGTCCTGGACGGCGTGCAGGAGCTCGACGCCCTCGGCCATGGGTCGCTGGAACGCCTTGCGCCCCACGATCAGGCCCGTGCCGCCCGCCCGCTTGTTGATCACCGCGGTGCGCACCGCCTGGGCCAGGTCGTCGGCGCCCTTGGACTCGCCCCCGGAGTTGATGAGCCCAATGCGGCCGGCGTAGCAGTTGACGACCTGCCACCGGGTGAGGTCGATGGGGTTGTCCGTGGTGAGCTGCTCGTAGACGAGAGGGTCGGTCTTGCCGAACTTCAGTGCGGTGTAGCCGCCATTGTTCTCGGGCTGCTTCTGCTTGATGATGTCGGCCTCGATGGTGACGCCGATGTGGTTGGCCTGGCCGGTGAGATCCGCGGCGAGGTGGTAGTCGACCTCTTTGGTCTTGAAGGCGGGGTTGCGCAGGTAGCACCACAAGACGGTGAAGAGCCCGAGCTCGTGCGCCTCGGCGAAGGCGGTCCGCACCTCCTGGATCTGGCGGTCGCCCTGCTCGGAGCCGAAGTAGATGGTGGCTCCCACCCCGACGGCACCGAGATCGGCTGCCTGGCGGGCGGTGCCGAACATGACCTGGTCGAACTGGTCGGGGTAGTGCAGGAAGTCGTTGTGGTTGAGCTTCACGATGAACGGGATCCGGTGGGCGTAGCGGCGGGCGACCGCACCCAGGCCGCCCAGGGTGGTGGCGATGGCCGAGCAGCCACCGGCCAACGCCAGCTCGATGAGGTTGGCGGGGTCGAAGTAGGCGGGGTTCTTGGCGAAGCTGGCCGCGGCGGAGTGCTCGATGCCCTGGTCCACGGGGAGGATGGACAGGTACCCGGTCCCGGCCAGGCGCCCGGTGTTGTACACGGTGGCGAGGTTCCGCACCACGGGGATGGGCCGGTCGGTGTCGACGAAGACGCGGTCGATGTAGTCGGGGCCGGGGAGCGTGAGCTCGTCGGCGGTGACGCCCTTACAGGTGTGGGCGAGAAGGCTCTCGGCTTCGGCGCCGAGGAGCGCTTCGATGGTGCTGGCCACGGGTGTCGCCTCCTGTCGGAGAATCGGCTGGATTCGGGGTCGAGCCTACCGCTCCCGTTTCGGATTCCCCGGTCCCGGCCGGGGGGCGCCGGCATCCTCGGCTAGGGAGCACCGGCCAGCGCCTTCATGGCCCGTTCGAGGCCGGCGTCGTCCACGTCGTGATGGGTGACCAGCCGCAGCACCCTTGGGGCGATGGTCCCCGACAGGATGCCCTCGCCGTGGAGATGGTCGATCACGGCGTCGGTGTCGGGGTGGGTGAAGATGACCATGTTGGTGGGGACCGAGTCCGGGTCGCACCCGGCGTGGGGCCACCGGTCGGCCACCGCCTGGGCCAGGCGCCGGGCCCGGGCATGGTCTTCGACCAGGCGGTCCACCATGGTCGTGAGGGCCACGAGCCCCGCCGCCGCGATCACCCCCGCTTGGCGCATGCTCCCCCCGAGGCGGAGGCGTTCGACGCGCGCCTGCTCCATGACGTCGGTGGGGCCGGCCAGGACCGAGCCCACGGGCGCGCACAGGCCTTTGGACAGACACGACATGACGGTGGTGACCGGCGCCGCGAAGCGCGCCGCCTCGACACCGGTGACGACTTCGGCGTTGAAGAGCCGGGCACCGTCCATATGCACGGGCAGCGCCCCCGCCGCGGCCACCACGGCCTCGACGGCCTCGAGGCTCCAGGGCACGCCGCCCGAGGGCATGTGGGTCTGCTCGATGCACACGATCCCGGGCGCCGGGTAATGGTGCGTCGCCGCCTCGATGGCCCACTCGATGTCGGCCACGGCGATGGTGCCGTCGGTGTCGTCCACGGGATGGATCTGGATCCCGGCGTTGGCGGCGACGGCGGCGGCCTCGTAGATGACGACGTGCTGGCGACGACCGGCGATGGCGAGCAGGCCCGGGGGGCACAGCACGCGCAGGGCCACCTGGTTGGCCATGGTCCCCGAGGGGACGTACATGGCCGCGGGTTTGCCCACGCGCGCCGCGTAGGTCTCCTCGAGCCTGTTGACGGTGGGGTCGTCGCCGTAGCCGTCGTCTCCCACGTCGGCCTCGGCCATGGCCCGGCGCATCTCGGGCGTGGGGCGGGTGACGGTGTCGCTGCGAAGGTCGACGAAGCCCGACCCTCCGGGCGGAGCAGTCGCCGGGGCCATGGCGTCGATGCTAGCGACGACCGCCTGCGGCACCCCGTCGTTGGCGTCGTCGGGGCGTGCCGAGGGCCAGCAGGCGCTCGGTGACGTCGGCGAGCTCGGGGTCCACCGATGCCACCCGGGCGAAGAGCTCCCGGGCCAGGGGGACGTTGCCGGCCCGTTCGTAGAGGTCGGCCAGGACGTACCACTGCCGGAGGTGGCGGTCACCGGGGTTGCGGAGGTTGCGGGCCGCCCCCGCGGTGGCGAGCACCAGGATGGCCTCGTCGAGCTTCCCGAGCTCGGCCAGGGTCTCGGCCAGGACCAGCCGTCCCTCCACCAAGACGTCGGCGGACGGTGACGCCACGCGCAGCTCGTCCCACAGGACTTCGACGCGCCGGTGGTGACCCTGGGCGCGGTGACAGTCCATGAGGACGGGCACCTGGCTGGGGTCGCCGCCCGAGAGCCGGCGCGCCGCCTCGAGATGCTTGACGGCTTCGCGCCACCGGCCCAACCGGTAGCAGACGAGGCCGTGCAGCTCGCGGGCCGCGGCGGACTCCGGAACCTGGTCGACGAGGTCCCGGGTGATGCGCAGCGCCTCGGGATAGCGGTCGCGCTCATAGGCGCGCGCCGCCGCACCCAGCCGGTCGGCCACCCTTCCCGCCTTGGTACGTCCCACGGCGCCGGCGATCTCCTCGACCACCTCGGTGGGGAGGGCCTCGTCGGATCGGGGTGACGTCGGTGAAGGACGCGGGTCGGTGGTGCCCGAACGGGCCCCCCCCCGCCCGGCCCGTGACCGGGCCCCGCCCCCGCGCCGGGGGGCGTCGTCGGCCACTCCGTCGAACACCCAGATCTCCTCGGTCCATTGCGGACGGGGGTGCCCGTGATCGGACCGGGCCGCTTCGCGCTCGGTGTCGGGGCCGTGTTCGCCGTCCCCGCTGAGGGCCCGTGCCCCTTTTCGGGCCACGCTCCCCCAGCCGCGACCCGCGGCTGGCAGGGGCGGCCGGGTCGGCTTGCCCTCGGTCGGTCGTGGGGCACGGGGTCGCTCGCCGGCGGCGCGTGGGGGCCGAGGTCTCTCTGTGTGTCTTGGCGTTGTTCTTGGCGCCGCATTTCTCGAGCGCGGCCTCTCGGGCCCCGGGCGGGCGCGCTCTGGACGGTCGGCGGGCGGGCGACCCTGTTGTGGGCCCTGGCG
>DATCBU010000003.1:0-10266 GCA_036511675.1 Acidimicrobiales bacterium | reverse complement strand
GATGTAGCCGCCCTGCTTGCGGATGATGTCGGCCTGCTGGTGCGGGTCGAACGCCACGTACACGTAGAAGAAGGTGAAGGCGAAGATCAAGATGCCGTACGACACCACGTACAGGAGGCTCGTGGGCGTGATGTGGTTGTTCACGAAGGTCCGGAACCCGGTCCAGGGGATGATGTTGGCCAACAGGACGGGGATGTAGAGCAGAGAGTTGGCGAAGATGATCGGGATGACACCGGACTGGTTGACCTTGAGCGGGATGTAGGTGGAGGACCCTCCGTACATCCGCCTGCCCACCACGCGCTTGGCGAAGGTGACCGGTATGCGCCGCTGGCCCTGCTCCATGAAGACCACCACCACCAGCAGGACCAGGGTGACGGCCACGATCACCCCGAACTTGAGGCTTCCGCCCTGGGTCAGCACGGCCGTGCCTCCGGCGGGGATCCCCGCCGTGACGTTGGCGAAGATGATGATGGACATGCCGTTGCCGATGCCGCGCTGGGTGATGAGCTCACCGAGCCACATGACGAATGCCGTCCCCGCCGTGAGCGTCAGGACGATGAACCCACCCTTCCACAAGGTGAAGTTGGGGATGAGGTCCACGTTCTTGGTGCCGAGCAGCCCGCCCCCGCCGTTGTGGAACACGTAGACGAGGCCCGACGCCTGCAGCAGGGCCAGGCCGATGGTGAGGTACCGCGTCGTCTGGGTGAGCTTCTTCTGCCCCACCGCACCCTGGTCACGCCATTCCTCGAGCTTCGGGATCACCGTGGACAGCAGCTGGATGATGATCGAGCTGGTGATGTAGGGCATGATCCCCAGCCCGAAGAGCGCCATGCGAAGCAACCCACCGCCGGAGAACAAGTTGAGGAAGCCGAGGATGCCGGCCTGCTTGGCCGACGCCTCGAGCGCCTGGACCTGCTTGATGGAGATGAAGGGGACGATGAGGTTGGCGCCGAGCTGGTAGAGCCCGATGATCAGCAGCGTGAAGAGGACCTTGTTGCGCAGGTCAGGGACTTTGAAGATGTTCTTCAAACTCGAGAGCAACGCCTATCCTCCTCGCTGCGCACCGTTTCCCGGGAGTCCGAGGCTACCGGTTGGTGAGCGCGTTGCCCCGCGCGGGCGGGCGCCCGTGGCCGAAGGGCATGGGCAGGATCTCGACGCTCCCCCCGGCGGACTCGATCGCGGCGCGGGCCGACGCGGAGACGGCGTGGACCTTGACCTGAACGGCACGGTGCAGCTCGCCGCGTCCGAGCACCTTGACCAGGGCACCCTTGCGGACACGCCCGGCGGCACTGAGCGTGGCCGGGGTGGCTTCGTCGCCGGGGAAGGCCTCGAGGGTGTCGAGATTCACCACGGCGTACTCCACGCGGAACGGATTGTGGAAACCCTTGAGCTTGGGGATCCGCTGAGCGAGCTGCAGCTGGCCTCCCTCGAAGCCCGGCGGCACGCTGCCGCGGGCCCCGGTGCCCTTGGTGCCTCGGCCCGCGGTCTTCCCACCCTTGCCGGCGATGCCTCGTCCCACGCGTCGCTTGGGCCTGTTGGCGCCCGCGGGCGGGCGCAGGTCGTGGAGTTTCATGCCAGCTCCTTGTCGGCGCGGCGCGCCTTCTTGGCCGGCGCCGGTGTGTCTTCGACGCTCACCATGCCCTGCGCCACGCGCCGGGCATGGCGCGCGCTCGAGGACCGCGCCTGCTGCTGGGCGGCGGCGTCCTCGTCGGCAGGCTCGACGGTGACGAGGTGGGGGACGCGCGCCAGCATGCCCCGGACGTCGGGGCGGTCGGGAAGGACCCGGCTCCGACCTACACCCCGCAGGCCCAGGGCCCGCAGGGTGCCGCGGTGCTTGGGTTTGGTGCTGATGCCCGAGCGCACCTGGGTCACCCGCAGGTGGCCCTCGGCGGCGGGAGAGGCTTTGGCCGCGCTCACGTCGGCGCCTCCTGGAAGAGATCAGAGGCGCGCTGGCGCTCGCGATAGGCACGGAGCACGCCGCGGGGCACGCACTGATCGGCGGGCAGGCCACGCAGGCGCGCCACGTCCTCGGGTCGCTTGAGCGACTTGAGACCGGCGATGGTGGCATGCGCCACGTTGATGCCGTTGGACGAGCCCAGCGACTTGCACAAGATGTCGTGGATGCCTGCCATCTCCAGGATGGCGCGCGCCGCACCACCGGCGATGACCCCGGTACCGGGCGAGGCGGGCTTCAACATGACGCGGCCCGCGCCGGCCACACCCATCACCGGATGGGTGATCGTCGAGCCGGCCAGGGGGACGTCGAACATGTTCTTGCGGGCTTCCTCGATGCCCTTCTGCACCGCCAGGCCCGCCTCTTTGGCCTTGCCGTAGCCGAGGCCGACGCGCCCGTTCCCGTCGCCCACCACCATGAGTGCGGTGAACGAGAAGCGGCGGCCACCTTGGACCACCTTGGCCACCCGGTTCACCTTGATGGTGCGCTCTTCGAATTGTCCGTCGAGCATCAGAACTCCAGTCCTCCCTCGCGGGCTGCGTCGGCCAATGCCGCCACTCGCCCGTGATACCGGAAGCCCCCGCGGTCGAACACGACGCGGGTCACCCCCGCCGATTTCGCCCGGTCGGCGACCAGCTTGCCCACAGCGGTGGCGGCGGCCACATTGCCTCCGGTGGCGCCGCGCAGGGCGGCCTCCACCGTGCTGGCTGCCGCCAACGTCCGCCCGGCGGTGTCGTCGATGACCTGGGCCGAGATGTGGCGCCCGGAACGGAACACGGCCAACCGGGGTCGGCCGGTGGTGCCCGCCACCTGCTTGCGCACCCGGGCGTGACGCCGGATGCGCAGGGTCCGCTTGCGCGCTGCCGCGGTGGCCATGGCTACTTGGCCGCCTTGCCGGCCTTGCGAATCACGCGTTCGCCGGCATAGCGGATGCCCTTGCCCTTGTAGGGCTCGGGCTTCCGGAGCTTTCGGATGTCTGCTGCCACTTGCCCGACCTTTTCCTTGTCGATGCCCTTGACCACGATACGGGTGGGCGTGGGGACCTCGAAGACGACACCGTCGGGTGCGTTCACGTTCACCGGGTGCGAGAAGCCCAGGGCGAGCTCGAGCGACGAGGGGCCCCGGGCGATGGCCCTGTAGCCCACCCCGACGATCTCGAGGTCCTTCGAGAACCCCGCCGTCACACCGGTGACCATGTTGGCCACGAGCGATCGCGTCAGGCCGTGCAGGGCACGGTTCTGGCGTTGGTCGTCGGGGCGCTCGACCACCAGGTTCGACTCCTCCTGGCGCACCGTGATGGCCCCGGGCAGCGGTCGCGTGAGGGTGCCCTGGGGGCCGGCCACGGTGACCACTTGGTCAGCCAGGGTCACGGTGACGCCGCCGGGCACGGGGATGGGGGAACGGCCGACGCGAGACATCAGCGCACCACCTCGCCCGAGACGGCGCCCACGCGCTCACCACACATAACAGAGGACCTCCCCGCCCACCCGCTTCTGCCGGGCTTCGCGATCGGTCATGAGGCCGTGGCTGGTGGACACCACAGCCACCCCCATGCCACCCAGGACCCGCGGCAGTCCGTCGGCGCGGGCGTAGATGCGGAGCCCGGGCCGCGACACGCGCTTGAGGCCGGCGATGGTGCGCGTCCGGTCCGACGCGTACTTGAGTTGGATCTCGAGCACACTGCCGGGGCCTGTACCCGATGCAGCCACGTCGAACCCCGCGATGTAGCCCTCGCGTTGGAGGATGACAGCGAGAGATTCCTTCAGCTTCGAGCTGGGCATCTTGACGCTGTCGTGCATGGCGGTGTTGGCATTGCGGATGCGGGTGAGCATGTCGGCCACGGGGTCGGTCATCGTCATGAGCGCATTCCCCCCCTCACCAGCTCGCCTTGGTGACACCGGGGATCTCCCCCGAGTGCACCATGACGCGCAGGCAGATGCGACAGAGCCCGAACTTGCGCAACACGGCCCGCGGGCGGCCACAGCGCCGGCACCTCGTGTATGCCCGGACCTTGAACTTGGGCGTCCGCTGCTGCTTCTCGATCAATGCCTTCTTGGCCATGGTGCTAGACGATCTCCTGCTTGAATGGGAAGCCGAAGGCGACGAGGAAGGCACGGCCCTCTTCGTCGTTCTGGGCGCTGATGCAGATGGTGATGTCCATGCCGCGGATGTTGTCGACGCGGTCGTAGTCCACCTCGGGGAAGATGAGCTGCTCGGTCACCCCGAAGGTGTAGTTGCCCCGGCCGTCGAACGAGTTCGGCGACAGGCCGCGGAAGTCACGGATCCTGGGGATCGCCACCGAGATCAACCGGTCGAGGAACTCCCACGCCCGGTCTCCCCGCAGCGTGACCTTGGCGCCGATGGGCATGCCCTCACGGAGCTTGAACGCCGCGATGGACTGGCGGGCCCGGGTCACCACGGGCTTCTGGCCCGTGATCACCTCGAGGTCGCGTACCGCGCCCTCGATGAGCGAAGGCTGTTGGGTGGCCTTGCCCACGCCCATGTTGATCACGACCTTCTCCAGGTGCGGCACCTGCATGGTGTTGCCCAGCCCCAGGTGTTGCTGGAGCTCGGCGCGCAGAGTCTGGTCGTAGCGCTCCTTGAGACGGGGCCGGCTGCGAGTGGGGGCGATGGTCACGACAGGTCCGTCCCGCACTTGCGACAGACCCGGATCTTGCGTCCCGCCTCGTCCATCCGCATGCCGATGCGGGTGGGCCCGCAGGCGGGACACACGATGGCGACGGCGGACACCGGAAGCGGCATGTCCTTGTCGATGATGCCGCCCTGCATGGTCGCACCCCGGGGCTTGGTGTGCCGCTTGGCCATGTTGGCGCCGTCGACGATCACCTTGCCCTGCCCGGGGATCGCCACCATCACCTGGCCCCGCTTTCCCCGGTGCTTGCCTGAGAGGACCTGCACCGTGTCACCCTTGCGAATTCGCATCACAACACCTCCGGAGCCAGCGACACGATCCGCATGAACCGCTTGTCACGCAGCTCGCGCCCCACGGGCCCGAAGATGCGGGTCCCGCGTGGCTGCTGCGCGTCGTTGATGAGCACAGCGGCGTTCTCGTCGAACCTGATGTAGCTGCCGTCGGGGCGCCGTGTCTCTTTGGCGGTCCGCACCACGACACACTTCACGACCTCTCCCTTTTTGACCGCCGCCCCCGGGATGGCGTCTTTGACGGTGGCCACGAAGACATCGCCGATACCGGCGTAGCGACGACGCGAGCCCCCGAGCACCTTGATGCACAGCACCACGCGCGCGCCCGAGTTGTCGGCCACCTTGAGACGTGACTCCTGCTGGATCACCGGGCACGCTCCAGGACGTCGGTGACCCGCCAGCGCTTGAGCTTCGACAGCGGACGCGTCTCGACCACCCGGACCCGATCGCCGATCTTGGCGTCGTTCTCCGAGTCATGGGCATAGAGCTTGCGGGTGCGCTGCACTGTCTTGCCGTACCGGGCGTGACGGACCCGCTCGGTCACCGCCACCACCACCGTGGCCTGCATCTTGTCGGAGACGACGAGACCCTCACGCGTCTTGCGACTGCGCCGGGGCGACTCGGCTGCTGTGGGTTCGTCGGCCATCACTCGTCCTCCTCGTCGGCGACATCGTCGCCGTCCGGAACTTCTGTGTCTCCGTCGTCGACGACGTCGGAAACCTCGTCGGCGCTCTGGGCCTTCGACTTACGGAGGCGACGGGCCGGGGCCACCTCGTCTTCGAGATCGACGTCCTCGACGGCACGACGGCGGGCGGGGCGCGTCGATGGCACCGGGCCGGCGTCGCGCCCTTCGGCCAGGGCGATCTCGCGGTCACGCAGGATGGTGAGCACCCGGGCGACGTCCTTACGGACGACCGAAAGACGCACCACGTTGTCCAACTGGCCGGTGGCCAGTTGGAAGCGCAGATTAAGCATCTCGCGGCGGTACTCGGTCAGGCGACCATCGAGCTCCTCGTCGTCGAGCTCGCGCAGTTCTGAAGCGTTGGGCATGAGTCGACTACACCTCCACCTCGGGCGCGCCGTGCGTGCCCGGGCGCACGACGAAGCGCGCCTTGAAGGGAAGCTTCTGGATGGCCCGCTCCATGGCCTCGCGGGCCAGGTCGCGCTCCACCCCGGCCAACTCGAACAGGATCCGACCAGGTCGGACGACCGCCACCCAGTGCTCGGGGTTGCCCTTGCCCGACCCCATGCGCGTCTCGGCCGGCTTCTGCGTCACCGGCTTGTCGGGGAAGACCCGGATCCACACCTTGCCGCCTCGCTTGACGTGGCGGGTCATGGCGATTCGAGCCGCCTCGATCTGGCGCTGGGTGATCCACGCCGGCTCGAGGGCCTGGATCCCGAAGTCGCCGAAGTTGATCGTGGACGCGCCCTTGGCCAAGCCGTTGAGGCGCCCGCGATGCTGCTTGCGGTGCTTGACCTTCCGGGGCATGAGCATCAGTCGGACTCCTGGCGGAAGTGCGGCGTCTCGTGATGCTCGTTGCGGGTGCGGCGCTCGATCTCTTCTTCCTCGGCCAGCAGGCGCTCGAAGTCGTCGCCCGCCGGAGCTGCACCGGGCAGCGGGGCCGACACCGTCTCGGCGCCGGTATCGCCGGGGCCTCCGGCCTCGGTCGAGATGCCGATGCCGTCGGCGCCGTCGCCCGACTCGGGGGTGGGGAGCACACTGCCGGGCTCGCCCTGCTCGGCGCGCCGACGACCGCCTCCGGCGGTGACGAGGCGACGCGGGCCAGACTGGCCCGAGGTCTCACCGGCCGCCATCGCCGCTTCACGCGAGATCTTGTCCTCGGACGAGAGCTTGTAGGGCAGGATGTCGCCCTTGTAGATCCACACCTTGACCCCGATGCGGCCGAAGGTCGTCTTGGCCTCGCGGAATCCGTAGTCGATGTCGGCGCGCAGGGTATGGAGCGGGACCCGACCCTCGCGGTACCCCTCACGGCGGGCCATCTCCGAGCCACCCAGGCGTCCCGCGCACTGGACGCGCACCCCCAGTGCGCCGGCCTTGGTCACCGTCTGCATGGCACGCTTCATGGCTCGACGGAACGCCACCCGTCGGGTCAACTGATCGGCGATGCTCTGGGCGATCAGCGCGGCATCGAGCTCGGGCTGCTTGATCTCCTGGATGTTGAGCTGGATGCGGTTGCGCAGGCCGGTGATGTCCTCGAGCTTCTTCTTGAGCCGGTCGGCTTCCGATCCTCGGCGGCCGATGACGATGCCGGGACGGGCCGTGTGGATGTCGACCCGAAGCCGGTCCCGGGTCCGCTCGATCTCGATCCGGCTCACCGCCGCCGACTCGAGCTGGGACATCAGGTAGTCACGGATCTTCCAGTCCTCGATGACGAAGTCCTGGTAGTTGCGCTCCTCAAACCAGCGCGACTTCCAATCTGTGGTCACGCCGAGGCGGAACCCGTAGGGATTGACCTTCTGGCCCATGGCTCAGCCCTTCTCCTCTTCGCCCGATCCATCCGCATCGCCGTCCCCGGCGTCGGTGGCGGCTTTGGTCGTGCTCTTCCGGGCGCCGCGTGTGCGTCGAGGCTTGGGGGCCGGTGCCGGCTCCACCGCCTCGGGTTCGGTCTCGACCTCGGCCTCGGTGTTGGTGGCCTCGTCATTGAGCCATGCCGGCTCCTCGAACTCGCCTTCTTCGTCGCTGGACTCCTCGAGGGCGACATCGACGGTGTCCTCGACCGCCCCCCCGTCGTCCTCGCCCGCCTCGTCCGACGTGGCATCGAGGTCCGGGGCTTCGACATCGACGACGTCGAGTTCCTCGGCGTCAGCGTCACGCTGCGCCGCAGGCGCCTCGGTGCCGGTGTCGCTTTCCCCGCGCCGCGAGGCGGCCACCCGGCGCGAACGCAGGCCCGACGTCTCGGTGGCCTGGCGCGAACGTCGACGCTCGAGCCGGTCCTCGGGAAGCCGGCTCACAATCATCGTGATGTGACAGGTGCGCTTGCGGATCCTGGTGGCGCGCCCTCGGGCTCGGGGGCGCCACCGCTTGAGCGTGGTGCCCTCATCGGCGTAACAGGCCGACACATACAGCTCGTCAGGGTCGAGTTGGTCGTTGTTCCGGGCGTTGGCCACCGCCGAGGCCAGCACCTTGGCCACCACCCGGGCCGCCTCGCGCGGCGTGGCGTTGAGGATCTCCTCGGCCCGATCGGCATCGCGTCCCCGGATGAGGTCGAGGACCTGGCGCGCCTTGTAGGCCGACATCCGGTAGTGACGCAGCACCGCCCGGGTGCCGGCAACCTCGTTGGTCTTCACGCCCGGCACGTCATCGCCTCGCTTGCCGTTCCTGGCCGGCGTGGTACCGGAAGGTGCGGGTCATGGCGAATTCGCCCAGCTTGTGGCCCACCATCGACTCGGTGATGTACACGGGCACGTGCTTGCGCCCGTCATGGACGGCGATGGTGTGCCCCACCATGTCGGGGATGATCGTGGAGCGCCGCGACCAGGTCTTGATCACTCGCTTTTCGTTGGTGGCGTTCAAGGCGTCCACCTTCTTGAGCAGGTGGTCGTCCACGAAGGGCCCCTTCTTGAGGCTACGCGGCATGCGGCAGTGCTCCTTCGGCTCCGGTCATCGCCGGGCGCCGCGCTTGCGGCGACGGCGCACGATCATCTGGTCGGACTGCTTGTGACGCGAGCGAGTCCGGCCCTCGGGCTTGCCCCACGGCGACACCGGGTGTCGGCCCCCCGACGACTTGCCCTCGCCACCACCGAGGGGGTGGTCGACGGGGTTCATGGCCACGCCACGGGTCTGGGGACGCACACCCTTCCACCGGTTCCGGCCCGCCTTGCCGATGGAGATCAGCTCGGCTTCGGCGTTGCCGACCTCGCCCAGCGTTCCCCGGCAGTCGATGGGCACGCGTCGCATCTCGGTCGAAGGAAGTCGGATGGTGGCGAACTGTCCTTCTTTGGCCACCAGCTGCGCGCTCATGCCGGCGCCGCGCGCCAGCTTGCCGCCTTGTCCGGGGCGCAGCTCGATGTTGTGCACCGTCGACCCCACAGGGATGTAGCGCAGTGGCAGCGCGTTGCCGGGCCGGATCTCCGAGCCCTGACCGCTGGCAAGCACGTCGCCCACCTGGACCTGGGCCGGGGCGAGGATGTAGCGCTTCTCGCCGTCGTAGTAATGCAGCAAGGCGATGCGGGCATTGCGGTTGGGGTCGTACTCGATGGCAGCCACCTTGGCGGGCACGCCGTCCTTGTCGCGCTTGAAGTCGACGAGGCGGTACTGCTGCTTGTGGCCACTGCCACGGTGGCGCGCGGTCTTGCGGCCGTAGCTGTTGCGACCACCGGTCCCGGGCTTGGGCACCACGAGCGACCGCTCGGGCTTGGACCGAGTGATCTCGGCGAAGTCCGAGCTGGTCTGGAATCGGCGACCGGCACTGGTCGGCTTGCGTTTGCGCAGGGCCATCGGAGGAGACCTCTCAGCTCTTCTCGAACAGGTCGATCTTGTCGCCGGCGGCGAGTGTGACCACGGCGCGCTTGGTGGCAGAACGGGTCCCGACGGTGTTGGTCTTGCGGTTGCGACGTTTCTTGCCCTTGCGGTTCAGCGTGTTCACGCTCTTCACCCGCACACCAAACGCCTGCTCTACGGCGTGGCGGACGTCGATCTTGGTGGCATCGGGTGCCACCACGAAGACATAGGCGCCGTCTTCCATGAGGGCATAGGACTTCTCCGACACGACGGGTCGCACCAGGACCTGCTCGGCGTTCTTCATCGGTCGCTCCCCGCATCGTCGACGTCGGTCCCTGGGTCGGTGGTCGGGGCGTCGGCCTCGTCGGTGATGGCGTCGGCGGCAACGGCGTCGCCGGGGACGGCGTCGTCGGCAACGGCATCGTCGGCTTCACCGGCCGGCGCCTTGGCCTTGGGGGCGCGCCGGGGCTTGGGCGTCGCCGCCGGCTTGGTGGCGGCGGGGGTGGTCTCTCCCGGCAGCGTGGCGTCGGTGAACACCACCCAGTCGCTGCGGAGCACGTCGTAGGCGTTGAGCTCGCTGGCCTGCATGGTCTGGACCTCACGCAGGTTGGCGAAGGAGCGGTCGGGGATCCCGTCGTCGGGGTCGAGCACGACCAGGACCCTCCCGTCGAGCTCGAGGGCGGCCAGGGCCGCCACGGCGTCCTTGGTCCGGGGAGCGGGGAACGACCACTCGTCGACGACCACGACCTTGCCGTCCGAGGCGCGGTCGGAGAGGGCGGAGTACAAGGCGAGGCGGATCATCTTCTTGGGAGTCCGCTGGCGGTAGGAGCGGGGCTTGGGCCCGAGGGCCACGCCACCACCCGACCACTGGGGGGAGCGGGTCGAGCCCTGCCGGGCACGGCCCGTA
>DATCBU010000002.1:0-24816 GCA_036511675.1 Acidimicrobiales bacterium | reverse complement strand
CCGGCGCGCCCGGTGCGTCGGGTGCAGGGAGGCCGCCGTGGACGCCGAGCGGCGTCAGGGTGGCGAAGGCGGCGCTCGGCACACGGTAGAGCTTCTCGTTTCCGACTCGGGACACGAACACGGTGCCGTGCGGGCGCGGGCCGTTGTGGTGCTCGAGGATGAAGCCCACCCCGTAGCGCTGGGCCACGGCGGCACTGGTGATGGCCGGGCACAGGATGAGCGGTGCGCCCACCGCGCTGGCGGGTTCGCCTGTGGCGGCCTTGAGAGAACGGAACAACGCTTCGGGGGTCATGGGATCCCAATCGGCCAGCTCGCGGACGCCGTAGACCACGTTGACGTCCTGATGGATCCCGAGGGTGGGGGGGTCATGGCAGTCGCTGGAGCCGAAGGCGACCAAATTCGGTCCAACGACGTGGGCGAGCGCGGTCTCGGCCGGCGTGGGCGTCAGGAAGATCGAGCTCGACGACACGAGCGGGGCGCCCGAAGCGACGAGGAAAGCGGTCTCACACGCCAGGAGCACTAGGCCCGCCCCGCGCCCGGCACCGACGGTGCGGTCCGGCTCGCGGGTGTGTCGGGCCCCGGCCCGTCGGGGTGCGACGAACAGCGCCCCGATCACGACCACGCCGACCACGATCTCGATGGCGGGCCAGACGAAACTCCTGGCCCGGATCCCGGCTTCGACCGACGGGAGGCGGCCCCGACCGACCAGCCACAGCAGTGCCACCACCACGGCAGCGCCACCGAGGGCAGCACTACTCCAGCGCCGGACACGTCGCTCCCCGTGTGCCTGCACCACGACGTCCATGCCCACCCCGGCCAGGACGGCCAGGGCGAGCACCATCGGTTGGACGGCGCGATGCCACGCCACGCTGCGCAGGCCCGTGACCTGATTGATGGCCGACACCACGGGCGAGAGATAGGAGATCGCCGCCATGGCCAACGCCGTGGCGGCGAGGGCGGGCACCTCGGGACGCCGGTGGCGCGTCCCCACCGCCACCATCGCCAGACACAGCGCGATCACGCCGACGTACACGGCGGTCTCGGGGTAGATCGAATTCCCGAACCACTGGTTGCCGGCCACGGGGAGTCCGTCGAAACCCTGGAAGAGGAGGTTGCGCAGGTCGTGGGAAGGCAAAGCGCCGTAGGAGCTCACCACCCGGACCACCGACTTCGAGGCGAGTTGGAGGCCGGGCAGCGCCAAGGGCGCGGAGAGCGCCGCGCCCGCCGCCGCGGCCACAACCAGGTCCACGATGGGTCGCAGGACGAGAGTGGCACTCGGTGATCGTCGGCGCCGTAGGGCCATGAACACCACGAGGAAGACGGCCAGGCCCATGCCGAAGAGGACCACCGTCTCGGGTTGCCCGGCATACACGGCACAGGCCAGGAAGACGGCGAACAGGGCGATGTCGCGTCCCCGGTGGCGGCCCCGCACGATGAGGACGGCGGTGGCGAAGAGCCATCCCGCCCAGGACATCGCCGCCGCGTTGGGCCATCCCAGCCAGCCCATGAAGGGACCGCTGAGCTCGTACACCGTGGCCGCGGTGGTGGCACCGAGCACGCCCATGCGCAGGACCCGGCCCAAGACGTAGACGCCGCTCCCGGCGATGAGCAGCGTGGCGACCTGGGCCACGGTGAAGGCGAGGTGGACCGGGACGAGGTATCCCAGGAGGGCGGGGACGCTGAACGAGGCGGACTGCCAGTTGAACACCAGGGGCATCCCGAGCCCGCTGTAGGGATTCCACAGGGGGAGATGTCCGTGGTGGACCTGCGTCCACGCCAACGTCGTCCACGGGATGAGCATCTCGATCTGATCGCCCGGCCCCGTGTAGTGGACCACGGTCCCCGGTCGGGTGGAGAGCCCGTAGCGCGAGAGCTGGTCGAAGGGGCCCAGGGACGCGCCGTGGACCAGCGCCGGGAGCAGGACGGCGATCGCCGCCACCACGACCCACCCCAGGCCCAGCGCATCAGGGAGGAGTGACGCCAGGCGGGGCTGGCGGGCGCTCACAGGGCGCCGGGGCGCACGCGCACGCCCGGGTGTGACGGCATGGCAGATGGTACGCCGTCGCCTTGGCGGGGCGCCGCCATGCGAGGGCCGTGTTCACGTGCTCAGCGGTTCAGGTGCTCAGAGCGACGACGCTGCCTGGGTGGAGCGGAACCAGTCCACAGTGGCGTGGAGCCCCTCGAGGAGGCCGACGGGCTCGACCTCGGGGAACAACGCCCGGAGGCGGCGCTGATCGGCCTGTGAGTCCCGCACGTCCCCGGCCCGGGTCGGGCCGTGGTCCAACTCGAGCGGACGGCCGATGACCTCACCCAGGGTCTGGGCCAGCTCGAGGAGCGAGGCGCGCCCCCCGAAGGCCAGGTTGACCGGGCCCGGTGCGGTCACGGAGCGCTCGAGACCTTCCATGAGGACGCGCACCACGCTCCCGACAAAGGTGAAGTCGCGGGTCTGCTTCCCGTCCCCGTGGACGGGAAGGGCGACTCCGGCCAAGGCGGCGGCCACGAAGGCAGGCACGACCGCGGCATAGACGTGCCCGGCCCGCTGGAGCGGGCCGAAGACGTTGAAGAAGCGGAAGACGAGGACCGGGAGGCCGAAGGACTGGCCATAGGCCAAGGAGTAGCCCTCGGCGGCCAGCTTGCTCGCCGCGTAAGGACTGAGCGGCAGGGGAGCGAGGTCCTCGCCGGCCGGAAGGGTCCGGTTGGCCCCGTACACCGACGAGGAAGAGGCCACGAGGACCTGGGCACCGCCCGCCTGTCGGGCGGCCTCGAGGACACGCAGCGTGCCCGTGGCGTTGACCTCGTGGGTGGCGAACGGGTCTTCGAGCGAACGTGGCACCGAGGCCCGCGCTGCCAGGTGGACCACGGCATCCGCGCCTTGCATGGCGCGCCCCAGGGCTTCGGGGTCGAGGATCGAACCTTCGAGCAATTCGACGTCGCTGAGCCCGGCGAGGTTGTCCGCCCTCCCGGTCGAGAGGTCGTCGAGGACGACGACGTGCTCGACGCTCGGGGCCTGCACCAGGGCGCGGCACAGATTGGCCCCGATGAACCCGGCACCACCGGTCACCACGACGTGGGTGGGCCCCGTCGGCCTGGCCCCGGGGGACTCGGGGCCGGACGCGGCCCGTGGTCGTGCCACAGGTCAGAGGGGCTCGACGTTGGGCCCGGTGATGCGGTTCCGCGTGTCGAGCACGAACTGGGCGTGCTCGGCCACGAGGGCGTAGTCGAAGCCGTCGTGGTCGGTGATGATGACCACCGCGTCGGCGGCCGCCACGGAGTCGACGGTGAGCTCGACGAGGACGAAGGGCACGCTCTCGGCCCGCAGGTGTGGGTCGGCGACCCGGACGTCCGCCCCGAGCTCGGCCAGGCTCTCGGCCACCGTCATTCCCGGCGAGGTGCGGGAGTCGGCGGTGTTGCGCTTGTAGGCCAGGCCGAGCAGCAAGACCTGCGAGCCCCGTACGGGCTTGCCCATTCGGTTGAGGGCGTGCACCAGCCGGCGGACCACGTAGTCCGGCATGTTGGCGTTGACGTCGTTGGCGAGCTCGACGAAGCGGAACGACCGCCCCAGTCGGCGGCGCACGGTCCACGACAGATAGCTGGGGTCGATGGGCAGACAATGCCCGCCGACGCCCGGACCCGGCGTGAAGCGCATGTAGCCGAAAGGCTTGGTGGACGCGGCGTCGATGGATTCCCAGACATCGATGCCCAGGTCCCCGGCGAACATGGCGATTTCGTTCACGAGCGCGATATTGACATGTCGGAATGTGTTCTCGAGGAGTTTCGTGAGCTCGGCCACTCTCGTGTCGCGGACCGGGACGGTCTGGTTCACGATACGGTCGAAAAAGCCTTTGACCGCAACGAGAGAGGCGTCGTCGATCCCCGAGACCACCTTCGGGATCGTGACCAGGTTCCAGATCGGGTTCCCGGGGTCGATGCGCTCGGGGCTGTAGCCGAGGTGGAAGTCATGGCCTGCCGAGAGCCCCGAGCCCTCTTCGAGGATCGGGGCGACGAGCTCCTCGGTGGTCCCCGGATACGTGGTGGACTCGAGCACCACGGTGGCCCCCGGCCGCAGGTACCGGGCCAGGATGCGGGCGGCCTCCTCGACGTGGGAGAGGTTGGGGTTGCCGTCGGCTAGGGGAGTGGGCACGTCGACCACGGCCACGTCGAACCCCGCACAGCGGGTGGGGTCGTGCGTCGGCTGATAGCGACCCGTGGCCAGGGCCCCGCGCAACACGGCGTCGCTCACGTCCTCGACATAGGAGTCGCCGGCGGCGAGACGCTTGACCCGGTCCTCGTCCTGGTCGAAACCTACGACGTCGAAGCCCACCTCGACGGCGCGCATGGCCAGGGCCAGACCGACATATCCCTGGCCCACGACGACGACCTTCTGGACTCCGGCCTGGGACGTCATGTGATGACCCTTCTCATGCACCGGTCCGGCGGGAGCGCCGGCCCGGGGCTTCAGGCCGAGACGGGGTCAGGATCAGCGTCCACCGAATCGTGGGACCCGATGGTCGAGACGCGTTGCCCCGGCATGGCCAGCGTGAACAGTAGGTCACGCACGACGGGGGCATCGCGACGGAACATGGCGTCACGCAACGCGGCGAGACCGGCGGCGGACTCTTCCTCGGGGGTGCTCACCGGGACGAGGCGTCGGATGAAGGGGTGCGAGGTGGGAAAGACCTCTTCGTCGGGGCTGGACAGCTCCTCGTGGAGCTTCTCCCCCGGGCGCCGGCCGATCATGCGCACCGGGATCTCGGTGCCCTCTTCGTGGCCCGACAGACGGATCATGCGCTGGGCCAGATCGAGGATCCGCACCGGCTCACCCATCTCCAGCATGAAGATCTCGCCCCCCCGGGACAGGACCGAGGCCTGGAGTACGAGCTGGACGGCCTCCTCCACACTCATGAAGAAGCGGGTCATACGGGGGTCGGTCACCGTGATGGGGCCGCCCGCGGCGATCTGCCGGGCGAAGGTGGGGATCACGCTGCCCCGACTGCCCAGGACGTTGCCGAAGCGCACCACCGAGTACGCAGCCCCGGCCGGGGCGTGAGCCAGGACGACCTCTTCGGCCACGCGCTTCGAAGCCCCCATCACGCTGATGGGGCGCACCGCCTTGTCGCTCGAGATGAGGACGAACCGTTGGGTGCCGGCCGCCGCGGCGGCTTCGACGACGTTCTCGGTCCCGTAGACGTTGACGCTGACCGCGGCCACGGGATGCGACTCGAGCACCGGGACGTGCTTGTGGGCCGCGGCGTGGAACACCACGTCGGGGCGGTGCACGAGCATGGCCTCGAAGACCGCGGCGCGATCGGAGACATCGACGAGGAGCTGCTCCGACGGGCCGGGGAGGATGACGGCGACGTCGTGGAGATGGGTCTCGTCATGATCGAGGAGCAGCAGCTGCGCAGGGTTGAACTCGGCAACCTGGCGGGCGATCTCCGAGCCGATCGACCCGCCCGCTCCAGTGATGAGGACGCGCTGGCCGGTGATCGACCGCCGCACCGTGTTGAGGTCGGTACTCACCGTCGTGCGGCCCAACAGGTCCTCGATGCGAGGCTCGCGGGCCTGGCGGATCGGCGCCGTGTGCTCCTTGCCAGCCGCCATGTCGCGCGCCGAAGGAAGGATCTTCATGCTGACCCCCGCCGCCTCCGCCGCCCGCAGCGATCGTTCGACCAGCTCCGGCGCGGGGTTGGGGATGGCCAGCAGGACCTGCTGGATGGTGTAGCGGTTCGCCGCCGCCGGGATGTCGTCGATCCCGCCCACAACGGGCACGCCGATCAGCGACAACCCGTGGCTGTGGGGATCGTCGTCGAAGACGGCCACCGGGACGAACCCCGCCACTGGGGTCCGCAGCATCTCGCGGATCGCCTCCGCCCCGGCGTCGCGGCTCCCGATGACCGCCACCCGGAGGCCGACGCGGTTGGTGCCCCGTTGCCAGGCGAACAACCTCGAACTGAAGCGCAGGGCACCCATGGCCATGGTGACGAAGGCGCACCCCACGAAGACGACCCGGAGCGGGACACGCTCGAGACCCACGTAATGCCAGAGGGGTCGCAGGGCGGTCAGGATCACCAGCGAGGTCACCGCGGAGAGGAGGACCTGGCGGGCTTCTTCGATGCCGGCATAGCGCCAGATGCGGCCGTAGAGACCGAAGACCCAGTTGCCGATGAGGTGGACGGCGAGGGCCAGGAGGAGGAACATGCTGAAGTGCTGCCAGTAGATGGCGGGGGCGCGATCACGGAAATAGGCCACCTCAGAGGCGCCGTAGGCAGCCGCGACGGCGATGACGTCGAGGAGCATGAACACGACGCGGGCCCTGACGTGCGACGCTCGAGAAGCCAGGCGGTCGCCCCTGAGAGCCGGACGGCGCAGGCCTTTGCCCTTTTCCGAGTCGTACCGCTCCCGACGAACCGCCATCGCCATACGATCTGCCCCCCTGGCTCACAACCGTAGCGCCAGCGCGAGCGCGCTCCGGTGGCCCCTCCGAGCACGTTATGAGACTCTTCTCGTGCTCGGCATCGTCAGGATTGACGATTCCCCGCCACCCGATTTTACCTTTTCCATTTCCCTGGGCGCGAATACGCTGACAAGCGGTAATGTGGGTGAGCCGGCCCAGAGGGTAAGGACGAGGTCGGCCGGGGAAAGATGGCAGCGATGGACTTCAGGGGGGCAGTGCTTCGCGGCTGGCGCCTGCTTGCCCTGCTGGGGCTCGTCGGGGCACTGGTCGGCTTCTTTTCGGTGCCCGCGGCACCTGCAGCCGAGAGCGGAGCCGCCGCGCCGTCCGTCTACAAAGCGGTGGCGATCGTGGCGCCGGGGCTCGGCAAGAACACCATCAGCCTGGCCCGCCTCTTCCTCGACCTGAAGCTCCCCCAGGTGCTCGAGACCGCGGCGACGACCGCCGACGTCGGGGTTCCCGCCTCGAAGCTGGTGGGATCCGTCGGTGTCGAGAACGGCCGCGCCGCGCTGAACTTGAGCAAGAAGGAATTCCGCGGCCTGCACATCAAGGCGCTCGGAATCATCGTGGCGTGGTACAGCGCCGAAAAGGCGCAGGCCCTCGCCAACGCCGTGGCCAACGCCGTGGCCACTTATATCAACCATGAAGCACAGATCAGCTATTCCGAGAACGTCACGAGAAGCGCCAACGCCGTGGCGGCCCTGCAGTCGAAGATCAACGTGGTCAACTCCGAGATCGCCGGCGCCCTTTCAGGCGACGCGCAGCTCCCGTTGCTGAACACGCAACACCGCGTGCTGGCCGGGCAACTCGAGGATCAGGTCAAAACACAGGTGCAGCTTCAGATCAGCGGTCCGAAGGTTCCCGGCTACGCCATCTTGCGCACCGCCCAGGTCAGGCCGGTCTACACCGGCCATCTCACCGTGGCGTCCGTGGTGAACCACCGCTCGACGAGGATCCTCGGCGGCCTTGCCGTGGGGCTCGTGATCGCGGTCGGCATCATCTTGCTGGTGGAGGTCATGGACCGCAGCCTGCGGACGGTGCGAGCCACCGAGGAAGCATTCGACCTGCCCGTCGTGGCCGAGATCCCGGCGCGAGGTGCGGTACGACCATCGCTGCAACGCTCCTCGATCGATACCCGTCTTGCCGTCGTCATGGATCCGGACTCTCCTGCCGCCGAGGCGTATCGCCGTCTGCACACCGCCGTGCTCCTCGAGCCCCTGGCGTCGGAGTTGGCGCTGTATGGCAACGGGAACGGCAACGGGAACGGCAACGGGTACGCCAACGGCTACGCGAACGGCAATGGGAACGGCAACGGCCATGCCGTGGGCCATGGGAACGGCAACGGGCACACCAACGGCCATGGGAACGGCAACGGCAACGGCCATGGGAACGGCAACGGCAACGGCGGCAACGGCCATGGCATCCAGTCCGGGTATCCCGTGGATCCGGCCAACGGAGGGGACCTGGTCCACGAGGGCAACGGGCGCAAGAGCGGCCGACAGGTGGTCCTCGTCGTGTCCCCCGGTGCTGAGGCCACGCGATCGGTGGTCGTGGCCAATCTCGCCGCCGTGTACGCCGAGGCGGGGTCGCGGGCGCTGGTGGTGAGCATGGGGGACCTGCGCGTGGGGCGGGGATCGCACAGTCCCATGCCGGAGTTCGAAGCCGACGGGGAGATCGAAGCGCAGGATCTCGAGCCCCTGTCCACGCCGTCACCGGTCGAAGGCGTGTCGCGGCTCCGATTCGATCAATTGCTGGCCAGCCGGGGCCAGGTGGTGACGCACGGCCCCGCCATCATCACCGCGGCGCGAGCGGTTGCCGACGCGGTGATCATCGACGCGCCCTCGCTCCTGCGCACCCACGACGCCATCGCCTTGCTGCCAGCCGTCGACGTGGTGCTCGTGGTGGCTCAGTACGCCGTGACCAGGTCCGACGAGGGACGAGAGGCGGGGGACATGCTGCGGCGGTTCCGGGCCCCGATCCTGGGCGTGGTGTTCACCAACATCCCGAGCCGGGAGCGGACCCCGCGCGGTGATGGCCCCGAGGAGACCGAGACCAGCCCTGGCGACGTGGTCCTCGAAGGGTACGACACCCCGCATCCCACGCCGGCATCTACGGCGAGGCTCTGGCTCTAACCGCGTTCGTCGCGACGGACGGGTCGGTTCCCGATGTTCCCATCCACCCCGATCCTCGCGGCCCGGCTCCACTCCAACGCCCCGTTGGCGTTGCTGGTGGCCCTCCTCCTCCTCCTCGTCTCCATCCCCATCTGCCGCAACATCGCAGCGAGAGAACGCGACCCGCGCCTGTACCGGTTGCTGGTGGCCGCCGTCGTCACCCACCTGGTGTTCAGCTCGGTCCAGCTCTGGGTGGTCGACCACATCTACCACGGCGTCACCGACTACACCCGCTACATCAATCAGGGCGCCATTCTCGCCAAGCGGTACCGATCCTTCAACTTTTCCAACGCAGGTCTCCATCCCGCGGTGAACGTTCTGGGCCAGGGCTCGGTGTCCATCGCCGCGGGCGTGGTGATGGCCATCGTCGGCATCAACAAGCTGGCGCTGTTCTATGTGTTCAGCTGGTTTTCGTTCTTGGCCACGTTGGGCTTCTACCGGGCGTTCTGCGTCACGTTCCCCGAAGGCGACCACCGCCGCTATGCGTTGGCGGTCTTCTTCTTGCCGTCCCTGCTCTTCTGGACCGCCGGTATCAGCAAAGAGACGATGATGTACATGTCTCTCGGTTTGATGGCCAACGGAGGGGCGCGCATGCTGTCTCATCAGCGAGGCGGTGCGGTGCTCCTGGTCGTCGGAGCGATCATCGGGGTGTACGTCCGACCTCAGGAGCTCCTGTTGTTCATCGCGGCGTTCGTGGTGGCCGGCCTGTTCAGGCCCCGCAACGCGGAGCGGACACTGCGCGGGCTGCGCCGACTCTCGGTCATGGCGCTGCAGGCCGTGTTGCTGTTGGCAGCCATATCGCTCTCGCAACAGTTGGCCAAGCACGCCCCGGTGTTCAACCTCAAGCAGCTGGCCCGGAACAACGTCGGACAGAACAGCAGCCTCAACTACCACCCCGGTCCCTCGGGCTATCCCAAAGACATCTACACAGTGCTGTTCGATCCCCTGCCGATCAACGCCCACGGATCCACCCAGCGCCTCGCCGCGTTCGAGAACACAGTCATCATCGTGTTGTTCCTGACTTCGTTCCGCCGTTTCTGGCACCTGGGCCGGGCCTGTTTCACCCGGCCCTATCTGCTCTTGTGCGTCATGTATTCCGTCGCCTTTCCCTACGCCTTCGCCGCGCTCAACAACCTGGGCCTGATCGACCGTGAGCGCGTCCTGCTGCTTCCCTTCCTCCTCGTCCCGCTGTGCATCCCCCTGACACCACGGGGCAAACCTCCGGTCTATCCGTGGGAGTACAGCCAGGGGAGGCAGAAACGCAAGGCGCGCCAGACGCGTTGGGGTGCGTCACCTGCCCCGGCCAGGCGGTAGCGCCCTGAGCGCGACCGGATCCCATCTTCGGGTCACATCAGGACGTAAATCAACCACGCACGGGGCGAGCTCTTCACAACCCGGGCGGCCTACGGTATCGGGGCAATATCTCCCCGCCCTCGATGGGGTGCGAGCCGTGGCGATTCTCGCCGTACTCGCGTTCCACCTCGGCTTCGGTTGGGCAACGGGGGGCTATTTGGGTGTGGACCTGTTCTTTGTGCTGTCCGGCTTCTTGATCACCAGCCTTCTTCTCGAGGAGCGGTTGGCGACCGACCGGATCAAGCTCGGTGCATTCTGGGGTCGCCGAGCGCGAAGGTTGCTGCCGGCGTTGTTTCTCGTGGTCATTGCAATTGCGCTCTACACCGCTGTTAATGGCCACTTCGCCACAACGCCCGGCAACGGTGCTGTGCGCGCGCTTGCAGTCCTGCGAGGAGATGCGCTGGCGACCCTCCTTTATTTCGCCAACTGGCAGACGGTGTACTTCAGTCAGGCGCTCTCTCCACTGTCTCACACATGGTCTCTTGCCATCGAGGAGCAGTTCTATCTGCTCTGGCCGATCGTGATCGTGGCGTTGTTCCGGTTCAGCCCGAGACGGTGGCGACGCGTGGGGTTCGGAATGTGCATTGTCGGCGCTCTGGCTTCGGCGGGCGAGATGGCGGCCCTGATTCATCCCGACAACAGTGGGTTCGTCAGGATCTACTACGGCACCGACACCAGGGCTTTCGACCTTCTCATAGGAGCTGCGGTTGCCATGCTTGTCGCTGGTCGACCGCAACCAGGGCCGAGGAACCGTTCGATGTTGCATCTGGCGGCACCGGTGGCCGCTGCCTGCGTCGTGGTGTTCTGGAGATTGGCGGCGCAACACAGCAATTGGATGTACCGGGGGGGATTTCTGATCTATGCGGTGGTTGCCGCAACCATCATCGCCGATGTTCGACAGTCGCACCGCGGATTCCTCGGAAGACTGCTCTCGATTCGTCCCCTGCGATGGATCGGGATGATTTCTTACGGCCTCTATCTATGGCACTGGCCGGTGATCTTCTACCTGAACTCGAACCGCACGGGCCTGTCGGGTGTCGGGCTCGCTCTGGCTCGCGTGGCCATCACCTTTGCCGTCGCCACTGCGAGCTATTACTTCGTCGAACGTCCAATCCGACGTCGCCATTTTACCGGCATCGCGAGTGGCCTGGTCATTCCTAGTGCGGCGTTGCTCTCGATCCTCATCGTCGTGGCCGGCACGACCCCCTCCGTCGCCGCCCCCGTGCGAGCGTGGCCCGGCGGCGGCCTGAATCCCGGATTCGGTACCGCTGTCTCCGGGGCAGGAGGTCTGGGTGGGGAAGTGCCACTTTCCCTCCCGCCCCACCTGGTGGTGTCGCCCGGGCACCCACTCAGGGTTCTCACCATCGGCGACACGCTGATGACCTCGGCGCAGCTCGGGATTGCCAAGGCTCTCGAGAGTACAGGCGAGGTCACCGTGGTTCGGTATGCCCTGCCGACATGGGGTCTGACGAGACCCGGTGCGCAGAGATTGTTGGCGCGCGACGTGCGCGTGTTCCACCCCCAACTGGTCATCGGCACATGGTCCGCCGACAACGCCGCGGCCGGTGCTCAGCCCGCCATATACCGCAGGACTCTGGACGCAGCCGTGCGGAGGCTGCTGGAGCCTGGCAACGGAGTCTTTGGTGTCATCTTCCTCCAGATGCCTGCCATTGGACCCGGCCCGAGTAACCCGTCGTCCTCGTCATCCCAGGACTCGAGGCTTCGAGCGGTCGGGCTTTCCGCATGGAACGACGCGGTGAAACAGTCGGCCGTGACGTTTCCCGGGAGGGTCCTCTATCTCCCGGTCGGGAGCTCCGTTGAATTGAATGGCCGATTCACCAGTTGGCTCCCCCCTCGGCCAGGTCAGGCGCGTCCTCGAAAAGGATGGATACGCGTCCGTGCCTCGGATGGCATTGACCTGTGTCCGCCAGGGATCACTCGGTACACAGCGCCGATTCTCGAAGACTTGACTGAGATCTTCAGACTCCCAGCTGTCCGAACTCATTGGTGGGAAAGCTATGCGGTGACGATTCAGGCGTTCAGCGATCAGAATACGAGCATTGGTTCGTCTTGCCCCGACGATCACCCCACTTGAACCTTCGAATGTGGTGCTAGCTCCGCCGTTGGGCCTCGAGCCATGCCTGGAACATGAGCACGTCCCAGAGCTCGAATTGCCGATCGCGGCGACCCGACACGTGCTCGTCCCACAAGGCACGGACCACCGGGGGCGCCAGAAGGCCCTCAGCCTCGAGGCGTCGGGTGTCGAGGAGGTCCTCCGCCCACGGTCGCAACGGGCCCCGCAACCAATCGCCCACCGGTATGCCGAAGCCCGCCTTGGGGCGCTCGACGAGCGCGGGGGGGACGTAGCGGTGGAGCAAGCGCCGCAGCAGCCACTTCCCGGTGCCGGCCCGCATCTTGAGCTCCGGTGGGAGCCGCCATGCCAGTGCCGCCACATCGGGGTCGAGAAAGGGCATGCGGCCTTCAAGGCTCGAGGCCATGGTGGCCCGGTCGACCTTGGTGAGGATGTCGTCGGGCAGATACGTCATGGTGTCGAGGTACATCATGCGCTCCACGCGGTCGTCGAGCACGGGCCAGGTGTCCGCGCTGGTAAGCAGCGTGGCGGGCTCGACGGCGCCGGGAACCAGACGTCGGGGATCGGTGGTGTGCGAGGCCAGGGTGACGTAGGTCTCGTGGAGGTCGGCGGCGGGAAGCACCTGGGCCACCTTGTGGATCTTGACGCCGGGTAGGCGCGGCGACAGCGAACGGGGCAGGGCGCGCCCGGCGCCGGCGAAGGCGCGGTCCCACCATCGGGGAGGAACCGCACCGAGCACCCCGCCGGCCATGCGCCGGAGGGGGAGGGGGAGGGGCTCGACGCGCCGCCAGAACCGTTCGGCCCAGGCGTAGCGGTTGTAGCCGCCGAAGAGCTCGTCCCCGCCGTCACCCGAGAGCGCCACCGTGACATGGGCACGCGTGAGATGGGCCAGCACCGCGGTGGGGATCTGCGACGAGTCAGCGAAGGGCTCGTCGTAGATGTCGGGGAGGCGGGGGATCACGTCCCGGGCGTCGCGGGCGGTCATGAGGAGCTCGTGGTGCTCGGTCCCGAGGTGGTCGGCGACCGCTCTCGCATGCGGGGCCTCGTCGTAGGTGGCGTCTTCGAAGGCGATGGTGAAGGTCTTCACCTTCGAGTCGTGCTGGGCCTGCATGAGCGCGACCACCAGGGACGAATCGATCCCTCCCGACAGGAACGCCCCCAGGGCGACATCGGCATGCATCCGCAGCGCCACGGCCCCACGCAACGTGGCGTCGAGCACGTCGGTGCTCTCGTCCACCGACGCCTGCAGTCGATGGGTGGCCCCGGCCTCGGCCGTGTCTCGCAGAGACCAGTAGGCCTCGGGGTGGGGACAGGCGCCGGCGGGCGTGCTGGCATCGAAGGTGACGATCGACGCCGGTGGGAGCTTGGCGAAGGTCGTGTAGATCGAGTACGGGGCGGGGATGCAGTTGTGGCGGAAATAGAGGGCGAGGGCATCACGGTCGATGGCACCGTCGAAGGCGGGGTGGGCGCGTAGCGCCTTGAGCTCGGAGCCGAACAGCAACGCCGTGCCCGCCCAGCCGAAGTAGAGCGGTTTCTCCCCGAACCGGTCACGAGCCAGCTGCAGGGTGCGCTCACGCCGGTCCCACAGCGCCAGCCCGAACATCCCGTTGCACCGCCGTAGGGTCTCGACCAGCCCCCAGTGCTGAGCGGCGGCCACCACGACCTCGGTGTCCCCCGAGCCCCGAAAGCCGATGCCGGCGGCCTCGAGCTCCCGACGCAGGTCGCGGAAGTTGTAGATCTCGCCGTTGAACGCCAGGACATAGCGACCGTCGGGGGATGCCATGGGCTGGTGCCCGTGCTCGGACAGGTCGACGACCGCCAACCGACGCGAGCCCAGGGCGAGGGAGGTGCCCTCCTCGAGGAAGACCCCGCCGTCGTCGGGCCCGCGGTGACGAAGCGTGTCGGTCATGGCCAGTATCCGGGCCCGGGACTCTTCGGTGCGGGCCGGCGCTCGATCCCAGAAGCCGGCTATCCCACACATGTGCTCGAGGTGTCCGTCATCGTTGGTACACCCCCACACTTTGTAGGATAGGCGGGGAACTCGAGCACAGGTCGGGCTCGGGCGGACCGGGATTGGCCCGACGTCCCGCCCGCCCGGTGGGGGGACGGGTGGAGCAGCGGACCGGGGTTGCAGGCCCCCGACGGGGGTGCCGTGTGGTCACCACCTCCATGACCGCCCGACTCCTGTTGGGCCACCAGTTGCGGGCTCTCGACGAGGTGTCGTGGAGCGTGGTCTCGGGCGATGCGTTCGACGACGCACCGGTCGACCTCTCGGTGGAAGTCGTGCCGATCCGTCGAGAGTTCGCCTTGTCGGACTTCGCCGCCTTCGTCGCCCTGTGGCGGTACTTTCGGCGCCAACGCTTCGATTTCGCCCAGACCCACACCCCCAAGGCGTCGTTCCTGGGCCTGCCCGCCGCCCGGCTGAGTGGGACCACCGCCATCTACACCATCCATGGCGCCCTGTATTTCCGCGACAACGGTACGGTGGCCAACGTCTTGGGATGGCTCTTCGAACGGTGGTGCTGCACATGGGCCGACCTCGTGCTCGTCCAGAGTCGCGAGGACGAGCAGGTGCTGCCCCGGGCCCGGGTCTGCGCGGCACGCAAGATCCGCTATGTCGGCAACGGGGTGATGCTCGACCGCTTCACCGCGCCACCGGCCTCCGTGGGCCGATCGTCGCGTCCGGTGGTGCTCATGGTGAGCCGTCTCGTGCGCGAGAAGGGGTGCGTGGACTTCCTCGGCCTGGCCCGGGCCCTGCGGGGACGAGCCGACTTCGTCCATGTGGGCCCGGTCGAGCGTGATCAGCGTGACGCCCTGTCGAGCGCAGAGATCTCCGCCGCGTCCGACGACGTCTCGTTCGTCGGTGCCGTGGACGACATCCGCCCCTATCTGGCCACCGCCGACGTGGTGGTCCTGCCCTCGTACCGCGAGGGGATCCCGCGCGTCGCCATGGAGGCCGCAGCCGCGGGGCGGCCCGTCGTCGCCTACGACGTGCGGGGGGTGCGTGAAGTGCTCGACGCCACCAGCGGGCTCCTCGTGCCCCGGGGCGATACCGCCGCGCTCAGGCGCGTCGTGGAGGGGCTCATCGACGACCCGGCACGGTGCGTGGCGCTGGGGCGGTCGTGCCAGGCGCGGGTGCTGGAGCGGTTCTCGGAGGACGACGTCATCGCCCGGTTGCGCGGGGTGTACGCCGAGTTGGCGGGAGCGGCATGACCCACCCCGTCTGTATGACCGTGGACGTGGAGGACTTCTACGACGGCATGGCCGCGTTGGGCCACACCGTGGCCCGACCGGCCGGCACACCCGACGGGTTGGTGTCGTTGCTCGATCGCCTCGAGACCCAGCCGTCCAAGCCGAAGGTCACGCTCTTCGTGGTGGGCAACTACGCCGAGTCGGTGCGCTTCGACCTCGACGCCTTCGTCGCGGCCGGGCACGAGATTGCCAGTCACGGGCCCGACCACGGCCGGCTGCCCTCGGGTGGCCTGGTGGCCTGGCTGCGCCAGGGACGCCAGGTGCTCGAGGACCTGCTGGGAGTGCCGGTCCGGGGGTTTCGCTCACCCCGCTTCGACATCCCCGGTGACGGCGATCTCGAGCGCTACCGCCACGACCTGGCCGAGGCCGGCTACCACTACGTGTCCGACGCGTCTCTGCTCGGGGCCCGGTCGCCGGTCCGTGAGGTGCCGGTGCTCTCGTGGCGCGGGGTGCGCGTCGGCGGGGGTAGCTATCAACGGCTCCTCCCGTTCTCGACGGTGGCGGCCGCCGCCCGATCCTCGACCCAGCCGGCGGTGCTCTACTACCACTCCTATGACTTCGACGGCACGCTGCCCCCACTGACCGCCATGCGCTCACCCATGCTCGCCCGGCAGCTGCTGGGACGGGGCCGGATCGCGCCGATCGCATGGCGACTCACCGAGCGCTTTGGAAGTGAGACTTGCGACCATGTCACCCGCTGAGTTCGACCGCTACTTCCACGACCGCGCCTCGCGCTTCGCCGCGTTCTACCGCAGTGAAGCGCTGTCACGCCTGATCGGGCGGGGCCCGCTCTTCGACCGCCTGCGCGGGAGCGTCGACATCGTCACGGCGCTGCACGCCACCCACGTCCTGGATGTGGGATGTGGGAGCGGTCCGTTGTTCGCGCCCCTGGCCGAAGGCGGCGTCCGGGTGACGGGCCTCGATCCCGCTCCGGCCATGGTGGCACTGGCCCAGGTCGAAGCCCAGCGGCACCCGGGAATGGTGACCGTGCAGGACCGCGGCTGGGAGGCGATCGAGGAAACCGACGCCTATGACGTGGCCGTGGCCCTCGGGGTGTTCGACTATGTCGACGAGCCGGCCGTGCTCCTCGAGGCAATGGGTCGCGCCGCGCCCCACGTCGTGGCCTCGTTTCCCGCCCCGGGTCTGCGGCTGCGGCTTCGCCAGGTCCGCTACGGCGCCCGGGGAGTCCACGTCCACGGGTACCGGGCCGACGACCTGCACCGTCTGGCCCAGCGCAGCGGCCTCGTCGCCCTCGAGCTCAGGCCCCTGGGCCGCGCCGGGTACCTGGCCCACTTCGCCCGCCCCGGGGGCTGACACCGCGCGCCACCAGGGGCTCGAGGAACGAGAGCCACACCGCCGCCACCGCTTCGAGGGTGAAGCGGCGCAGACAACGCTCTCGTGCGGCCTCCCCCATGGTGTGCCGCACCGAAGCCGATGACACCAGCCGCGTCGTGGCATCGACCATGGCATCGAGGTCGTCGACGGCGATGACGAGCCCCCCCACACCGTCCTCGACGATGGTCCGCACTCCGGGCACGGCGGTGGCCACCACCGGGAGCCCGCTGAGGCCGGCCTCGATGAGCACACCGGGCATGCCCTCACCGGTGGGGAGGCTCGGGAACACGAAGGCGTGGGCACCCCGGAGGAGCTGTGCCACGTCCGATCGCGACCCCAGCATCTCCACCCCCGCCGCCGCGGCGGGACCGGCCAGCTCCGACGCCAAGGGCCCGTCCCCACACACGAAGGCGCGCACCTCGACGTGGCGCCGACGCAGCTCCGCCACCACCTCGATGAAACGGTCGGGGCGCTTGCCCGGGGTGAGGGCTCCCACAAATGCCAGCACCGGTGGCCCCTCGTCGCCCCGGGCTCCGGTGCCGGGTTCGGGTGGGTGGAAATCGTCGGGGTCGCGTCCGTTGGGGGCGAGCAGCGAACGCCACGCCGGAACCCGCAGAAGGCTCCGGCACTGCTCGAGCACCTCGTCGCCCTCGGCCGCCACCACGTCGGCTCGACTGACCAAGGCGCGCCACAACGCCACCCGCGCCGCGCCGGCGGCGTGTTCGAAGGTCCCCGTGGCGTAGTACGCCAGGGGGGTCCTGCGGCCGAGCATGGCGGGCACCAGGTACTTGAGGGGGTCACCGCCATGGGCCACGACCACGGTGGGACGGGCCCGACGGAGCGCGGCTCGAAGGGCGATGACCAGGCGGGGGTCGAATCCCTCGGCGGGACGGTCGCCCCCGGGGTGATCGAGCGTGTCGTCGACCGGCACCTGCTCCTCGCCCCCGAACAGGCTCATGAGGCGGTGATGACGGGTGCCGGGGACGTCGAGCCGGGTGGCGAGGGCCCGGGCTTCGCGCTGGGCTCCTCGGGCCGTGGCCGTGGGGATCACGTGCAGGACCAGTGGGACTCCGTCGATCGCAGCGATCCCACCCGGCCGGCTCGACGTGCTCACCGGCCCGGCTCGGCGCCGAGAAGTTCGGAGTAGACCGACTCGATGGCCCGTGCCGCGTTGCGCCGGTCGAACAATTCGCTCCGCTGGAGCGAGGCCTCGGCCAGCCGCGACCGCAATGCAGGGTCACCGGCCACGCGGCGCACCGCCTGGGCCAGCAGGTCGGGACGACCGGGAGGGACGAGCAGCCCCTCGACGCCGTCGGTGACCACGTCGGGGACCCCGCCCACCGTGGTGGCCACCACCGGCAGCCCGGCGCTCATCGCCTCCATGAGGGCCACCGGAAGCCCCTCTTGGTGCGACGGCAGGACGAAGACATCGGCGCCGGCCATGAGCCGCGCCGTGTCGGTGCGCGTGCCGAGAAAGAGCAACCGCTCGCCGAGGCCCGCGGCGCGCGCCGCTTCCGCCAGCTCCGCCTCCAGCGGACCGCGCCCCACCGAGACGAAGCGCACGGGGGCACCCGCCACCCCGCACAGCCGGGCCGTCTCGAGAAGGACGTCGTAGCCCTTCTCGCTGCGCAGGTTGGCGACGGTGAGGGCGAGCATCTCGTCATCGGCGATGGCGAGCTCGGCGCGTACGTCACGGCGCAGGACCTCGCGCTGGTGGGGGAGTACCGCGAATCGGGTGCGGTCCACGCCGTGCACGACCACGCGCGCCCGGGAGCGCAGGGCCCGGGGCAGGGCGTCGCGGGCCGCCTCCGACACCACGAGGAGGGCCCGGTCCACACCCACCGTGGCCCGGTTGAGGGTTTTGGTCAGCACCGCTGCCTTGTTCCACAGGCTGTGCTCGGTGTACACGAGCACGGGGCGTCGTGATCTCGGCACGGTGAGGGCGACGAGGCGTCCGAAGGCGGCGGTATAGGGCAGGTGGGCGTGCAGCACGTCGAACGGCTTCCCGACCAGGAGCCGGCGCAGCGCCACGGTCCAACGGAGATCGGCGCTGGCCGACGCTCCGAGGCTGTGTACCGGCACCCCCGTGGCCTCCATGGTCGGGACCAGGGCGTCCTGGCCGGCCAAGACGTAGGCGACCTCGTAGTCGAAGCGCCGGCGGTCCCGGGCACCGACCACGTCCACGAGCAACCGTTCGGCACCCCCGAGGCCCAGGCCCTTGATGAGCAGGAGGACCCGGGGACGGGTGTCGGTGGCCCCGGACACGGGCATTTCCCCTGCTGGCACGGGCCGATGGTAGCGGCGAGTTCGGCCGATCTGTCGCTATCCGGGCACGGTCCGCAGTAGGCTGTGTGCCGGGGTTGGCGGAGCAAGTGGAGCGGGAATCGGGGGGAATCGCGATGTCAGCCATAGCGGAGCCGCTTTCCGAAGAGGAAAGGGCCCTGAAGATCTTCGACGTGTCGCTCGTGCCTGACGAGCCGTCGGAGGAGTCGCTCTACCAGCACAAACCCGAACTCCTGCGTTCTGCCCGGGAGCTCTTTCGCCGCGGCGAGGTGATCTTCACCCTGGCCGAGCGCGACATCCGCGCCCAGTACAAACAGGCCGTCCTCGGGATCGCCTGGGCCCTGCTCACTCCACTCATCAGCTTGGTCCTGCTGTTCATTCTGGCCAAGAACGTGAAGAGCTTCTCGATCGGGGGCAACGTCCCGACCATCCTCACGATGTACGTGGGGCTCATCACCTTCGGCCTGTTCGGAGGGGCCATCGGCGGCGGATCGAACTCGCTGGTGGCCAACAAGGCCCTCATGGCCAAGAGCCATTTTCCCCGGGAGTGCTTCCCCCTGTCGCAGATCCTGGGGTCGGCTTTCACGTCGCTCATGGCCACGGTGCCGTTGGCCATTCTCTTCACCGTCCATGGCTTCGCCCCGAAGCTGACCTCGTTGTGGGCGCCGCTGTACGTGGCCATCGAGATCCCGTTCATGATCGGACTCGTCCTGCTCGTCTCGTCGGTGATCGTCCAGATGCGAGACCTCCAGCAGATCATCCCGATCGTGATGCCGCTGGTCATGCTCATCACCGTGCTCGAACCGTTGAACCAGGAGATGCACAAGCACCTCGTGCCCAATGCCCGTTTCGTGTTGGGACACGGATGGCTGCGCGACGTGTACTGCTTTGTGAACCCCATGGCCCCGATCGTCGACAACGTGCGGTCGTCGGTGCTGCTCGGCTTCGGGCCCCAGTGGTCGACGCTGATCCTCGGTCTGTGCGGGTCGCTCGTGTACCTCGTCGTCGGGTTCGTCGTCTTCAAGAAGCTCGAGGTGAACTTTGCCGACCTCACCTAAGGGCACGGTCCACGCCGAAGGCGTGTGGAAGAGATTCCGCGCCGACCGCACGCTACCCATGTTCCAGGACCAGATCGTCCTCCTGGGGCGGTGGCTGAAGGGGTACCGCCGCCCGTACCGCTGGGTTCTCCGGGACGTCAACATCCATGTGGAGCCGGGCAAGACCTACGGGATCATCGGCGTCAACGGGTCGGGCAAGTCGACGTTGCTCAAGATGATCTGCCAGACGACGTTCCCGTCGGCAGGCACCCTAAAATCGAC
Organism: Acidimicrobiales bacterium; assembly: GCA_036511675.1. Lineage (GTDB taxonomy): Bacteria > Actinomycetota > Acidimicrobiia > Acidimicrobiales > UBA8190 > Chersky-840. The sequence goes on along the minus strand of DATCBU010000002.1, from coordinate 4,560 downwards.
GGGACGGATCGGCGCCCTTCTCGAGGTCCGCAGCGGCATCCACCCCGACCTCTCCGGACGCCAGAACGTCTATCTGTACGGGAACATCCTGGGGCTCACGCGTGCCGAGATCTCGGCCCGGTTCGACGACATCGTGGACTTCGCCGAGATCGGCGACGCCATCGACCGCCAGGTCAAGTTCTACTCGACGGGCATGGCCATCAGGCTCGGGTTCGCCATCGCCGCCTTCCTCGAGCCCGACATCCTGCTGGTGGACGAAGTGCTGGCCGTCGGCGACGCCCGCTTCCAGCAGAAGTGTCTGGAGCGCATCAGCCAGGTCGTCGCCAACGGCACCACGCTGTTCTACGTGTCCCACGACCTCCCCACCGTCGAGGCGGTGTGCGACCGGGCCATGTGGCTCGCCGACAGCTACGTGCGCGCCGACGGGCCGGCCCGCGACGTCGTGAACCTGTACCGGGCCTCGGTCGAGGAACAGGCGTCGATGACGGTGTCGCACGACACGGGGGTCCGCGTCCTCAAGGTGGAGGTCACCGGTCCCGACGGAGGCCAGGTGCTGTCGGGAGAGGACGTGAACCTGCGGATCGTGGCGGAGTCCGAAGAGGCCATGTTCGGGGCCTTCCACATCGGTGTCTCCCAGGGCACGGCCATGCCGGTCTTCGTCCTTCGCTACGCCAGCTCCTTCCCCGAAGGCCAGTTCGAACTGCGCTGCCGGATGCACAGCCTGCCCCTGCCCAAGGGGCGGTACTCGCTGTGGGGGGCCATGCGGGCGCCGCGCGGCAGCGGCCCCACCGCCAACCTGCCGTGGCAACCCCTCGCCTCGTTCGAAGCCTTCGGCCCCATCCCCATCAAGGCGCCCTCGGGAGTCATGGTGCTGTCCCCGGTGTACGTGCCCGCCGACTGGGAGCTGTCCTGACCTTCGACGCCGCCCCTGGTCTCGGCGGAGTCACGGCCGTCGTCGTCACGCATCTCCGACCTCGCTTGGCGGGCGCGACGGTGCGGTCGTTGCTCGAGGTCGAGGGGTTCACTCCTGACCGCGTCGTCGTGGTCGTCAACGGCGAGGGGGGCCTCGACGATCCCGAGCTCGAGAATTCCGTGCGCATGGTGCGGTTGCCCTCGAACGTGGGGCCGGCGGGCGGGTTCCACCACGGGTTGCTCGAGGCGTTCGCCGACCCGACCACGCGCTGGGCGTACCTGTGCGAGGACGACATGGTGCTGCTGCACCTCCCGGCGCCGCGCGTCGCCGGTCTGGTGGCGCGGGTCGAGTCCAGCGGACACGACGGGGTCGGAGCCGTGGTCGCCTTCGGTCGGGTGTTCGTGGCCCGCTCGGGCCATAGTGTGAACGTGGTGCCGCGTCGCGGCCTGCCCGGCGAGCTCGCCCCGGTCGACGTCTCGACGTGGGGGGCGACGCTGGTGTCGCGTGCCGTGGTGGAAGCCGGGGTGCTGCCCGACGCCGAGCTGTTCTTCGGGTTCGAGGACTTCGACTTCTACTGCCGCGTGCGCGCCGCCGGGCTGTCGGTGCTGGTCGACGTGGTGTGCGCTCGCCGGGTGGCGCATCGTCAGACCCTGGCGGGCCGCGACGACGCCCTGCGGGACCACCGGCCCCTCGACGCCGACGAGCCCTGGCGTGCCTATTACCTGGCGCGCAACTACTTCGCCCTGGCCCGACGGCACGGTCGGCGCAGCTGGTTCGCCTGGCACCTGCTGTACTCGGTCCGTCGCCTTCAGCTCGCCCACAGCTCCGCCGAGCGGGTGGCGACGGTGCGCGGAGTTCTCGACGGGGCCCGGGGCCGACTCGGCATCGACCCCCGGTACCTGCGCCGGGTGGGGGAGCGGACCCCGTCCACAGTCACCGCTGTCGCGCCCGGGGACGACGGTGCATCGGACCTTGCATCGGCCGCCGCTCCGGCGGCCGGCAGGGAGCGCATCAGCACGGCGTCGACTCCGACTCCGCAAGAGCTCGGGCCCACGGTGGTGGCGCTCGTCCTGTCGCACAACGCCCCCCAGGCCCTGAAGAGATGCCTTGAGGCCATGGCGGCCCAGACGGTGCGGCCCGGTTCGGTGATCGTCGTCGACAACGCCAGCCAGCCTCCTGTGCGCGCCGAGGACCTGGCGGGGCCGTTGCCGGTCTCGGTGGTGCGGTCGGACACCAATCTGGGCCCCGCTGGAGGGTGGGCACTGGCATTCGAGGAGCTCCTGGCCGGGTCGGCGGAGTTCGCCTGGGCCCTCGACGACGACATCGTCCCCGACCCCGAATGCCTGGAGACGCTCCTGGGTGAGGCCCGGCACGACCCCAAGGCCGCCTTCTGCTTCCCCCGCTCCGTGCAACCCGACGGGACGGTGGGCGAATGGGGATCGTGGTGCGGGTTCATCGTCTCGCACCACATCGTCGAGCAGGTGGGCGTGCCCCGGGCGGAGCTGTTCTGGTGGGCGGAGGACAACGAGTACTGCCATTGGCGGATCCCCCAAGCCGGCTACCCCCGCACACTCGTGGACGGGGCGGTGGTCCAGCACGACGCCGTGCGCCAGGGAGCCCGGGTGCCGCTGTGGAAGTACTACTACGAGTCCCGGAACATGCTGTATCTCCACCTCCACGTCATGCACCGGGTGGGGTGGTACCCGCGCAACGTCACCAAGCTCGTGGCCCGGGCGTTGATCCGGGAACGGGGACGGCGTCTGGCCTGTCTGCGGACAATCGCCCTCGGTCTCTCCGACGGCGCCATGGGCCGGCTCGGCATGCGCTTCCCGGTGGAGCCCATGCAGGAGCAGCCCCGCCGCGTGCACGACGCGGGCTGAGCGATGCCCGACGATCGCGGCACGGACCTGGTGCCTCGGCATGCGTCGGACGAGGCACGGCCCACCCCCAACCTGTTCATCGTGGGGGCGCCCAAGTCGGGTACGACGGCCCTGGCCAGTTATCTGGGTTCGCATCCCGAGGTCTTCGTGGCCGACAAGGAGCTCAGCTACTTCGGCAGCGATCTCGAGTTCCGGACGACCAAGGGTGGTCGGTGGCGCATCGGGTACGACACCTATCTGGAATGGTTCGGGCGCCACGGGAACGCCCGGTACCGGACCGACAGGTCGGTGTTCTACCTCTACTCGTCGCGCGCCGCGGCGGAGATCAACGCCTTCGACCCCGGGAGCCGGGCGATCGCGCTGCTCCGCAACCCCGTCGACCAGATGCACAGCCAGCACAGCGAGATGCTGTTCCAAGGCGACGAGGACATGGCTTCGTTCGCGCAGGCGATCGCCGCCGAGGACGACCGCAGGAGAGGCGTGCAAGTCCCTCCCGGATGCCAGAAGGTCTTCGGGCTCCTGTATCGAGACATCGCCCTCTATGGGGGCCAGGTCGAGCGCTACATCACCGAGATGGGACGCCATCGGGTCCACGTCGTGCTCTACGACGACCTCGTGGCCGACGCCCCGGGCGCGTACCGGCGGGTCCTGGAGTTCCTCGACATCGATCCCGGGCACCGGCCCGAGTTCGCCGTCGTGAATGCGAACAAGGTGGTACGCAGCCCCCGCGTCCGGGATCTTCTGCGCCACGCTCCCCCCGGCCTGCGCCGGATGGGTCGACTCGTGGTGCCCGACGAGTTCGCCCGCGCTGCGCTGCGCCGGCGCTTGCACGGGCTCAATACCCGGGGCCGGGCGCGTCCCCCCATGGCACCGGCGCTCCGTCGCCAGCTGACCGATGAGCTCGCCCCCGACATCCACCGCCTCGAGACGCTCCTCGACCGCGACCTCGGGGCGTGGCTCACCCCGGGCGACGAGGGTAGTGCCCGGGGGGCGCGCCAGCCCGGTGTCGATGCCGATGGTCGGGCGAGATAACCCGTGTCGGATGTGCCCGTGCCCGGTGTGCCCGTGCCCGGTGTGGTGGTGCTCGGGATGCACCGCAGCGGCACATCGGCGGTGAGCCGGATCCTCAACCTCCTGGGCGCGGATCTCGGCCCCGAGAGCGACCTCCTCACCGAGTACGACAATCCCGCCGGCCACTGGGAGAGCAAGGCCCTGGTGGCGTGCAACGACCGGATCCTCGCCGCCTTCGGACGCTCGTGGGACTTCCCGCCATGGTTGGCGCCGGGATGGGAGTACACCGACCGCGCCTCGGAGCTGCTGCCCGAGCTCACCGAGACGTTCACGTCCGTGTTCCACTCGGGCCCGTGGGCGTGGAAGGACCCGCGCACCTGCCTGACCTTTCCCCTGTGGCGCCGGGTGCTCGGCGGCGAGGTCACCGTGGTGCTGGTGTTGCGCGCCCCGGGTGCGGTGGTCACGTCGGTGAAGCGCCGCGACGGGATCCCGAATCTCTACGCCATCGGGTTGTGGCATCACTACGTTCGAGCAGCGGTGGCCGGGTCGAGGGGTTTGCCGGTGGTGTGCCTGCAGTTCGAGGATGTGGTGGCATCGCCGTTGGCGGCGGTCGAGGCGCTCGTGTCGGACCTGGGAGCCCTCGGTGTGGAGCTGGACGGAGACCCCGTCAACGCCGCGGCCTCGATGCAGGACGATCTGGTCCATGGTGACGAGCCGCCGCCGCTGGTACGGCGGCTCACGTCGTCGACGGTCGAG
>DATCBU010000001.1:0-61473 GCA_036511675.1 Acidimicrobiales bacterium | reverse complement strand
CTCGAGCGTTCACTGACACGACCTCGCCAGTGCGCAACCCCTGCCACGGCGTCACCGGCGATGTCGTCCCCCCTTCCCAGATCCCGACATCGAGGCCTTCTCTGCGGTGGGTGAGAGAGCCGGCGTTCGATGCCAGGAAGGTAAGCCTGAATTTTTCCACGACCGGTGCCATCCGCCTCACGAACTCGACGTCCGGCCCGAAATAGACCCTCTCGACCACGGAGTTCGGGGCTTGGTTGATGTTCACGATGACATCCTCGGTTGCCAACCCCACCTGATGGGTGGACCTCCCGCCGGCGAGACCACTCAGCAGTCCCAGGATGACCTGGACGCAGATGATCAGCGCCAGACCCGCCCGAACGATGACGCCGCCCACAGTGTCTTGTTGGCCGAGCCTCCTGGCGAACGTCGTCACGCGGGCAGGTCCCGTCCCTGCTCCTTGGTGGTGGACGGAAAGCTGAAGATGCGTGCCTCGCGACGCGGTGGGTTGCCTCCCCACAAGCGCCAGATAGCTTCCGACGAGCACCAGAAGGTCGAAGGTCGTATAGCGGGACGTCCCCGCGTACCACAATCCGATCAAGGTGGACCGTCCGGTGGCAATCGACAGGGCGAAGAGAATGCCGAACCCGACGAGAGCAACGCCGACGGGGCTCGGCCCCTCCTCGTCTCGCCTGAGGCACTTGATCACCACCCAGACGGCGATGGCGAAGATGACGACGCCCAACAGGAGCGAGGCGTCGCTGACCGTCTTCGACGCGCCGGGACCGCCCCATGGAAGCGGCCACGGGATCCACGCTCCCACGACATCACCGATGGCCAGGAAGAAGAATTTGGCGGCGAGCACCGGGTTGTGAAGCGCGGCGGAGATGGTTCCGGACGACTCCCCATACGAAGAAGAGCCCAGGTGATAGGAGAACAGGGCTGCGGTGAGGGCGGCGGCGGCCACCCATGTCAGGAGGTAGCGGGGAGAACGGCGCCGCTGGTACAGGAGCAGCAGGCCCACGGGCCAGATGAAGAGGCCCTGGATGGCCGAGTAGCTCCCGACGACGCCAGCCACCATCGCGCAGGCCAGCACCAGCCAGCTGAACCTCTGACTGTCCAAGAGGAAAAGCGCGACGGACAGCGCTACGAGTACGAAGTACCAGCACACCTGGAAGCCGGAGAGTGTGTTCTCGTACTGGACGAACGAAAGCAACAGGATCGCTACGGGACAGTAGAAAATCCAGGGTGTGGTGGGGGAGCGGCGCTTGTGGCTCCAAATCAGGAGTGCGATGGAACCAATGAGTATCAACGCACCGATATACATCTCTACTAGCAGATTGAGACGCGTCGTCTGCGCCAGCAAAACTACAAGGAGATTCGGAAACAGCAGCCGGTTTTGGTTGTGGGGAGCCCAAAGTGCGCCCAAGCTGAGTTTCCCCGCGTGCAGTTGCCTTACGACATTCACGTCCGACCACTGGTCCCGCCACACGACATTGACGCCATAGTGTTGAATGAACCAGAGGTAAGCGCAGACCGGAATCGCAAATCCAAGTACGGTCGCGATGTTGAGCCATCGACTTGGTGCAGCTACCTTCTGTGGTCCATCCACCTCGGGAGCCGCTACCGGGTCGGCCGTGGCAGTCCCGCTCACCCGAAGCTCCTCTCCGTCCATCCGCTCTATCGACCCCGGGTCAAAATGATGCTGCCCGCTGGCATGTCCTACATATTCGCGCACTGTGACAGTCCAGCCGAGCACGACCAGCGGAATCCCTCTGTCTTCGGTGCAGGACCCTCATGATCTCGATCCCGGCCGTCTTCCACGTCATTCATGCGGGAATTCCCAGCGAGACCCTAACAAGGGAGAACGTCGGTCAAGAATAGAGGACACTTGTCGACTTCTGTGGCTCCGCGTCGACCAATCAGCCCTCAGTCGTGGGAATGGAAAGGCGCGTCACGTCTTGAGATTCTAAGCTTCCAGCCTGTGAGAAGACACGCTCGGCACTTTGCGGTGGTGACGGCAGCGATTGTCCCGTCGTTGCTGTATCTGGTGTTTGTGTCTCACTACTCGGTGAACGTGCCGTACGCGGACGATTGGGCAATGATCCCCGTTGCCAATTCTGCCCTGCACGGGCATCTAAGCATCCATCAACTTTGGTTCCAATGGGCGGACACGCGCCTTTTCATTCCCGCTCTTGTTTTTGTGACGTTTGCGCAGGTCGATCATCTGAACGTTCAGGCCGTCCTCTTATTCAGTGCGGGCATCTTCATTGCCAGCTACCTTCTGCTGCTGGTTCTCCTCTCGTCATACCTCACGAAACGACTCACATTCCTGCCGGTGTTTGTGATTGGCATTGTCTGGTTCAGCTTGGTGGACGTACAGAATGCGCTCTGGAGTTTTCAAGTGGCGTGGTACCTAGCAACGTTCTTCTTCGTTGCCATGATCGCTGCGTTGATGATTCCAAGTCACCACCGATCGATCTTCCTGGGTCTCGGCATCGTGGCGGCTGTGGCCGGGTCATATTCAATCATCCAGGGATTTGTGCTCTGGCCCATCGGACTTATTTGCGTGCTCTGGAAAGGCCCGTGGGGACGTCGGACCTACTTCGAGATGGCAACATGGATCGGAGCCGCGGCGGTTACCATATTCATCTATCTACGCGGCTTCTATACCGCCAATGTTGAATGTCCCCAGACTCCGAGTTGTTCTCCGAGCTTTGGGGTCCTTCATCCATTGGTGTTGGCCAGGTACATAACCTTGTTGGCGGGTAACGTAGTTCCGACATCTTTCTATGCAGTGCACCCGGACATCCTCGTGCACGAGGTCTTGGGAACTGGGATCCTGATGGCGGCAGCCTTCGTAGTGGTCCAATCGATCCGAGAACGACGGGAACGAGCAAACCCGCTGCCCTTGCTTTTGATCCTGTTCGGAGCGTTGTTCGACCTAGCAATCGCCATAGGACGAGTGGGCGGGGGATTGACAGGAGCGCTGAACGACAATCGTTATACGATGCCCAACCTGATACTGCTTTGCGGCGTCGTCATTTACGCCTTCGGACGCCCACTGCAACTGAGATTGAGATTTAGAAGAGCCGCCGGACATCGATGGGTGGAGACTCTAGGGTTCGCGGTACTGGGCGCTTTCCTTGTAGTTCAATGCGTGGTGACCACAAGCTTTGGAATCGGCAACGCGAGAGCTACTCACCAGACTCATGAAATTGACGCCCGTGTCGTGGTCAATTTTCAAAATATTCCCATGGCGCAACAGAGCTGCGACGCGTCCTTCGCCGTGTTGCCCCTATTCAATCCAGCAGACGCCTTCCAATACCTTCACCTGTATCGTAACGAGATTGCCAGTAGTCACCTCAGCGTCTTCGAACCCAGCACGCAACGCCTGTATGCATCACAGGGCCTTCCCACGAAGAGAGCCATCATCGGTGCTGCAGATTTCGCAGCCGTGCCGACACAGTGGAGAGTGACTTGTCGTTGAGTTCGACCTCACTAGCGACATGGCTTACAACCGAGGAACGTCGAATGACGGGTGCTCCTTAAGTCGGAAAAAGGTATCGGGAGCTTCGCCAGGGACGGACAACGACTTGTAATACCCGCAAATGTTCTTGCCAAGGAGATTGACGGTTCCTGGCACCACCACGAGCCATCGGGTCGGGTCATCAACGAGGTAGTCACAACCCAGCTGATCGGCAGCATTGCTGAGCAGGAAGTCACTTGGATCGTCGAACAGAATACGGGGAACCACACCTGTCGTCAGCTCGAGAAAGTTTGCATCGGCCCCGTAGTATCCCAGCTCACCCCCTCCGTGCGTTCGAGCGTAGGTCACGGCTCGTGAGACTTCTTGAACAGGAGCGGTTCCAAGAAACCCGATTGAACCGTCTGGGTGTCGCAAGGCGTCAAGAGAAATGGACGGGTTCGGCGACTGCAACATCGCAGCGAATCCAACGGCAACTGGCAGCGTTAGTGGAAGTAGCCATATGCCTCTCGATTTGAGGTGGGTCCTTTGTCTTCCTTTGAGGTGGGCAGCGCGTGTCGAGCTAAGTCTCGTTTTTCTGAGCGGCATTACGCCTTGCGCCAGAGAGAGGAGGGCGCACAAGCACACGCCAACCGGCAACAGAAAGATCTGGAGCTGTCCGGATGCGTACGACCGATTGAGGTAATAGACGAATCCCGCCGTTGACCACGCTCCGACAAAAGCAAGGGTGACGATTGCTCGCTCTTGAAAACCCGGTAGCTTGATGGATCCGCTGGCCGCCCGCCACAGCAGACAGCCACCTACGGCGACACTTCCCAATATGACAGGCAACACAAAAAGCACCGGTCCAGGAATTTGGATTGGCGACGATGCGAATCCTCCGGAAAAGGATCGAGCAGTGAGGGCAAGGTCCTTGAATCTCACGGGGTGCCCTATGGCAATCGTCCACAAGGGATACAGGATCAAACCAGGAAGAAAGCCACCAAGCCAAAGGAGTGTCGCCGGCTTGCGAAGAGGGCCGCGAGCTGCAATTTGCAAAACGACGCCGTAGGCAACGGCAACCGCAATTCCGAAATCCTGAGAGTTCCAAGCCAACAAGCCCGCAAGCAATCCGAGGCACACGATGCTGACCTTGCGCAGCGAGTGTCGCAACAGAGCAACCAAGGAACTGACGGCCAGTAGAGAATAGAGCATCGCCGGGAACATGCGGACGGGGAGATCCTGAAGGTAGGAGCCAATGGAGCTGTCGACGGCGCTGTGAAAGGCCGTGACCGTGGTGAGAGGTACGGTCAAGGCCGCAGCCAACCAAAGTGATCGTTCCGGCATGCAACTTCGTCCAAGAATGATGGCCAGCACCACTGCGGCGATACTCATGCAGCTGAGGGTGATAACGGCCATGCTCGCTAGTGCGTACGCCGACAGGAGATGTCTGAATGGGACAAGTGCCCATCCAAACAGAGTCGTGTACTGCGGTATGAAGCCCGCGTCTGGGACCCTGCCGGCCGCGGGAGCGAGGACTTCGTTGAGAACAAAGATGTTGTTGCTCGGAACCGCAAAGTCGCTCAGGTTGCGGATCAGGCTCACCAAGTCGAAAGCGACCAGAGTCAACGCGGGGACCGTGAGCACGTAGGAAACGACACGCGACCGCCGGATATGATTTGAAAGCGGTACGATCAGGATTGCCAGTGGAAGCGCCACGAGTGCCACTGAAGTTCCGAAGCCGTCCCAAAACTCGGCCGTCATCGAATGGATCTCTATTCGTGATACCCCCCACAAGATGCCGCCGAACCCCAGGAGAAGTGCAAGTCGGCTCGGAGCCGAGCGTGATCTGCGGAGAAACCGATTGGCCAAATAGATTGCCGCGAGGACGGAGGAGACGAAGGCCGCTTTGTCCCATGTCTTCGACCCTGATGTTCCGCGGATGTAGACAAGGACGACGAGGAGCAACACGGTTGCTGCCACAACTCGGGGGAAAAGAGACGTGATGGCATCGGTTTCGAAGTCCGATCGCCTCGGCGAGGTCTCAGTCCGCTCAGGGGCTGTTGAAATCGACGTCAACCAGCGGACCGGCACCGAATCCCGCCAACGCGGACACGATGGTTCACGGGACAAGCCAGAGTGAGCGTGAAAGCCAGTCACGGTTCTCGAACGAGGATTAGATAGGGGGGGCGATCGACTCGCGGCACAAATCCTCTCGAGAGGTAACTCACCAGCGGACCCGCAGGGATGGGTTGCGCCCACGCCCATGTCCTCCAATCGACGGCCTTTCCAGCGAGCGGCGGAACGCCACCCGGGCTTGTCACGTCGATCGCAGGTCCTGATCGCTCAACCAGACACACCGGTCCGTGGGATCTCTCGAGCACATTGACAACTGACTGCTGTTCCGAGCGAGTGAAGAGGTACATCCACACTGTGGCATTGATGCCGTTCGGAGGAGCAATGCCCGACAAGACGTAGAGGCCGTCGTACCCTGGCACTGAAACGAACTGTGAGCAGTTCTTACGCAAGTCTGCGCTGATATGGCGAAGTTCCGAGACCTGCCTTGCCGGGAGACGCAAGCCGCTGGTTCCGGGCAGATCCAGTGGTGTGTTTGACCTGTAAGTGTCGATCGTATCTCGAGCAGAATGGAAGTATGAGCCGAATAGACCTGCGTATGAGTTGGGCCAAGGAATGACAGTCAGCGCCACAAGGAAGGCAGTCATGGCGATGCCGAGTCCCTGCGAGACTGGGAGACCTCTCCACTCGAGGAACTCTCGGCACCCGTCATCGAGGGCGAGCGCCGCACAGGGAACGACGAGCATCAGACTCCACGACACTTGGCTTCCTGCAACTGGGAATGCGTGCAGAGATTCAGTGACCGTCAACGCGACGAGGAATCGCCGTGCGTTCATGCTGTCTGAGGTGCGCAGCACGGCAACGGGAGGAATGAGGCATACGACGGCAAGAGGAATGAAGGCCAGCGCAGAAACCGTGTCTCGACTGATGGCGACGATCGCAACGATTCCAACAACCACCCGGATTCCAGCTCCGACCAGTTGCCCCATCGAGCCCAGCTGAGTGTGGCCGGGCTCCAGATGTTGCTTGAGCCATCGGAATCCGAGCAGGACGGCAATCGGGGCGATGAGCCACAATGCGGCGGCACTATTGATAGAGGCAATGGCGATCAAGCTTTTCGACTGACCCAACGGAGCCAAAAAGACGCCGTCAATGAAATCGCGAATGCTTGTGCCGGTGGCCACGGTAAAACCGCTGTAGAAGACGATGCTTCCAACGAACCAGCCTATGAACCTGATGAGAGCTCTCCCATCAAAACTGGGAATCGGATCCACACGGTGCAGACGTGACAGTAGGACGACGAGGAGTGCGGCGCCGGCGTAGACGAGAGCGTATTTGACAGCCCACCATGAGCTGAATCCGGACGAAGTCGCGGCCGGGCTTGAGGCGATCAGAACCGGACCAAGGGCACAGAATCCGATCTCACTCAGGATACGGAGGATGGGTCTCACGGCGAGAGTCGTCACGGTGGAGAAGGCAAACGCGAACGCGACCAGACCAAAGACTCCCAGATTTACCTCCGTCATGAGCAGTGTGCCCATCAGGATTCCAAGCAAGCCGTCTCCAAGTGATGGCCGTCTGGGGCGGACCGAGGCCATCACCAACACCATGAGCGCCATGACGAGCGCGACCAATTGACCGGGATGCATGGGCTCGTTGGCAAACGACTCGAGCAGGAAGAACGAAACGACTTCGGTCAAGACGGCGGTCATGATGTGTCGTCCCGTGACCAGCACAGTCAGTCCGAGAACCATTGAGGTCGCGATCCACAGAACGAGTGTGATGACTCGGTCGGAAGTGAAGGTGTATTGCGTGCCCAACAGCCGCTCCGGCAAGCCGAAAAAGAACATTTCGGCTGGCCCGTATCGGCTGAAATCCCTCGTATACAGCCCACCGTGGCGCGCCCACTCCCGAAGGGTGACAAGTAAGTAGCCCTCATCCTCGTAGAAGGCATAGGAATTGAGCATTGCCGACCAAGCAATCGGCAACAGGACAACCGCCGTGGCCCCTAGTGCCAGGATTGCTCGCCCGCTGATGGGTCCCATCGATCTGTGGGCCTCGGCGCTTCCTGGCTGGCGCTCCTCTGTGGATTTAGTTGATGCCACTCCTGAGGTCCTCTCCGTTGCTCGCTGGCTCGTCCCAGGGAACGAAAATGAATGAGCCCAACTCATCGCAAAGGGGAACTCGGAGAGAGTCCGCCTTTCGAGACCGCGTTTCCCTGCCCATCAACACCCTGAGGCGTCGTGGCGTGTCAAGCGCTGGACCGGCATCAGACGGAGACTATAGAGGCGAGATGCCCCTCTTGAGGGGGTCTCGACAGTCCTCGGCGCCGGTCCATGGATGGGAAGGGTGCATTCTTGCCTGGTCCCGTGAAAGAGCCTGGCTGGGCAGTACCACGCAGGCTGGATAGCATGATTTCGGTGGAGACCCATGCCGACGACGCGACCGGATTGAGCGAGCGGACAGCGCCCGAGCCCGTTCGGATCTCTGCCGTCATCGCGTGCTACCGCGACGCCCAAGCAGTGCCATTCATGCATGCTCGGCTTATCGAGACCTTTCTCCGGATCGGCGTGGACTACGAGATCATTTTCGTGAATGACGGAAGTCCAGACGATGCTGGGACAGTGCTGGCGGACCTGGCTCTGAGTGATCCGAAAGTCGTCGTCATCAACCACACACGAGCCTTCGGTTCCCAGAGCGCCTTTACCAGCGGGATGGCGATTTCCACAGGAGATGCCGTTGTTCTGCTTGATGGAGACCTCCAGGACCCCCCCGAGTTGATCGCGGATTTCTATGTCAAATGGCGTGAGGGCTTCGAGATCGTCTACGGACAGCGAGTCAATCGCGAGGCTCCCCCACCGATGAGACTTGCCTACAAGGGGTTTTACCGGCTCTTTCGCCGCCTCGCGTACGTCAATATCCCGCTCGACGCCGGTGACTTCTCCCTTATGGATCGACGCGTGGTTGATGAGCTCAACCGCCTGCCCGAGTCTGCTCGCTTCATTCGGGGGCTGCGGGCTTGGGTTGGCTTCCGCTCCATCGGCGTCCCCTACGTTCGGCCCGAACGTATGTTCGGAAAGACTACGAACTCACTGGTGAAGAACCTGATGTGGGCTCGGCGCGGCATCGTCTCGTTCTCCTACGCACCGCTCGAGCTGATCCTCATGATTGCTTTGTTCTCGGTGTTCGCCGCCGTGACGGCGGGCATAGTTCAGATTTCGCTCAAGTTGGCGAATCCATCGAGCGTCCCAAGCGGCTTCACGACACTCATCCTTCTCAATTTGATGATCGGTGGCCTGGTACTCCTAGCACTGAGCATCATTGGCTTCTACGTGGCTGACATCTATACAGAGGTGAAGAGGCGTCCGCCCTTCGTCGTTGACAGTATTCTCAACCGCCCTCGAGGCCGAACCGACTCGTCGACATCGACTCCCAGGGAGGGGTCGGATGTCTGACTCGCACAAGCGAGTTCTCGTAACCGGTGCGACCGGTTTCATCGGCGCCAACCTGGCGCGACGCCTCGTGCTCGATAAACACGACGTCCATCTTCTCGTCAGACCAGCGGACGCCCGATGGCGGATCGATCCAATCGCTGGCAGGGTTCATCTTCATGAAGTCACGTTGCATGATCAGCAACGTGTTGAAGAGATCGTCAAGGCGATCGACCCACAATGGGTGTTTCACCTGGCAGCATATGGGTCGTATTCGTCGCAGAGAGACGTTCAGACAATCGTGGCCACGAACTACAACGGCACCGTGAACTTGGTTGAGGCCTGCCTCCAGACCGGATTCGAAGCCTTTGTGAACGCAGGATCGTCATCAGAGTATGGACATCAGGACCACGCACCGTCTGAGTTGGAACTGACTGAACCCAACAGTCACTATGCAGCCACAAAAGCAGCAGCGACACTGTATTGTCGTTTTACCGCCAAACAGACAAACCGTCGCCTTTCGACATTGCGTCTCTACTCCGTGTTCGGTCCATGGGAGGATCCAACGCGCCTCCTGCCGACCCTGATGATCTACGGCATGCGCGGTGAACTGCCACATCTTGTTGCGCCCACGATCGCCCGTGACTATGTCTACGTGGACGACGCCGTCGACGCCTTTATTTTGAACGCACAGACTCCAACCGACGATCCCGGCGCCGTGTTCAACGTCGGCTCCGGTGTTCAGACGTCCCTAGACCAGTTGGTCCAACTCGTGCGGGAACAATTGAATGTGAATGCCGAACCCGAATGGGGTTCCATGCCTGATCGGGACTGGGACACCGATGTCTGGGTCTCTGACCCTACGGGAATCAGAGCAGCGCTGGGTTGGAAACCGGCTCATGACCTCGAGGACGGTCTCCGGGAATTCGCCACCTGGATCAAGTCAGACGAGAAAATTCGACGACACTACGCGACGTCTCGCGCTCTACCGCAATGAATGCCAACGAGGCGGTAGCGATTTGGGAGAGACGAATATGACGCTCGGACCGGCTATTCGTCGGACGGTGTTGGAACAGTCCAAGCGAGCTCACGTCGGTCACATCGGCTCGGCACTTTCGATCGCCGATCTCGTCGGTGCCGTATTCACTGTGCTTGGATCGGTCGACCCCGCCGACCCTGATCGCGATCGATTCGTCTTGTCGAAGGGCCATGCCGCGTTGGCGTTGTATGCAGCGCTCGCTGAGGTGGGAACCTTGGACCGAGACGAACTAGACACATTCTGTGGAGATGACAGCCTGCTGGGAGTGCATCCCGAGCATCTCTTGAAGGGCGTGGATTTCTCCACCGGGTCGCTGGGACAGGGTCTTTCGATTGGAGTCGGAGCCGCACTGGCTGCGGTCATGCAAGGCTCCCAACGGAGGGTGATCGTCATCGTCAGCGATGCCGAATGTAATGAAGGTGCTGTCTGGGAGGCGGCAATGTTCGCTGCTCAGCACAAGTTGCGCAATCTCACGGTCTTGGTCGACCACAATCATCAGCAGGCATTCGGGTTCACAGCCGATGTTCTGGCTAGCGACGCCATGGCCGACCGGTGGAGTGCATTCGGTTGGGAAGTGATTTCCACTGATGGGCACGACGAGGCCAACTTGGTCAGAATTTTGCGATCCGAGACGGCTAATCGCCCTCGAGTGATTGTTGCTGAGACGACCTTTGGTAAGGGGGTGTCCTACATGGAGGGTCAGATCAAGTGGCACTACCTGCCCATGTCGGACGCTGACTTTGCAGTGGCCATGGGCGAGATCGGGGTACATGTGTGAGGTCAGCATTTGTTCGCGCTCTCGTATCAGAAGCGGAGCGCGACGACCGAATTGCTCTGTTGACGGGAGATCTTGGATTCATGGCCTTGGAGCCGTTCAGAGATCGATTTCCCGACCGCTTCTTCAATATGGGGGTCGCAGAACAGAACATGGTCGCAGTGGCGACGGGGTTGGCCGAGAGCGGTTACACGCCCTTCTGCTACTCAATCGTCCCCTTCGCAGTTCTGCGCCCCTTTGAGTTCATACGAAATGGACCCATCCTTCACGGACTTCCCGTCAGAATCGTGGGCATGGGCGGGGGTTTCGAGTACGGCACTGCCGGTCCGACGCACTACGGCATCGAGGACGTCGGTGTCATGCGGCTCCTCGACAACATGACGGTCATTGCGCCGGCCGATGCGGAACAGGCTGCCACGGTTGTACCTATGTTGGCCGAAGTCCGGGGGCCCGTGTACCTACGCTTGGGCAAGAACGATCGGCTCTCAGTTCCAGGGCTGAATGGTCGTTTCGGCTTCGGCCGAGTCCAGCAGGTCCGCGAGGGTTCGGACCTCGTGTTGTTCGCCATGGGCAGCATCGCCCCGTCTGTCGTGCTTGCGGCGGACAAGCTTGAGGCACGGGGTATCTCTGCCGCTGTTGTTGTTATCGCGAGCGTAAGCCCAGGGCCCGTCGCCGATATTGTGGCTCTGACTTCCATATATCCGATGGCCGCAACAATCGAGGCGCACGTGGCTGCCGGTGGTATCGGATCCCTTGTCGCCGAGGTCATCGCCGACAGCGGGATCGGTTGTAGGTTGCTGCGCCTAGGAGTCGACCGCCCCTATGGCAACAGGGGAGGCAGCGAAGAGTTCCTCCACGAGTTGCATGGGCTCTCGCCGGTGAGGATCGCAGATCGGATTGCCGAGGCGTTCGGATCGGGGATTTGACGTTGACTATCGAGTCGTTTCGTCCTGTCTCGAACACTCCTCCGACGACCGCTGTTGGCAAGGTCAAGTTCTACGGTCGGATGTTGTTTGATCTTCAGGTATTGACGGTTTATCGAGACCTGCGAAAGCACCTTCCCGGCTTCCGCGGAAACGTTCTTGACGTTGGCTGCGGGCAAAGCCCGTATCACTTCCTGCTGAGGGATGAGTCGACCCATTACGTAGGGATCGACATTTCGGACGCGGATAAGTTCGACTATGAGAATTCGGACATCGTTCCCTTTGACGGTGAGCATATTCCCTTTCCTGATGGTCACTTCGACGCCGTGATCTGTACCGAAGTACTCGAGCACGTTTCAAACTTTCAAGGACTCGTCGATGAGATTCACAGAGTGATGCGAGATGGGGGGGGCGCGATCATTACGGTGCCGTGGTCGGCGCGCTTTCACTACATCCCCTACGACTTCTTCAGATACACACCGTCAAGCCTTGGCACAATGTTCGCGGGATTTCGAGAGGCGACCATTACGCCACGAGGAACCGACATTTCCGTCATCGCATCAAAACTCGTCGTCCTGTGGTTTCGTAACCTTCTTCCTGCTGACCGACGTAAGCGGGGATTGGTTCCGCTGTGGATACTGGCGAGTCCGCTTCTCGGCTTGGTTCTGGCCATCGCGCACGTATGCACAATCAGGGGCAAAGGGTCGAGCGATGATCCCCTTGGATACACAATCGTTGTCACAAAATGAGAAACGCAAGACGATCTCACTCTGACGATACGCGAAGTGTCCGTGATGAGGCTGGCTACAACCAGGGCTGGACGGGGGGTTCATCCACCAGGATCCGGGAGGAACGACGGGCTGAGCTCATGTTGAGCAAAATGGCTGCTGACTCGAGTCGAAGCGTGCTTGAGATCGGGTGTGGGAGAGGTGAGATTGCACGGCACCTGGCTGCAAAAAGCGGAATGCAGGTCCTCGGAGTGGATCGCTCTGAAGGCTTTGTTCGTGAGGCCAACTTGAAGGCATTAGGGACGAACGCCCATTTCGAGGTATTGGATTTCACTCGACCGGAGGACATCCTTGGTCGACGGTTCAACTACGTGGTGGGAAACGGCATTCTCCATCACCTCTACTACAACCTCCCAGCTTCCTTGCAGGCGATTCGAAGGCTTCTTACGGATGACGGCAAAATTATCTTCCTGGAGCCCAACCTTCACAATCCGTATGTGTATCTGATTTTTTCTCGGACCGCCCTGCGGCGTCGCGCAAGGTTGGAGCCCGATGAGATGGCGTTTTCGCGAGGATTTGCGATAGAGCGACTTCGGGAAGCTGGCTTCCGCGACATCGAGGTTGCCTATCGTGACTTCTTGATACCTGGTGTTCCTGATTGGGCCATTAGACCTCTGGTGGAATTCGGCGAGATAGCGGAGTCGATGCCGGGAATAAAGCATCTGAGCCAGTCATTGTTCATTTCCGCTAGCATTGCTCGATAGAGCGGTAGTCCCTCGACCCGATACGTGTGACTGTTTCCACGCTGGAAGAGGCTTAGGTGATTGCGGATCACGAGACTGCGCTCCAAGTCTAAGTACGAAGCGTCGGACCAACCACAACGGACGTGAAATAGCAGCCGCGCTTCGCATTTGGAACCTGATCCAAGTTGACGACGACTCGGGCGGTAGTGATGTTGGTCGCTCGCTCGTCCCGGGCTCTCGTAATGCCGAAAGTGGTGGCGAAAGCACATTGCACAACCAGAAATCCAAGTGTGACAATGAAGCCAATGGACTCTTGAAGCGCGCGTCTTTTGAGCAGTGCTCGAACGCCGCTTACGGTTGAGGTGATCCCCCGGTAGTGGTCACGTGGCTCATCTCACGGGGATCCCGCCACCATCTCCGTCGCCACCGAGACTCAGAGCCAGCTCTGCGTTGAGCGGATTGGTGTCTCTGGCGATGGCGTCTTGTCCACGGAGGAGATCCATATCCACTGCTGCGGGTGACGGCATTCGACGGGCCTGCGTCTGCGGTCGCGGTTTACGGAATACATCCAGCGGAAACTCCAGTGAACCATTCCTTTAGGGGAGCGCAACCTCGCATCTCCCCCACTTGCTGACACCGTCTAGGTCTTTGCAGTCCGCAGCGTCCGCCCAGCGCCCCTAGCGACGAACGTTGATCCACACGCTGTGGGGATAAGTGGCGTGAGATCGCGTCTTCGTCCGTCCTGGTTTATGCTCAGTAACGGTCACCGAGAAAAAGAACGTGCCATGTAGTCGGGGCGTACCAGAGATGACACCAGTGGACGCATCAAGCAACAGTCCCTTCGGCAAGACACCGTGGCCAGCCGCCACGGACCACACATAGGGGGGCTTGCCGCCTGCCGCAGTGAGCGTGGCCGAATACCGGGTTCCCGTCTTGCCGGTAGCTAGTGACTCCGTGACGACATACAAGCTCTGATCGCATTGTGGAAGGGTTGGCGGTCCTTCGATGCGGTACAAGTGTCTGGTACCAGATTGGAACACGCTCAAACGATTCTGCTCGGCCAAACTGCGAACATACGCTAGGTAAAAGAACGGGGTGCCGATCACCGTGGACTCAAAGTAACAGGGTTGTCTCGGGACAGGTATCCGGTCCAGGTTGACCGCCACACGAGCAATGGTCACGTTCGTTCTCTCCAGGGCACTTCCCTTGGTAATGCCGAACTGAGTTGTCACAACACACTGGACGACTAGACAGGCAATCAATGCGGCAAAGCCAAGACTCTTAAAACGTTCACGCCCGATGATCGGTCCTCGCGTCTG
This sequence comes from Acidimicrobiales bacterium, assembly GCA_036511675.1. Taxonomy (GTDB): domain Bacteria; phylum Actinomycetota; class Acidimicrobiia; order Acidimicrobiales; family UBA8190; genus Chersky-840. Next base: position 46,994 of record DATCBU010000001.1, on the reverse strand, counting down.
TTGCAAGCTCGGGACGTGCCCCCAGGCGTAGACAACAATGCCGACGAGCAAGATCAGGTTAGGCATAGTGAAACGGGCGATGCCAGCTGAAAGTAACCCCTCGCCAAGATGGCCAAGCGCGATCATGAGGTCAAACAAGAGACCGAACGCGACCAGGACCAGTGGAAGAGGGCTTGCTTGCCGTCGCAGCTCGCGAATGGACTGAACAACGACGAAGACCGCAACGACACAGATCACGGCACCGAGCAGTTCGTATGCCAGGAGGTACCGAGCTTGGAGCGACGGGACTGATGTCGGAACAACGTTACCGACAAGTACGATGAAGTAACGGATCAACTCGACGGGATGTAGCAGACCAAAAGTGGCCGAACAGGCTCCCCTATGTCCACCTTCGGCCAAGCAGGTGGAGTTGCCAGTGTTGTAACCATGCAAGTAGGTCACCGCTGTGATCGCTGCAGCTGAAAGCCAGATTGCAGACTCATAATACGTTCGGCGACCCCAGGGCGTAACCCAAAGGATACAGATGAGTCCGACAGGCCACACAGCGAATCCCTGTAGAAATGAGAGCGACGCTGCGATAGCCGCCACGATTCCCAATGCGAAGAACAAGTTCCTGTGGTGTCGTGGGGCCAGCAGAAGGTATGCCATGGCGGCAAAGAAGAACACCTCTAGGAAGACGACAAGTTGCAAACTGAAGAGGGCGTTCGGAAAGTCGGCCAGGCTGAACCACACGATGGCAAGCGAAACGACGGGCACGAAGGTGAGTCGTCTCCCCACATAAGAACGAAAGAGGAGGAGCACCAAGACAAAGCTAGCGATGAAGATGCCCGCACCGAACAGCATCACGGACCGCTCGTTCAGGTGATCAAGTAGCCCGAAGCCCACCAAGACGAGACGGGCAATGACCGGACGACCGGCGACGTACTGGGTCCACAGCGCACTAAGCGTTAGATGTCCATGCACGGCTGCCACGACGATGGGAATCATGTTCCAATCGTCGGCATACGGCACATTGACCGAGTAGTGAAAGACGTAGAGCGCGTACAGCAACGCCGGAACACCTGCCGCGATGGCGACCAGAATCCTATGACGCAAAGTGGATCGTCGGGAGCGATCTGGACGCTCGCGGGGCCCGGATCGATCAACGTCAGACGTGTCCGATGCCAGCCCCGAGTCAGAGCCTCGCAATACGTCGCTCAAACGCCTCTCCCAGTCCGACTTTGCCATTTCCATCACAACAATAAGCGCGACCGCCTTCAAGACGCTATCGACGACGTCGAGCCGGTACGTCTGGAGGTAGTGAGGGGATCCCGTTTGCTGAGTCAACCCGCTATGCGAGCTGTAGTGGTTGTTGGCTGAGCCACTCCTCGACGAACTCGACCGGGGTGAGCCAGCAGTGAGCGCTTTGTCGCCTGTTGATGTAGTCGATGCGTCAGGCCTCCGTGAAGACCCGAGCCTCGAGGAGCGAGTCGAACTGCTGGCCGTTGAGGTGCTCGTGGCGTAGCCGGCCGTTGAACGACTCGATCCAGGCACTCTGCCACGGCGACCCGGGATCGATGAAGACGGTGTTGGTTCTGTTGACCGACACCAGTCCGCCACCGCGTACGCGATGAACTCGGGCCCGTGGTCGAAGCGCACGTAGACCGGGGCACCGCGTTGCGCAGCCAGTCGGTCCAGACAACGGACCACGCCATCGGCATCGAAGGACCGGTCCATGTGGATGGTGGCGGGATCCCGCCAGACCCAGCTGTCTTGTCGTGCTTCAGGCACGTTTCGACCGACACGGAATGGCTGGCGGCGCAGAGGGGGTGGGCTCTGGGCTACCATCCGCCCTCGGCGAGGTATTGGCTGTGTCCGATGCTTTATCGCCCACAAGTCTCGCCCGTGCTCGATGATGGTGAGCCTGCTTCGTCTTCCAGGGATGCTGCTGTCCAAGAAGCACCCGCGGAGCACGGCAGGCCTGGCTGATCAGGGAGACTCCGAGCCAACGAGCACGGCGCTATTCTGGTTCCCCACCCCGGGGGTGTAGCTCAGCTGGTAGAGCGCTACGTTCGCAACGTAGAAGTCGGCGGTTCGAGTCCGCTCACCTCCACTCCTGGTCAAGCCGGTTTCCTATTTGCTTTCCGGCGCTTCCTCGGACCCCCCATCGCGCGTCCATCGCGCGAACCAGCCTTCCCGCTGCCGAGGAGCTGTTCTCCTAGTGTTTCCGCGGCTCGACGGTCCGCACCTTCAACGGCTTGGGCGTAGAGCGCGAGCGTGAGTCGTGGATCACTTTGGCCGAGGCGGAGTTGGGCAGTCTTCGTGTCGACGTTCTCCTAACCAGAACGGTCGCGTTCGTGCGCCGTAAGTCGTGGAATCCTGCACCAGCGTGTCCCGCAGCGGTTGTTGCAGGCAACCAAACCCTCGCTCGCCAGTTCGAGTACCTGAGCGGTCCCCCTGCCGGTGCCTCGAACAGGAAGCTGTCCTGGTCCGCGGCGTTCGAGCCCTTTCGGGCCATGTGCTCAGACAACAAGTCCGCGGGAGCTTCTGGGATGGCGAGGACCCGCTTACTGGCTTGCGACTTTGTTGTCTTGGAATGAATAGGCTGCCCTTGAGCGTCTCTGGTCACTGTCTCTGCGACGGTCAAGAGGCGACGGAGCAAGTCGACGTTGCCGACCCGCAGACCCGCTAATTCGGACCAGCGGAGCCCGAGCACGGCGCCAATCCAGACCATGGCCCGGTACTGGGCCGACGTCGTCCGGCGATGGAGGCGACATCAGTCGGCGTGAGCGTGTGACGCCTCGTGCTGGTAACGGCAGGGAGGTTCACGCCTCGGCACGGGGTTCGACCCATCCAGTCGTTCTCAACGGCGAATGCGAATATGGCGCGGAAAACGCCGTACCAGCGAAGAACCGTCGAAGAGCACCCAAGGGCCGGTGGATGTCATCTACGACCGACCCGTAGCGAGTTCTCGCGGCTCAAGTACCGTTGAGCTACGCGAAACGATGGGGGCGGGGGATTGGCCGAGCAGGATATGCAGTCCCCAAGCGAACGGTTCCTGGCCTCAGGAGACGAATCGGGTACTGCGCCCGAAGATCGTCCCTTCCGGCCCGATGTCGAGGGCCTGCGGGCTGTGGCCGTGCTCCTGGTCGTCCTGTTCCACTCGGGAGTCTCTGCCCTATCGGGCGGCTACATCGGCGTCGACGTCTTCTTCGTCATCTCAGGCTTCGTCATCACGGGTGTATTGATGCGGGAGCGCTCCACAACCGGTCGAACCTCGATCCTCGCCTTCTACGGGAGACGGTGTCGCCGGATCATCCCCGCCGCCACCTTGGTCATCATCGTCGCCGTCCTTTTGTCGTACTACTTCTTGGGAGTGGGGACAGGAGGCAGGACAGCCACGGACGGGCGGTGGGCGACGGTCTTTCTGGCCAACTTTCACTTCAGTGCCATCGGCACCAACTATCTGAGCGCGCAGCAGCCTCCTTCTCCCCTCCAGAACTACTGGTCTCTGTCCGTGGAGGAGCAGTTCTACGTCGTCTACCCGACGCTGTTCCTGCTCCTGGCGGGCATCAAGACGAGTCTCTCGCTTCGGGCGCGACTGGCCTTCGGCCTCGTGCTCGTCATCGGCGCATCACTGGCCTTCTCGGTCATTGACACCCACAGCCATGCCACCAGTGCCTACTTCTCGCCGCTCACCCGGGCGTGGGAGCTTGGTCTCGGAGCCCTGGTGGCAGTGGCAACCCCATGGCTCAAGAAGGTGCCTTTCCGCATCGCGGCGATTGCCACCTGGCTGGGGTTCGGGGCCATTCTGATTGCCGCCTTCAGCTTCGGTTCGCAGACGGCGTACCCCGGCTCACTCGTGACCATTCCCGTGGTCGGCGCGGCCTTGATCATCGCCGGAGGAGTGAGAGCCGGTCGCTTCGGGGTGGAGGCCCTTTTGGGTCTTTCACCGTTTCGATGGCTCGGAAAGCTCTCCTACTCGCTGTATCTGTGGCACTGGCCGATCCTGATCATCGCCGCCGAGTATGCCGGAAAGACAACCCTCTCGGTCGGGCAGAACCTCGGCTGGGACCTCGTGGCGCTTGCCGCATCGGCGATCACCTACGTCGTGGTGGAGAATCCCATCCGACACGCCAAGTTCCTGTTCCGCGTCCGCTGGGCCAGCATCGGCCTCGGGGCCACCTTGGTCGCCGTAGCCCTCGGCGCCATCACGTTGCAGTCCGACGTGGCAAGCGGGTCTGGCGTCGGCCCCGCAAAGGCGTCACCACATCCGTCGGGGACCGCTTCCTTGCAGAACGTGCTGCGTCTCGTGGCCGCTTCCGACAAGATCCAGACCGTTCCGGCCAACCTCGTCCCCCCGCTGTCCCAGGTCCTTTCCAATCCTGATTCAGGGCTCGCCCGCTTCAGCACCGGATGTGAGCCGATCGGATCACAGAGCGGAGCGTGCCGGTTCGGTGATCGCACCGGGTCCCACACCATGGTTCTCTACGGGGACTCCCACGCCGGGATGTGGTTCCAGGCCCTTGACGACATCGCCACTCGCTCCCACTGGAAGCTCGACGTCCTTGTCATGGCATCGTGTCCGGCCGCGCTGCTCCCCACTCAGGCCCCGGGGACCCGTGGTGATTGGGTGGCCTGTGACCAGTGGCACAGCTTCGCCATCCACCGGATCAATCGGATCGACCCGGATCTCCTGATCGTGTCGGAGACCTCGCCATACGAGACCCCAGAGGGGGTCCGCTACACCCCGGCGCATTGGCAGAGGGGTTTGGAACAGTTCTTCAGACGAGTAACGGCACGAAAGACGGCGAAGCTGGTTCTCGGGAACCTCCCGGGGTCTGGTGGCTCGGACTGTTTGGCCCGGAACGTCGACGATGTCCAGGCATGTTCTGGTGCCGGTAACTCTGTCCTGGCCACCTACAACAAGGCCGAACGACGCGCCGCTACCGCTGAGGGAGCGCATTACGTCAATGTCACGTCCTGGTTCTGCGCCAAGAAGTGCAGCTCCGTGATCGGGAACTACGACGTCTATTTAGTCGGGAACCATGTCGCCAAGGGTTACTCGGTCTTCCTCGAAGGTGTCTTGGCCCAAAAGCTCGATCTCCCCCAACTCCCGTAGCGGCTGCTTGGGGTTCTTATCTAAGGAGTGGCGAAAAGGCCACATTGGCTGGTGCCCAGTTCCCACCCGACCCTTCTCCTGGGTGTCGGCCTGGGGGCCGTCAGGAGTGGGTGTGGACGGCAGGGGTGAGCTACGGGCGGCGAGTGAGCCCGCACCGTGGACGTGGCGGCTTGGGCAGGCTTGATCAGCCCGCGACAGAGTCCTCCGAGACAGCGTCGGGACTGCCAACGTCTCCTCTTCCATCGCGCGTCCATCGCGCGTCCACTGACGTCCACCGAAGTTTGTCCAGCTCGACAGCACGTCTGAACTGGAGGTTCTTGTCCATCAATGTCCACCGTCGTGTGCCTACCGCGGTCCGATCTTCGTTCGCAACGTCGAAGTCGGCGCTTCGAGTCCGCTCACCTCCACTGAGTCGATACCTTGGCGGTCTTACCTGAAAAGGTGCCTAGGGAGGCGGCGCGGATACCGCAGCTCGGTGCATGACCCTTACCCGATTCAGTACTCCCTCGGAATCATTCTGGGGCAGTCCGGGACACCTCTTGGGCCGGACGCGCAAGAGGGTGGGCCCAAGCCCACCCTCTTGCGATCCGGCTTGCAGCTCCCCGCAGCGTGCGGAGAGCGCGCTTGCGATTGTTCTACAGTGCGCCCGAGCTGTTCGACCGGTCAATCTGAAGCGACGAAATGCTCCCACTGCACGACGCGATTGCACTCGAGCTCGCAGGCGTGAGATAGACCCCGAGGTGCCCCGATCCGGCGTAGGAACCGCCCACCGCGAAGCTGCCGGTGAAACCCACCTCGCCCGCACCGTTGATGGTGGGGTGCAGACCAGCGACGGTGAACTTCGACCCCTTCTCGCCGGTCCAGTTGATCTTGACCTTGACCTTGGCCGATCCCGACGAGGACTCAAAGCTGGAGCACGTAGCGCCGTTCTGTCCCTTCGGCGTCTTCGTCTTGATGGCCTTGACACTGACGGTTGATGCCGGTGGCGCCGGTGTCCCTCCCGAGCACGAACCCAGGCTCGCGGTCACCGTCGTGATCTCCTTCTTCACCCCTGGGGTTCCGCTCTGGGTCAGAGGCGGGTTGAAGTTGATGCTGCCTCCGAAGTTACACGTGGTACTACCGGTCCCTGTCACCTTCGCGGCGAAGGCTGAGCCCTCGAGCAAAGCCATGCTGGCAACAGGCAGCATCACCGCAGTCAAGACCAACAAGCTCTTCCGAATTCTCATGTTCCCCTCCGTATGGTCGTTGGCGAGTAGCCACTGACGGGCTGGCCCCGTCCATCGGATGTCATATTGACAACAGTGGCTCAAAGGCGAACCCGAGAAACCACCTAAACGATGTAGGTGATCCTTCGCTGTGCAGAGCTCACGCCATTCGCGATCATGCAGGAGGAGCACCCTCAGTTGGTCAATTCTCATACCAAGGTTGTCGGGAGGGTGTGGGCGTCTCGCATGTGCGCCCACACCCACCCAACTCTGTAGGAAGCTCACGGTAGGTCTTCCGTCTGCTCAGGCGACGGAGTGGCGCGGCTTGCGGTCCGGCACCTTGAAGGGGACGATCGGCCACAGCGCCGCGTTCCCGGTGGCTGGGACTAGCAACGATCAGTGGGGGTGCACCCGCAGGGTCTCCCGACCCGCCCGATGTCGTCAATGTGGACGATGGCCGTGCCTCGGTGTTGCGAGATGGCTCGTTGACGCACCTGACGGATGACCGCAGCGTGACCACCGAACTCGTTGTAGCGTCAGCTCGCTTGTAGGTGAGAAGGTCATCCATGCGACTTGTGGTTGTCCAACCACCTCAGCCTCGACGGGGTCATCGAGGGGCCGGGTCGACCCGACGAGGACACCCGTGGTGGCTTCGGACACAGCGGACGGGCCGTGCTCCGGAGCGACGAGGTGATGGGCGAAGCGCTCGGCCGGCGGATGGGCAAGCCGGACGGCGGATTGCTTCTCGGTCGATGGAGCTACCAAGAGTTGCAGTCTGTTTGGAACACTCGGGGAGGCCCTTACAAAGATGCCCTCATGAGCGCTCCAAAGCACGTTGTCTCCCAGCACCTCTTCGAACCCGACAACCACGTCACCGAGCTGACGCTGCTCGACAGCACCTTGACCACCAAAGGCGTCATCCTCGCGACCTACCAGTCATCCTGAAAGGGGTCCTGCCGAGGGCGGTGGGCCATCCGGTCATGCTCGGGGTGAATCGCCGAATCACCGTCTCGACCGCGCTACGGGGCGGACGGGGTGTGGCCTGACCTTCAAGACTCCCTACCCTGCGTGCGTCCGCACCGATCCGATGTGTAATGCCTGCATTCAACGAAAGAGGTGGCTGGCGCCTCCCCATGCTGCAAGGGGGCGGTCGTGACCAGCCCGGTAGAAGCTTGAGGCTATCGTCGCCGCACACGTGGCGGACGAAAGGGGAGCGCGATGGCTCTGACGGAAGGGGCAGCCGAGACGGCCGAAACGGTTTGGGGCGAGATTCAGGGTCAGACCATCACCTTTCCCATGGTGGTGGCGTCGGCGAACATCGCCACGGTGCTCTTCACGGTGCCGAGTGCGGCTGCGGCGGCCCTCGTGCCGGGCAACGACTTCGAGATCGTCGAGTCGGTTCCCGGCTCGACGCAGCTGATCATCGCGGCGTGTGACTACATCGAGAACCCGTGGGGGGACTACCGCGAGATCAACATCGGTTTTCTGGCCAAGCCCGTCAACGGTGGGCACGAGTCCGCAGGATCCTTCATCTACCGCATGCCCGTCGACCAGGCCTTCACCTGTGAGGCCGGCACCAAGGTGATGGGCTTCCCGAAGACCGTCGAGCAGATCACCACCGAGTACCACGACGATGTCGTGGTGTTCGATCTGGTGTTCGGGGGCCGGCCGACGTTGCACCTGAGCATCCCGCGCGTCCCCGCCGACGGCCCACCGACCCGCGTGGCGGCGGCGAGCTACTCCTACCTCGACGGCGTGCCCTACGCGACGATGTTGGAGATGGACATGGGCTCAGGCATCGTGGCCGACCCCTCGACTGTGGGTGTCGAGCTGGGGGAGGGCCTCGTGGCCGACGAGCTGGGCTCCCTGGGGCTGCCGGCCGTCCCCGACCTGGCCTCGTGGGGCGAAGGCCTCGGGGCGGTGTTCCATCTCGGCCACCCTGTTGCCCTGGCGGGCTAAACGCATCGACAGGAAACCGGCGCTCACCGAACGGGCTCACACCTCGTCACGACGACACCTACCCGACAGGCTGGAGGGCGGTCTGGAGGTCGGCGAGGCGCTCGCGATCGAGGGAGTACCACACCCACTTGCCGCGTCGGTCACCGTGGACGAGGCCGGCGTCGCTCAAGATCTTCAGGTGATGAGAGACCGTGGGTTGGCTCTTGCCCAGCGGTTCCACGAAGTCACACACGCACACCTCGCCTTGTGGTGCCGCGGCCAGGATGCTCAAGACGCGCAGCCGGACGGGGTCGGCCAAGGCGCTGAACCCATCGGCCAGCTCGCCGGCCTGGGCGGCGTCTAGGGGTGAGGCCAGCACAGAAGGACAGCACCGATCCGTCGCCCTGGGCTCGATGGTTGCCACCCGTTTGGCCATCGCCCGACCTCCTATTGACAGGTGTGGATGCATTGATCATACTCGACGCATCGACGATTGTGAATACCACCGGAGGCTGTCATGTCCAGAGTCCAGCTCGCCCTGAACGTCACCGACATCGACGTGGCTGTGGATTTCTACTCCAAGCTCTTCAAGACCGAGCCGGCCAAGCGCCGTCCCGGCTACGCCAACTTCGCCATCGCCGAGCCGCCGCTCAAGCTGGTCCTCATCGAAGGGGGTGCCGGACGCGGGACCGGCGTGGCCGGTGCGCTCAATCACTTGGGCGTGGAGGTGGAGTCGGCTGAAGAGGTCCAGGCGGCCACACGGAGGCTCTCGGAGGAAGGGCTCGAGCCCGACGTCGAGGAGTCGACGACCTGTTGCTATGCCCTTCAGGACAAGGCGTGGGTCAACGACCCCGACGGGGCGCCCTGGGAGGTCTACACCGTGTTGGCCGACGCGCCGGACGAGATTGATCTGGGTTGCTCGACCCAGGGCTGCGCACCGGTGGAGCCGGCGCTTCCCGCCGGTGCCAGGTCGGACCAGTCGGCCTCCAGCGCCTGCTGCTAGGCGTCCGGTTCCAGATCCTCGTCGACCGACCTGCGATGAACGACGCCGCGCTGTGGCGCCGATTGCTGGCGGAGCTTCTCGGCAGCGCCTTCCTGGCCGCCATCGTCATCGGCTCGGGTATCGCCGCGCAACAACTCTCGCCCGGCAACATCGGGCTCGAGCTGTTCGAGAACGCGGCGGCGACAGCGGTGGGGTTGTTCGCCATCATCTTGATGTTCGGACCGGTTTCCGGAGCCCACTTCAACCCCGTGGTCTCCTTCGTCGACGCCGCCTTCGATGGGCTCAGCTGGCGAGACGCGTGTGCCTATCTGCCTGCTCAGGTAGCCGGCTGCATCGGGGGTGCGTGCATCGCCAACCTGATGTTCTCCAGGGCGGCCGTGTCGATCTCGAACCACCACCGGGCCACGGCTGCCCACTTCCTCTCAGAGATCGTGGCCACGTTGGGGCTCATCCTCGTCATCTTCGCCCTGGCCCGCAGCGGCCGGAGCCGCAGCGCCCCCGCCGCCGTCGGCGCTTACATCGGGGCGGCCTACTTCTTCACCAGTTCGACCAGTTTCGCCAACCCCGCCATCACCGTGGGGCGCATGTTCTCCAATACCTTCGCCGGCATCGCCCCCAACTCGGCGCCGAGCTTTGTCGGTGCTCAGATTGTCGGGGGTGTCCTGGCCATCCTCGTCATCAGGGCCCTCTACCCTGGCGTCACCCCGGCACAAGCATCCGACATCATCTTTCCCCACCACCTGCAGAGTGCCTCCGCACCCGAGGGTGGCACCGCCGTCCCGGGGATTCGCGTCGAATCTGCGATCGTCGACGGCGTCTCATCGCATCGCTCGCCACAGGACCGATCCTCGCCGCCCATGGCGTGACGAGCCGATCCTCACAAGGAGACCTCATGCATCTCGTTGCCATCGGAGGAAGCGATGCCGGCATCAGCGCCGCGCTCCGGGCCCGTGAGCTCGACCTCGACACCGAGGTCACGGTGGTGGTGGCCGACGCCTTCCCCAACTTTTCCATCTGTGGCATCCCGTACTATGTCTCGGGCGAGGTGGCCCACTGGCGCAACCTGGCGCACCGGACCATCGCCGACCTCGAGGCGACCGGCATGGGGCTTCGGCTCGACACCGTTGCTCGCCGTATCGACGTCGAGGGTCGCAAGCTCCTCGTCACCGAGGCCGACGGCACCGAGGAGCTCATCTCCTACGACGAGCTCGTCGTCGGCACGGGGGCAGTCTCGGTCCGTCCTCCCATCCACGGGCTCACCGGTCCCGCCGCTCTGGGGGCCGAAGACGGGGTCCATCTCCTGCACTCGATGGGGGACACCTTCGCCGTGATGCGCACCCTCGAGGAGCATGTCCCGGCCAGCGCCATCATCGTGGGTGCCGGCTACATCGGGCTGGAGATGGCCGAGGCCCTGGTGGCGCGGGGGTTGTCGGTGACCCAGATGGAACAGCTCCCCGAGGTGCTCCCGACCGTCGACCCCGAGATCGGCGCCCTCGTCCACCGACAGCTCGCTGACCATGGCGTCGACGTGCGCACCGGGACGACGGTCCGCTCGATCGCCCCTGGGGCCGCCGGCGACCCCGGGCGACTACGCGTCGAAGCCACGACCACCGATGGCCAGGACGTCGTCAGGAGTGTCGACATGGTGCTCGTGGTCGTGGGAGTGCGACCTGACACCGAACTCGCCGTCTCGGCCGGCGCCGCCATCGGTCAGCGGGGTGCGATCGCCGTCGACCGGTGCATGCGGACCAACCTGCCACACGTCTTCGCGGCGGGGGACTGCGTGGTGACCCATCACCGACTGCTCGGTGAGACGTACCTCCCGCTCGGCACCACCGCTCACAAGCAGGGACGCGTGGCCGGAGAGAACGCGCTCGGCGGCAACCGTGTCTTCGCCGGAAGTCTCGGGACCCAGGTTGTGAAGATCTTCGATCACGCCGTGGCCCGCACCGGCGTGCGAGACCACGAGGCCATCGAGGGCGGGTTCGACCCGGTGACCGTCGGCGCCGAGGCCGATGACCACAAGGCGTACTACCCCGGCAGTCACCGCATCGCCATGCGCTTCACCGGCGACGCCACCACGGGCCGCCTCCTCGGGGTCCAGCTCTTCGGGCACAAGCACGCCGAGGTGGCCAAACGGGTCGACATCGGCGCTGCCGCCATCTTCCACGACATGACCGTGGACGACATAAGTGCCCTGGACCTCTCCTACACACCACCGCTCGGAAGCCCCTGGGACGCCGTCCAGATCGGTGCCCAGGCCTGGGTGCGTGCCGACGCCCAACGACGCCTGGGGGACACCAGAGCGCGGTGATGCGCTTCTCCGACCTTCGGTGGGGCTGAGGCCCTTGCAGTGGACGAAGAAGGTGCTGCTGCGGGCGCTCGAGACCCAGGCCCTGGGGCCGGGTTTCTCGCTGGTCGAGATCCTCACCATGTGCCCCACGGGTGGTTCGTCGAGACCCCCGAGGCCCCCGCCTACCTCGCCGACCACTTGGCCACCGTGCACATCGGGGGGATGTTGAAAGACATCCGGGCCACTGGCCCGTCACCGGGCACGGAGGCCGGCCCGTAGCTGGACAGAATCTGTCCGACCAGGTCAGTTGGCGTCTCGGAGCCGGTAGGCCCGCCGGACCAGGTGGCTGGTGAGGTCGACAGCGAGCTCCCGAGCGTCGTCGAGTTGGAGGCGATGCGTGGACACCAGCTCGGCCAGATAGGCGGCGTCGACTCGGCGGGCGACATCGTGGCGGGCCGGGATCGAGAACAAGCCACGGGTGTCGTCGTTGAACCCGGCGGTGTTGGCGAAGCCGGCCGTCTCGGTCACGGTCCGCCGGTAGCGCAACATGGCTTCGTAGCTGTCGAGGAACCACCACGGCGGCCCCAGGACGACCGAGGGGTAGTGGCCGGCCAAGGGGGCCAGCTCGCGGCTGAACGTGGTCTCGTCGAGGGTGAAGAGCACGAGGCGGAGCCGCAGGTCATTGCCGACGACGTCCAGAAGCGGTTTGAGGCTGTCGGTGAATTCGATGGGACCAGGGATATCGGCGCCGCGATCGCGCCCGAAGCGTGCAGAGATCAGAGCATTGTGATTGCGCCTGGAGCCGGGGTGAAGCTGCATGACCAGACCATCGTCGATGCTCATGCGCGCCATTTCGAGCAGGAGTTGGCCTCGGAACATCTCCTGCTCGTCGGCGCGCAACGTACCGGCCCGAGCGCCGTCGAGAAGACGCTGGCATTGGCGGGAGGAGAGGTTCGCCGTGCACGCGCTCGGGTGTCCGTGATCGGACGCCACCGCCCCGTGGCGGATGAAGAAATGGCGCCGACTCCTGAGCGCGTCGAGGTACCCGGACCATTTCCCGGTGTCCTCTCCGGTTGCTTGTCCCAGCCGGGCCACGTTGTCGGAGAACTCCTCGAAGGCCGGATCGACCACCGGGTCCGGTCGAAAGGTGGGAATGATCCGGGCCTCGAAGCCCTCTGCTTCGAGGCGGGCGTGGGCCCCGAGATCATCGAGGGGGGAATCGGTCGTGGCCAGGAGCTCGATCTCGAAACGATCGAGGAACGCTCGAGGGAGATACTCGGGTCGACCGAGCGCCTCGGCGATCTGGTCGAAGGTGTCGTCGGCGGTCTCGGCGTCGAGGCGATGGGGGACCCCGAACACCTTGGACAGGACGTGGTCGAACCACAGGCCCGAGGGTGTGGCCCGGAAGAGGTGGTAGTGGGTGGCGAAGGTCCGCCAGGCGGTGCGGGCATCGGCCACCGGGGCACCGTCGTTCGGTGCGACCCCGAGCGCCTCCAGGGCGATGCCCTGGCTGTAGAGCATGCGGGTCAGGTAGTGGTCGGGCGTGACCAACAGTGACACGGGATCGGGGAATGGAAGGTTGTCGGCAAACCACCGGGAATCGGTGTGGCCGTGCGGACTGATCAGGGGTAGCGAGCCGATCTCGGCGTAGAGCTCAGTGGCAATGGCTCTGGTCGTCGGGTCAGCAGGAAACAGGCGCTCGGGGTGCAGGACGAGGGGTCGAGGGCTCATCGGCGGTGCCGTCCTGTCAGGCGTGGCCGACGTCGGTGGTGTCACCATTGGCGCAGTTGGAGCCCACGTACACGCCGACGAGTGTGTCGGCATCTCTCCTCTCGGGTCTCGGTGCCATGACCACCCCCATTTCCGATCCCACATTGGTGCGACGCGAATGCTAGGCCACGTGCCGGCGTCGAACTCCGAGGAGCATCGCCGGCGCCGCACTGAAGAGTCGCGGCCCACCATTACGGTGGGACCGGTGTCCCGCTTCGTCGTCGACGTCACCCCGCTGCGGAAGTACCGACACTTCCGGCGTCTGTGGGCCGGTCAGGTGGTGTCCGGATTGGGCTCCCAGCTGACCCTGGTGGCGGTCTCCTTCCAGGCCTACGCACTCACCCACTCCACGCTCGTCGTCGGTCTCATTGGCCTGGCGCAACTCGTGCCGTTGTTGGCCGGAGCCCTCTGGGGCGGCACCCTCGCCGACGCCATGGACCGGAGAAGGGTGCTTGTCCTCACCCAGGTCGCCATGGCCGCCGCCGTCGGGGGCCTGGTCGTCAATGCGTCGATGTCACGCCCCGCCGTGTGGCCGCTGTTCCTGTGCACGGCTGCCAGCGCCGGTTTTCAGGGGATCGACTGGCCGGCGCGGCGCGCCGCGCTGCCCATGCTCGTCGACGACGGCGATGTGACCGCCGCCATCGCGCTGCAGACCGCCATCCAACAGCTGGCCCTGGTGGCGGGGCCGGCCCTGGCCGGCGTGCTCATCGCCACCATCGGGTTGGGTGCGGTCTACGGCATCGACGTAGCCACATTCTCGGTGGCGCTGGGGGCGGCCTTGCTCCTGCCGGCCCTCGTCCCCGGTGGTGGGGGGACTCCTATGGGGCTGCGGTCGATGACCGAAGGGTTCCGGCACCTGCGCCAGGAGAAACTCCTCTCGGCGACCTACTGGATCGACCTCAACGCCATGATCTTCGGAATGCCACGAGCCGTCTTCCCCGCCCTCGGAGTCGGCTTGTTCGGCGGCGGTGCGGGGGCGGTGGGGTTGCTATACGCCGCCCCCGGCGCCGGCGCACTGGTCGGTTCCCTGTTCACGGGGTGGTGCAGCCGTGTGCGCCACCAGGGCCGCGCCATCGCAGCGTGCGTGGTGGTCTGGGGGTGCACCATCGCCCTGTTCGGCATTGTTCCCGTGTTGTGGGTCGGATTGACGCTGTTGGCTCTGGCCGGAGCAGCCGACATCGTGTCGGCGGTGTTCCGACAGGCGGTCCAGCAACGGGCGGTCCCCCCGCATCTCCAGGGGCGGCTGTCGGGGACGTTCTTTGCCGTGGTGGCCGGAGGCCCTCGCCTCGGCGATGCCGAGACGGGGGTCACCGCCGCCATCGGAGGCCCGCAGTTCGCCGTGTGGTCGGGGGGACTGGCGTGTGTGGTCGGGGTGGTCCTGCTGTTGTGGCGGGTTCCCGAGTTGTGGCGCGACGACGGTGGCGGTGGCGCCATCGGTGCCGAGGCACAGACCGGGGCCATCGTCGAGGTCACGTCGGAGTTGGGTGAGGGAGAACCCCTCTGAGCCGGGCCCCAAGATCAGAGGCTGAGGTGCCCGTCAGTGTGCAGACCGGCGGGTCACGCCGCGCATCGGCTGAAGGCAGGCGCTGAGCACCCGACTGAAGCGGAAGGAGCGACTTCTGAGTATCTCTTCGAGTTGCTCCTCCGAGGCTTTAAGACGGGCGGCGAGCTGCGTCGTTTCGTCTGCCGTCGCCCGAAGGCACTGTCGGCAGAAGATCGCGTCCTCCCGTATACGGATGAGCTCATCGCAAACCATCTCGCCGAGCACGGCAGCGCTTGATGTCAGTTCGCTGACCGTGCCGAGGTTGGCCAGCAACGCCGCGTGCAGAGCGATCAAACGACGTGGGTCACAGGTGCTTCTTTCGAGGACCCGGCAGGCCCAATGACGAACAAAGGCTTTGGATTGCTCCTGCGGTATCTGAGGAGCTCGCGGTCGCTCCAGGATCAAACCGAACTCGTTGTCCACTGCCCCGGCGTCATCGAAGAAATAGAGGTCGACGAAGTCCCATGTCATGAGACCGCGGGCCACGGCGGCGGCCATGATCGCCGCGAACTCCTCGGGCGTCCAGCAGTGCACGTGGATGGACCGTCGTCGGTGCAGCTCGAACCGGGCATCATCGAGTTGTGACGGGTCGTACCAGGCACGGACCTCGTCGGGGTGAAAGGAAGGCTGCCGGAAGATCGCCTCACAGAATTCTGTGATGTGGTCGGCATCGACCTCGGTGACATGGCGGTCGAAATCATCGAGCACGTGCGCCAAGGAGGTGGGCTGGCGTACGGAGTCAAATGTGCGGGTGCGGTCGGGGACGATCAGGACAAGCCGTCCACCGGGGCGGAGCACCCGTTCGAATTCACGCAACGCCTCGATCGGGTTCGCCAGGTGCTCGATCATGTGGCATGCGACGACGGCGTCGAATGCCCCGTCATCGACGGCGGCGAGACCGTTGACATCGAGATCTAGGTCGAGATCGGATGCGGGCCCCCAGGGTTGGCCCGCGAGCTCGGGCCACGTGGCGTCGCGGCCTCCCTCCACGGAGCGATCCGCGTAGGTCACGCGTGCCCCGGGCCCGGTAGGAAACGGGGCATTTCCCGGTCCGATCTCCAGAATGTCGCCGTGGAGGGTCCGCCCGATGTCAGCCCGAGCGTCATGCTCGATAACGCCTCGTGGGAGAGACCCGTCCATCACGGCGCTGAGGAGGGCTGCACGTGGGGTGAGCCCGGGGCCACCTTGGGCCAGGGGAGCTCCCGCTCCGCCACCAGCGCGAGGTCGAGCAACAGCTCCTCGTGGTGGTGGCCGGCGAGGACCTGCAGGCCGACCGGCAACCCGTCGACGAGGCCGGCGGGGACGCTCATGGCGGGGCTGCCGTTGAGGTTCGATGGCGCGGTGAGTGCGGCGTTGTTCATGATGGCCCGCGAGAACCCGAGCTCGTGGATCAGGTCCGCACCCGGGATCGTCGAAGGCGGCGGGCCTTCGGCGGCAAAGGCCACGTCGGGGTTCGCCGACGCCATGACGAAGTCCGCCGCTTCGAACAAGTCGGCCATGGACTCGTTCAGCTGACGGCGATAGGACTCGATGGCGGCGGCCCTGTCCAGATCGAAGCGTTGTCGTGCCGCCTCCAGGCCGAACCGCATCTCCGGGGACAGCTCGTCGATGCAGTCGGGATAGGCAGCACCGAGGTCGGCCACGAACCCCACTTGGCCCGCCATCGCCCATTGACCCCGTAGCGGCGGCAGTGATGGGGTTACCTCCACGATCCGCAGCCCCGCCGCCCTGGCCAACTTCTCCGCGAACTGGACCACGAGCTCGGCCACCTCGTGGCGCACTCTCGCCGTTCCCAGGTCCGGGAGGATGGCGACGGTCCGCCCCGTTAGGTCGTGGGTGCCCAGCGCTGCTTCCCAGTCCCCGGCGCGGGGAAGGCTCAAGGGATCGCGTTGGTCGAAGCCGCTGCAGGCGTCGAAGAAGCGGGCCGTGTCTCGGACGGAGCGGGTGAGGCACCCCAACACACTCGTGAGCGGTGTGACGCTGGCGCCGGGCCCTTTGGGAATTCGCCCGTACGTGGCTTTCAATCCGAACAACCCGGAGAAGGCGGCGGGGATGCGGATCGACCCACCCCCGTCGCTTCCCGTGGCGATGGGCAGCAGGCCCCCTGCCACCGCCGCTGCCGTTCCCCCCGACGAGCCGCCCGGGGTACGGGACAAGTCCCAGGGGTTGCGCGTCGTGCCGTGGAGCCGGGTGGAGGTGCAATTGATGCCCCCGAACTCGCTGGCGGTCGTCTGGGCGCTGAGCACGGCACCGGTGCCTCGCAGCCGGGTGATCGACGTTTGATCATGGTCCGAGACCCGGTCCTTGAAGATCATGGAGGCTTCGGTGTAGGGCCAGTGCTCGACAGCTTCGAGCTCTTTGACCCCGAAAGGGACGCCCCCGAACGGAAGCGAGACGTCGGCCGATCGAGCGGCATCCCGGGCGCGGGTGAAATCGGTATGGGAGCACGCATTGAGCGGGGATCGCTCGATGGCATCGATGCAGCCATCGAGGGCCTCGAGGGGTGAGAGCTCGTGCGCTCGAAACGCCTCGACGAGACTGCAGGCGTCCTCCAACCAGGGCGTGGTCATGGACGCTGACCGTACTGCGTCCCAGGCTCCAGAGGGCTTGCGGCGCTCTCCGCCCGGCCTGGTGCGCTACCGGCAGTCCTTGCAACGACCGAGCACGGCGAAATGGTGCGGGTTGATGTCGAAGGCGAAGCGTGCCTTGGCCGCCTGTGACAAGCCACCGAAGATCTCGTCGGGTGCCTCGATCATGGCACCGCACTCCTCGCACACGAAGTGCCCGTGGGCGCCCGCCGCCAGGTGGTACGTGGCCGGCCCGTGCCCCAGATGGGCGTGGACCACCACGCCCATGCGCTCGAGGTCGTCGAGGTTCCGGTAGATCGTCGAGATGTGGACCTCGGGCGCTGCGGCCTGGACCACGGCGCCGAGCTCCTCGGCGGTGCGATGGCCATGGGCGTCGAATAGGGCCCGGAGCAGCAGGACCCGCGAGCTCGTCACCCGTCCCCCGCGCTCCCGGAGCAGGGCCAAGGCACCCTCGACCGAGTCGACTCCGGTCATCGCCGGGCCGGGCTGGGTAGAACTCCTGGTCACAAGCCCATCGTAGGCGCCGACCCAGTGGCGAACAAGCCGCTGTTGCGACCTGGTCGCACAGTTTCTAGGGTGTCGCCCAGGATCCGACCCACGAGGAGCGCAGGACCGATGGCCAACCCCCGGGCCAGGCTCGCCAAGATCCGCGACGGCCTCACCCCGAGCGAATGGGTGAGGGTCAGCGGCATGACCGCCGCGGTCGTGGGCCTGCACGTGCTGGGCTGGGGCATGTTGGCCCTGACCCTCGGTCACCACTACCGCATCAGCAAGACCGAGGTCTTCGGGGTGGGGACGGGCATCCTCGCCTACACGCTCGGTATGCGCCACGCCTTCGACGCCGATCACATCGCGGCTATCGACAACACGACGCGCAAGCTCGTCAGCGAGGACAAGAGGCCGTTGAGTGTCGGCTTCTTCTTCAGCCTCGGCCATTCATCGGTCGTGTTCGTGCTCGCCGTGCTCCTGAACTTCGGCATCCGGTCCCTCGACAAGGCCGTGAGCAGCAACGGCTCGTCGTTGCACAGGACCACCGGGATCATCGGGACCTCGATCTCGGGCACCTTCCTCTACCTCATCGCCGCACTCAATGTCGTGGTCCTGGTGTCGATCGTCAAGGTCTTTCGCGAGATGCGGCAGGGCGCCTACGACGACGAGGAGTTGGAGCGCCAGCTCAACAGCCGTGGGCTGATGAACCGGTTCTTCGGTCCGCTCGCCCGCAGGATCGACACGCCGTGGAAGATGTACCCGATCGGCATCCTGTTCGGACTCGGGTTCGACACCGCCACCGAGGTCGCCCTCCTCGTCTTGGCCGGAAGCGCCGTCGTGGGTGGCCTGCCCTTCTACGCCATCTTGTCGCTGCCGATCCTCTTCGCCGCCGGCATGAGCCTCTTCGACACCATCGACGGCTGCTTCATGAACTTCGCCTACGACTGGGCCTTCGCCAAGCCCATCCGGAAGGTGTATTACAACCTCACCATCACCGGCCTGTCGGTCTTCGTGGCGTTCTTCATCGGTACCATCGAGATCCTGGGCCTCGTCGGGCAAGAGGAGAACCTGGGAGGGCCGTTCTGGAAGTTCTTTCAGACCTTCAATATCAACACGGCCGGATTCTTCATCGTCGGGGTGTTCATGGTCACGTGGGCCGCGGCCCTGTTGATATGGAGATTTGGTCGGATCGAGGCGAAATGGGATGCCGCCGCCCGGGCGGCCCGCGAGGCGCAGATGGCGTTGGACTGACAACGGCCCGGCCCTCGCTTCACTGAGGGCGAGGACTCGGCATGTCGTATCGGGTGGTGCAGTGGTCGGTGGGAGGTGTGGGGCGCCAGGCCCTGCGCGCCCTGGTGGGGCATGCCGACTTCGAGCTGGTCGGGGTCTTCACCCATGGTGCATCCCGGGTGGGGCGCGACGCCGGAGATCTGGCCGGGCTCGGCCTCGAGACCGGCGTTCGCTCCACCTCGGACGGCGACGCCCTCTTGGCGCTCCGTCCCGACTGTGTCGTGTTCACCTCGGTGGGCGAGACGCGACCCCGCCAGGCCGTGGCCGACCTCGTTGGCATCCTGGGGGCGGGGGCCAACGTCGTGTCGAGCTCGATGATGAACCTGGTCTACCCGCCGGCCGCCGACCGGAGGCCGATCGACGCCCTCACCGAGGCGTGCGCGCAGGGCGCGTGCACGCTCTTCACGAGCGGTATCGACCCCGGCTTCAGTGGCGACGCGCTGCCGGTAGCCGCCCTCCAGATCTGTGAAGGCGTGGAGACCATCCGGGTCCAGGAGCTCGCCGACTACGGCGCGCACCCCGACGCCGCCTGGGCGGCCCCCTACGGGTTCGGGCAACCCGAGGGCGCCCCTGCGCCGATCTTGGAACCCGGCGTGCCGACCTTGTTCTGGGGCGGCATGGTCCGCCTGCTCGCCGACGTCCTCGATGTCGAGCTCGAGGGCCTCGAGGAGTTCTGCGAGCGGTGGTACGCCCCGGTGGCGTTCGAGGTGCCGATCGGGCGCATCGAGAAGGGCACGCTGGCAGCGGTGCGGTTCGGCGTGGCGGGTGTGGTCGACGCACGACCCCGACTGTTCGCCGAGCACGTGACCCGGATGCGCCACGACATGGCGCCGCACTGGCCCCAGCCTCCGGCAGGGCGCTCGTCGGTGCACAGGGTCGAGATCCAGGGACGGCCGTCGTTGACGCTCGACCTGTCCCTGGGGACCGAGGACGGCCCTGGCGGCGGCCAAGGGTTGGTGGCGACGGCGATGCGCCTCGTGAACGCCATTCCCGCTGTGGTCGCCGCCCCACCGGGCATCGTCACCCCCCTCGATCTCACGTTGGGGATCGGCCGCCGCCTCCTCACCGTGCGGCCGCCGACGCAGTGATGATCAGAACTGGCCACTAGGTGGCCAGTTTGGATGGGCATGATGGTCTGACCCCGAAGGAGACGGACATGCCCGGATTTGCCCCACCTGTCACCGACGAGCGCGAGCTCTACCTCGCCTACCTCGCCCAGCAGCGCCAGGGTGCTCGCAACGCTGCTCACGGGCTCACCGACGAACAGGCCCGGCGCACCCCGCTGTCCAGCGCGCTCAGCGTGGGCGGGCTGATCAAGCACCTCGCCGACATGGAGCGGGGTTGGATCGACACGGTCCTGCAACGCCGTGCCACCTCGGTCGAAGGTCAAGCATCGGCGTACGAGGACAATTTCCGTCTCGGTCCCGACGAGACGCTCGTCGACGTGCTCGCCGCCTATGACGAGGCGGCCCGGGAGACCGAGGCGGTGATGGCCGCGATCCACGATCTGGACCAGGCCGTGCCTGTGCCCAGAGGGGCGCCGTGGATGCCGAAGGATGTGGAGGCGTGGTCGGTGCGCTGGGTGTTGCTGCACCTCATCGAGGAGACGGCTCGCCACGCCGGCCATGCCGACATCATCCGGGAGTCGATCGACGGCGCCCAGATGTACGAGCTCATGGCCGCGGTCGAGGGTTGGCCCGACACCGACTGGCTCCGCCCCTGGAAACCGGCCCCCTCGGTCTGATCCCGACCAGGGCGCCGAACGGCGGTGCGAGGGGTGTCAGGGGGTTGGGGCGAACACCCCGGGGTGCTCGGCACGACGCCGTCGCACAGACGACGTGGTGCCGGCACCGGGGGAGCGACGGGCCGGGCTCACCACAGGGGGTTGTGGTCACGGGGGGCCGTGCCGGTCGTCATGGCGATACCGTAGGGGGCGAAACATGACCTTGTCAATCCGCTTTGTGTGGATTAGGGTCGGACCGGCTTCGAGTTGGCTCGTGGCCCACTTCACGACTTGAATCGCCGACCATGTCCAGGGAGTGTCCCACCCCGTAGACCCGCCAGGAGCGCACGTGTCCGCCACCGATCAGTTGCTCGAGAACGCCGACCGATATGCCGCCACCTTCGACAAGGCCGACCTTCCGATCCCCCCCCAACGCAAGGTGGCCATCGTGACGTGTATGGACGCCAGGCTGAACCCCTACGGGATCCTGGGTCTGAGCGAAGGCGACGCCCACATCATCCGCAACGCCGGTGGGGTGATCACC
This sequence comes from Acidimicrobiales bacterium, assembly GCA_036511675.1. Taxonomy (GTDB): domain Bacteria; phylum Actinomycetota; class Acidimicrobiia; order Acidimicrobiales; family UBA8190; genus Chersky-840. Next base: position 25,507 of record DATCBU010000001.1, on the reverse strand, counting down.
GACGACCAGATCCGGTCGCTGGCCATCTCCCAGCGCCTGCTCGGCACCGAGGAGATCATCCTCATCCACCACACCGACTGCGGCATGCTCACGTTCTCCGACGATGAATTCCGTGAGCAGATCCGACGGGCCACCGGGATCAAGCCGCCCTGGGCGGCGGAGGCCTTCGACGACCTCGATACCGATGTCCGTCAGAGCATGGCCCGAATCCACGCCAGTCCGTTCATCCCCGTGAAGGCCAGCGTGCGCGGCTTCGTCTACGACGTGCACGACGGGTCGCTCCGAGAGGTGCAGCCCGGCTGACGTGGCGGCCCGACCGTGGGTCTGGACGGGATGGCCCGGAGTCCGTCATCCCCGCCGGTGGTGCTGTGGCCGAGCGGGGTCGCAATGGCGGTCAGGCCCCTCACCTCCGGTCGTCAGGCGGGCGAGGGGCGAACCAAATCAGCCCATTGGGCACTCTGTGCCACGTGACGACGTCTCTGGGCGCATGTGTGCACAGGAACGGCCCGGCGCGCTCGAGACCTTGGCTCTCTGATCGAAGCGCGGATGGGGTTCCTTGATCCGTTTGCCACGGACCCAGCTGCATCTCCTATCTTTGTCGGGATGTCTCGCCTGGCCTGCGCCGTGCATCGCCCGTCCTGATGGCCACCACGTCCACGGTGACGAGCGGGGGGCTCGAGCCGGTACCGGCCCACGCCCTCGGTGTCTTGCGGTCCGAGCACAGCCCGTGGCGACTCGTCAGCCTGAGCATGTTGATGCTCTTCGTGGAGCTGGCGCTCATCCGGTGGACCGCAGCCAACAACGTGCACCTGGCCAACATCACGAACTTCGTGCTCCTGGCCAGCTTCCTCGGGATCGGCGTGGGTTTCTTGTCGGCCGGTTCGACCCGAGACCTGTTCCGGCTGGCACCGGTGTCGTTGGCGGTGCTCATCGCCTTCGCCCTCGCCTTCCCGGTGAAGCTCGTGACGCTTCGGGGCCCGCACGAGTTCGAGGGCATCGCCGGCCACCATCCGTTGTCCCAGTGGGTCAGCCTTCCCGTGATCTTCGTGTTGGTGGTGAGCGTGATGGCGGGGCTCGGGCAGGCGACGGCACGGACGTTCGCCAATTTCAAACCGCTCGATGCCTATCGCTTGGACATCATCGGCAGCGTGGTGGGGATCGCCCTGTTCTCGGGCCTCTCGTTCATCGGGCTCCCCCCGATCGCCTGGGGTGCGGTGGTGGCCGTCATGTTCGTCCTGCTGCTCGGCGTGCGCCAGCGCTGGTGGCAATGGGCCGCGGTCGCGGCGGTGGTGGTGATGCTGCTGCTCGAGTCACTGTCCTCGGTCGACATCTGGTCTCCGTACTACAAGATCACCGCCATCCAGCCACCGGGCACGCACGGGGAGTTGGCGGTGTCGGCCAACAACATCCCGCACCAGACGCTGTACTCCATCCCCACGTTGCACAAGATCGAGTCCTTCTACTTCTTCCTCTACCGCCATCTGACTCCCAATTCACTGCGCAACGTCCTCGTGATCGGTGCCGGCACCGGGAACGACGTCGGCGTGGCCCTGTCGGAGGGGGCCCGCCACGTCGACGCCGTCGAGATCGATCCCGACCTGGTCAAGCTGGGGAGGGAGCACAATCCCGAGCACGCGTATCAGAGCCCTCGTGTCACCGTGCACATCGACGACGGCCGGTCGTTCCTCCAGAACACCAGTCAGCGGTATACGTTGATCCTGTACGCGCTGCCGGATTCGCTCACGGCGCTGACAGGACAGTCGGCACCGGTGGGGCTCGAAAACTATCTCCTCACCACCCAGGGAATACAGGTGGCGCAGGATCACCTCGCCTCCGGTGGGACCTTCGTGATGTACAACTATTACCAGCCCTTCCTGCTCGACCGGTACGCAACTGCCCTGCAGTCGGTGTTCGGCACGCGCCCGTGTGTGGAATTGGGCAACACCTTGAGTGGACGCCGGCAAGCCGTGCTCACCGTGTCGTCGTCGGGCCCGACTCCGAACTGTTCGTCGTATTGGAGCGGCCACGCCTTGGCGCCGGTGTCCGACGACCGCCCCTTCCCCTACCTGCCGACGCCGTCCATCCCCACCCTGTACCTGGAGGTCATGGGTCTGATCCTGGCCGGATCGCTGCTCGTGGTGCGCGTCGCCGGGGGGCCGTTCCGGAGGATGGGGGAATTCGCGGATCTGTTCTGGATGGGAGCGGCCTTCTTGCTCCTCGAGTCCAAGAACATCGTGCAGTTCGCACTGTTCTTCGGTACCACCTGGTACGTGAATTCCCTGGTGTTCGCGGGCGTGTTGGTCAGTGTCTACGCCGCGGTGGAAACGGCGCGTCACGTGAGACTGCCGCGCCCCATCTGGCTGTACGGCGCGTTGCTGGTGGCGCTGGCCGTGAGTTATGTCGTCCCCCAGGGCTCCCTGTTGAGCCTGCCCGTCGTCCTGCGGTTCCTGGCGGCCACGGCGCTGGCATTCGCCCCCGTCTTCCTGGCCAACCTGGTGTTCGCGCAGCGGTTCAAGAGCTCGGCCTCCTCGACCACAGCCTTCGGGGCCAGCCTCCTGGGGGCCATCGTCGGTGGCGTGCTCGAGTACCTGTCGCTCATCACTGGATTCCGGTTCCTCCTCGTGGTGGTGGCTGTGCTCTATGGCCTGGCCTTCCTCTTCGGCCGTCGTCATCTCGCCGTGTCCACCTAGGCGCGTCCGCGCTGGGAATTGCCTGGGAGAAATCGCAGCTCGTCCCAGGTCCATCTCAGCTTCTCGTATGCGAAGCTCGAGCTCGTGGCGCTGCTCATGGGCCGCGCGGAGGACATCCGCCCGCGCCAGACGCCGGCGCCGACGATCGAGTTCCGGCACCACAGTGGCGGCGCCATCGCCGTCCTCGCCGGTGTGCCGCTCCTGGTGTTCGCCCTCCCCGCCCTGTTCGGGCATCCCGTCGTCCCCAGTGACGACCTCACCCAGAACTACCCCTTACGGGTGCTCGTCGGGACTGAGCTCCGCCACGGGCAACTCCCGCTGTTCGACCCCTACATCTGGAGCGGAGCCCCTCTTCTCGGTGGCTGGAACGCGGGGGCCGCCTATCCGCTGACGTGGTTGTTCGCCGTCATGTCGGGGACAGCGGCATGGACGATCAACTTGGTCGTGACGTGGTGGGTAGCCGGCCTGGGCACCTTCGCCTTTCTGCGGGCGTCGCGCCTGTCCCCGGTGGCCAGCTTCCTCGGGGGACTGACGTTCGCATTCACTGGGGCCCTGGCCGCCCAAGTCGCGCATTTCGGCTTCGCGGCCGGCATGAGTTGGGTGCCCGTGGCGCTCATGGCGCTGCTCAAGCTGTCCGAGCACCGACACCTGATGTCGCGGCTGGCGTGGGTGTCGGTGCTGGCGGGCGCGTGCGCCATGGCCTTCTTGGCCGGGGAGCCGCGCGCCATCGACGACGCCGTGGTGGTCATGGCCATGTACGCGCTGTGGCGGGCGTGGCGACTCGGACGACACAGAGGGCTCCCCGGCTATCTGGGGTCGGCACTGGCCGGCGGCGTGCTCGGCGTGGCCATCGGTGCGGTGCAGTGGCTGCCGGGGATCGAGGCCGTCCACAGTTCCCAGCGGGCCATGCACACCACCGCTCTGTTCGACTCGGGGTCGCTCGCGCCCAAATGGTTGTTCTTGTCGATCGTGCCCGACCTGTTCGGAGGGTCGGGCTCGTTCGGCCAGCCCCTGTTCTTCGCCCACTACAGCCTGAGCGAGGTCACCGGGTACGTGGGCCTCCTGCCGCTCGTCGCCGCCGTGGCGCTGCTCGGCCGGTTGCGGTGGCGCCCGCGCCTGCCGGAGTGGGCCATCTGGCACGTCGTGGCCCTCGTCGGCGTGGTCCTCGCCCTGGGCGGGAACACCGTGTTGGGCCCGGTGTTGGTGCACCTGCCGTTGTTCGGGGACCAGCGCCTGCAGAGCCGCAACATCATGATCGCCGATCTGGCCCTGGCCGTGCTCCTGGCCTACTGGGTCGACGTCTGGCTCCGGGCCGCGCCGACGGCGCGCCGGCGGTTGCCGACGGTGCGCCAACTCCTGGGACTGGTCCCCGCCCTCGCCATGGTGGCGATCGTCGCGGTCACCCTGGCCTGGGGGGCGGGGATGTTGCGATGGCTGGGCCTGAGCGCGGCCATGGCCAATGGTGCCGGCCCGTCGGCTCCGTGGTTGGTGCCCTTCGGGGTGCTCGGGGTGCTGGGTGTCGCCCTGCTCGTCGGGGGCCCGAGACTCGACCGCCGACGTCGGGCCCGGTTCCTCGTCTGCTTCGTGGCCCTCGACGTCGGGATCTTCACCGTGCTGGCCGTGGTGTCGGTGGCGCCGGGGCTGACGCGACCCCACCCTGCCACCGTGGTGTCTTCGGGGCCGGCGCCCCCGGGGGAGCCCCCGCCACCCGTCGTCGCCATCGGCAGCCTGGTCCACGGGGGGCGGTTCGCCATCTACGACCCCGACCAGCTCGACTCGGGTGAGCTGGTGGCGCTCGGGGTGGCCGACAGCAACGTCATGACCGAGACGCCGTCGGTCGAGGGCTACAGCTCCATCGTGGACGACACCTACGCCAAGGTGACCGGGTCACACCAGGCCTCGGGGGACGGGCAGAACGTGCTCGACCCCCAGGCGATCTCCGACGGCACGCTCGACGATCTCGACACCACCGTGTTGGTGACACCCTCGGCCTATCTCGTGACACCCGCCGGTGCCGTGCCGGGCACGATCCCATCGCAGACGGGGCGTCACCGTCTGGCCCCGAGCCAGACGGTGACGTGGTCGTTGGGGGCGCGTCTCGATGTCACATCGCTCACCATTCCGGTGCGCGGGCCGGCCGGGGCCGGGTCCGGCACCAGAGTGGGCCTCGTGGCCGAGTCGGGATCGACGCACTGGGTGGTGCCCGTCGAGCACGCCGGCGCCGGGATCGAGGTCTCGACCACCACGCCCCGGGCCATCGTGGCGGTGCGGGTGGTGGCGGGGCCGCGGCGGATCGATCTCGGCCCCCCGGTGCTTCGCACGGTGCAGGGCCAGAGCTACCGAGCCGACGGGCAACTCCAGGATGCCTTGGTGGCACCCCGGTGGCGCTTCGGTGGTTTCGACGGAGCCTTCGCCGTGTTCGATGACACCCTGGCGCGCCCCGCGCTCTCGTTGCGGGCGCTTCCGCATGGTGCGTCGGCGGGGGCATCGATCCGCGTGACCAGTGGCCCGGAGTTCGCGCCGACGCGTGCCGAGGTGTCCTCGCGGCGCGGCATCACCGTGGTGCGCGCCGGGGCGGCCATTCCCGGGTGGTCGGCGTCGTGGCACCCGTCGGGGAGTGCCACGACACAGGTTCTCGCTGTGCGCCGGTCCGGTGTCGTCCAGGCCGTCGACGTCCCCGCCGGCCGGGGCACCCTGACCTGGAGCTACGTCGCACCCGGGGTTGGGGTGGCCCTGTGGCTGGCACTGGGTGCGTTGGCGGTGGTGGCCGGGCTCGCTGCCGTCGCCGTGGTGGGGGGTCGCCGGGCGAGAAGGCGCCATGGCCCTCCCGAACGCGCCCCGGGGGCGGTGAGGCAACTGCGATCTGCCGAGTCGGCCGCCGACTACAGCATGAGGGCCCGTGTGTAGAGCTCACCAAACAACGACCCCAACTCCGTGAACCGGTCCACGATCCGGACGTGCCCTGCGGGTTCCAGAAGACTCCCTGTACCATTCGTGGATCTTGTGACGAGGGGAAGAGATGGCGGTTCCGAACTGGTTGATGAACCTTTTGGCCACCCTCATGATCGTGATCGCGGTGTATTTTGCAGGTCGCCTCGTCGTGGCCCGAACCCATCATCGCAAGGTTCACGTAGAAGTAAACATTGCCGAGCTTGTCATGGGGGTGGCGATGGCGGGTATGTTCCGCTCGTCATTCAACCTCCTGCCCAATGGACTATGGGAAGTCATCTTCACGGGGATGGCAGTGTGGTTCGTGATTGAGAACATACGCTTTGTGTCTCGACATGGGTTCGTTGGCGGCGATGTCATTGTCGGTTACCACCGAGTGCACTACCCGCTCCATGTCCTCATGAGCGTCTCCATGCTGTATATGTACCTTGCTGGTACCAGCGTTGTTGTCAACGGATCCACACAGATGGCCATGACTGCACCGATGGGAACGCGGGCGGACTTTGTTGCCTTCCCCTTGCTCTTCGCCGTGTCGCTCTGCGGCTTTGCCGTGTGGCAGCTGGACGGCATTAGCCGTCTCCGACCCGCTCAGACGATCGTCGACGCTCTCGATCCCGACCTGCTCACCACTCCAGAAGGACCGTATCCGACGACCTCTGCAGGCTCACTTTCCACCGAACCCGACCTCCTTGAACGGTGGCAGCTGGAGAGGTGGCTGGCCCCACGGCTAGAGAGCGGCACCCTCATTGCCATGAGCATGGCGATGGCGTTTCTGCTGGTTCTGATGCTTTGACCGACAGCCCCACAATTAGGAACGGCCCGGGGGCCAAGGTATTCGCCGCGCTCGGGGCGGCGGTGATGGTTACCGCACTCTTCGCCTTTCTCGTCGTCAGGTACCGGGATCAACAGAATCCACTGACGAGCATCCGTGCTTCAGGGATCCCGGCGAGTGTCTCGACTCCGCTCGCCAATCTGATGGAACTGGCCCCCGTCCCTCACCATTCGGCACCAGCATTCTCTCTGACCGACCAAGAAGGGCGGACGCTTTCACTGGCCAGCTTCCGAGGACATGCCGTTGTTCTGGAGTTCATGGATCCCCATTGCACCGACATCTGCCCGATCGTCTCTCAGGAGTTTGTCGACGCCTATCGCGATCTCCGAAGTCAGAGGTCCCGGGTGGTCTTTCTTGCCGTGAATGTCAACCCCTTCCACTTGGGTGTGAGCGACATGGCCAGCTATTCGCGGGAACACCAACTGAGCACGATCCCGTCCTGGCATTTCTTCACCGGCTCAGTAACCGTTCTCCAGGGCATCTGGCACGACTACGGAATCGAAGTCGACGCGCCAAGTCCCAGTGCCGATGTCAACCACACCTCAACAGTCTTCTTCATCGACCCGCATGGACAAGAGCGCTACATCGCCACTCCCACTGACGAACACACTGCCGAAGGGGCTGCCTATCTACCGGCTGGTCCGCTGGCGTCGTGGGGACAAGGAATCGCTTTGGTGACTCGCCAACTCGTCGGGTAAGCACGGAGATCTCAAGCGGGGATCGGCAAGCTACCCAGTACAGTCACCCGAGGAGGTGACAGCGTGCGTTTCTACCAGGATCAACTCTTGCCGCGACTGCAGGACAAGGTCATGTCCAGGAAACCGAATCGTGCCGTGAGGGCTCGCGTGTGCGCCGGGCTGAGTGGTGACGTTGTGGAGGTCGGATTCGGGACGGGCCTGAACACCTGGTATTACCCAGCCGAGGTCACACGGGTCTTTGCTGTTGAACCTTCAGCTCTGTGTATGCGGATCGCGGAACCCCGAATCGCCCGATCCTCGGTCACGGTAGAACGAGCCGGCCTCAACGGCGAACATCTGGAACTCGACTCCGACCAGGCTGATGCAGTGCTTTCGACGTGGACGCTCTGCACGATCCCCGATCTCGACTCTGCACTGAGTGAGATTCGGCGGGTGCTGAAGCCTGGGGGAGTACTTCACTTCGTCGAGCATGGACACGCGCCAGATCCGAAGGTCCAGCGCTGGCAGCGTCGTATCGAACCGATCAACAAACGCTTGGCTGGTGGGTGTCACCTCACTCGTAAGGTCCCTGAGCTGATCGCGCAGGCTGGCTTTCGTGTCGAGCCACTCGATTCCTACTACTTCGAGGGAGAGCCGAAGCCGTTCGGCTACACCTATGAGGGCAGAGCCACAAAGCAGTGATGCCTATGCCATCTCCATCGTCAGGTCCCGGCGTGACAGCGTGGGTGCCCGCAGCGCGGGACGACGGCGCCAGTAGGCCACCGCCATCAGCGCCAAGAGCGGGCCCGAGTTGGGATCCGTCGCCGACCCCGAGAACACCGTCCCGAAATTCTGGCCCAGGACCCAGATGACCAGGGCGACCGCCACGGCCACGCCGGTCATCACCCGCGCCGGGCGCGTGGGCAGGTACACGCTCACGGCGATGACGGCGAACACGACGGCGAGCGCGATCGAGACGGCCAGGCCCCGGTTGTCCAGCAGGGTGGCGGCGTGCCGGTCGAGCGCGGCCAGCCACCTTGGTTCCCCGGGGCCCATGTCCCGGACCAGGTCGCGCAGCCCCTGGGCCGAGCGGTTGGAGCCGAGCAGGGCGAAGAACGAGAGCCCACCCCACAACACCACCCAGATCAGCCGGGCCACGTGTTCGCCCACCCCCCGGGCGGCGATGCACGACGCGTCGGTACCGACACCGTGGGAGGGCCACAGCAACAACGCCAGCACGGCATAGAGCAGGACGGCACCCGGTGCCCCGCTCACGCTGTGGGCCGTGCCGGCGATCACGCCACCCAGGCCTTCTCCGAACCACCACACCGCGCCCGCCCACACGATCGATGCGGCCAGTCCGGCTTTGACGGTGGGGCGCCAGGCGATAGCCAGGCCGAGCGAGAGTTGGATCACGGCGAAGACGGCATCGGTGGTCACCGAATGATGGGAGACGGCGCGCGCCGCCCACGTGATGGAATGGGCGACAGGGCTGGGGTTCCCGTGGGCCGTCGGCGCCAGCATGGTGGTGGCGAACTGCCGCGTGAACATGAAGGGCTGGAGTTGCAAGACGCCGTCGAAGAGCCAGAACGTGGCCAGCACCAGCTGCAGTGCCCGCTGCTCATCGGGAGGGCGCCATCCGCGTCGGGCGCTCGTCGATGCTCGGACCTGTATCGACCCGACAGACTCGGAAGTGCTGCCCACTGTCTCCCCTCGATTCCCCGCCCCAGGGAATCAGGGCCCGCGCCTCGTGTCGGCGCGGGCCGGAGCCCAATCGTAGTCTTCGCCCTGATGATCCGGTCGGCGCCGTGAGGTGGTGGTCAGTCGCCAGCCCAGCAGCCCAGGATCACATCGGCCACGGTCACGGCGATGTCGCCCGATCCGGTGGGGGGGACCCCGAACTGCTCAGGCAGGCCGGTGATGTCGACGGTGAGCACCTTCCAGTCCTTGCGGACCACCACCGACCCGTTGGTCTCGCTGAAGGCCCCTTGTCCCAGATTCCGGAGAGAACGGGCGTTGCCGAAATTGTGGGCGAGACCGCGGAAGTAGGCGAAGGTCTGGGCCCAGCTCGACAATTCCTGCACCGACAACGTGAACGCCCCGTCGGCGTACTGGTAGCGACAGGAGTAGAGATGGTTCACCCAGGTCGGTGTCGAGATCATCTGGGCTTTGAGCCCGAGTGCCGCCGCGATCTCGCGTCGGGCGTCGGATCCACACACCATTTTGGAGATGGCCGACGGGAACGTGCCGGCCGGCAGGGGCACACGTGGGGTGGTGGTGCCGGGGCGTGACGCCGTTGTTGGCACCGCGCTCGACGGTGACGATCCGCAGCCGGCGGCCGTCACCGCCACTGTCACCAATGCGGCGACCACGATGGCGCCGACTCGGGTCCGGCTGCGCACGCGTCCCAGGGTACCGGAACGCATGCGGATGACCGGGTCGCCTTCTCGGGTGCGCTCAGGAGAGGATGCGCACGATGGAGAACGACTGCGACCGGCCGTCGATCACCTCGACGGCGGTGAAGCGCCACGTTCCCGCCGCGAACACGGCGTAGGCGGTGTAGTGCTGCGGGCTCAATTTCACCATCCGCAGGGTCATGGCGGTCCCACCTCGACGGGTGGCCACGACTCGAGGAGTGCCAGACACGCCCGACGACCCGCCCGAGGTGGAGAAGATCAGATGGAACTGGTTGACGCCGGCCTGCGACGACTGGAGGTAGGCCTCGGCCGCCGTCCCACGAGACAGGGCCACCGACGAGATGCTCGGCAGGCTCGGGAGCAGCGGCTGTCCACGGCTGGGCGACACGGCCTGGGCCGCCACCGTGGCGCCGGCGAACAGCACCACGGGCACCGCCACGGACAACACGAACCCGCGCACCCCGCGCATCACGGCGGGGGGGCGGATGCGGTCGATGCCGTTGCGCCCGAGTCGGGCCAGGCGCAGGCTGTTGAGCACCACGATCAAGCTGGAGAATCCCATGGCGACGGCGGCCACCAGGGGGTCGAGGAGGCCGGCCGCGGCCAAAGGCAGGGCCGAGAGGTTGTAGCCCATGGCCCAGCCGAAGTTCTGGACGATGATGGCCGAGGTCGAAGAGGCGATTCCCACCGCCGCCGGGACTCCCTCGAGATCGCTGCCCAGCAGCGCCACATCACTATGGGCCAGTGCGGACTCCGACCCGCTCCCCACCGCGCAGCCGACATCGGCGGCGGCGAGCGCCGGCGCATCGTTCACACCGTCACCCACCATCACCACCCGGTGTCCATCGGCCTGCAGAGCCTGGAGTGCCTCCAACTTCTCCGACGGCGTCAAGGCGCTCTGCGCCGAGTCGATGTCGAGGTCTCGGGCCACCGCGGTCACCGCCGGTGCGCCGTCGCCGCTCAGGATGGCCGTCCGCAGTCCCATGCGGTGCAGCATGGCGATGGCGGGTCGGGCATCGGCACGGACCGGTGTGGCCACGGCGATGACCCCGATGGTCCGGTCGTCGCAGGCGACCGACACCACGGTGTCACCCCGGTCCTGATACGTCGAGACGGCCGGGCGCAGCGACGGGGGCAGGCCGGCATCGTCGAGGCGGCCCACGAGGATCCGGTGGCCGTCCACCACGCCGAGCACCCCCGCGCCGGGGAGCACTTCGACACCGGTGGCGAGGCTCAGGGGCGCGGCCGCGGCGCAGATCGCCACCGCGATGGGATGTTCGCTCTCGGATTCGACCGCGGAGGCCGCGCCCAGGACCCAGTCGTCGGTCACATCGGGAACCGACACCGTGCCGGTCACGCTGGCAAAGCGCTCGGTCAGGGTCCCGGTCTTGTCGAACACGACGGTGTCGACCCGGGCCAGTTGCTCCATGGCGTCACCGCTGCGCACGAGGATGCCGAGCGCGGATGCCCGCCCGGTGCCCACCATCATGGCCACCGGGGTGGCGAGTCCCATGGCGCACGGGCAGGCCACCAGCAATACGGCCACGCCGCTCAGCACCGCCGTCCCGAAGTTCCCGTCCAGCAGCCACCAGGCCAGGAACGTCACCGCTGCGGCCAGCAGGACGACGGGGACGAAGACGCCGCTGATCCGGTCGGCGAGCTTCTGGGTGGGGGGCTTGTCCCTCTGGGCGTCTTCCACCAGGCGTTGCATGCGGGCCAGGACCGACTCTGCCGCGATGGTCTCGACTCGGACCACGAGAGCGCCGGGCCCGTTGCGTGTGCCTCCCGTGACGACACTGTCGGGCCCGTGGTCGACGGGCAGCGGTTCACCGGTGAGCATCGACTCGTCGACCGCCGACCATCCACGCACCACGGTGCCGTCGAGGGGGATGGCCTCGTTGGGGCGTACCCGCACCAGGGCGCCCACCGGCACGCTCTCGGGAGCGACCAGGCGCCCTTCGGCATCGTCGGGATCCGACACCACGCGCGCCGTCGGAGGCCGCAGGGCCATCAACGAGTGCATGGCGCGGGCGGCCAGGCCCCGGGCCCGGGCTTCGACGGCCCGCCCCGTCACCAGGATGGCGATGATCAGCGGCGCCATGACACCGTGGAGCCGCGCCGCGAATTCGCCGCCGCCGCCGATGTGGACGTGGCGGCCGCCCAGGGCGATGGCCTCCACCGCGCTCACGGCGAGCGCCGCCAACGTCCCCACGGCGATCAACGTGTCCATGCTCGTGGCACCGTGGCGCAGGAGTCGGGCGCTGGCGCGCAGGAACGGCCATCCTCCGGCCACTTCCACGATGACGGCCAGGCCCAGGACGATCCACCCGGAGACGGCGTTCTGCGGGGCGAACACCGCCACCCCGAGAGCGAGCAGTCCCGTGGGCCAGGAGATGGCGGCCCGAATTCCCCAATGGTCGGGATCACCCTGGGGGCGTTCCGTGCCGTCGGCGCCGGTCGCTGCCGCCGAGTAGCCGGCGGTGCCGACCGTCGCACACAGGTCGTCGGTCGTGGCCGCGGTGGCGTCGTAGGTGACGAAGGCGCGGTTGGTGGCCAGGTTCACCGACGCGCTGAGCACCGCCTTTTGGTCAGCCAGGGCCCGCTCGATGCGCGTGGCACAGGCGTTGCAGTGCATGCCCCCCAAGGCGAGCTCCACCGTGGCGACGGGCCCGACCTCCTCGGTGGTCGCCGAGGCGGAATCTGTGGGTGCGGTCAGCACCTACGACACCGGGTGGCCGACGCGCCTGAGGTCGCGGGCTTCATCGACGCCCCGGGCTCGTCCGCGTCCTTTGCCATGTGACCAGCGTAATTGGGTGGGGACGAAACCCGGGCTCGGCGTGACGCGCCGATATTGGCGGGCGTGATGGGCGTCCGCATCTCACGCGCTCGCGGCAAGGGCGTCCTCGGCAGGGACTAGGCCGAGGTCCGTTCCCCTCAATCCCCCATGGCCCCAGACGATGGGCTTCGGCGTCACGATATCGCGCCACGCCGGTCCCGGGTCGGGCGACCCCGGCGGTCCGTCAATAACTTGACAGTTATATGCAGCACACAGCATATTAGCGCCATGGCGACGACGTTCGAGGTGCTCAGCGAACCCAATCGGCGATGGATCCTCGACCTCCTCCTGGCCCGGGAACGACCCGTGGGCGACCTCGTCGCCGCCATGGGTGCGAGCCAGCCCGCAGTGTCGAAGCACCTGCGGGTGCTGCGCCAGGCCGGGCTGGTGGAGTTCCGCACCGATGCGCAACGTCGCGTCTACCGGGTCCGGACCGAGCCCCTGCGCGACGTCGACGAGTGGTTGGCGCCGTACCGCGTCCTGTGGGCGTCTCGTCTCGATGCCCTCGAGGACCACCTCTCGACGATGGATCGGCCATGAACGTCTCGGACCCCGACGACCTCGGGCGATTGGATCGCGTCGACGGTCACGTGCTGGTCACGTTCACGCGCCGGCTCCGGCAATCGCCGACCACGGTGTGGAGGGCGCTGACCGAGCCCGACCATCTGGCGGCATGGTTCCCGTCCACCTTCGTCGGGGAGCGAGTCCCCGGGGCTCGGCTCCGCTTCGCCCTCCGTGACGATGTGGCCCCGCCCTTCGACGGGGAGATGTTGGCCTACGAGCCCGCCTCGTTGCTCATGGTGCGGTGGGGGGACGAAGTCCTTCGTTTCGACGTCGAGTCCGACGGTGCGGGCACCGTGCTCACGCTGACCGTGACCTTCGACGAGATCGGGAAGGGGGCGCGCGACGGGGCCGGGTGGCATGCGTGTCTCGACCTTCTGGGCTACGCCGTGGACGGGGGCGAGGCGCCGTGGTCCTCGGCCGATCGCTGGACGCAGGTCCATCCCACCTACGTCGGTCGTTTCGGGCCCGAAGCCTCGACGATCGGGCCGCCCTACGAGTCCCAACGTGTCCACGGCCGCACCGGCGAGAGATCCGCCGCCGACTAGCGGTCAGTCGGTTCCGAGCTGTTCGACTTCCAAGAGCGTGAAGGCGTCGATCACGGCTCGCAGGACCTGCCGGGCGATGCGGGGGTCGAGTCCGCGCTCGGAGGCGAGGACCCCGATGCGCGCCAGCATGACATCCTCCCGGTCTCGGTCGACGACCCCTTTGCCATGGGCCCGTTTGAAGTCGATCACCTCCCTGATCAGTTCCCCGCGTTCGGCCAGGAGCCCCACGAGACGGGTGTCCACGTCGTCGAGCCGGTCTCGGATGTCCGACAGGGCGTCGTGGCTCGGGGGCTCGGTGGGCACGGCGTCCATCCTGGCACGCCGTCCGAGTCCGGTCCCGAGGCCCGCGTCGCCGTTCCCAACGCCGAGTTGCGCCGGGAACGTTGCGTGGGAGGATGGGGGAGCAGGGGGAGGTGTCCCTCACGAGGAGACGACGATGCCCGACAACGCCACGACGTGGAAGCTCATTCACTCCGAGCGTGAGGCTCTGATCGACACCCTCTCCGGGCTATCGCCCGAGCAGTGGGCCGCGCCCTCGCTGTGCGCGGGGTGGTCGATCCAACTCGCCGCCGGGCACGTCCTGGCCGGTGCGGAGCAGACGCCGCTCGCCTTCACCTCGGGACTGATCTCCAGCGGATTGCGCTTCAACACCATGGTGGACCGCGACGCCCGACGCCTCGGCGCGTTGGATGGTGCCGAGATCATCGAGCGACTGCGGGCCAGGACCACGACCACCAACCATCCACCGGCTCCGGTGGGGGCGATGCTGGGCGAGGTCGTGGTCCACGGCGAGGACATCCGCCGACCACTCGGCGTGTCCTCCCCGGTGGCCCCCGACGCCGTGGTCGCCTGTCTCGAGATGTACAAGCGCGCCAATTTCCCCGTAGGTACGAAGAAGCGCATCGCCGGCCTGCGCCTCGCCGCCTCGGACGTCGACTGGTCCCACGGCACCGGGCCCGACGTGAACGGTCCGGCCCTGTCTCTGTTGCTGGCGATGACGGGACGGGCCCTGGGTCTCGACGCGTTGACCGGTGACGGGGTGGCGGTCCTGCGCTCCCGTCTGTAGCAGTCCCTCCAGCGTTGCGAAAGGAACACGGATGACGATCGAGATCGGTGACAGCATCCCCGACGTCGAGTTGCGGAAGATGGTGGGCAAGAGCCCCGAGGCGGTGCGTAGTGGCGACGTCCTCGGCTCGGGCAAGGTCGTGTTGTTCGCCGTCCCCGGGGCGTTCACGCCGACGTGCTCTGACTACCACCTCCCGGGATTCGTCCACCGCGCCGAGGACTTGGTGGCCAAGGGCGTTGACACCATCGCCTGCATCTCGGTCAACGACCCGTTCGTCATGGGTGCCTGGGGACGGGACCAGAAGGTGGGGGACAAGGTGCTGATGCTGGCCGACGGCAACGGGGAGTTCACGCGGGCCATGGGACTGGAAGCGGATATGCGGGGCGCAGGCCTCGGGACACGCTCGCAGCGCTATGCGGCGGTCATCGACGACGGCATCGTGTCGGGGCTGTTCGTCGAGCCCGAGCGGGGGTTGAACGTGAGCTCGGTCGAGTCCGTGTTGGCGGCGCTGTAGCCCCGTCGGGCCACCGCCTCGGGAGGGTCAGATCTGGAGGTGGCCGAGGAGCTCGGCCTTGCGGGCGTCATAGGTCTCGAAGTCGATGATCTCGGCCTCGAAGTCCCGCTGGAGTTGCTCCATCTGTTCGAGGATGGCACTGCTATCGGCCGGTGTGGCGTCGTGCTCGGCCTCGCCTGTGACCGAAGGGTCCTCGGTCGAGGGGTCGCCCTTGCGCTGGCGCCGATCCCGCTTCTCCGCGGCGCGCGAGCGCTTGTCGATGTCGCGCTGGCGCTTGGACGCGCTACTTCGTTGCGCGGCCATGGGCTAGGACACCGGTTCGGCGATGACGGTGTCGTCGGCACCGGTGCTCTCGTCCTCGACACCCGGGCCCGCAAGGTCCGGTGCGGGAACCTCGGCCGGTGTCGCGCTGGCCTCGGCGCCGTCGATGGGGGGTGCGGCCCGCTCCGGTCGGGGCCCGTCAGGGCGCGGTCCGTCGGGACGGTCGGGTCGACCACCGCCGGGCCCGCCTCGGCGGCGCCCGCCTTTGTCACCGGCCAGGGTCCGCACGACGTAGGGGAGCAGGGCCATCTCCCGAGCGTTCTTGATGGCCAGTGCCACCGCCGCTTGGTGCTGGGTGCATGTCCCCGTGCTGCTGCGCGACTTGATCTTGCCGCGTTCGCTCATGAACCGACGAAGGAGGCTGCTGTCTTTGTAGTCGACATGGGTGACCCGGTCCTTGCACAGCATGCAGACCTTGGGCCGCCCGCGCCGGATGCGGCTCTTCGTGTCAGTCGGTCGCGGCCGGGACCGTTGCTTGCGGGAAGATGGCATGTCCGATTCTCCTGGAGCGTCGCGCACATGACTTCAGGAGTCCGAAGTGCCGGAATCGGAAACCGAGGATCAGGGTCGGCGCGAGCGGCAAACCCAATCCGTGGCATTCTAGCGTCTGCTGACTTCGGGCGTCCACCCGGCCCACTAGCCTGGTCGGCCCATGTCCGCACGTGACGACCTTCGCAATGTAGCAATCGTGGCACACGTCGATCACGGCAAGACGACGTTGGTGGACGCCATGCTCCGCCAGACGGGGGCGTTCCGGGCCAACCAGGAGGTCACCGACCGGGTGCTCGACTCGGGGGACCTCGAGCGCGAGAAGGGGATCACCATTCTCGCCAAGCACACGGCCGTTCCCTACGGCTCGGTGAAGATCACCATCGTGGACACCCCCGGGCACGCCGATTTCGGCGGCGAGGTGGAACGTGGGCTGGCCATGGTCGACGGTGTGCTCCTCCTGGTCGACGCGTCGGAGGGCCCGCTGCCGCAAACGCGCTTCGTGTTGCGCAAGACACTCGAGGCGCGTCTGCCCGTCGTGGTCGTGGTCAACAAGGTGGACCGGGCCGATGCCCGGGTCACCGAGGTCGTCCACGAGATCGAGGAGCTCTTCCTCGATCTCGATGCCGACGAGGACCAGGTTGGGTTTCCGGTGCTGTATGCCAACGCCCGGGCCGGACGGGTCGGCACCTCCCCCGACGACATCGGGCCCGACCTGGTCCCGTTGTTCGAGGCCATCATCGAGAGCGTCCCCCCTCCGCAGTACGACCCCCATGCGCCGCTGCAGGCGCTCGTGACCAATCTCGACGCGTCTCCGTACCTCGGCCGCCTGGCGATCTGCCGCGTCTACAACGGCACCCTGCGGCGGGGCGAAACCGTGGCGTGGTGCCGGATCGACGGGACGGTGCAGCGGGGCAAGGTCACCGAGCTCTTCTCCTCCAAAGCCCTCGAGCGCGTCGAGACCGACGAGGCCGGGCCGGGCGAGATCGTGGCGGTGGCGGGGTTCCCCGACGTCACCATCGGCGAGACCCTGGCTGACGCTGACGACCCCCGCCCGCTGCCCGCCATCTTGGTGGACGAGCCGAGCCTGGCCATGACGATCGGGATCAACACCTCGCCCTTGTCGGGCTCCGACGGCACCAAGGTCACGGCCCGGCTCATCAAGAGCAGGCTCGACCAGGAGCTGGTGGGCAACGTGTCGTTGCGGGTCCTGCCCACGGACCGACCCGACGCGTGGGAGGTCCAGGGCCGGGGCGAGCTGCAGCTGGCGGTGCTGGTCGAGACCATGCGCCGCGAGGGCTTCGAGCTGACGGTGGGCAAGCCCCAGGTCGTCACCCGCATCATCGACGGCAAGCTGCACGAGCCCATGGAACGCCTGGCCGTCGACGTCCCCACCGAATACCTGGGAGTGGTGACCCAGTTGTTGGCGCTTCGATTCGGGCGTCTCGAGGAGATGGTGAACCACGGGACGGGCTGGGTGCGCATGGACTACCGGGTGCCGGCGCGCGGGCTGGTCGGGTTCCGGACCGAATTCGTCATCGAGACGCGCGGGACCGGGATCCTGCACCATGTCTTCGACGGGTGGGAGCCGTGGCACGGCGACCTGCGTGTGCGCCGCAACGGCTCGATGGTGGCGGACCGGCGCGGGGTCACCACCACCTACGCGCTCATGGCACTCGAGCAGCGCGGCACCCTGCTCGTCCCCCCCGGAACCGAGGTCTACGAAGGCATGATCGTGGGGGAGAACTCGCGCGCCGACGAGATGGACGTGAACCCGGCCAAGGAGAAGAAGCTCACCAACGTCCGGTCTTCAACGGCCGAGGAGCTCGAACGCCTCACCCCGCACCTGCAGCTCTCGTTGGAACAAGCGTTGGAATTCATCGGCGAGGACGAGTGCGTCGAGGTGTCGCCCCATACGGTCCGGCTCCGCAAGGTCGTCCTCGACCAGGCCATCCGGGGTCGCCAACGCAGCCGTTCGCGCCGAGACGTCACCGACAACGGCGCGGTGTCGAAGAAGTCGGGGTGAGCCGACGAGGTCAGGGGCTCTTGGGGTCGTAGGCGGCGTAACGCGCCGTCCCCACCCTGACCAACAGCGCGCCGCTTCTTCCGCACGAGCGGTGCGGCGCGAGGGCGACGCCGAAGACGTCGTAGCCCGAGGGGGTGCGCAGGATCTTCGAATAGCGCGGGCCCGGACCCGTCGACAGGTCGGAGGTGACGACGCCGCTCGGCACGTAGGTGGCGCCGCACCACCGGACCAGCGGGGGCGCGCCGGTCAGGGCCACGGTCCCGTACTGCGCCT
The DNA here is from genome assembly GCA_036511675.1 of Acidimicrobiales bacterium. Classification (GTDB taxonomy): domain Bacteria; phylum Actinomycetota; class Acidimicrobiia; order Acidimicrobiales; family UBA8190; genus Chersky-840. The sequence continues at coordinate 7,308 of DATCBU010000001.1, read as the reverse complement.
CGTTGATCAGCTCGATCCAGCCCAGACCCGACACCGTCACCACCAGCAACGTGATCAGCGCCACCCGCCCCACGGCGTGCCCGAAACGGACGGCGGCGGCCGCGCCAAAGGCAGCCACCAGGACGACCATCAGGCTCGGACCGAGGCCCATCACGGACTCCAGGGTCCAGGTGGCGACGGCCACCACGGTCAGCGCGGTGAGGACCCGGGCCGGGGACACCGGCGCCGGGGAGGCCCCCGGAACCGGCTCCGCGGCCGGTGCGACCGACAAAGGCTTCCCCCAGACCACGCCCGAGCCTACGGCCGACGCTCCCAAATTTTGACGATGCCCGAGTGGCTCGTGGAAGAGCATCATTGAGGTAGTTGGGGTAGATGAGGACACCTGGGCAGGTGGAATCGAGGGGGGCTCATGACCGGTACCGGTCAGAGTGATCGGCGCTTCCGGGCAGCGGCACCGCCCCGGACACGCGAATGCAGGTTGTGCTGGAGGATCGTCATCCTCGAACCCCAGCACATCGAGGCCACGGATCAGCACGTCTATGTCCGTTGTCCGCACTGCGGGGGATCGTTCCCGATCCGACACAGCGATTTCGAGGCTTCGCTGGGGCACGAGGCGTCCGCGGCCAGCTGATCCGGTCCTTCCGGCGATTGGCCGGAAACCGACGCCTCAGAGCCCGAGGAGCAGACCCGGCATGGCGAGTTTGGGCGCGCTCCGGCGCAGGGCGTCGAGGGCGGCCGCGTCGCCCCCGGCGGCGTAGGCCCGCAGCACCAGGGCGTCGCTGATGCTCAGTGCCGAGCCCGGCGCGCGACCCAGGCCGGTGGCATCCCCGGTGATCTCGGCCCGCAGCGCGGCGGCGGCCACGCTGGCGGGGGGTGCTTCGAGGGCCCGGGCCGAACGGGCGGCGCGCTCGACCCAGGCCAGGGCCTCGTCGCCTCGGCCCGACAGCACCAGGGCCAGGCCGTTCAGCACGCCGGCGAGATCACCGAAGGGTCCCAGACCGAGGCGGTCGACGAAGTCGAAGCGCACCAGCGCCTCTTGCACCCGTCCCGCCACGGTCAACTCGGTGCCGATGACGAGGAGGGCCATCCCGACCACGGGGTCGGGGGAGGCAACCGGGGCCAGTGGAGGGGCGAGGTCCGACGCCCCCCGGGCGACGGCCACGGCGAAGGTGGCGGCCCACCCCACCCACGGATACCCCTCGTGGTCGACGATGACACTGAACCGCTGCAACGCCTCCGCATGGCGCGCCGCCTCGTCGAGCCGCCCGCTGAAGCGGGCCATGATGGCGAGCAGGCTCGTGCCGTGCACGGCCATGTCGACGGCGCCGCGCTCTTCGCCGAGCTCGGCCAGGCGCCGGGCGAAGCCCTCGGCCTCGGCGGTGTCCACGGCCGTTCCCCACAGCGACCGGATGAAGTGGTGCCACGCCAGGGTCGTGAGCGTGCCCAGCTGTCGGGAACGGTCCCCGGTGGCGTCGGCGAACTCCAGCGCCCGGGCCAGCCACTCCGGGACACGCCGGTCGGTGGGTCGGGCCAGGCACAAGAACGAGGACGCCGCCACCGCACCCACCTCGTCGCCGGCCTGCTCGAAGAGGGTGAGCCCGAGCTCGAGCTCGCGTGCAGACTCTTCCATGCGGCTCTGGTTGAAATACGACACGCCCAGGTTGGCGTGTCCCCACGCCTCTTTGCCGATGACCCCGAGGTCGCGCCAGCGCGCCGTCACCGCCTCGAGGGCGGGGAGGGCCAGGGCGGGGTCGCTGAACACCCTGGCGTTGGCGGCGGTGTGGTCGCGCTCGATGGCCACGGTCGGGTCCCCGGGGTCGTCGGCGACCATGGCGAGGGTCTCGAACACGTCCTCGGGCTTTCGACACAGCGACTGGACCTTGGCCAGGTCGAGCAGGGCCGACGACCGTCGACACCCCAGGGCGACGGCCCGCTCCAGGAGTCGCAGGGCGTCGAGCAGGCGGGCGGCGACGAAGAGCTCTTGCCCGGCGCGCGACAGCGCCTCGGCGGCCTCGGCCGCCACATCCCCGTCGTCGACGAGGTAGCCGGCGGCGCGATCGAGGTGGCGGGCCCGGCCCTCGAGGTCGGGGACGAAGGCCGCGGCGCGGCGATGGAGCTCACCGCGGACGTTGCGGGGCAGGGTCTCGTAAGCGACCTCGCGCAGGAGGGAGTCGACGGTGTCGTAGCGGCCCTCCGACGTGTGGCGCATGAGCCCGTTCTCGACGAGCGAGCGCAGTGCGGCCGGTGCGTTCGGTGACCCCAGCGCGGCCAGGTCATCGGCGCTCGCCCCGCCCATGACCGCGGCGAGCTGCAGCGCCAGCTTCTGTTCGGGCTCGAGGGCGTCCAGCCGAGCCGCCAACAGCGCCTGCAGAGTGGCCGGGATGGTCCCGCCCGCACTCAGCCGGTACCGGTCGCCGTCGTCGACGAGCAGGCCCTGGGCGCGGGCCATCGACACCAGCTCGCGTAGGTACAAGGGGTTGCCGCCGGCCCGGTCGACGAGGAAGTCGGCCGCCTCGGGGGCGAGCGGCTTGTCGCCGACGAACCCACCGGCCAGGGCCACGGCGTCGGCATTGCTGAGCGGGCCCAGGCGGACGGTGGTGGCGGCGGGGAAGGCGGCCAGCCATTCGCCCGGTTCGCTGCGCCCCACCAGCACGGTCAGCAGCGCCACGTTGTGGAGGCGTCCCGACAGCTCCCCGAGCACCTGGAGCATCTGGTCGCCGCTGCGGTGCATGTCGTCGATCAGGATCAGAAGCGGGCGACTGGAGCCTTTGTCCTGGAGCAGCCGACCCAGGGCCCACAGCTGCTCCTGGTGCATGCCGGCGGGGTCGATCGACTGCAGCGACTGGTCCATCTCTCCCGCCAGCGACATGACCCGGGCGGTCACCTCGGCATCGGAGATCGGCCCCAGTTGGCGGACCACGTCGGCGGCGACCCGGGACCCACCCAAGGAGCCGTAGGCGGGGTAGGTGGAGCGCACCACCGTGCCGTCTCGCTCGGCCAAGCGGGCCAGCTCGGCGGTCACCCGAGTCTTGCCCGATCCCGCATCGCCGCATACCACCACGACCTGGGGCTTGCGGTCCCGACCCACGCGGCGCCACTGTGCCTCGAGGAACGCCAACTCGTCGTCGCGACCCACCAAGGGGGGCCCCGGCGCGGTGGGTTGGAGGTCGACGGGCTGGAGCGAGACGGCCTCCCAGACCTCGACGGGCTCCTGCTTGCCCTTGAGGAGGATGGGTTGGCGGGCGCGGAACGAGATCCTTCCCCCCACCAACTCGGTGGTGAGGCGACCGCACAACACCTCCCCGGGGCCGGCCGCCTTCTCCAGACGGGCCGCCACGTTGACGGTGTCGCCGATCACGGTCATGCCCCCGCCCGCGCCCATGGCCGTCGCCATTACCTCGCCGGAGTTCACACCGATCGAGAAAACGAGGTCTCCCCCGAGGTGGCGCATCGCCATGGCGGCGGCCACGGCGCGCTCGGCATCGTCGTCATGGGCCAGCGGGACCCCGAACACGGCCATGACCGAGTCGCCCATGTACTTGTCGACCGCGCCGCCGTGGTCGGCGACGATGTCGCCCAACTCGCGAAAGGCGGTGTCGACCAGTCGGGCCACCACCTCGGGGTCGGTCCGCTCCGCCAGGGAGGTGAAGCCCACGACGTCGGCGAACAGGACGGTGGCCAGCTTCCGTTCTTCGAGCGCCGGGCTCGGAGGTCGAGCGACGGCGCCGTCGACGCCGGCCCCGCACTGCCCGCAGAACCGCTGCCCGTCGCTGATGGTGGCGCCGCACGACGGGCACCCGCCGACGGGAAGGGCCGACCCGCAGTGCCCACAGAACAGATATCCATCGGGGTTCGTCTCGTTGCAGGTCGGGCACAGCACCACACCCTCACGGTACCGCCCTCCGAGGCGGCCCAGCCCCGAGCGGCCCGGCGACCCGATGCTGCCCCGGCGACCGGTTGGGGCTACTCCGGGGTGTGGCTGACGGCTTCGACGTTGTTGCCGTCGGGGTCCCGCACGAACGCGCACTGGATCGACACGTGGTCGAGCACGTCGCCATGGGAGCGATCAGGCATCAGCGCACATCGTGCGCACGGGGGCGCCGCCCTTGTGCGACCCCGGGGGGGCCGAAAGTCACACGGAGCGGCAACCCTGCCGTGCATGGGGGGTGTTCGACGCACTCGCACTGGGAACCAGGCGATCCCCCACCGCCACCACCTTCGTCGCGTCGGCCTGGGGAGAACAAGCGGAAAACCTGGGGATTCTCACCGGATGCCGGCCAGGACGAGCACGCCCAACGCTCCGCCCATGGCCAAGGGCGCCGCCACCAGGCCCAAGCGGGTGGCTCGGGCGATCGACGGGGCGGCCCCAGCGCCCGCCGCGGCCCGGAGCCAGAGGATCCACGCCAGCGAGCCGGTCACGAACAGATTGGGTCCGATGTCGAGCCCCACCAGCAGCGCGAACGGCCGGGGGGGAACCCGCGCCGCCAGCAGCGACGCGGCGGGGAGGTTGTTGCACACGACGCTGGCCGCGGCGGCCACCGCCGCCGTCCCCCAGGCGTCGAGATGCGAGAGTGCGGTGGTGGGCGCCGACCAGCTCCGGCCCAGTGTCCCCAGGGCGACGGCGACGCCGAACAACCCGACCAGGACCGGGAGCCCCAAGAGGTCCAGGACCCTGGTGAGCGGGGCCTTTCCGGCCACCATCCTGGCGCCTACCGCCACCACGCCGACGGCGGCCACCGGCAGTGCGGGCGAACGCAGCACCAGCACGAGCGCGGCGACGGCCACCACCGCCGCCAGGGCCAGCGCGAAGGCCGGGCCGTCGCGGTCCTCTGTCGCCGCCGGGGCTGGTTCCACACCGGGGGCGGTGCGCAACGAGCGACGTTCGACCCACGCCACCACGCCCGCGGTGAGGAGGACCGACACCAGCCACGCCGGTGCCACCTTGCCCAGGAACCGGCCTCCGGAGAGATGGAGGTGGCCCAGCACGATCAGGTTGGTCAGGTTGGAGCCCGGAAGCAGCAGCGAGGCGGCGTTGGAGAGCAACAGGCATCCGTACAGCAGCGGCGCCTCGCTCCCACCCCGGCGCCGCGCCGCGTAGACGAGCACCGGGGTGAGGAACGCCACCGACGTGTCGAGATTCAAGACGCTCGTGACACCGGCCACCAACACGACCGAACCGGTGAAGAGCACGGCGCCGCTTCTCGAGAGGCGCGCCAGGGCATGGCCGGCGGCGGCGAAGAGCCCGCTCTCGTCGGCGACGAGACCGACCAGAAGCAACCCCGAGACGAGGACGAAGGGCGGCCAGTCCTGATCGGCCGCCGAGCCGGCGCCGGTGCCGTCGAACGTGGCCGCCAATGTGGCGCCGAGCACACCGGCACCGGCCAGTGCCCACCCGCCCCGACCCCCGCCCCCGAACCGCAACTCCTTCAGCGTCGTCTCACCCGACCGTATAGGAGGTCATCGACAACGATCCGTAGGCGTACCCGTCGACGAGCACGTCGGCTCTCACCCCGGACGCGTCGGCCAGTCCCGCCAGGTACAGCAGCGGGATGAAGTGGTCCGGGGTTGGCACCGCCAGGGCGTAGTCGGGATGGCGCGTGGCCTCGACGATCGTCGCTGGTGCACGGGCCATCGTGGCCCGCGCGTCCTCGTCGAACCGGTGCGCCCACTCGGTGCCCGAGTCGGGGAGGCGCCCGTCCATGAGGCCGAGGTTGTGGACCACGTTGCCACTGGCGACGATGAGCACTCCGTCGTCGCGCAGCGGCGCCAGCCGAGCGCCCAGCTCGAGGTGGTACTCGAACGGTTTGGTGGCGTCGATGGCGAGCTGGACGACAGGGACATCGGCATCGGGGAAGGCGTGCACCAACACCGACCACGAGCCGTGGTCGATGCCCCAGCTGTCGGCGTCCAGGCCCACCCACAGGGGCTGGGCCAGGTCCGCCACCTGCCGGGCCAAGGCAGGATCACCGGGTGCGGGGTACGACACGGCGAAGAGCTCGTCGGGGAAACCGTAGAAGTCGTGGATGGTCCGGGGCCGGGTCATGGCTGTGACGGCCGAGGCGTTGATGTACCAATGGGCGGATACCACGAGGATGGCCCGGGGACGGGGGACGGCCTCGCCGAAGGCTCGCCACGCCCGGGTGTAGCGGTTGTCCTCCACGGCGTTCATCGGGCTCCCGTGGCCCACGAAGGCGGCGGGCATCGTGGTGCGGTTCACGGTGTTCTCACGATCTCGCCCCGGCACACTTCCACCCTAGGCCCACCGATGTCTGCCCCTCCGACCACCTGTAGGTTGGCTTTATGCCCGAACCCTTCCTCGACGCCACCGCTCTCGCCGCATTGGTCAGGGACGGCACCGCGTCGCCGGCGGAGCTCGTCGAGGACGCCATCGACCGGATCGAGAAGCTCAACCCCGAGCTCAACGCCGTCATTCGTCCCCGCTACGCCGAGGCGCGACGTGAAGCGGCCGGCGTCCTTCCCGACGGGCCGTTTCGCGGTGTGCCCATCGTCCTCAAGGACCTGATCTGCTACACCGCGGGTGACGAGGTGCACGAAGGCATGGGCGTGCTCAAAGCGGCGCGCTATGTGGCCGAGCGCGATCAGGAGCTGGCCCTGCGCCTGCGCGCCGCAGGCTTCGTCGTGGTCGGGCGTACCAACACGCCCGAGCTGGGTATCCTCCCCACCACCGAGCCCCTCGCCTACGGGCCCACCCGCAACCCGTGGGACACGAGCCGATCGACCGGTGGGTCGAGCGGTGGATCGGCGGCGGCGGTGGCGTCGGGGATGGTGCCCGTCGGGCATGCCAATGACGGCGGTGGCTCCATCCGCATCCCCGCCAGCGAATGCGGGCTCGTGGGGCTCAAGCCGTCGCGCGGGCGTGTGCCGCTCGGGCCGGAGTGGGGCGACATCATGGGCGGGCTCGTGTGCGAGTTGGTCGTGTCGCGCACCGTGCGCGACACCGCCACGGTGCTCGACGCCGTGGCCGGGCCCGAGCCCGGAGACCCCTATGCCGCGCCCACGCCCTTGCGGCCCTACGAAGCGGAGCTCGCCGCCGCTCCCGGACGCCTCCGCATCGGCATGCAGAGCGCGGCGTTCGGCGGCACGGTGGCGACGCACCCCGACTGTGTGGCCGCCACCGAAGCCGCCGCCTCACTGTTGGAGTCGGTCGGCCACGACGTCGAGCCCACCCACGTGGACGCGCTCGACCCCTCCGAGCTCGTCGAGGCGTTCCTGTTGGTGTGGGCGGCGGGGACGGCCGCCGACGTGGATCACTACTGGCCGGGCAAGCTGGGGCGCCCCGTCACCGAG